>JAJEFE010000100.1 GCA_022820625.1 Gammaproteobacteria bacterium | reverse complement strand
GCTTGGGGTGAAAATCCGGCGCCGAGACCGGAAACGGCCCAAAATCCCGCCAAAACCGCCGATTCCTGGGGTAAAGTTCTTTTTGGACTTGCTCGAAACCTTTATCGATCAAAGGCTTCCGAACAGCGCAAGAGGCTCGGTGTCCCGGTCCGCAGGTCCTTGCCGATTCGGAGCGGGCCTGACGCGCCGCCACGAGGCGTGGGTTTGATTTTGTCGAGCCACTGTATACAATGACAGTTATTGTATTTATATACAGTGATCGTCATGCATGGACTGACAGCGCGGCAAAAAGAAATCCTATCCCTGATTCAAAGGGCCATCTTGAGGTCGAACATGCCTCCCACGCGTGCGGAAATCGCCCGGGAACTGGGCTTCCGTTCGGTGAACGCGGCCGAGGAACACTTGAGGGCCCTGGAACGCAAGGGGGTCATCGAACTGTTGCCGGGCATTTCCCGGGGAATTCGCTTGCGGGACCCCTTGCCCGAGCAAATGGGGTTGCCCATGGTGGGCCGGGTTGCGGCCGGCGCGCCCATGCTGGCCGAGGAACATATCGAGGCCCGCTACCGCATCGATCCGGCCTTTTTCAGGTCGGAACCCCATTTCCTGCTGCGGATACACGGCATGAGCATGCGGGATGCGGGCATCCTGGACGGCGATTTCGTGGCGGTGCGCCGCTCGGTGGATATCAGGAACGGGCAGATCGTGGTGGCCCGCCTGGAAGACGAAGTCACCGTGAAGCGCTATCGCCAGGACGGACACCAGGTGTGGCTCATGCCGGAGAACCCGGATTTCGACCCGATCCGGGTCGATCTCAAGACCCAGGAGATGGCCATCGAGGGCATCGTGGTCGGGGTCATGCGCAATACCGTTTGAGTCGGTTGCAGTCCAGTGACCGGCCCGGGTGTTTCACCGAGGTTCGTCGCGGCGGCGCGTGCGGAAAGCACTGCTGACCCCGGGGGCCGGAAGCGTGTCCAACGACCCATCGATCATCCCCTCGTCTGGCGGGCGGGGGAGCGTTGTGCTTCCTGGAGGGCCCGTCCCACCGGCTTCGAGGCTCTGGACCGCCATTTGCCGGGTGGTGGCTGGCCGGCCACGGGGCTGACAGAGATCCTGACGGAACATTACGGCATCGGCGAACTCAGCCTGTTGATGCCCGCTCTGGCGCGCCTGGGGCGGGACGGCGGTACCGGCTGCATCGTCTGGGTCGCGCCGCCCTTCATTCCTCATGCGCCGGCCCTGCACGGTCACGGCATCGGCCTGGACCGGGTACTCATCGTGCGCGGACGCGCCGACGCTCGTGGAAACCGGGACATCCTGTGGGCCACGGAGCAGGCCCTGCGCTTCGGTTCCTGTGGGGTCGTTCTGGCCTGGGCGCGCTCAGTGGGCCAGGTTCCGCTCAGGCGGCTGCAACTGGCCGCCGAAGCAGGGCGGTGCTGGACGGTGTTGTTTCGGCCGCCCGATGCATCGCGCCAGCGATCGCCCGCCGTATTGAGAATGCGCCTCACGGCCATCGGCGAGCAGACCCGAATCGAAATCCTCAAGTGCCGTGGCGGGCGCTCCGGCGTGGTTTCGGTTCGCCTTGGAAACCGGTGTCAAGGCGATGCCGGGCGCGGCAGGGAGGGTAGCCCGCATGGGGATGATGGCCGGGCTGGCCCACATCGGGATGATCGGGAAGATTAGTTCTCCATGGCGCAGCCGCTCAGAGCCCTTTACCCCGGGGAAACCTCCCCACCCCCGCGACCTTCGCTTTCTCCAGGGTCCCGGCCGAACCGGTTGTGGATCGCGGTTCACCTACCGGAAGTTGAGGACCGGGAACTCGTCTCCCTGGCGTGCTGGATGCGGAGAATCACGCCGCTGGTGAGCCTGGAGCCGCCCCAGGCCCTGGTCCTGGAAGTTGGCGGCAGTCTCAGATTGTGGGGAGGCCTTGATTCGATCGAGGAAGCGCTCGACAGGGAACTGGGCCGGCGCCGGTTGTCGGCTCATCTGTGCGCGGCGCCCACGGCGTTGGCCGCGCTCTGGCTGGCTCGCGACGGCCGGAAGGACGTGCTGTCGACAAAGCGGCTGGCGGGCTTTCTGGGCGCCTTGCCGCTGCATGTTACGGGGTGGCCGCAAGCCACTCGAAGGCTGTTGAAGAAGATGGGCCTGGGGACAGTGGGCGACTGCCTGCGGTTGTCCCGTGACGGCCTGGTTCGGCGAGTGGGGCAGCGCTGCCTGGACGATCTCGACCGGTCCCTGGGCCGGCAGCCGGATCTCAGGACCGCATTCCGCCCAGACCGGCGTTTCAGTTCCGTGGTGGAATTTCAGGAAGAGGTGACGTCGCCGCAAGTCATCGCCGAAGCGGGGAAAAGGCTCATTCTCCGGCTTGCCGAGGCGCTCCACGGGCATCAGGCGCAGATCGCAAGCTGCCGGTACGGGTTCCGCCATTTGCGCCGGCCGGCGACGATGGTGCGCATCAGCCAGGTCGTGCCGACCCATGAATCGCGGAAAATCATCGATCTTTTCCTGACCCGGCTGGAAACCCTCTCGCTGCCCGCCCCGGTCACCGCGTTGAGCCTGACGACGGGAAAAATCACTCCCATGGCGGGGCTGAATGCGGGATTGTTTCCGGCTTGCCCGGATCGTGCGTCGGAGACCACCCTGGGCGAGTTGATCGCCCGCTTGCAAACGCGTTTCAGCGCGGAGGATATCCATGGGCTCGGACTGGCCGAGAATCATCGGCCCGAGGCGGCGTGGAGCGAGGTGAGGGATCCTTGGGCCGGGTTCGCAGCCGTGGGCAGGGGGATCCCGGATCATCGAGGCGGTATTCCGGCCGGACGCCGCCCGGCCCGTCAGGCGACGGCTCCGGGATACCCGCAACGGCCCCTGTGGCTGCTGCCCATGCCGGTTAGCGTCACGGCTGCCGATGGGGAGTGGGGGCACCTGCGGCTGGAGTCCGGCCCGGAGCGGATTGAAGCCGGCTGGTGGGAGGGGCTCGATACCAGCCGGGACTACTACGTCGCCCGCGGCAGCCGGGGCAGACGGCTGTGGGTGTTTCGGGACCGCCGCTCTGGCCGCGGTGACTGGTATCTGCATGGAATCTTCGGTTGAGCCCGGCCGCATATCGGGGGGATATGAGGGCAATCCGGCCGGCACCTCTCGCCGATCCGTCACGGCGACCGCCGGCCCGGCGCAATCTCCCGATTATGCCGAACTGCACTGCCTGAGCAACTTCACCTTTCTCCGCGGAGCGTCTCATCCCCGGGAGCAGGTGGAGCGGGCCGCAGAACTGGGCTATGCGGCCCTTGCGCTGACCGACGAGTGCTCCCTGGCCGGTGTGGTACGGGCCCATACGGCGGCGAAGGAGCTGCCCCTGAAACTCATCATCGGCAGCGAGTTTCGCCTGGAAGAGGGCATCGAGACCGTCGTGCTGGCGCCGAATCGCACAGCCTACGGGGAGCTTTCGGCGCTCATCAGCCATGGCAGGCGGGCGGCCGAAAAGGGCGCCTATCGCCTGACCGGGCAAGACTTCGAGCATTACCTGGCGTCTTCGGAATGCCTGGTCCTGTGGTTGCCGAAGAAGTCGCCGGAGGAGTTGCCGGGAGCGTCATCGGGGGAAGCTGCCGACCTGGGGGAAGGCGCCTGGCTCAAGGAGCGTTTCCCTGGCCGTCTATGGCTGGCCGCAGAGTTGCTGATGACGGGAAGGGATCGGGCGTTATTGGCCCGATGGCGGCGCGTTGCGGCGAAGCTGGGCCTGCCGATGCTCGCCAGCGGCAACGTCCACATGCATTGCCGCGAGCGCCGCAGGCTGCAGGATACGCTCACCGCCATTCGCCTCGGGCAACCGCTGCAGAAGATGGGCTTCGGGCTGTATTCCAACGGCGAGCGTTTCCTGAGGCCCATCGGGGAACTCGCCAGGATCTACCCCCGGCGCCTGTTGATGGAGACGCTCGCGGTCGCCGAACGCATCGATTTCTCCATGGACGAACTGCGTTATGAGTATCCTCGCGAACTGGTTCCGGAGGGGACAACGCCTGCCGGCTACTTGCGCGATCTCACCGAAGAAGGCATGCGCTGGCGCTGGCCGGGAGGCGCGCCGGCCAGGGTCAGGGAACTCGTCGAATACGAGCTGAGGCTCATCGGCGAGCTTCGCTACGAGGCCTACTTCCTCACCGTTCACGACATCGTCCGTTTCGCCCGCGGCCGGGGCATCCTCTGCCAGGGACGCGGTTCCGCGGCCAATTCGGCCGTGTGTTACTGCCTGGGCATCACCGCGGTCGATCCCGCCCGCATGGAGGTGCTCATGGAGCGGTTCATTTCCAGGGAAAGGAATGAACCGCCCGATATCGACGTGGATTTCGAGCACGAACGCCGCGAGGAAGTCATTCAGTACATCTACCGGAAATATTCCCGCGAACGTGCCGCGCTGGCCGCCACGGTCATCACCTATCGGACAAGAAGTGCGGTCCGGGATGTGGGCAAGGCCCTGGGGATGGAAGAAGTGCAGGTCGGCGCTCTGGCCAGGTCGGTGCAGTGGTGGGACGGGAAGAAGGTCGCCGCGCAGCAGATCCGCGATGCGGGATTCGACCCGAAGGCGCCCGTCATACGGCGTCTCATGGGCCTGGTGGCGGAACTGGTGGGGTTTCCGCGCCACCTTTCCCAGCACGTGGGCGGATTCGTCATTTCCCGGGGGCTGCTGAGTCAACTGGTGCCCATCGAAAACGCAGCCATGGAGGACCGCACGGTCATCCAGTGGGACAAGGACGACCTGGAGGACCTGGGGTTGTTGAAGGTGGATGTGCTTGGCCTTGGGATGTTGAGCGCGATTCGCCGCAGCTTCGAACTGATCCGCGATTTTTGCGGCCGCGAGTACACCATGGCCAGCCTCCCCGCGGAAGACCCGGCGGTCTACGACATGATCTGCGAGGCCGATACGGTGGGGGTGTTCCAGATCGAATCCCGCGCGCAGATGGCGATGCTGCCGCGCTTGAGGCCCCGGTGCTATTACGACCTGGTCATCGAGGTGGCCATCGTCAGGCCGGGACCCATCCAGGGCGACATGGTCCATCCCTATCTCAGGCGGCGCAACGGCGAAGAACCCATCTCCTATCCCAGCCCCGAGATCAAGCGGGTTCTGGAGCGGACGCTGGGAGTCCCCATCTTCCAGGAACAGGTCATGCAGATCGCCATGGTGGCGGCGGGCTTTACGCCGGGCGAGGCGGATCGGCTGCGCCGGGCTATGGCGGCCTGGAAGCGGCGGGGCGGGCTGGAAGGCTTTGAAAGCCGTCTGAAGGCCGGCATGGCCGAGCGCGGTTATTCGCCGGAATTCGCCGAACGGATCTTCAACCAGATCAAGGGCTTCGGGGACTATGGCTTCCCGGAGTCCCATGCCGCGAGCTTCGCGTTGCTGGCATATGTCTCTGCCTGGCTCAAGTGCCATGAGCCGGCGGTTTTCTTCTGCGCGCTGCTCAACAGTCAGCCCATGGGCTTCTACGCTCCGGCTCAACTGGTCCGCTGCGCCAGGGAGCATGGGGTGGAAGTCCGACCGGTGGATGTTAACTGTAGCGGCTGGGAGTCGACGCTGGAGCGCGATGCAACCGGCCGGCCGGTATTGCGGCTGGGGTTGAACCGGGTCAAGGGCCTGGCGGAGCGCGCCGCCGAGCGGCTGGTGAACGCCCGGTCCGGGAATGTTCGGCACAGCGACGCCCGGTTCGGGGATTCGCAACCCGGCAATGCCTTCGGATCCGTGCCGGAACTGGCGGAACGGGCGCAGCTCGGCAACCATGAGCTGGAGGTGCTGGCCGGCGCCGGGGCACTGGAGTCGCTGGCGAGGAACCGCCACCGCGCCCACTGGGATGCTGCCGGCGTGGAGAAACCGACGCCGCTGCTCGGCCAACCCCGCATCGCCGAGGGCATTCCCATGCTGAAGGCGCCGACGGAAGGTCAGGAAGTCCTGGCCGACTACCAGCATCTGGGCCTCAGTCTGCGCCGCCATCCCCTGGCGTTGCTCAGGGACCGGCTGACCTCGGTGGGTTTGCAGCCCGCCGGCGAGGTGCTGCAGTTCCCCAATGGCGCCGCCGTTCATGCCGCGGGCCTGGTGATCACGCGCCAACGGCCCTCCAGCGCCTCCGGCGTCATCTTCGTGACCATAGAGGACGAGACGGGGTATCTGAACCTGGTGGTGTGGGAGCGGGTAGCCGAACGGCAGCGGCAGGTTCTGCTGGGCGCGACGTTGCTGGGTGTCCATGGCGAGGTCCAACGGGAGGGCGCCGTGGTGCACATCGTCGCCAGGCAACTCAGCGACCACAGCGGGCTGCTGGGAGAATTGCCGACGCAATCGCGGGATTTTCGCTAGCGCGGGAACCGACAATCGGGATGATCCTTAAAGAAACATGGACCTGCCCTTGAGTCAGCCGGTCGATGGCGTATCATCCGGAATTCCAACAAGCCAATGGCCAAATCAGCCCCTCGCTTTTATCGAACCGCCGTTAAGGGTATTCTCACTGCGGTAGGCGCGAGATATTGGTCGCGGTTATGCACAAAACATTAGAACAACCAACAACCTAGCACTCCAACGGGCACCGGAAACCAACATGTCCAACGAACCAGCCGAAAGTACCGACCGCCGCAAGTGGCTCGGGTACGCACAGCCAGCTCTGATACTGGTCGTGGTGATTGTCGCCCTGTACTTTGCGCGGGCTCCGACCCGCGTGGAACTGGATGTTGGTTCCGGTGTCGGGAGCGCGTCGGGCAATCCTGTCGTCAACGTCATCCAGCCGACACCGACCTCGCAGTCGCTTGCGGTCGAGCTGACGGGTACGGTGAAAGCGCAGGATCGCGTGTCGGTGATGTCAGAGGTGGAAGGCCGCATAAGCTGGGTATCCCCGAACTTCAGCAACGGGGGAACGATCGCCGCGAACGAACCTATAGTCAGGATCGATCCGGCAAAGTACGAACTACAGGTCGCGGCGGCTCAAGGCCGGGTCGCCGAGGCCGAAGCCAGAGTGGCGGCCCAGGGCGGCAGTGCGGCGCAGGCTGCACTGGAGAGCGCCCGGGCGGCGTTGGGGCTGGCCGAGCTTGAACTCAGCCGAACCGAAATTTCGCTTCCGTACGATGTGCGGGTCATCGCGGCCGATACGAGTGTCGGGGAGTTGGTCGGTCCCCAGGAGTATGTCGACGCCCAGGCGATCATGGGCGTTGTTTATCGGCCCGACGGCCTGGAGGTTGACGCACCGGTCAGCCTGGACGACCTGGACTACCTGGAGCCGGCAATCGGGCGCACCGCTCGAGTCTATGCGGATTCGGCCGTATACGACGCGGAAATCGTGCGAGTTTCCTCCGTACTCGCGCCGCAGACGCGCCTGGCATCGGTGTTCTTCGACTTTTCGGGCGATCAGCCGACGGAGTCGCTGCCCCTGCCGAACACGTTCGTGGCGGTCGAAATCGACGGGCCCGCGTTCGAAAACGTGTATGTGCTGCCCGAAGCCGTCCTGCAGGAAAGGGATACGGTCTGGATCGTCAGCGATGGCGCCCTGAGTTCCGTGGCGCCCCGGGCGATCGGGCGCACGAGTGCGGGCCTGGTGGTCGAGGCATTCGACAGCGGAGAGGGGGTCGTCGTCGGCACGTTGCCCGGCGCGCGAGAGGGACTGCAGGTCGAAGTGATGGAAAGCGGGCCCTAGGAGGCTGCGCCGTAGGAAATTAATGAGATAATTGTGTCGCAGTTTGTGGGAGATTGCGATGCCGACGACGTTTCGTCCCTATCATCCGGATCAGGGTTTGTTGCTGCCGTCCGATATGAGGGACTGGTTGCCG
>JAJEFE010000093.1 GCA_022820625.1 Gammaproteobacteria bacterium | reverse complement strand
GCTTGGGGTGAAAATCCGGCGCCGAGACCGGAAACGGCCCAAAATCCCGCCAAAACCGCCGATTCCTGGGGTAAAGTTCTTTTTGGACTTGCTCGAAACCTTTATCGATCAAAGGCTTCCGAACAGCGCAAGAGGCTCGGTTCTCGATGACGAAATCCGTATGCCGTCTGAACTCGAAACGGTCATCGAAGTAGCGGGTCCAGGTTTCGCTGATTTCGTTGCGGGGAATGCCCATGATCAGGACGACCGCGATGGCGCCGACCGACCACAGCAAAACGTTGCGTCGGGCAATCACGAAGGTAGCCAGCCGGTCGAAAAAGAGCGGTTTGTCCTCGCGCAGGCGCCGCGCCTTCAGCGGCAGCAGCGAGAGGACCGCGGGGAGCAGCGCCATGCAGAAACAGAAAGCGCAGAACACGCCGAACGCCACCAGGTTGCCCAGCACATGGAACGGGGGCGAATCGGAGGCGTTCAGGCTCAGGAACCCGATGATCGTGGTCAGCGAGGTCAGGAACACGGGCGTGGCGTTGTGCCGGAGCGATTCCGCGATCGCCTCCCGCTTGTCCAGTCCCTGACTCATGCGCAGCAGGGTGATCGACACGATGTGGACGGCATAGGCGACCGTGATGGCCATGACGATGATCGGCACACCGGCGTTGGTGGGGCTGAATTCCGTGCGCAGCCAGCCGGCCAGCCCCAGGGTCGTGTTCACGACAAACATGAGCACGATCACGATGGCCAATGTGCCGGGCACCGAACGCAGGAGAATGGCGGCGGCCGTGACAATAACGACGAATACGATGGGCATGAGCCTGCGCAGGTCGTCCTGGGTCGCGTCGGCGAAGGCGCGGTGCATGACCACGTCGCCTGTCAGGTAGTAGTCGATGTCCGGATGACTGGCGCGGGCCTCGTCAAGCAGTGCGTTCAGGTAGTCGGTGATTTCGACCACTGCGGTGTCCATCGGGTCGGGGAGGAAGAAGTTGATCACCACCCCGCCCACGCTTCCGTCGCGCGAAACCAGCCGTCCGGCGGTTTCCACGGAGTTCAATGCGATCGTCTCGACTTCCGCCAACTCTTCGTCGCTCAGGAATTCGGCGCCGTCCACGAGCGGTCCGACGGTCAGGTCATCGCCGAACGCCTCGCTGTGGGAATAGTTGGTAAGCGAATCGACGCGGCTCGAGTACGGCGCCTGCCAGGCTGCCTCCGTCAACTCCTCGATGGCGCCAAGGGTTTCGCGGGTGAATGCGCTGCCCTGTGCGGGCGCGACCGCGATCAGCGCCCTGTTTGATTCGGCGTAGGTGTCCTCCAGCGCCTGGTACTCGGTGAGTTCCGGATTGTTCTCGCCGAAGAGAATTCTGTAGTCGTTGGTCACGGTGATGAAACGAACGCCCGCGGTCATGGCGGCCATCACGGCCGCCGCCAGCGCTACCGTCACCCACGGTCGCCGCAGAATCAGATCGAAGATTCTGTCGAGTTTCTCCGGCGTCATCGTCCTGGACACTTTCGGCTGCGACCGTCGTGCGCCGGAGCGCGAAGTTTCCCTGGGAGGTCGTCCATCAATCGTTCACCACTCGCTTGATTTCGAAGCATGGATATGGTCGGGCATCCTGTAGCTCAGGCCACCCTCGTCGTACACCGATATTTCCAGAAGCTGGGAGAAATTGCCGGATCTGACCAATTGGGTGTTCTTGAACTTCCTTTGAATGCGTTGCTTCAGTTTAAACAGAAACAACGCGCCGACTGTAGGACTCCATGGATACCGGAACTGCCTGGCGCGCGTGTTTCCGATGAGCGCGCGCGAAAGCCGGTAAGCCAGTGCCGTCGTTTTTCTTTTTTCTACCGGGTCCGTGATGCCCGCCACCGCCGGGATGGACTTGATCAGCGCGTGCGCCATTTCCACCGAATCCTCGTCCGGCGGCGGTTCGCACATGAACCCGACCGTGTAGATGGATTCGGCTTCCGCTCCGTCGGTATACAGAATCGACTCCGGAATCCCCATCAGGTGGCCGGCGTAGCGCCACACGGCGAGCACGCTGGCTTTCTCCTCGGCCGTGTACGCAGCGCCCACCTTCATGGAGTAGTCCAGCAGACGCTTGGAAAACACCGCGATCGCCAGTCCCAGGTGCGCAGCGCTGACCGGGGTTCCCCAGGCCTCGTGATCCCAGACGTCCGACTGCGCCAACAGGGTCCTGATGCGACAATGCACGAAGCGCACGCGCGTGGACAGTTTCCAGCCGTCGCCATCCCGATCCAATCCGCCCGGGAAAAAAATATCCACCAACTGCCGGTTGTTCTGCTGAAGGCGCCGCTTGGTTGCCGCCACGCGCTTGGTGGTGTTGAAGGATTTTGCGATCAGCGTGGAGAACCCCTCCACCAGCACACCCGCGACGAAGGCCACGAGCATCAGGTCGGCGTTGGTGCTGAACGCGCGTGTGCCGGGACGAAACGCCTCGTGGTCGAGCCAGGGAGGATCCTCGAGACCGTCGAAAAAATGGCGCAGCGACCGGGGCGCCTTGCGAAGAACGTCGGGCTGCCGTTCGATGCCTGCCTCGATGTATCGGTGCAGGTCGGCGGGACGCATGGAGGACAACTCCTCCATGACCGGGTCGAGTGCGGGGTCCCCGATCCTCGTGTGGCGAATGTAGTTGTCGGCCCGATTTCGCGCAACCAGCCTGGCTTTCGCGTAGGTCTCGATGTACGCCGAAGGCGCTAACCCCAGTTTCCCGGAACGCTTGAGGAGGGATACGGACACGCAGGCCGAGCTAGTTCTGCATCAGCGTAATAACGCCGTATCAGCGCGCTCGCCTCAGGCCCGTCTGGGTGAACTCCGCTTCGTCGATTTCCGCTCCGAATTGAAAGTCCGACCAAGTCAAAAGAGTGCTCTTTCCGGTAAGGTGATTGATCATGTTCTGCTCGCTCGCCTGCCAGAAGCGATCCTGGTACAGCACATAGTCGGCCAGGGTGAGCGTCTTCAGGTGCGAGTCCTTGCGATCGAAGTACTCCACCTTCCACACCCTGAGTTCGTCCCTGTCCTGCCATACGACCTGCCGGAGGTAACCCGACCGCTCCTCCGTGGGGAAACGCTCGACAACCGTACAGGTCAATTCGCCGCAGGGCTCGTCGCGCAAATACCGGTAAGTGAATTTCTCCACCTCCGGAACGCTCATGTCCTCATAGGAAAACTCGCTACCCATGAAGGAGCCCGAACGGTTCGCTGAACTGATGCGCTTGACCCGGGTCAGCGCGGGCAGATAGAGCCACTGGTCGTCTGCCGCATCCGTGTGGCCATGGATGAGCATCGCGGTACCGGCCACATCGCGCGGCTCGTCGAAAACGAACAGGCTGCGGTCGCCGTCGCCTTCGATCTCAAGCACCTTTACGCGCAATTCACGGCGACTCTCCTGTCCCTGCTTGTTGCGCAGCAGCATGGTCTGGCGAGCCGTGAAATTGCCGAACCCCCGGCCTTTTTCGCGAGCTTCGGTGGCGATATTCAAACCGATTTCCTCGGCGCTTGGGCTCTGCGATTGCGCCGGAAGAGCCGCCGCGAGGCCAGCCAGAACGGCAAGGCAGGGCACAAGCAAAGACTGCGGTACGGGGAGCGCATGCGTCATATTCGTCACCATTGGATGGCCTCGGACACCGTCTCGGGACTATAGTATCCGGTAGGGGATAATTCAATTTACGGCGGCGGTGGCCCACAACCCTGCAGGATGGCGGCCGGTCTGATCGACTGCCTATGCCGGAAAAGATTGCCAACCGGGTGGCAGGAGCAAGAATTGAACCGGGACTACGCGGAAATACAAGAGGTGCTGATTGCCAAACGCCAGGAACTGGCAAGCCGGCTGGAGCGCATCACGCAAAACATCACCGCCGGACACAGCGCGGACTCCGAAGAACAGGCGCAGGAACTGGAAAACGCCGAGGTGGTCGATGCGCTCGGCAACGAAACGCGGCGCGAGTTGAGCAAGGTCGCCAGCGCCCTGGCCCAGATGGAGAACGAGACCTACGGAATCTGCGTGGACTGCGGGGAGGACATTCCGCTGGCGCGGTTACGAGCCCACCCGTTCGCCGATCGCTGCATACGGTGCGCGACGGCTGCCGAGGCGAGGACCATGCGTTAGCAGCCAGCGTGTGTCAGCTATCCGATCCAGACGAACTTGCAGATGAACAGCACCGCCAGCACGCCGACCGCCGGCTTGACGGCCTTGTACCGGCCGCTCAGCAACTTGACCGCCGCGTAGCTTATGAACCCGATCGCAAGCCCGTTGGCGATCGAGTACGTGAACGGCATGGTCATGGCCAGCGCCGCGGCCGGCACGTATTCCGTAACGTCGTTCCAATCGACCTCGACAAAGCTGCGCATCATCAGACAGGCCACGAACAGCAGCGCCGGTGCGGTGGCGTAGGCGGGGACCGTGGCGGCAAGCGGCGAAAACAGCAACGCCGCTACAAAGAGCAATGCGACCACCACGGCGGTCAGTCCCGTGCGTCCGCCGGCCCGCACACCGGATGCGCTCTCGATGTAGCAGGTAACCGACGAGGTTCCGGCAGCCGCGCCGAAAACGGTCGCCAGCGAATCGGCAACCAGAGCCCTCCGGAGCCTGGGCAGGCGACCCTGCTCGTCCAGCAGTCCGGCGCGGTGAGCCACCGCGATCAACGTCCCGGACGTATCGAACAAGTCGGTAAACAGGAACGCAAAGATGACACCGACCAACGCCAGATCCAGTGCGGCGCGGATATCGAGCGTGAACATCACCGTGCCCTGGTCCGGTGGAACGTCGACGATGCCATTGAACTCGCTGACGCCGAGGACGACGCCGGCGGCCGTCACACCCAGGATGCCGATGATGATGGCGCCGGGCACCTTGAGCCGATCCAGCGCGACGATGCCCGCAAAGCCCAGTGCGGCCAGCACGACGCTCCACTGACCCATGTCGCCGAGGCCCACGAGGGTGGCCGGGTTATCCACGACCAGGCCCGCGTTCTCCATGGCGATGATGCCGAGGAAGAGCCCGATACCGGCCACCGTCCCCATCTTCAGCGAATGGGGAACCGCATTGATGATCCACTCGCGCACCCGAAACACGGAAATGGCCACGAAAAGAACGCCGGACAGGAAGACCGCGCCCAATGCGACCTCCCACGGGTACCCCATGCCCAGCACAACCCCGTACGTGAAGAACGCGTTGAGCCCCATGCCCGGGGCCATGGCGATCGGATAGTTCGCCCAAAGGCCCATGATCGCCGTGCCCACCGCCGCCGCCAGGCAGGTGGCCACGAAGACGCCGCCCGGATCCATTCCGGCGTCGGACAGGATCGCGGGGTTGACGAAGATCACGTAGGCCATCGTCAGGAACGTGGTCACGCCGGCAGTTACTTCCCGGCGTACAGTCGTACCGTGCTGTTCAAGCTTGAAGAAGTCGTTCAGCATCCCCTGTTTTCACCTCCCTGTTCGTTCTTCTTCAGCCGCGGGCTGCCATCGCCCGCGCCGGACCGGACATCAGGCAGCCTCTGAACGGGGATGGTCCCCCGGTATGGACGTGTGAGCCGCCCAGGCCCTCAGAAGCCCGTTTTCCAGCGCCTTGGCCCGCTCGATGGATGCTGCCTTGACGGGACCGTAACCGCGGATCCTTCCCGGCAATCCAGCCAGTTCCACGGCGAGGTCAAGCCGCGACTCATCCAGTTCCGCGACGATTCGCGACAACACGGTTTCATATTCGACAATCAAACGTCGTTCCGCCCGCCTTTCCCTGGAGTATCCGAACACATCCAGCGGCGTGCCGCGCAACCACTTGAGGCGGGCAAGCAGGCCGAACAGGGGCAATATCCAGGCGCCGACGGCGTATTTGCGCGGACGGCCGGTAGCGGGGTCCGTTCGCGCGATCAACGGGGGCGAGAGATGGAAGGTGAGCCTGGCCGAGCCATCGAATTTCTCCCTGGTCTCGGAGAGAAAGCCGGTCTGTGCGAACAGCCTGGCGACCTCGTACTCGTCCTTGTAGGCCAGCAGTTTGAAGTATTGGCGCGCCACGATCTCCGTCAGCCCGGTGCTGTCCCGGCGGATGCCGCGCTCCGCGCGCCGTATCCGCTCCACCTGTTCCCGATAGCGCCTGGCAAGCGCAGCATTCTGGTATGAGGCGAGGAACGTCGCACGACACTCGATGATCTCGTCGAGATTCGAAGACAACCGCTCGGGTTCTCCGATCGGCCCCGCCCGGCGCCGAACTTCAGCCGGGTCCACAACCGCGTGGCGGCCCCAGGTGAAGGCATGAATGTTCTGCTCCGCGGCGACACGGTTGAGTTCGATGGCACGAATGATGGCGGACTCGGACACAGGCAACAGACCTCGCTGGCATGCCACACCGAGCAGAAACAAATTGGCCGCGATGGCGTCGCCAAGCAGTGCGGTCGCCAGCCCCGTCGCATCGACCACGAACGGACCCGACGATGACGTTGCCTTCGCCAGCGATGCCAGCATCGTTGATTCGACGAATTCGTAATCGGGATTGTGAATGAACGCAGCCGGCATTTCCTCGTGCGTATTGACAACAATCCGCGTTCGATCGGCATTCAGTCGAGCCAGGACATCGCGGCCGCTCGCAACGATCAGGTCGGCGCCCAGCAGCAGATCGACCTTGCCGGCGGGGATTTGCGCGCAGCGCAGGTTATCCGCAGACGCGCCGATGCGCACGTGAGACACCACTGCGCCGAACTTCTGGGCAAGACCCGTCTGATCCAGCGCCATCACCCGGCGGCCCTCGAGATGGGCGGCCAGGCCCAGGATGGCCGCTACCGTGCCGACCCCAGTACCGCCTACGCCGGCG
The DNA here is from genome assembly GCA_022820625.1 of Gammaproteobacteria bacterium. GTDB lineage: Bacteria > Pseudomonadota > Gammaproteobacteria > Steroidobacterales > Rariloculaceae > UBA6522. Next base: position 9,501 of record JAJEFE010000093.1, on the reverse strand, counting down.
ATGAGCACATTGCAGGGCGAATTCTCGACTCGTATCGGCGCCGCCAGTTCAGGCATCGTATCGAGCCCCGGCGACGGTTTTCCCGGCCTCACGCCCTCAAGGGTCACGAAGCTGGGACAAAAGCCGTCGATGCAACTGAAATCCTTGTTGCACGAGGACTGACTGATCGCGCGCTTGCGGCCGAACTCGGTCTCCAGCGGAATCACGGAAAGGCAGTTGGAGACAGCGTTGCAGTCACCGCAGCCCTCGCAGACGAGGGGATTGATGGCGACCCAACGGTCCGGATCCTCGGCTTCGCCCCGCCTGCGCCGTCGCCGCAACTCCGCGGCGCATGTCTGGTCGTAGATCAGGGCGGAAACTCCGCGATGCTCCCGCAGTTCCCGCTGTACCCGGTCCAGTTCCCGGCGATGGCGCACGGCAACCCCATCGGGCAGGCCCTTGCGGGGATAGCCCCGCGTTTCGTCGGTGACCACGACGACTCGACCGACACCCTCCGCGACCAGCTGGCGGGCAATCCGCTCTACGGTCATGCCGCCCTCCACGGGCTGACCGCCGGTCATCGCCACCGCGTCGTTGCAGAGAATCTTGTAGGTCATGTTGACCCCCGCGGCCACCGCGGCGCGTACGGCGAGCAGGCCGGAGTGGGCATAGGTGCCGTCGCCCAGGTTCTGAAACACGTGGGACGTGTCCGTGAAGGGAGCCTGTCCGATCCAGGCCGCCCCCTCTCCGCCCATCTGCGTGAATGTCTTCGTATCCCGGTCGTCCATCCAGATCGCCATGTAGTGACAGCCGATGCCGCCAATGGCAATGCTGTCATCGGGCACTCGCGTGGACGTGTTGTGAGGGCATCCGGAGCAGAAGTGCGGCAGCCTCGAGGGCGCGTCCGCCACGGCCTGAAGCGCACGGGCCTCGCGTTCGAGCCGGGGCAGGCGCCGGGCGATCCCTTCATCCGGCCCGAGTCGCAACAGCCGGCGGGCGATGGCGGTGGCGACCGAGGCCGGCGTGAATTCTTCAACCGCGGAAAGGAAAGGGTTACGGTGCTCATCGAACTTGCCCAGAATTCTGGGGCGCGCGGCATCGCTCCTGTTGTATAGCTGCTCCTTGAGCTGATCCTCGATGACCCCCCGTTTTTCCTCGACGACGAGCACCTCCTCAAGTCCCGCGGCAAATTCGCCGATCTGCCCGGATTCCAGGGGCCAGCTCATGCCGACCTTGAACACCCTGATGCCCAATTCGGATGCTCGCCGACGGCTGATGCCCAATTCGTCAAGGGCCTGGCGGACATCCAGGTACGCCTTGCCGGAGGAGACAATGCCCAGCCGGGGCTTCGGGCTGTCGATGACCAGGCGATTCAGCCCGTTGGCCCGGGCGAATGCCAGCACGGCGGGAATCTTGTGATTATGCAGGCGGATTTCCTGGTCAGTGGGCACGTCCGGCCAGCGAATATGCACACCGCCACCCGGTAGTTCGAACTCCGGTTTCACAATTCCGGGAAAGTCCGGAATCCGGACCGTCTGCGAAGCATCGGCGTGCTCCTCGGTCAGCTTGAGCGCGATCCAGCAACCGCTGTACCGGGAGAGCGCATATCCCATGAGTCCCAGCTCCAGTACGTCCTGGAGGTCGCTGGGATTGAGCACGGGCATCCTCGCAGCCATGAAACTGTATTCGCTCTGGTGAGGAAGCGTGGATGACTTGCAGATGTGGTCGTCCCCGGCCACGACGAGAACACCGCCGTGCCTTGCGGTTCCGGCGTTGTTGGCGTGCTTGAACACGTCGCCGCTGCGGTCCACGCCGGGGCCCTTGCCGTACCAGAGCCCGAACACGCCGTCGTACCGGCTGCCGGGAAAAAGATTGACCTGCTGTGTACCCCAGATGGAAGTGGCCGCCAGGTCTTCATTGAGCCCTGGCTGGAAGTGAATCCGGGCCGGTTTCAGGAACGGCTTGGCGCGCCAGAGTTCCTGGTCCAGGCCGGCGAGGGGGGAGCCTCGATAACCGGAAACGAAACCCGCTGTATTCAGCCCAGCCCGGGAGTCGCTCTCGCTTTGCAGCAGCAGCAACTTTACAAGGGCCTGGAGACCGTTCAGGTAGAACGTATCGGTCCCGGGGCCGTATCGCTCCTCCAGTCCCTCGATCTGTCGCAATCTCATGGCGCCGCCATCAACTGACTTGGGTATACGATGTCGACTTGTTAGACCACATGGCGGACAAATTTGCTGCAAAGGCTCACGGACCCTTCTTCAACGCGAAGTCAATCTTCGGCTGCAGGCTCATCTTATCCCGAATCCGGCGATCGCGTTGATCTCCCTTTGCCCGCCCCGGGAATCACGGGTCCGGGTACCTGGCAACGATCTCGCAAAGGCGCTCCGGATCGATATTGGCGCCGCTCAGGACGACCGCCACGCAGTCGCGACCCGTTGCCGCGCCGTCGAGCAGCGCGCCGAGCGCGACGGCGCCGGACGGTTCCAGGACCAGTTTGAGGTACCTTGCGGCGAACGCAACGCCCCGTGCTGCCTGGTCGTCCGTGACTTCAAGACCGCCCGCCAGCCGCCGCCGATTGATGGCGAAGGTGACCGCACCGGGTGTGGGCGCCATGAGCGCATCGCAGAGCGTGGGCGGGTGGCCGCGGACCCGCTCCCGGCGGCCGGACTCCAGTGAGCGTTTCGTTTCGGCGTATCCCGCGGGCTCCACCGCGAAGATGTCGCACTCGGGAAAGATCGTCTCCATGACCAATGCACAGCCGGCAATCAGCCCGCCGCCGCCGCATGGACAATAGAGCGCGTCCAGCCCGACTCCGCCGTCACGGGCGAACCGGGCGATTTCCAGGCCCACCGTGCCTTGTCCGGCGATGGTGTCGGGGTGATCGAAGGGCGGCAGCAGCACGGCGCCGCTGCGGGCCGCCAGATCGGCTCCGATGCACTCCCTGTCCTCCGTGTGGCGATCGTACGGTACTACTCGGGCGCCCGCCCGCTCAGTGCCCTGGCGCTTGATCCGCGGTGCATCCGTGGGCATGACGATAGTCGCCCGCACGCCCAGCCACCTGGCGGCCAGGGCAACGCCCTGAGCGTGATTTCCGGAGGAGAATGTCACCACGCCCGCATGTCGTTCGGATTCGCTGAGACTCAGCAGACCGTTGAGCGCGCCCCGGATCTTGAAGCTGCCGCCGTACTGCAGGGACTCCGCCTTCATCAGCACGCGGCATCCGGCGCGGCGGTTCAGCTCCTCCGATTCCAGTACCGGAGAGGGCATGATCCGGGATCGCAGCCGCGTCGAGGCTTCCCTCACGTCGTCCGCGGTAGGCAGTACGTCGGTCATGTTCGGCTGTCCGTGCGTGGACTGTGGCCGGAAAGCGTAGCCCCGACCGCGCCCGGAGTGAAGTCCGGCGGGACGGCTCGCCGGTCTCGGTGTGATGCGGGACTCTTCCCAGGGCTGCTGGCAGCCACCGATCATTCCATTGTTTCGCCGTATAATCCGCGCGATGATTCGCCCGAACCCAGACGCCGACGCGCCAAATCCACCACGCCAACATCCCATCGTGCGATTGAGCGACGTGGACGTGAAGTTGCTTGGCCACACCGTGCTTCACAACATCAACTGGGAGCTGATTCCGGGCGAGCACTGGGCGGTGACCGGCGCCAACGGCAGCGGAAAGACAAGTTTCCTGAGGCTTGTCGCGGGTCAGCTCTGGCCCAACGCGGGCCGGGGGACCCGCCGCTACGATTTCGGCGGCGACCTGCAGGTCGACGCCGTTCAGGCGCTCGGACGCATCACCCTGGTGGGACATGAGTTGCAGGACCTCTATACGCAGCGGAAATGGAACTTTCTCGCGCAGGAAGTCGTGCTTTCCGGCATCTTTCGCACGGATGTGCCCCGGCGTGACGCGGAACCGGGCGAGATCGAACGCGCAGCGGAAATTCTGGATGAACTCGGCTTGACACACCTGGCGCAGCGGCCATTCCTCGAATTGTCCCGGGGCGAACAACGGCGCGTGCTCATCGCGCGCGGCCTGGGATTCGAGCCGGAAGTTCTGATTCTGGACGAACCCGCGGCAGGCCTGGACAGCCGGGCGCGGCAGCGGCTCAAGGCGACCATCGACGGCATCAGCGCGCATACGACGGTCATGTGCTCGTATCACGATTCATCGGATCTGCCTGATTCCATCAATCGCTTGCTGCGCCTGGAAAATGGCCGCATCGTCGAATCCCGAGCAGTCGCGCGCAGTTCCACTCCCGCGGCCAACCGGGAGCCGACGCGCGGACCTGGTACGCGGTTGTCTCGGAGCAATGCGCGCAACACCTCTCTCCCGGCCGATCCGGTGCCGGCTGCCGCGGGCCGGACGGCGGCGGGCACGGATTCGGACGTGATCATCGAAATCGAGCGCGGGGAGGTCTGGCTGGACGAACGACTGGCGTTGACGGGCATCGACTGGCGCCTCGCGCACGGCGAGCACTGGCTCGTACGCGGACCCAATGGCTCCGGCAAGAGCACCTTCCTGCGCATGCTGCACGGCCAGCTACGACCCGCGCTCGGCGGCTCGATTCGCTTCCCGGGCATCGATAACCCGGACAACGTATGGGACCTGCGCAGGCAGGTTGCCTGGGTATCCCCGGAATTGCAGGCCGGCTACTGGTACCCGTCCACGGCGCGGCAGTGTCTCTATTCGGGCTTCGATTCGAGTATCGGCCAGACGCGCCGCATGACGGCGGCCGAGACCGCGCTGGTAAACGAACTGCTGGACCAGTTCAAGCTGACGGACCTGGCGGACCGCAACATCAGGACGCTGTCCTACGGACAGTTCCGGCGAGTGCTGATTGCCCGCGCCGTGGTGCACGAACCCAGGGTGCTGCTGCTGGACGAGCCGTGGGAGGGTCTGGACCACGAAAACCGCAAACTCGTCAACCGGGAACTGGAGCAGATCATCGCGCGCGGAACGCAACTGGTGTCCGCCAGCCACCTGGCCGAAACACCCGCGCCATTCAACCGGCTTCTGGAGCTGGTAGACGGCAGGATTGTCGGATCGAGCGTATTGCGGCGCAAGGCGTTGCAAACTTCGGAACACGATTCGCCTGAAAAACGGAGAACCCGGGCATGAATCTCGAAAACAGCGTAATTCTGATTACCGGTGCGGCCCGGGGCCTGGGCGCGGCGATGGCCCGGGGCGTGGCCGCGCGCGGCGCAAGACCAATACTGGTGGATCTGGACGAGGCGAGCCTCGACGGTACGCGGCAGGCTTGCGAGGCGCTGGGCGCGGAAGTCGGATGCTACGCAGCCGACGTCAGCCGGGAAACAGAGGTCGAACGTCTGTTCGAGCGAGCCGTGAAGGACTTTGGCCGGCTGGATGCGCTGATCAACAACGCCGGCATCCTCCGCGACGGCCTGCTGGTGAAGGCGAAGGAAGGAGAGGCCGTCGACAAATTGAGCCTGGAGCAGTGGCAGGCCGTCATCGACGTCAACCTGACGGGCGTCTTCCTCTGCGGACGGGAAGCCGCAGCCCACATGATCCGACTCAAGAGCCCCGGCTGCATCATCAACATGTCGAGCGTCTCCAGGGCGGGCAACTTCGGGCAGAGCAACTACTCCGCCTCGAAGGCCGGCGTCGCCGCACTGACCGTGGTCTGGGCCAGGGAACTGGCGCGGCACGGCATTCGCGTAAACGCCATCGCGCCGGGTTTCGTGAAAACGGAAATGGTGGCCGGCATGAGGCCCGAAATCCTGGAGAAAGTCACCGCTGGAATCCCCGCCGGACGGCTCTGCGAACCGGACGAGATCGCCCACGCGGCACTCTACCTGCTGGAAAACGATTACATGAACGGCCGCGTGCTGGAAATCGACGGCGCGGCTCGATTATAGGTGCGAGGCGTGCCGCGAATCTGGATGTTTTACGCAGATTTGCCCGGAACCGCCGCGACTCGCCCCATGCTACTCTTCCGTCATGGATCTGGACACAGTCGCAATCATTGTAGCCATCGTAGGCACCGGTATCGGCATCGTCGGCACCGGTGTAGGGCTCTGGCGCACTCTTGACGGCAGCCTGCGTGAAATTCGCCGGGATGTTGGCGATCTGCGGGAACGCATGGCGCGAATCGAAGGCCTGTTCGAAGGCTTCACCGGACGCCAATCGAGCGGTTGAATCCAGGTCGTCTTCATCGGGCGCAAGCTCGAAAAAAATGCCGCAACCCCGAAAGGCTGCGGCAAACATAAGGACAATTTCCGTAGTCGATTATTCGGGTGCTTCGACGAACTCGGGATAAGCTTCCACGCCGCATTCGCCGATATCCACGCCTTCGTACTCCTCCTGCTCGGAGACGCGGATGCCCATCGCCTTCGATAACACGTACCAGACCGCAAGACTCGTCAGGAAGACCCACACGAAGATCGAGACGATGCCGAGAAGCTGCGCGCCGATCGATGAGTCGGGATTTGTGAAGCACACCGCAATCAGGCCCCAGATACCGACAACACCGTGTACGGAGATGGCGCCGACGGGATCGTCAATCTTTAGTTTGCGGTCCAGCATGACGATGGACACCACGACGATCGCGCCGCCGATCGCGCCTATGATCGTGGCGGTCAACGGAGCGGGCGTCAGCGGCTCCGCCGTGATAGCTACCAGTCCGGCCAGAGCGCCATTGAGCGCCATGGTCAGGTCCGCTTTGCCAAACCATAGCCGGGCCGTTATCAGGGCCGCCACCAGTCCGCCCGCAGCGGCCATGTTGGTATTGACTATGACCAGCGAAACCGCGTTGGCTTCGTCGACGTTGGAAATCATGAGTTCCGAACCGCCGTTGAATCCGAACCAACCGAGCCAGAGGATGAGCGTACCCAAGGCCGAAAGCGGCAGGTTGGCGCCCGGTATCGCCCGGACTTCGCCCGACGGACCGTACTTGCCCTTACGCGCGCCCAGCAGGAGGACACCTGCCAGAGCCGCGGCGCCACCGCACATGTGCACCACGCCCGATCCCGCAAAATCAAGGAAACCGGCCGCGTCGAGCCAGCCGCCACCCCACTTCCAGTAGCCCTGGATGGGATAGATGAAGCCCGTGAGGATCACTGCGAAGGCGAAGAACGAGAACAGTTTCATGCGTTCCGCCACGGCGCCCGAGACGATGGACATGGCCGTTGCCACGAACACCACCTGGAAGAAGAAGTCCGACAGGCTCGAGTAGTACGGCGCGTCGTCGCCGCCGGCAATCACGTCCGCCGCGGCGTTGTCGGCGCCCGTCAGCAGGCTGATTCCCGGAATAACGCCGTTGCCATCGCCGTACATGATCCCGTAACCGCACAGCATGTACATGATGCACGCGATCGAATACAGGCCCACATTCTTGGTGAGAATCTCGGCCGTGTTCTTCGCCCGCACCAACCCCGCCTCGAGCATGGTGAAGCCCGCGGCCATCCACATGACCAGCGCGCCCATGACGAGGAAATAAAATGTATCCAGCGCGTAGCTGAGTTCTGCAATTTCCATATTGATTTCTCCTCCTGCCTACAGCGCCTGGTCGCCGGTTTCGCCGGTGCGAATCCGCGTGGCCTGCATCAACTCGGAGACGAACACCTTGCCGTCGCCGATGGAACCGGTGCTCGCCGAAGCGACGATCGCCTCCACTGCGGCATCTGCCAGTTCGTCGGCCACCGCCGTTTCGATCTTCGTCTTCGGCACGAAGTCCACCGAGTACTCGGCGCCCCGGTAGAGCTCCGTGTGCCCCTTCTGCCGACCGAAGCCCTTGACCTCGGTCACGGTCATCCCCTGAACGCCTGCTTCTGCGAGCGCCTGGCGGACATCCTCGAGCTTGAAGGGCTTGATCACTGACGTGATGAGTTTCATAGCGTCACCTTCTTTTGTCTCTGATGTACTGAAAAACCTGTCTCATTCACCGAACGAGATGCCCCTGGATACGCCGAAGGTCAGGGCGATGTCACCGCCGTCCTGGCTCGGGCCGAGATCGCTGCTGGCCACCACCGCCATGGACAGATCGAGGCCCATGAAGTCGAAGCCGTAGCCGAGCTCGCCGTAACTGCCCTCGAAATCCTGGCCGAAACTGCCGAACGTAATGTAGGCGCCGCCTTCGAACCCGTAGCTGACGGAAGCGAAGGAATACTTCTGATCGCCGTACTCCCCGTTGACAGCCAGGTCCAGCGACAGGCCGCCGTAGCTCACGCCGAGATTGATTTCCTCGTACGTGTCATCCCAGTCGTCGGTGTAGTAGTAGCCCGTATAGCCGACACCCCAACCGAGATCGCCTGCAGAACCGCCAAAACCGAAGTACAGGTCCGTCTCGATCCCCTGGCCGACATCCGCACCCCACGTGCCGATGTAGAACCCACTGTCGTGTTCGAAGTCCAGTCCCGCGGAGGCCGATGAACTCGACTGGAAGATGCCCCTGTAAATGTAGTCGCTGACCATGCCGAAGTTTGCGGAAACCTGGGCCATGGACACGGCCGGCAGCGCCGTGAACGCGAGTAATATCGATAGTCGTGCAATCGTCATTGCAATGTCCTCCTGGGTTTGAGATTCGAATCGACACGCAACTTATGCACTATCCGTGCCATAAACTACTTTTTTCCATGTTTTCAACAAGTTGACGATTTACGCCCACCGCAGACCAAGACATATGCACCACCGTGGGACGCTCGCGGCACCACGACGGCGCGGAGACTTCCGGCGATGGGCCGTCCGGGCTATGATTCGCGCGTTATTCGAACAAGCCGGAGTAAACCCGCCATGACCGCGACTGCTTCCCTGATTCTTCCCATCTTCCTGTCCGCCGCCCTGGTTTGGGTCGCTTCGGCGCTCATCTGGACCGTGTTGCCGTGGCACAAGAAGGATTTCGCTCCCTTGCCCGACGAAGAGGGGACGCTGGACAACCTGGCCGCGCAGGATCTTGCCCAGGGACAGTACATGTTTCCCTACGCGGACAGTCCGGCGGCGATGAAGGAAGAGCGGGTGAGCAAGGCGTACAACGAAGGCGCGGCAGGATTCATCACCGTGTTGCCCCCGGGTATTCCCAACATGGGTACCAACATGGCGTTGAGCGCGCTGTTCAACATCCTCGTCGCCTGCCTCGTCGCCTACGTGGCATCCGTGACGCTGGCTCCGGGCACAGACTACATGACGGTGTTTCGAGTTACGGCCGTGGCCGCCTGGCTGGCCTACGGCACCGGCACGGTGTACGACGCGATCTGGTTCGGCCGCCCCTGGAGCGGCGTTTTCAAGGGCTTCGGCGACGCGCTGATCTACGCCCTGCTCACGGGCGGCGCGTTCGGTTGGCTATGGCCCGGGATGGCATAGCGCATCGCACATCAAGATTCAACGCAAGGGGCGCGGGTGGGCTGCCTGGACGCGCCCGAACCGCGGGATGGAGGCTAGTGCTGCGTCAACCTCATAATGTCGTATCAGCGCGTTCACAAGCGCGCAGATGCGCGGCGTCGGCTCGCCGACGTATTGGGCATACGTCAAGAGACGACAACAAAGCAGATGGGCGCTTGTGGACGCGCCCTTCGGGT
>JAJEFE010000102.1 GCA_022820625.1 Gammaproteobacteria bacterium | reverse complement strand
AGGCCTGCGACAGCCGAATGGCCATCTCGGGAGAAATCCCGAGCCGGCCATTGAGCAGCATGGATAGCGTGTTGCGCGACACCGCAAGGCCTTTGGCAGCCGCAGTCACCGTAAGCCCCAGTGGTTCGAGGCACTGGCGCCGGATAAACGCGCCGGGATGGGGGGGGTTGTGCATGAGCATTGAAGCGCCTGAGCGCCCTGCTTCTGAAGCTCCGTATCATGAAGGATCGTAATATGAACTATGACAGTTGTCAATTTCATCATGGCCATCATGGCCAACAAAGAGTGCCAACACGCATCAGTTCTCCGCACGCAAACAAGCACGCAAACAGCACGCAAACAAGCAGTTGCACGCGGCTGCGTTTCCTACTATTCTCCGTCATACCGAATCCTTCGAATGCTCGGTGGCGGACGCCAAGGGGACGGACAGGCAGGAATTCGGGAGTTGCCAAATCCTTATTGGGAGGACAAACATGCACCGACTTCATCGAACCGTTTCTATTGCCCTCGCCGTGGCCGTGGGCGCCGTTGCTTGGAGCGCCGCTCCACAAGTTGCTGCGCAGCAGGCGTCGGCGCTTGAGGAAATCGTCGTCACAGCGCGGAAACGCGAAGAAGCGCTGGTGGACATTCCGGTAGCGATTACCGCGTTCTCGGCGGAGCAGTTGATCCGCGGCGGGTTCACCAGCCTGCAGGATCTGTCGTTCCAGACCGCCGGCTTTCATTTTCACAAGCAGGGCGGCCAGATTCCCGGCCGCTTCAGCAGCAGGGTGCGTTTTCGCGGGATGAATTCCAATGCGAACCCCCCGTCACAGCAGGTGGGCACGGTGTTCCTCGACGGCGTTTACATATCCGACGGGGTTTCGAGCATCGATTTCTCCAACATAGAACGCGTCGAAATCATCAAGGGCCCCCAGTCGGCCACCTTCGGCCGGTCCACCTTTGCCGGCGCAGTCAACTACGTGACCAAGACGCCGGGCTTTGAAAGCGCGGGCCGCGTAATCGCCGACGTTTCCGAGTGGGGCGGCCGTGATGTGAGCGTTTCCCACGAAGGCCCGCTGGTGGACGACAAGCTTGCCTACCGCGTCACCGCGCGGGTGTACGGGACCGACGGCCAGTACGTGTCCAATGCCGATGGCGGCGCCTTGGGCGCGGAGAGCACGGAAACGATACAGGCCGTGCTGAACTGGACTCCCACCGAGAATTTCTCGGCCAAGTTCCGCTACTTGTGGTCGTATGACGACGACGGCCCCGCCGCCGGAATGTTGCTGGGCACACCCTTTTCGGCGCGCGGCAACAGCGTAGGCGTGAACGCCAATGCCGGCCCCAACTGCTTTAGCGATGGCATCACCAGCGACGACACCCCCGGCATTTCGGCCGATTACTTCTGCGGCGCGCTTCCGAAGGTTGACGTGGATTCCTTCATCGCTCCGAATACGGCCATCAGCCCCGCCGATCAGGCCGCCTTCCGAAGCCCGATCGTCTGCGACCCGCGCGACGGCATCTGCCGGCCCAAGCTGCCCGGAGCGCCGTTGCGCGACACGTCCGGTCTGACCCGTTACCAGCAAAGGGCCGCGCTGCTGCTCAGCTATGACTTCGACAGCGGCGCGCTGGACGGCCACAGCCTGGATTCCGTGGTGGGATGGAGCAACATGAAGGCTGGCTGGGTGCGTGATTTCGACCTTACCGCCGCACAGAATTTCATTTCGCAGGACCCCGTGGTCGCCGATGACCTGACGATTGAACTGCACCTGAGTTCGCCTCAAGACCGCAGGCTGCGCTACACATTCGGGGTCAATTACTTTACCGCCGACAACGTAAATCACGGCAGCGGTGGGATGAATGTCTGGGGTTCCGACGGCGGAGTAACCCAGGGAGTGGTGGCGGCACCCGACGGTACGCCCCTGCCCGAGAGGGTAGTGCTCCCGGGTCCACACTACTTCATGAACGTCATCCCGCCCACCGAGAGCAACGACACCACCGGCGTATTCGGATCCTTTGCATACGACTTCAACGATGACCTGACCCTGGACGTGGAGTGGCGCTGGCAGCAGGACGAAATCTCGCTGTCAGCCCCGAGTAACGAGGGAGTGCCGAATCCAGGCGGAGTAATCCTGGCCGCGTCTTACGACGAGGAGTCCTTCAACAGTTTCCTGCCGCGGGTCACGCTTTCCTACGATGTCGGCGATCGCGGAACCACTTGGGTGACGTATTCCGAAGGCACGATTCCCGGGTTCTTCAACGCGGACCTTGGCGGACAGGACGAAGCGACACGGGACGAGGTCCGGGCGGTTCTCCCGGGCATTTCGCTGTTCAACGAGGAAGAGGAGCTTGCGAACATGGAAGTCGGCTTCAAGCAGGAGTTCGACAACTTCTACTTCTCGGCGGTCTTCTATATGCTGGACTGGACCAATCTCAAGACCCGCCAGGGCGTTAACATTACGAACCCAACGACAGGTGTGCAGCGTGTGCTCAATCTCCAGCTCAACGCTGGCGACGCCGAGCTGGAAGGACTGGAGCTGGAAGGCGGTTTCTCGCTGGGGGAGAACTTCTCCGGCACGTTCATGCTGAACTACGCCGACGGCGAGTACGGCACGCTCATTTGCGGCTTCTCGCCGTTCAAGGCACCCATTCCGGGCAGCGGAAACCGCGACTGCTCCGGCAGCCGGCCGGCGCGTTATCCGGAATGGCAGGGCGCCGTATCCGGCATCTGGACCGACAGCTTCGGGAGCGGTAACTGGGACTACTACGTGCGCGCGGACGCCGAGTACTTCGGCGAGGCCTACAACGAGGAAGCCAACTTCTCCACCATGGGCGACTTCTGGCGCGTAAACGTGCGTGGCGGGTTCGAGAGGGACAACCTTCGCATCGAGGGTTACGTCAAGAACCTGTTCGACGACGACAACTACCTCGCCGGCGCCCGCTGGTCCGACTTTTCGGGCACCTACCTGTTCGCGTTCTTGGTTAGCCAGGGCGTGGCGGTTACACCCGCCGAGAAGCGCACCATTGGCCTGAGGGTCGTTTACGACTTCTAGCAGCATCCGAAAAAGCTCCGGCCGGCAGATCGGCCGGAGCTTTTCTTTCGTGACGAACAGAGAATGCCGCCCGGCGCTCGCCGGGCGGTCAATGGGAGAGGGGCGCTGCCCTCTCGGTGCTCCCGTCCTCCGGGAAGGTGGGGCGCCTTCGCTCCCAAGGAGATAGACTGACTATGGCCAACTATGAGCGGGGCTATGTGCGTGGCGGTTTCGGGCAGATTCACTATCACCGCGCCTGGCCAGCGATTGAGAGCGGCGGCAGGACCCCGCTGGCGTTCTTTCATCAGAACCACAAGTCGGCGTTCGAGTACGACATGCTGCTGCGTGAGATGGGGCGGGACCGCGAGGCGCTGGCCTTCGACACGCCGGGCTACGGCTATTCGGACGGGCCGCCGGATGTGCCGGATATGGGGGACTACGCCGAGGCGATGGCCGACGCGCTGAGCGCCCTCGGCTTTGGTGAAGGCGGAAATGGGCCGGTGGATGTGTTCGGCCTGCACACGGGAGTATTGATTGCCACGGAACTGGCGCTGACCCGCCCGGACCTGGTTCGCCGCGTCGTGATGAGCGGCATTCCGTATCGGTCGCGGGAGAGGCGCCAGGAAATTCTGGCCGCGCTGCCCCGCGATCAGGAACTCACCAACGACGGCGCCTGGATCATGGATCGCTGGAAGGCGCTGGTGGCTGATCGCTCCGAGGAGGTGCCGATCAAGCGCGCGGCGCAGGTTTTCGCCGAGGCCATTCGTCCGCTGGACAAGCACTGGCACGCCTACGACGCCGTGTGGAACTATCCGCTTGCCCAGCGCCTGCCCATGCTCACCCAGCCGGTGGCGATTCTGCAGACTCATGAACTTTTGCTCGAAGACACCCGGCGAGCGCATGCCGAGTTGCTGCCTCAGGCGCACTACGTGGAGATTCCCGAAGTCCAGGTGAATATTCTGGAGTTGGCCTGGAAGCAGTTCGCGCGCGAAATGCGTCTTTGGCTGGATACGCCCGCGCCCTAGCGCGAGAGTTCTCTTGATCGCCGCTCTCAAGGTGCCGGGTCGACCAGGGAGCCAGGCCTCTCGCTCGCTCCGGGAGTAAGCGGCGGAGCAGAAGCGCTTCAGGCGCGGTAGTGACAATGCATGGTTTTGTAGTCGAACAGTTCGGCGGCCCGGAGGTCATGCAGTGGCGTGAACTGGGCGCTCTGACGCCCGGACCGGGGCAAGTGCTGGTTCAGGTGAAGGCCTCCGGCGTGAACTTCGCCGAAACACGCATGCGCGCGGGAACCTATGCTGGGCAGGAACTGCCCTTCGTAATGGGCATGGAATGCGCCGGGGTGGTGACGGAATGCGGCGAGGGCGTTGCGGAATTCCAGCCCGGCGATCGAGTGTTCGGCCGGGCGCGCGGCTCGCATGCCGAAGCGGTGCTGTTCGATGCCGATCACCTGATGCCGCTTCCCGACGCGGTTTCGTTCATTGAGGGCGCAGCGATCCCGGTGAGCTGGCTGACCGCCTGGCATGCGCTCGATGCAGTTGCCGATTTCGCTCAGGGCGAGCGCGTCCTGATTGAGGCAATCGCCTCCGGCGTGGGCAGCGCCGCGCTTCAGATCGCAAAGTGGCGAGGATGCTGGGTGGCCGGGACCGCCAGCCGCGATCCGAAGCTGGAAATTGCACGCCAGTGGGGCGCCGACGCTGTCTATAACTACAAGCGCGACGACGTGCCGGCGTTGGTAGGACGCGACACGGATCGACGCGGAATCGACATCGGGCTGATGACGATCGGCGAGGAAACGGCGGAATCGCTGATCGCCTGCATGGGCATGGACGGCAGGATCGTGATGTACGGGAGCACCGGCGGACGCCAGGTTTGCTTCAACCTGAACATTGGCGTTCGCAACCTGTCGCTGCTGAGCATGAGCATCTCCACCAGCGAGCGTTTCTTAAGCTACACCATGCCCCGTTTCCGCGAGATCGCCCTGCCGCTATTCGCCGACGGAACCTTCAAGCCACCCGTCGGCCCCGTGCTCCCGTTATCCGAGGTCGTAAAAGCGCATCAACTCGTAGACGACCGCAACCACTTCGGCAAAATCATCCTCACCGCAGGGGAAAAGCCAGCCTGAAGGGAACAGGTATCGGCCTGCCCGGGCTTCAGGGCTCCAGACGTGTTTTGAAATGATCTGTCCGGTTGGTCTCCGGGAGCGCGTGCCTCTTCAGCGGTCGCGCCCCGTAGGATCAGCGCTTCCATCCGAGCCATGCGCTCGCGAAGCGCGGTCACGTCGCCGCGCAGCGTGCTGATATCGGCA
>JAJEFE010000145.1 GCA_022820625.1 Gammaproteobacteria bacterium | reverse complement strand
TCCATGGCCCGCTCGTCGCCGACGACGCGGGCAAGGGCTGTCGGCGGACAACCTCGCCGTGGAGATCGGTGCTATATCCGCGCCCCGATTGCGCTATCATTCGCCGCCATCCACACCCGGAAGCCGGCACATGGAACTCGGTCAGATCGGCTTGAAGATCGATGATCTCAAGGGGCGTTGCGGCGCCCTCAGGGGGTATCTTTGACTACGATGCCAAGCGGGAACGTCTTGCGGAGGTCGAGCGCTCGCTGGAAGATCCGGAAATCTGGGCCGATCCGCAGCGGGCCCAGTCGCTGGGCAAGGAACGGGCCGGCCTGCAATCTGCACTGAGCGCGCTCGACCGGATCGGCCGGGCGCTGGACGAGGCGGAGGAACTCAAGGTCCTGGCCGAATCCGAAGACGACGACGATATCCTGACTGATGTGGCCGACGAATTGGCCGGTACCCAGCGGGAAATCGAACAGCTCGAGTTCCGGCGCATGTTTTCCGGAAAGATGGACGCCCACGACGCGTACCTGGACGTGCAGGCGGGATCCGGCGGAACCGAAGCCCAGGACTGGACGGAAATGCTTCTGAGAATGTACCTGCGCTGGGCCGAGAGCCGCGGGTTCGCCAGCGAGGTGCTGGAAGTATCGCCGGGCGAAGTCGCCGGCATCAAGAGTGCAAGCGTGCTGTTCCGGGGCGACCACGCCTACGGCTGGCTGCGGACCGAGACCGGCGTGCACCGGCTGGTGCGCAAGTCGCCTTTCGATGCCGGGCACCGCCGCCATACATCGTTCGCCGCGGTCTTTGTCTCCCCGGAGATAGAGGACGACGTGGACATCGAGATCAATCCCGCCGACCTGAGAATCGACGTCTACCGGGCCAGCGGCGCCGGGGGGCAGCACGTCAACAAGACCGAATCGGCGGTGCGAATCACGCATCTGCCCACCGGGATAGTGGTCCAGTGCCAGAACGACCGCTCCCAGCACAAGAACCGGTCCACGGCCATGGGGCAACTGCGCGCGAAGCTCTACGAGCGGGAGCAGCAGCGTCGCCGCGAGGAGGCGGAGTCACTGGAGCAGGGCAAGGCCGACATCGGCTGGGGAAGCCAGATTCGTTCCTATGTTCTGGATCAGTCCCGGATCAAAGATCTTCGTACCGGGGTTGAAAGCGGCAATACGGGCGCAATACTGGACGGCGCCATCGACGCATTTCTGGAGGAAAGCCTGAAGCAGGGCCTGTAGGGAACGATGGGCAATTCCGGAGAAAACGGCTCGCCGTCCGAAAATCGGCTGATCGCCGACCGGCGGGAAAAGCTGCGCAGGCTGCGCAGCAGCGGCGAGGCCTATCCCAACGACTTCCGCCGCGATGCGTTGGCGGAGGCCCTTCAGACCGAGTTCTCCGGCCACTCCGCCGAATCGCTGGAGGCGGAATCGGCCCCTGTAGCCGTGGCCGGCCGAATGATGAGCAAGCGCGTCATGGGCAAGGCGAGCTTTTGCCACCTGCAGGACCGCTCGGGCCGGATCCAGTTGTTCATCGAGCGCGACAGGGTTTCTGCGGAGGTCTATCGGGCCTTCAGGACCTGGGATGTGGGCGACATCGTGGGCGCCGAAGGTATCCTGTTCAAGACACGCACCGGCGAACTGTCGGTGCGCGTGGAGTCCCTGCGGCTGTTGGTGAAGTCGCTACGGCCATTACCGGAAAAATGGCGCGGCATCGCCGATCCGGAATTCAAGCTGAGGCGCCGTTACGTGGACCTGCTCATGAGCGAGGAGACGCGCCGCGTATTCGAGGTGCGCTCGAATACGATCGGGTACATTCGCGGAATGCTCGACGCGCTCGGTTTTACCGAAGTCGAGACACCGATGATGCACCCCATTCCCGGTGGAGCGCTGGCCCGGCCGTTCGCGACCCATCACAATGCGCTGGACCTGCCGCTGTACCTGCGCATCGCACCGGAACTCTATCTCAAGCGTCTCCTGGTGGGTGGCCTGGACCGCGTCTATGAGATCAATCGCAGTTTCCGCAACGAAGGCATCTCCACGCAACATAACCCGGAATTCACGATGCTGGAGCTCTACCAGGCGTATGCTCGGTCCGACGACTTCATGGAGCTGACGCAGATGCTGGTGCGGGAGGCGGCTTCCAGGACCCTTGGGACCGAACAGGTCGAATATCAGGGCCAGCGATTCGATTTCGGCAAGCCCTTCGATGTGCTGACCGTCGAGGACGGTTTGGAGCGGGACATTCCCGAGCTGGCCGGCGATCTGCGAAACGTAGGCCGGTTGCGGGAGGCGTGCGAGCGGCGCGAGGTTCCGCATCGCCCGGAAGACGGAGCCGGCAAATTGCAGATTCGCCTGTTCGAGAAAGTCGTGGAAGGTCGGCTTCAGGGGCCGGTTTTCGTCACGCAGTTTCCGGCCGAGGTCTCGCCGCTGTCCCGGCGCAACGACAAGGATCCCTTTGTCGCGGATCGCTTCGAACTGTTCGTCTCGGGCAGGGAAATCGCCAACGGATTCTCGGAACTGAACGATCCGGAGGAACAGGCCGAAAGATTCCGGCAGCAGGCCCGGGCCAAGTCCCTGGGGGACGATGAAGCCATGTACTACGACGAGGACTACATTCGTGCGCTGGAGTACGGCATGCCGCCTGCCGCGGGGCTCGGCCTGGGGATCGATCGCCTGATCATGCTGCTCACGGATTCGCCTTCCATTCGCGACGTCATACTCTTTCCTCACCTGAGGCCGGAATCGAAGTGAGGCGTCAGCCGAGGGCGTTGCCAGCGGGCATCGCCGCACTGACAATGCTCGCCGGGGTGTGCGCCGCACAAGAGCCGGCTGCCCCGGGCGAAGCCCTGAAGTCCGTCCGCATGGTGCGTGCGGACACGCCGCCGGTGATCGATGGCCGCCTGGACGATGCGGTCTGGGCGCGGGCCGCCGTAATCGACGATTTTCATCAATCGCAGCCCGTCGAGGGCGCTGAGCCGACCGAGCGCACCGAGGTCTACCTGCTCTACGACAACGACACGCTGTATATCGGCGGGCGCTTCTGGGACAGCGAGCCCGAGCAGATTGCCGCCGGCACCCTGCGGCACCGATCACTTCGCCTGGGCGACGACGACCGCATCGCGGTGGTGCTGTCGCCCTATAACGATCGGCGCAGCGGTTACAAGTTCGAAACCAATGCCAACGGCGTCAAGCATGAAGCAATCTATCAGAACGTCAGCGAGAACCTCCCGGTATGGAACACGATCTGGGATGTCGCATCGACGACCGACGCGGAGGGTTGGGTCACGGAGATCGCCATTCCCCTGAAGTCGATTTCGTTCGATCCGGAGAGCGACACCTGGGGCGTCAACTTCTCCCGCGCGGTGCGTAGGAAGGGGGAGGAAATCTCCTGGGTTTCCCGCAATCGCAGCTACAACCCGAGCATCGTCGGTCTGGCCACGGGTTTCAGCGGCCTGGAGCAGGGACTCGGCCTGGACATTGTCCCGGCCGTGGCCGTAAATCGCCGCAAGGAGTTCGATCCTTCCGGCGACAGTGCCAGGACGCGTCCATCGCTGGACCTGTTCTACAAGATCACTCCCTCACTCAATGGCGCGCTGACGCTGAACACCGATTTCTCGGCCACCGAAGTCGACTCCAGGCAGGTGAATCTGACCCGGTTCAATCTCTTTTTCCCCGAGCAGAGGGCGTTTTTCCTGCAGGATACCGACATCTTCGAATTCGGCCGCATCGGTGGCAGAAACTGGGACTTCAACCGGGCCACGTCGCGCGCCAGCCGGGAGAACGGCCGGCCGTTCTTCTCCCGGCGGCTGGGCCTCAGCGATTCGGGCCAGCCCGTGGACCTGGACTACGGCGGCAAGCTGAGCGGCCGGGTCGGGTCATGGAGCGTCGGCGGGCTGGCGGTGCGGCAGGCAGAGTTCGGCGAGATCGACAGCAGCGACGTGTTTGCGGGCCGGGCGTCGCTGAGCGTCCTGGAGGAGTCCGCGGTCGGATTTATCGTCACCGAGGGAGATCCGAACAGCAACCTCGACAATTCCCTCGCCGGCGTCGACTTCCGCTACCTCAACACCCGCCTGGGCAACAGCCGCGTGCTCGAAGCCGACGCCTGGTTCCTGCAATCCGATACGGAGGGACTCAAGGGCGACGATCGCGCGTTCGGCCTGGGGCTGCGAGCGCCGAACCGGTCCGGATTGCGTTGGGGCCTCGCAACCAAGGAGATTCAGGAGAACTACAATCCGGCGCTCGGCTACGTCAACCGGGCGGGAATTCGGGACCGGATTGCGGATCTCGGCTATACGCATATCTTCCGGCGCGGGCCGATCGTGTCCTGGTTTGCCGGCATCGACGCCCAGCGGATCGACTACCTGGATGGCGGGCTGCAGACGCAGGTGGTCTCATTCAGCCCGATGGACATCAGGAACCGGTCCCGGGATCGATTGATTGCCCGCTATCAGGCCACGGATGAGGTCCTGGTGCGCCCGTTCCGCATCTACCGCGACCCCTCCGATACCTCTCGCCAGGTCGTCATTCCAGAAGGCCGCTACTCGTTCGACGAGTATTCCGTGCAGGTCACCAGCGGCAGTCACCGGAATCTGGCCGGCCAGGTGACCTACCAGTGGGGCGATTTCTTCGGCGGGGAACGCACCAACATCGGGGGCACAGCCGCCTGGCGGCCGACGAAACACTTTACCTTCAGACTCTCTTACGACTGGAACGACATCAGGCTTCCCCAGGGCGCCTTTGTCACCCGCCTTTCCCAGTTGACGACGGAAGTCGCTTTCAACTCGGACCTGTCCTGGATCAACCTGGTTCAATACGACAACGTGTCGGAAGAAGTGGGCATCAACAGCCGCCTGCACTGGGTACTGCGGGACGGGCGCGAGGCCTACCTGGTGTTGAACCACAATCTGCAGGATCATGACCGTAACAACTCGTTCGACGAAACGCTCTCGGACCTCAGCCTTAAGGTGAACTACACGTTTCGATTCTAGTTACAAGCATTCGATACGATGCCCGCCGACACTGGGCGCCTCTCGAATATCGTGTTTAACCCACGAACTGTGGGCGGCAGCCGCAGCCTGCCAAGCGAAGAAGGAGACTTGATTGAATTTCCTGGAATTCCTTGAGTCAACCGCCTTCTCGGAGTGGGTACTGATTTCCATGCTCGGGTTTCCGACCCTGATCGCCTTCCATTCGATCGGAATGGCCGTCGCTGCCGGGCTCACGATCGTTGTGACCTTGTACATCTACCGCTTCGTCCCGGGCATTCCCGAAGCGAAGCTGCCCGGAATACTCCGCATCGCGATGTGGGGGTTCACGCTGAACCTGGTCACGGGGCTCGCAATCTTCATACCCCGCGGGACCGAGTACATCACCAACATCACCTTCCTGGCCAAGATGCTGCTGGTATTGATCAGCGCAGCAATTCTCCTGTGGCTCAGGTCGCATTTAACCAGAATCGCGAAGGGGTCCGGGGACGTGCGCACCAGTGTCCCGGCCCGTCGCCTGTCCCTGGTGAGCAGCGCGACCTGGATTGGCGGCATCGTCACCGGCCGCCTGATTGCCTACGTCGGGACGATCTATTGATGGGCCTGGATAAACTGGGCTGGCTCGCCGACACCGCCCTGGGGATGTGGGTCATTTCGTCGGCGGCCATCTGGCCGACGCTCGAATGCATCCACTTCGTCAGCCTGTGCTTCTTCATGGGAGGCATGCTCGTGATCGATCTCCGGCTGACCGGGTTCTACCGGGATCCGTGCACCGGGTTGATCGACACGCTGCTGCGCCTGGTACTCGGCGCATTTCTCGTGAACTTCACCACCGGGGTCATGTTTTTTGCCGGAAACGCGACCAAGTACATCGACAACCCGGCCTTCGAACTGAAGCTGAGCCTCATCGTTCTCGCCGGACTGAACGCCCTGTACTTCAGGTTCAGGCTGTCTCATCTGTTGGCCACGGAGGGGGTCACGGGAGTATCGAAATTCGTCGGCTATTTCTCCCTGCTGTTGTGGGGGGGCGTCATCGTCTGCGGCCGGATGATCACGTTTTATGCCCGGTAGCGCCGGCCTCATGAGCCCGACATTGTGGTCTTCGGACCGTCGAATGGAGCCAACTGACATTGATCGGTAGTTGATTCTCGCGAGGCGGTAGAATTCGGTTGTTGGATACGATCTCAGAGGCCATATCGTGATGATTGCCCCTCGCCTCGCAGCATGCTGTGCCTTGGCACTGTCAGGTTGTTCGGATTCGATAGACCCCGAAGCACCGGACGAGGTCCCAGCGCCGGTCGTCGTGCTCGCGGACGCTTGGGAGCCGCCCACGCTGACGGAAGCTGAAATCCTGGCCGACCGGCTCCTGCGAAGGGAAGACGGCAGCTTGCTGCTGGACGTGGTGGAACGGAGTGAGTTGGCCGATGAGCTCGCCGCGGTCCTGTCCCGGGTTCGAAATGCGTATCCGGCAGTGGCGGATGTCGCCGCGCGGGCGGAATATGCGTTCGGAGAGCTGATTCTCGGACTGGAGCCGCGGTTGTTCGAGGCCGTCTTCACCCTTCTTGAGGACAGCACCGGTTCCGTTGTGCTGCGCACCGGACATGCGGATTTTGATTCACTCAATGCGCGGCTCGGCCTGTCTGTTGTCGTGCAGATATTCCAGTTTTCCGGAACCGTTATCGTCTACTTCAACGAGTACCTGAACGTTGCCGCCGCGGCTCGGGCGTACGCTGCGTTGGAAGGAGTCGAATACGCGGAGTCCAATGCCTACGTGGGAGACGGCTCCGATATCGACGCGGTGGAATCGGAAGGGCGCTGGTACGTGATCGCCCGGCGTGCGTGGGGAGACTGCCCGGCCGGCTGCATCAACGAAACGCTTGATTTCTTCATTGTCGACGGCGACGACGTCGAGCGGGTCGAGCGCACGCAGGCGATGGAAAGGACCGAATTCAGGGATCTCGTCATGAGTCGAGGGTGGAATTAGCGGCGCGCTGAGACGCCGGGTCCCAAAGAGAACCCGGCGCCCTTCGCGGTGTTATGCGGCTGGCGACCAGCGGTCAGTGGCCGGCGGTCAGGGTCAGCGACCGGCGATCAGAGATCGGCCGACATCACCGGCATGAACTTCTGAATCCGCTTCCCGTTGTCGACTTCGCCCGTGAAGATGTTCCCCATCGAGTCGATCCCGATCGCATTGGGGAAGTGCATCTGCCCGGCCAGCCGGCCGTGTTCGCTGAAGTGGCCGAGCGTCTCGCCGCTGGCACGGTCGATGACCCAGACCACGTGGTTGTTCCCGTCGGCTTCGAAGAGATACTTCTGCTCCGGATCCTTGGAAATGATCATCTTGTACATGGTGCCGCAGGGGCCCCAGGGGCCATCACCGAGCGTGAGGCCACCGCATCCTCGAGCCGGAGTATTGGGCGCAACAAAGATGTCCTGCAGCCACTCGCCCGCGGTCGTGAACACCTGGATTCGGTTCGACCCGCGCTCGCCGACGTAGACCTTCCGGTCGTTGGAGATCTCGATGAAGTGCAGGGCCGGCGCGAGATCCCTGACCTCTGGCGGTGGCCCGCCGTCCCACGTGTAGCCCGGAACCGGTTCGTTCGAGACCTCGCTCAGCGGCATCCCGTAGCCGCCCCAGCCGCGCTTGAAGTCGCCGGTTGAGGCGTCGAAGACCACCACGCGTTTCTGGTCGATGATGTACAGCTCGTTGTCGACCTCGTCGAGCTGGAACCGCCCTTTGTTGCGGAAAGCGTCGGTTTCCTGGTTGTTCTCGACGTTGGGCGCGTCGGGCGCCGGCCGGTGGCCGAAGTCCCAGACGAACTCGCCTTCGCGCGTGAACTTCAGGATGCTGTCCTGCGGTGCGGTGCCGGCGACCCAGACGAAGCCCTGCGTATCGGCGATCACCGTCTGCAGCGCGGCCGGCCACAGCGGGTGATGGTCGGCATCGCCCCAGGCGTTCACCACGTTGCCCTCCGGATCCAGCTCGATGATCTCGGGACCCAGCACGCAGCACAAACCGTTGCCGTTGATGTCGCCGCTGATCTCGTTCGGCTGGGCAGCCCGGTTTCGGTTGATGAACCAGACGTGGTCCATGTGATCGACGTAGAGCCCCGTGACTTGCTGCATGCTCCACCGGTTGGGGAGCGGCTTCGGCCAGAACGGGTCCACCTGGTAGAGCGGCGCCCCGTTGTCGTCCAGCGCCTGTCCCTCGACCACCTGCGCGTGTCCCGCCGATACCCCGGCAAGCGCGAACGTGGCGCCGATGACAAGTGCCATTCCATTGAGAGTCCATCGATTCGTTGTCGTTTTCATGAGAGCTTCCTCCTGCTCAAATCGCCGCCCACCGGTACCACCCGGAACGCTGCGCCGCCAGCGCATTGAACCGCCGCGGACGGTATGGGCGGGTATGGGCGGTATGTTGCCACATCCAGAAGGCCTCGATGAGGCTTGGCGGCCTGTTCGGCAACGAAAACTCGGCGGGCGCCTGCCCCTGGTGATGCTGCATTGTCAGGTTGACGCAGCACTAGACCAGTCCCACCGCCCACATCAGGCAGACGGCCCCGAAGGAGGCGATGCCGCCTACCAGAGTGGCCCCTCCGTAGCCGAAAATAGCGTCATTGACCGGCAGCCGGCTCAGCGACGTGCAGATCCAGAAATAGCTTGAATTCACGTACTTGATGATGACGGAGCCGCTCGCCCCCGAGAGCATGGCCGCTTCGGGGGAAAGTGCCAGGCTTCCCAGCATGGGCGCGACCAGGGCTCCGGCGGTGATGACGCCCACGGTGGTGGAGCCGGTGATCATGTTGCCGATGATGCCGATCACGAAGGGCAGCAGGATCGACGGCAGGCCGTAGGCGGCGAAGAAACCCGCGATCGCTTCCACCGCGGGCGTGCCCTTGAGAATCTCGCTCAGGGAGCCGCCCAGCCCGGTGACCACCAGGATCATCGCCGACACCCGGAGACCGTCCTCCACCCAGCCGTTGGTGGCGGCCTTGCGGTGCTCCGGCGTCCTGATGTTCCGATAAGCCAGCCAGACGCCGATGCTCAGCGCCATCACCGGCCAGCCGACGTAGGCCAGGCCCGCCCGGACGATGTGGTCTTCGTCCAGGAACAGCCGGGAGACGCTCTGCGCGGAAATCAGCACGATGGGCACGAGTATGGGGGCGTAGGAGCTCAGCGCGCCGGGCAGTCCCCCTTCCGGCTCTTCTTCGAGGAAATCGCCGCCCACGAACTCGTCGTCCGGCAGCGTCTTGATTCTCGGGCCCGCGACGTACTGCCCCCAGACCCAGCCGGCGATGGAGCCCACCAGGCACGCCAGGCTGCCAAAGATGATGGTCTTGCCGATGTCGGCGCCCACCAGCGCCGCGGCGGCCAGCGGGCCGGGCGTGGGCGGCACGATGGCGTGGGTGAGCTGCAGCGAGCCCACGAGCCCGATGGACATGACGCTCACGGTCACGCCCATCATCTTCGCCGCCGAATGCACCAGGGGATTCAGGATCACGTAGGCCACGTCGGAGAAGATCGCGATGCCCAGCACGAATCCAGTCAGCGTCAGCGCCAGCGGCATGCGTTTGGAGCCGACCGCCCACACCATGCTGCGGGTGATCGTCTGGATCGCGCCGGTGTGCCGCAGCGCCTCGGCAATGATGGAACCGAGCACGATGACCACGCCGATGGAACCCAGCGTCGAGCCGAAGCCGCGCTCGAAGGCGTCGATGAAATTATTCTGGGCTACACCGGGAATGATGCCGAAGAGGAGCAGGGGTATCAGCAAGGCGAGAAAGACGTGCCAGCGCCATTTGGCGATGAGAAACAGGAGCAGCGCGATGACGCCCAGAAAGCCCAGCAGCGCCACCAGGGGGCTGTCGACTACCGTTGTGGTTGGATCCATGTTTCCCCTACCTCATGTATCCTCTGTTCGCGAATCGGTATTCTCCGCTCGCGAACAGGTGTTCCCTTACGCGGGCTGTTTCTGCGCGGCTATCCTTGGCGCGCCTGTTCGGCCAGGTATTCGAGCGCCGCGGTGACGCCGCCCGAACAACCGGAGATTCCCGCAAGTCCCAGCCCCATTTCGACTCCAGACAGCGTGCCGGCCAGCATGAGTTCGTTGAAGTGGCCCAGGTGTCCGATGCGGAATACCTTGCCGGTCAGCGGTCCCAGTCCCGTTCCGAGCGACATGTCGAAACGGTCCAGGATCACGGCGCGAACGTCGTCGGCGTCGATGTCCCCGGGCACGAGCACGGTGGTGACGGTATTGCTGCTCTTTTCCGGGATGATGCAGAAATTCTCGACGCCCCACACGGCCACTGCGCGCCGCGTGGCTTCGGCCAGCCGGACGTGACGGGCGTAGACGTTATCCAGCCCCTCCTCCTCCATCATCGTCAGCGCTTCCTTCAGGCCGTAGAGCAGGTTGGTCGGCGGCGTATACGGGAAGAAACCGGTGTCGTTGGAGTGCAGGGCGTCGGCCCAGCTCCAGTAGGATCGTGGAAGCGCCGCGTTGGCGCCGGCGGCCAGAGCCTTCTCGCTGATGACGTTGAGACTGAGTCCGGGCGGCAGCATCAGGCCCTTCTGGGAGCCGGCGATGGTCACATCCACCCTCCAGTCGTCCTGGCGGTACTCCATGGACCCGGCGGAAGAGACCGAGTCCACCATGAACAGGGCCGGGTGACCGGCAGCGTCCATGGCCGCGCGCACGCCTGCGATGGAGTTGGTGATCCCGGTGGAGGTCTCGTTGTGGACCACCATCACGGACTTGATCCGCTGCGGCCGGTCCGCGCGCAACGCACTTTCGACCTGGTCGGGGTCCACGCCCCTGCGCCAGTCGCATTCCACCAGTTCTATGTCGAGCCCGAATCGCTCGGCCACCGTCCGCCAGAGGGTCGCGAACATGCCGCTGTCGAACATCAGCACGCGATCCCCCGGAGACAGCGTGTTGGCGATTCCGGCTTCCCAGGCGCCGCTGGCCGATCCCGGATACATGGCGACTCCGCCCGACGCATTGAACAGGCGGCGAACCCTCGGAATGAGCTCCAGCGCCAGTTCCGCGAACTGCGGACCCCGGTGGTCGATGGTCGGCATGGACATGGCTGCGAGCACGCGGTCGGGTACGTTGGTCGGACCGGGAACTTGCAGGAAGTGGCGGCCGCTGCCGGCGCTGCGGCTTGAGGATTCGGTCATGGTGGTTTGCGGATACAGCAAGGAAAGGAACGGGAAGAATAGCACGCCCAGCCGCCCGCCCCGAAGGTGCGAGTGCACAGCCGCTTCGAGCTTAATCGAGCCCCGCCATCCCTGGCGGGGCTCGAATCGGGGACTCCTCGCTAATGGCCATCCATGGCCCGCTCGTCGCCCCACGACGCTCGAAGCGGCTGTGCACTCGCACCTTCGGGGCACACGTTCGCAGGCTTGCGCGTGCAAGGGGAAACGCATACGATTCTCGAACGCACTTCACGAATTGACGGGCTTCTCATGAAACGCCTGATTCCGCTGTCAATTTTCGTCCTTTTCGGTGCCGTAAATTCGGCCATCGCCCAGCTGCCCGGCATGGGTATGGGGATGGGGATGGGCGCCGGACCCACGGCCATGGACGAACGCTTCTACAGTACCGTGCCGGGCATCGGCGAACTGGTGCCGGACATTCAGGTGGTGAATGATCGGGGTGATCCCGTGAACATAAGGGAGGTGGCCACGGGCCAGTACACGGTGCTGGTGCTCGGCTGCCTCACGTGACCCCCCTTCCTCCGTAACGTCCCCAGTTTGGAGACGGTGCAAAGAGACTTCGCCCCCAGGGGTGTCGACTTCTATTACATCTACAAGCCGCTGGCCCACCCCGAGTACAACAACTACGTGACACCGTTCACGCTGGAAGAGCGGCTCATGCACGTGGCCGAGTCGAAGCGCCGGCTGGGATCGGGCATCACGTGGCTGGCGGACCCGATGCACAATCCCTGGCACGAGGCCATGGCACGGACGCCGAACAGCGAGTTGGTGATCGATCCGGAGGGCCGCGTCGCGGCTCGCCGAACCTGGAGCGACCCGGAGGCGCTGCGGGCGGATCTGGAGCGGCTTGTCGGCCCGGTGGAACGGCGCACCATGATCGAGGACCTCGATCTGCCCACGCAGCCGCCGCCCCCCACCGTTGCCAAGGGCGTTGTTCCTCGAGTGGAGATGCCGCCCACCATGGCCGGGATCGAGGTCGAGCCCGTCATCGAGGAGGGCGGCGTTCCGTTCTATGTCAAGCTTCGCGCCGAAGGCGACGAGAGCCTCAGGACGACGGGCAACGGCAAGATGTACGTCGGCTTCCACCTGGACCCGCTGTACAGGGTCCACTGGAACAACGAGGCGGGTCCGGTGAAGTTCTCCCTGACGGCGTCATCCGGGAGCACGGTAACGCCGGCCGGCGGCGAGGGCCCCGCGCTTGACGAACCGGCGGATGCGGACCCCCGCGAGTTCCTCGTGGACGTCTCCATGAGCGACATGACTCAGCCGCTGGATCTGGACGTGTTCTACTTCGCCTGCGACGATGCCCTCACGTTCTGCATCCCGGTGAACCAGAGCTACCGCGTCTACCTGCAGCGGGACAACCATGGGCGGACGATACGCACCGGCGCGGACAACGTACCCACGGCGGGGCGGATTCCGCCCGGCTAGACTCAAGGTCCAGTCTGAAGTAATCGGCGGTCTGACGTGACCGCCGCGGAGGAGTAGTGAGCCTATGATCCTTGTTTTCCGCACCCTGTTCGCGGTACTCGCCGTTGCGACAGCCGTATCCGCATGCACGCCGTCGGACCCCGCAGCCGAAGGCGAAGAACTGGCCGTTCTGGTCGAAAGCACGGGCGCCTATACGCGGCCCATCTCAACCGATTCGCCCCTCGCCCAGCAATTCTTCGATCAGGGCTTGAGGCTGACCTGGGGTTACCACTTTCCCGAAGCCATCGCTTCCCACCAGGAGGCGTTGCGCCACGATCCCGGCCACCCGATGATCAACTGGGGGCT
This sequence comes from Gammaproteobacteria bacterium, assembly GCA_022820625.1. Lineage (GTDB taxonomy): Bacteria > Pseudomonadota > Gammaproteobacteria > Steroidobacterales > Rariloculaceae > UBA6522. The sequence goes on along the minus strand of JAJEFE010000145.1, from coordinate 44,575 downwards.
TGCTCTGGCGCTGGGTCCAAACCCCAACAGCCGTGCCCAGGGGTTGCCCGACGATCCCCAGGGAGAAGGGCGCCGGGCGATCGAGCGGGCCATGGAATCGGTGGAACGGGGTAACGGTCGGGAGCAGGCATTCGTGCGCGCGCTCCACCGGCGCTTTGACGCGGATACCTATCCGGACCGCGATGACAGGGATCAGGCTTACCTTGCAGCGACGCGCGCGCTGTTCGAGCAGTATCCCGAAGATCCCGACGCCGGCGCACTGCTGGGGGATGCGTACATGATCACGCGGCGTGGTCGCGAGTACTGGGACGACGCGGGCGAGCCCCTGCCGGGCACGGCCGAGGCGGCGGCCGCGCTGGAGCGGGTCATGCAACAGCGGCCGGATCACCCGGGTGCGAACCACCTGTATATTCACCTGCTGGAATCCTCGAATACGCCGGAGCGGGCGCTCGACGCTGCGGACCGTCTCGCTGCGCTGATGCCCGGTGTCGGTCATGTCGTTCACATGCCCGGGCACATCTACGTGAGGGTTGGACAACACACCAAGTCCATCGAGCATAACCAGCGCTCGGCGGAGGTGGACGGCGATTTCCTGGCGACCTGGGGCAGCCTGGAGTTTCCCCGGATCGGAACCTACTTGCTTTCTGCGCAGAATCATCGCCGCCACGCCTACGACTTCATCCGTTATTCGGCCGCGATCCAGGGCAACTATGCGCAGGCGGTCCAGGCGGCCACCGATGCCCGGGGCCATGAGCCGCAAGAGCGCATTGTGCGCGGTCAGGCGCACAAGACCATTGCAACCCGCTGGCTTGTGCACAAGATGTTCGGCCGCTGGAACGAGCTTCTGGCCGAGGACCGTGTGATGGAGGGAGCCGGCTATCTGGACGGCATGTGGAGCTACACTCAGGGCAGCGCGCATGTCGGTCTCGGGAACCTGGACGTTGCCCGGTCCAATCTGGAGCAGATCAGGGCCGTGGCTGCGGACCCGGATTCGGCGGCCGTGCGCCGCAACGCGAACACCGTGGAAACCTTGATGGATCTGGCCGCACTCGGGCTTGAGGGGGAAATCAGGCAGGCGCAGGGAGACCTTGAGGGCGCCATCGCGGCTTATCGCGGGGCGGTCGCCATCGAGGACGACCTGGACTACACCGAACCCCCCGACTGGCCGCAACCGATGAGGCACTATCTCGGCGCGGCGCTGCTCGAGGCGGGCGAGGCCGAGGAAGCCGAACGGGTCTACCGTCGTGACATGGAGTTGAACCGCGGCGACGGTTGGGCCCTCTATGGACTCTGGCAGAGTCTGCAGGCCCAGGACAAGACCGCCGAGGCCGCGGAGGTCTTCGAGGCCTGGGAACAGGCGTGGCAATTCGCCGACGTTGAGCTGACGCGCTCCCGCTTCTGACTGTCCCGGGGCGCCGCCGTCACTCACCCGCAGTCGGCAAGGACCGATACAGTTGGTCCTTGAAGTACGCGGTTCAGAAACGCGCTTCCATTGTCGCGGTGTTTGAGATTTCAGGCGCCCGCCCCCTGAAGTCACGCCCGTCTATAATGCCGGGCATGGATGATGGTCCTGATCTATCCCGGAAGCTGCTCCGGCAGTTGCCAGCCGTCGACAAGTGGCTGGCCTCGGAGAATGGGTCCGCGTTGAGCGCCGAGTTCTCGGCCGCGGAGGTGACGGAAGTCATGCGCGAGCACCTGGCGCGGGTGCGGCGCAACCTGGGCAACGGGCTGACCGAGTTGCCCGACTTTCGCGGTCCGCAGTACGCGGCGCTGATGCGTGCTGAACTGCTGGAACGGCGGTTGCCGAGCCTGCGCCGGGCGATCAACGCCACCGGCATCGTCCTGCACACCAACCTGGGGCGGGCGCCACTCGCGGCCGAGGCTGTCGAGGCCATGGAAGCGGCCACCAGAGGCTATTCGAATCTGGAATTTGATCTCGGGACCGGCGAGCGCGGGTCGCGCCAGGACCACGTGGAGTCGCTGCTGTGCCGCATTACCGGCGCCGAAGCCACGCTGGCGGTCAACAACTGCGCTGCCGCGGTCATGCTGGCGCTGGAGAGTTTCGCGGCGGATTGCGAGGTCATCGTTTCCAGGGGCGAACTGGTGGAGATCGGCGGCTCGTTCCGGATGCCCGACGTGATCGCCAAGAGCGGCGCGCGAATGGTCGAGGTGGGCACCACTAACAAAACCCGGCTTGAGGACTATGCTGCAGCCCTGAGCGAAAAGACCCGAATCGTGCTCGCGGTTCATCCGAGCAATTTTCGGATCGTCGGGTTCAGCGCCAAACCGGCATTGAAGGAACTCGCGAAGCTCGCCCACGACAACGAACTGCTTTGCGTGCACGATCTGGGCAGCGGCGCGCTGGCCAACGTCCAGCCGGTTGCGTCCATGACCGGGGATACGGTCCAGTCGAGCCTCGCTGCGGGCGTGGACCTGGTCACCTTCAGCGGCGACAAGCTGCTGGGCGGCCCCCAGGCGGGGTTGATCGTCGGCCGTGCGGAACTCATCGATACGGTCAGGCGCAATCCCCTGGCGCGGGCGCTGAGGATCGACAAGCTTTCGCTGGCCGCGCTGGCGGCCACCCTGCGGCTTTACCTGCCGCCCAACGACCCGGCGGAGAAAATTCCCATCCTGCGAATGCTCGGCGAGAGCGAGCCAGACATCGCCAAACGGGCGTGGCGCCTGCTGAAGCGTCTGCGGGAAATTCCGGGAGTGGACGCCGACATCGTCGACGATGTGACCTACAGCGGCGGAGGCGCCCTGCCCATGGTGGAACTGCCCACGAAGACGATCCGCGTCACTGCCGACGGGGTGAGCGCAGGGACGCTGGCGAGGCGACTGCGCAAGGCACATCCGCCGGTCATCGCGCGGCTGGCCGACGATCGGCTCGTGCTCGATCCGAGAACGATGCTACCCGCCGATTCGGAGGATCTGCTGAGCGCATGCCGGCAAGCGCTGGGATGACGCATGAGTAGCCCGGCCAGAGTCTGCATGGAATGGGCCGACGACACCACCCGCCCGGGATGACGTATGGAACACCCGGCCAATCAAGTCACGCTTGGCGTCATCGGGCACGTGGACCACGGCAAGACGGCGCTGGTTCGGGCGCTGACGGGCATCGAGACTGATCGGCTCCGGGAGGAGCAGGAGCGGGGCCTTTCCATCGTTCTGGGATTCTCCTATCTCGAATCGTCCAGGGGCATGATCGACCTGATCGACGTACCGGGCCACGAAGATTTCATCCGCACGATGATTTCAGGCGCCACGGGGATCGACGGGGTCATCCTCGTGGTCGCCGCCAACGAGGGCGTCATGCCCCAGACCCGGGAGCATTTCGACATCGCGGAATTGCTCGGCGTGGAGCGTGGACTCATCGTACTGACCAAGACGGACCTCGTTTCCGCCGACGAACTCGAACTGGCCGTAGAGGATGTGCGCGACTACCTGAGCGGAACCTTCCTGGAAGGCGCGCCCGTGGTGCACACCTCGGCGTTGCGCGGCGAGGGCATGGAAGATCTGGGAGAGGCGCTGGCGGATATCCCGGTGCGCGCCCGGCAGGTGTCGGACGCGGGATTCCATCTGCCCGTAGACCGGGTGTTCGGGATGCGGGGCTTCGGGGTGGTGGTGACCGGCACGCTGCGCGACGGTATCCTGCGCGCCGATCAGGCTGTGGAAATTCTCCCCGGCGGGGAGCCGGCCAGCATACGCGGTCTGCAGATTCACAACCGGCACGTGGATGCGGCGTTTCCGGGTCAGCGCGTGGCCGTGAACCTGAGGCACCGGAGGCAGGGCGCATTGAGTCGAGGCGACGTGCTTGCCGCGCCCGGCTACCTGCAGCCTGCGCGCCGCATCGATGTCGAGCTGCGGATGCTGCAGCATGCCGGTGAACCGCTCAAGAACGGCGCCACGGTTCGCGTGCTTTTCGGCACCACCGAGGAGATCGCCAAGGTGCGCATCCTGGGGATGAATTCCCTGGACCCCGGAGAAGCCGGGTTGGTGCAACTGCGCTTTCGCCGAAGGGTCGTCGCCCGGCAGGGAGAACGATTTATCGTGCGCGGCCTCACACCCGTCGTGACCCTGGGCGGCGGCAGCATGCTGGACGTGAACGCACCCAGGCATCGCCGATTCGATTCCACCGTCGTCACGCGCCTGGAAAGCACGGCAGCCGGCGATACCGTGGCCCTGGTGCGCGCCAGCCTGGAGGAAGCCGGGCTCGGGAGCGTCGACCGCGAGACGCTGAGACAGAAGTTGGGGCTCACGGCGGCCGATATGGAGACGGCTGCCGACTCCGTGGGAGCCATCGAAGTGGAAGGCGGGCGGCTGATGGACGCATCGGCCCATGGCCGGCTACTGGATGGCATCCGCTCCGTCGTCGAGCAATTCCATCGGCAATACCCGCGTCGGCAGGGACTGGCCATGGCCGGCATTCCCACGCTGCTTAAGGCGGATATCGATGAAGCCGCGTTACAACATTCCGTGCTTGAACTGGAGTCGCGCGGCGAACTGCGCAATGACGCCTCGATTCTGAGCCAGGTGGGTTTCGATCCGCTGGCGAGCCTCTCGGCCGATGAACGGCGTGTGGCGAAGGAGATCGAGGAGTCGTTTCGAACTTGCGGGCTGATGCCGCCACCGGTGGAATCCGTGCTGCGAGGCGACCGGGTACGCACCGGCGTTCTGCGGTTGCTGACCGACACAGGCGCTCTGGTGCGCCTCAAGACCTACGACCGCAGCCGCCACCTGGTCATGCACAGGGACGTGCTGCGCAACGTGCGCCAGAGACTCGCGGAACGCTTCCCCTATCCGGCCGAATTCACCGTGGCGGATGTACGGGACGAGCTTGGCACGACACGCAAGTACATCGTGCCGTTGATGGAGCATCTGGATGCTTCAGGCGTCACCATCCGCACGGGCAACATTCGCCGGCTCCGGGATCGCTGAACCGTTGGTAAGATAGGCGGATCGGCACGCGTGACTCGCTATTGAGTGAATGGACGTGGTGTGAGCCGCGCGAAACGCGTCATGGAGGTGAATGGAGTCTGGTGACTCCCCTGGTCTTCAAAACCAGTGAGCCGGCGAACCCGGCTGGTGGGTTCGATTCCCATCCACCTCCGCCACTCCCTGGCCGGGTTACGCGGCCTCGAGCACGTGCGTGATCGCGGTCGCCCCCATACCGCCCAGATTCTGAGTCATCGCCACTCTGGCATCTTCGACCTGATTCTTGCCGGCCGTGCCCCGCAACTGTTGTACGGCTTCGACGACCTGGTAGAGTCCCGTGGCGCCCACGGGGTGCCCACGGGACTTCAGGCCGCCCATGGTGGAAATCGGCAGGCGGCCGTCAAGCGCGAGCGCGCCTTCCTTGCCGAGCCGGACCGCCTGGCCGCGCGCGGCGAAGCCGCTCGATTCCAGGCTCAGTGCGGTGATCACCGTAAAGGCATCGTGCGCCTCGAACAGGTCGATGTCCCTGGCGTCCAAACCGGCCTGGCGATAGGCACGTCGGCTGGAGCGCTCGGCGGCGGGGAGCCTGAGTTCGGCGATGCAGTTCCTTGCGGTCAGCGTATCGGAGGCCGCGGCGGACGCCCGAATCCATACCCTGGGGCTGCCCCGGGCAGGAAGCGTCCGGGCGAGGCGGGCCGTGGCCAGGATCACCGCCGCGGCGCCATCGCAGATCGGCGGCGCGTCCATCAGGCGAAGCGGGTCCGCGAGCATCCTGGAAGACAGGTAACCGTCCATGTCCAGCGGTTTGCGCAGCAGCGCGCGGGGGTTGTTGGCGCCGTTGTCATGAGCCGTGATGGCGAACGGCGCCAGGTCCTCCGGGCTCAGATCGTGGGTGAGGAGGTAGCGGCGCATCAGGGCAGCGTTGAGGCCGACGAACGATTCGCCGAACCGGCTCGTTTCGTCCCGGTCCGCCGCGACCGCCAGCGCCCGGGTGCATTCGCCGCGCGGCGCATGCGACAGCCGCTCCACGCCGCATACCGCGACGAGGTCGTGGAAGCCGCCTGCCACTGCCATGTATCCGATTCGCAGCGCCGCCGCGCCCGAAGCGCAACTGGCCTCAAGCGTAAATGCCTCCACGCCCGTCAGACCGCAGGCGTTGGCACAGAGCGACGCCAACTGCTGCTGGTGCTCCAGCAGGCCCGCCGTCATATTGCCCAGGTACAGCGCCGAAATGGCCTTGGGCTCCACGCCGGCATTTTCGATGGCACGCTTGATGGCGGCGTTGCCCAGTTCGCCGGCGCTCGGGGCCTGTCTCCGGGTGACCGGCGTCTGCCCGACGCCAATGATGCATACCTCACTCATTGCAAAATCAATGTAGCGGGTGCAAGGAGTTGACGCCAATACCGTTTTCCTTCAGGTCCCATAAGGTTGTTCAATGTCGCGCACTGCGCTGCGCGGCGTTGCTGCGCACGACCTGCTGTGGTTCGATGCGCATCTCCGGGCCTATGCTGAAATGCACGGGATTGGGGAACTTCCGTCGGAAAACTTCCAGTACGGTCGCCTGAGGCGGTTTGGAGGAGAATGGAGTCTGGTGACCCCCCTGGTCTTCAAAACCCGTCAGCCGGGCGCCTGTGCCTTGTCGATCAGCAACTTGGCGAGCAGTTCCATGGTGCCTTCGACTTTCGCCATCCGTTCGCGCAATGCGGCCATGTCTCGATGAAGGTTCCACAGGAATCCGAGAATGGCGACGCCGACGCCGATAGTGATCAGGGTGCTGGTATCCATGCGCGTAGTAGCATAGCAGTATCAGATAGTGGCCCAAATGGCTGTTTCGCCATGAAATGACCAGAAATGGCTTGTTTGTCGGGCGTCACTGAAGCTGGCAAGCCGACTCCACCCCGTCCCGGAACCACATCCCCTCGTTGCCTCCGCAGGCCACCACGCTGCCGTCAGAGTAGACGACCTCGCCTCCGATCAGCGTCAGAACCGACTTCAGTCCGCGCAGAGCCTCATCGGGCACCGCCATGTAGTCGTCCGACAGCACGACGATGTCGGCGAGCTTGCCGGGCTCGATGGAACCGAGGTCGGCCTCGCTGTGAGCGTCCCAGGCGCTGCCCAGGGTCCAGGCGCGCAGTGCTTCCATGCGGGTGATGGTCTGGTCGGCCAGGATCGGATCGCCGTATGAGGTCATGCCCGTGGTCATGTGGTAGATGGAAACCCATGGCGAGAAAGGCCCACCGTCGCTGCCGGCGCTCATGTGCACGCCGCTGTCGAGGATGAGGCGGTAGGGCGGGCCGACGTCACCCAGGGCAAAGGCGCCGTGGTAATAGTGGTTCTGCACTGCAACCCCGGCGCCGATAGCCTTGAGCCGCTCGAGGATCTCCTCGTCGATCTCCTGGACGTGGGACAGGTTCCAGTGCAGGTCGGCGATGGGGATGATCTCGTTGACACGCTCCATTGCCGTGGTATGCGTTTCGAGTTCTTCGACGTCGACCGAGTGCTGGTGAACGAGCCAGCCGTTCTCGGCGGCGATGGTGAAGGCCTCGACGAACAGTTCCAGCGGCTGGATGGGCGTGGATTCGACCACGATGTTCTCACCGAAGCCCGAGACCTTGAGCATGTCGTCGCCCAGGCCCATGAACGTATTGTCGACGCGCTGCCGGATGGCTTCGATGCCCCCGGTGGAGCGGGCCCACGACTGGAAAAACAGTCGCAGCCGCACGGTCAATCCGTGTTCGCGCCACAGGGCCATGGCGGCTTCGTAGTCGTGATATTCGTCGAACACGCCCGGTCCCGGGAAGCCTCCGCCGCCTTCGAGCACGGTGGACAGGCCCACGGTGTTGGAGATTCGCATAAGGTCCCGCAGAGAGCGGAGCTTGTCGTCAAGTGTCTGATTTTGCTTCAGCACTTCGTACGCACGCTGCGCTTCGTTCAATTCCGGACCCGGCTGCCCGTCGATGCCCCCTTCGTCGCTGACCGCGATGCCCGCCGCCTCAAAGAATCGCTTGCCGATGGAATTGGTGACGCCGGGCCCGAACGGGTAACCCATCATGTACACGGCATGATCCGGCGCCGCCTCATCCAGTTCCGCCAGCGTCGGTCGGCGCTGTTCGGCGAACTGCCGCGGGCTCCAGGAATCGACGATCGAAATGAAGTCGGTGCCGTCGAGGTCATCGGTTGCCGGCGGCAACTGGGCCGCGCGGGCCGCAATGGCGGCCTGAACTTCGGCAATGGAGGCGGTTGTTTCGATCGCCCTGACGTCGTATCCGGGCCTGTTGCCCAGGCGCAGGAAATGCAGGTGGTTGTTGATGAGTCCGGGGACCGCGGTTCGGCCGCCCAGATCGATACGCCGGTCGCATTCGAAACTGCCCACCTCTGCACCGACCGCGACGATCCGGTCGCCCCGAATGCGTACCGCGGACTGTATGGAATCGTCGGCATCCACCGTCAGGAACCGCCCGTTCGTCAGCACGAGGTCACCGCTGATGGCGCACCATTCATCGATGCCGGAACCGGCCGGCTGCGCGGTGCCGACGCCGGTCAAGGCTGAAGCCAGAACAAGCAGCAGCGCACTCGCCGACGCCGAGAACCACCCCAAGGACGGTCCGGCAGACTGTCCCAGGGACTGGTCAACAGACCGTCCGGCGATCTTCCCACGGGACTGTTTGGCCCCAGTGAGCCGGAACCTGGCGACCGAAAAACGGCAAGTCGAGTGGCGTGGCATCATGATTCCCCTGCGATTCCTGTCAGGTGCGGGGACGATAGCACAAGGCATCTGCCGGACAAGTACGGGGAATCCTCCAATAGCGTAAACTGAGCGTGGTTCAATCAGGTATAACCCGGAGTGGAAGTCATGAATGGTTTGAGGCATCGGGTCCGACGATTCGCACCCTTGTGCGCCTGTGGCCTGCTGGTACTGTCCGCATCCCTGCTCCATGCCCACCACGCCTCGGCGCCCTTCTACGACAACAGCCGGGAGGTCGAGGTCGAAGGCGAGATCACGGAGGTGCTCTGGCAGAATCCGCACATCCGGTTCACGCTGCGTGACGACGAGGGCCGGGACTGGGATATCGAAACCACCTCTGTTTCGGTATTGAGCCGATGGGGGCTGGATGAAGACGTTGTCGAGGTGGGCAGCCGCGTTCGTCTGGCCGGCCGTCCCGGCAGGTTATCCGACACTGCCATGTGGGTCAGCAACATGTTGCTGCCGACGGGGCAGGAAGTCCTGCTTTCTTCCCGCCCTCGCTGGTCCGACGACACGATCGGCGAGGACCTGCGGGGCGAAGTCGCCGCCGCTCCGGAACTGGGCCTGTTCCGGGTCTGGACCAGTGCCGGACGGCTGTGGAACAACAACTACCCGTTGACGGAATTCGCGCGAACCGCTCGCGCCGGTTGGGATCCCATTGCAGATGAACCTACGGCGAACTGCGCGCCGAAGGGCATGGCATTCATCATGGAAAATCCCTATCCCATGGAGTTCGTGGACGAGGGCGACAGGATCCTGCTCTACATCGAGGAATACGATCTGGTCCGCACCATCCACATGACCGCGGCAGGGCTTCCGGCGAACCCTGAACCGAACCTGCTCGGTCATTCTGTTGGGTACTGGGAGGGCGATACGCTGGTGGTGGACACGACGCACATCAACTATCCGCACTTCGACAAGACCGGCATTCCCCAGACCGAAGACGTCCGCAACCTGGAGCGGTTTACGGTCAATGAAGAGGGCAGTCGGCTCGAATATTCCGTGACGGTTACGGATCCTGCCATCTTCACCGAGCCTGTGGTGATGACCAAGACCTGGGCATACCGGCCCGGAGAGACGATCAATCCCTATGACTGCCAATCATGGAGCGCAGAATGAACGATGCAATCTCGATCAAGCGAGTTTCCAGTCCCATCGGCGAACTGATGCTGGGCGTAAGCCAGGGCGGTTGCCGCCTCGTCGAATTCGCCGACCGCAGCGACGCGCGGCGCTCGCTGGCGGGGATGCCGTGCAACTTGAGGGTCAGCGGCGCCGAACAAGCACTGTTCAGGCGAGTGGAGAGCGAACTGGCCGCGTACTTTGCCGGATCGGCGAGCGTGCCCGGCGGCGCGGGAATTCCACTGGACCTGCGCGGGACCTCCTTTCAGGTGGCTGTCTGGAAAGCACTGCTGGACATTCCCCAGGGTGAGACCCGAACCTACTCCGAGATTGCCACCGTCGTGGGCAAGCCGGCGGCCGTCCGGGCGGTCGGCAGCGCCATCGGCCGCAACCCGGTCTGCGTGCTCGTTCCGTGCCACCGGGTCGTTCGTACCGGCGGCGGTCTCGGCGGCTACGGCGGGGGGCTCTGGCGCAAGGAGTACCTGCTCGATTTCGAGGGGCAGGTACGCACGCAGGCCGCGTAACCGTGAGCGATTGAACGCTCGTCTTCCGAGCTACGATTCGCCGGGAGCGCCGAGCCGTACAAGCAATGCGCCGAGGACATCCGCCGGGTCACTGCCGAAGCGCAGGGACCACTTGAATCGCAGCTTGAATGGGCCGTCCATTCGGTAAGCGCCGGACTGGTCACCAACCAGGTTCACCAGTTGCACCGGGTCGACGGACGCGTTTTCGCTGAACTGAATTACGCCGCCGGTATCGCCGGCGCGAATCTTCTCGATGCCCAGCGACTGCGCCGTAAGTTTGAGACGTGCGACTTCGAACAACGTACGGGCCGGCGCCGGCAGTAACCCGAAGCGGTTGATGAATTCGACCTGCAGTTCCCTCAGGTCATCCGGCGAATCGGCGCTGGCGATGCGCTTGTACTGCACCAGCCGCATGTGCACGTCCGGCATGTAATCTTCCGGGATCAGCGCCGGCAGGCCGATTTCGACTTCGGTCGGGGGCGCCAGCGGGTCTTCCAGGTTCGGTTCCAGCCCCTGGCGCAGCGAGGCGATGGCGCGGCCGAGCAGTTCGTTGTAGAGCGCAAAGCCGATCGCGTGGATCTGGCCGCTCTGGTCTTCTCCCAGCAGTTCGCCGGCGCCGCGAATTTCCAGGTCATGGGTGGCCAGCGTGAAGCCCGACCCCAGTTCCTCCAGCGCCTCGATGGCCTCCAGCCGCTTGGCCGCGTCGGCCGTCAGCACGCGTGCGGGCGGCGCGATCAGGTACGCGTAGGCCTGGTGGTGGGAGCGGCCCACCCGGCCCCGGATCTGGTGCAGTTGCGCCAGCCCCAGCCGGTCGGCCCGGTTGATGATGATGGTGTTGGCTGTGGGAATGTCGATGCCGCTTTCGATGATCGTCGTACAGACCAGCACGTTGAAGCGGCGATGGTAGAAGTCGAGCATGACGCCCTCCAGCGTCCGCTCGGGCATCTGGCCGTGGGCGACGCGGATGTCGGCCTCGGGCAGCAGACGCTCGAGGTTCGCTGCGACGGAGTCGATGTCCTTGACCCGGTTGTGCACAAAGTAGACCTGGCCGCCGCGCCGCAGCTCGCGGAGCACGGCCTCGCGAACGGACTGGCGGTTCCACTGGCCCACGAAGGTCTTCACCGAGAGCCGGGCCTCCGGAGGCGTGCCGATCAGCGACAGGTCCCTGAGGTTTCCCAGCGCCATGTTCAGCGTCCTGGGGATGGGGGTTGCCGTGAGCGTCAGCAGGTCCACCTCCGTCCGCAGGCGCTTGAGCCGTTCCTTCTGGCGCACGCCGAAGCGGTGTTCCTCATCCACGATCACCAGGCCGAGACGCTTGAACCGGATATCGCCGGACAGGAGCCTGTGCGTCCCGATCACGATGTCCACGGCGCCGTCCGCCAGACCGGCTGTCACCTTGCGTACGCCCCTGGCGCTTCTGAAGCGCGACAGCAACTCCACCCGAACGGGCCAGGCGCCGAACCGGTCCGTAAATGTGCGGTGGTGTTGCTGGGCGAGCAGGGTGGTGGGCGCCAACAGGGCGGTCTGGTAGCCGGCCTGGGCCGCGACAAAGGCGGCGCGCAGCGCCACCTCCGTCTTGCCGAATCCCACGTCGCCGCAGATCACCCGATCCATGGGTTTGTCGCTCGTCAGGTCTTCGACGACATCGTCGATGGCCTTGAGCTGGTCGCCGGTCTCCCGGAACGGAAATTCCAGGGTGAAGCGCTGGTACATGTCATCGGTCAGGCTGAACGCAACCCCGCGCCGCGCGGCCCGCCTGGCGTAGAGTTCCAGCAGTTCCGCGGCCGTATCGCGCGCCTGTTTCGCCGCCTTGCGCCTGGCCTTGAGCCACTGGTCCGAACCCAGGCGGTGCAGCGGCGCCTGTTCCGGCGACGCGCCCGTGTAGCGGCTGATCAGGTGCAGGCTGTGAACGGGCACGTAGAGCTTGTCCGAGTCCGCGTATTCCAGCATCAGGAACTCGGTCATCGTCCCGTCCACTTCGAGGTTCTTGAGCCCTCGGTAGCGGCCGATGCCGTACTCTTCGTGCACCACCGGGGCGCCGACGCGCAGGTGTGTCAGGTCGCGGATGATGGCTTCGGGGTCCCGCGGCGGACGCCGCCGCCGGCTGCGCTGCCTGGGCCGGTCCAGGCCCAGTTGCTCGGCGGTCACCACGCGCAGGGCCCGGTCCGGCAGAACCAGGCCCGCATCCAGCTCGCCGACGCCGAGCGCCAGCGGCGCGTCACCCTCGAGGAAATCCCGCCAACCGTCCGCAGGCGCCGGCTTGTAGCCCCTGCCTGCCAGGAGGTCCTTCACCACTTCGCGCCGGCCTGGCGAGGAAGCGACAACGAGCGTTCTCGACGCGTTTTCGGGATCCAGCCAGCGCGCGATCGGGTCCGGGTCCTGGGTGGCAGCGGGGTTCAGGGGGTGTCGGGTCCCGGCATTGAAATCGCCGTCCCCGGCACCTTTCTCAAGTTCACGGGCGGCCAGTTCCAGTCGCGGGAAAGGCGAGATGTGCTTGAGGATTTCCTCCGGCTCCCAGAAGGCAAGCTCCGGTTCCAGGATCGGCCGCTCCGGGTCGCCATGAAGCTGCTCGTAACGTTCCCGGATCAGGTCCGCTCCCGCTTCGAGTCCCTCCCGCGCCCGGTCCATCAACACGATCAGCGTATCGGCCGGCAGATAGTCCGCGAGCGACGCGGTCGAGTCGAAGAACAGCGGCAGGTAGTACTCGATCCCGGCGGGCAACTGGGCGTCGGATATATCGCGGTAAATCAGGGCGCGGGCCGGCTCGCCGGGCACGTGTTCGCGAAAGCGCCGCCTGAACCCGCGGATATCCTCGGCATCGAACGGAAATTCCCGCGCCGGGAGGATTCGGACCTCCTGCGTCTCTCCCGTGCTGAGCTGGGTATGCGGATCGAAGAGCCGCAGGTTCTCGATTTCATCGTCGAAGAGATCGATGCGCACCAGGCAGTCCGCTCCGGTCGGGAAGACGTCGATGAGCGAACCCCTGACGGCAAAGTCTCCGGGGTCGAGCACCTGTTCGACACGCAGGTAACCCTGACTCACGAACCGTTCCCTCAGCGCCCGCGCGTCAAGCCGGGCGCCTGCCTTCAACAACAACGACCGGCTGGTGACGAAGTCCGGTGGCGGCAATCGGTTCAGCAGCGCCTGGGCGTTGACGACGAACGCTTCTCGGCCGCCAGCGACAAGGTGGTAGAGCACCGACAGCCGTTCGGCAAGCAGTTCCGGCGGCGGCGAGAATGCATCATAGGGAAGCGTTTCATAATCGCAGAAGCGCCGCAGACGCACGTCCGGGGCGAAGAACGCGAGTTCGTGCTCAACCGTATCGGCCGCCGACGCGGATTCGGTGACGATGCATATGGATCCCCGGTGCCGGCCAAGAACCTGGCTTGCCGCGAGACTCTGGGCGGAGCCATAGAGTTGCCCCCAGCGTACCGTTCGCGCCGCCCCCGGCCGGTCGTCCGGTAACCTCAGATTCGGAAAAACCCAACTCAAGAAAATGGCCCTCGCGCCTGCGAAAGGGCGGAATTATCACACGGGAAACGATTACGGGAGGGTCCGGAAACAGTCTTCAACCCGCGCCTTTCTTGCTTCTCGCGATGGAGCGCCTCCAATAGCGGGCCACGGTTACCATTTCACTCGTCGAATCGCCGGTGCCCCGCGCGCGGCTACGCCGGTCAAGAGTATCTTTGGTGATTCGGGGCTACGGCAGCTCTGCCAGTTGCTGAAGCAATTGCCCCCTCGGCGTGCTCGACGGCGCGAACCGCTGGACGCGGAAGGAGTCGACTTCCCCGGTGTAAATGAAGCCCTCCGAATCCACGGCGATCATGTGCAGGCCGAAGAACTGGCCGCCGGCTTCGCCCATGCTTCCCAGTTCGCCCATGACCTCGCCGTTCTCCCGGTCGAGGAACCAGATCTTGTTGTTCATGCGGTCGGAGATGTAGAGGAAGCGCTGTTCGGGATCGGGCGAGAATGCCACGCCGCCCGTCGATCCGCCGCCGCCGGTGCCGGGGGCGAGCACGAACTCCCGCAGGAACTCGCCCGCATTCGTGGTGACGTGAATGCGGTTGGCGCGGCGGTCGGCGGCGTACACCAGGCCGTCATTGGAGACGTTCAGGGTCAGGTGGCCGGCGAAGTCGCGGGGCATGGGGCCGTTGGGGACGTACCGGTGATCGGCGTCTTCGGTGCTGATGTCGGCGAGCGGCTTGCCGTAGGCGCCCCAGCCGCGCTTGAACTCGAAGGTGTCCAGGTCGTATACCAGCACGCGCCCGCCGAGGTAGTTGTCGGCGACGTACATCTCGTTGTCGGCCTCCACGATGCGGATTTCCTCGATGCCGCCGACGACCATGGGCGTTCCGGGGGGATATTTCTCGCGGAATGCTGCCGCGGCAGCCGCGCGTTCGGCGCGCCGCTGGGGGTCCGGGGGAGACGAGGGCATGAACACCTCGGCGTGTTCCAGCGTGCCCTGGCCGGGGACCCGTTCCACCGGCGGAGGCAACCCCACCTGGCCGCCGCCTTCCCGCTCCGGGGTGCGCGCCACCTCGGCGACGATTTCTCCCGTTCGCGGATCGTACTTGCGGACCGTGTCCTGGCCGACGTAGACGAATCCCTCGTCGTCGACGTCCATGCCGTGGCCCTGGGCGGGGTCGAACCACCCGATGACGTTTCCGGACCGGTCGAAGTGCAGCATCGAAGGTGGGCGGGTGCAGCACTCGGATACCGGCGGAGACAGTTCAGCCAGCAGTTCCATGTCCGCCAGGTCATTGGGGCGGTTGAGTACCCAGACGTTGCCGTCCGCATCCACAGCCAGCCCGGTGATGCCGCCGAACTTCCAGTTGTTCGGCAACGGATTCGGCCAGGTTGGATCGGGGTAGTAGTCAGGCGCCGTCTGGGCGCCGATTCCGGCGGACCACAGGCCCAGCGTAGCCGCGGCCAGTGTTACGATCCTTGTTGATGTTCCCCTTGTCCTCATGGCGCCTCCCTCCGGATCACCGCCCGGGAGCAGTTTATCCCGAATTCCGCCAGCGGGTTATCCCGAAATCTGCTGGCCTTTACGGAACTCAAGTCCGCGGCGGCCTGTGCTAGGATGGGCGCCCATCCGGAACAGCTCATACCAATAAGGGCGGCGGCCTTTTTCGGCGTCGAGTCAGGCGCCGATATGCGATCGGCAATCGCTCCGGAAGAGGTGGATCTTGCCAGTCACCCTGCGTCAGTTGCGTTACTTCAAGGCCGTGGTCCAGTACGGCTCATTCAGCCGGGCCGCGGAGGGCGTCCATGTCTCCCAGCCGGCGCTCTCGCTGCAGATTCGCGAACTTGAAGCGGGACTGGGCTCGCTCCTGTTCGAGCGCGACAGCCACGGCGTCATGCTCACGCCGCTGGGCCGTGTGGCCCACGAGCAGACCCTCAGGATACTGGACGAGGCCCTGCTCCTGGAAACCATGGGGAAACGCTTCGAGGCCGGTCCGTTCCGCGTGGCCCTGGGCGTCGTCTCCACGCTGGCGCCGTACCTGATGACGGGGCTGTTGGAGGAACTGGAGAACGCGCCGATTCGCGTCGAGCTCGATGTGCTCGAGGCGCCCAGCAGCGAGATCGTGTCGGGACTCCTTGCGGGACGGGTCGATGCCGCCATCGTCTCGCTGCCGCTGGGACTGCTGGAACTGGAAGAGCGGCCGCTATTCGAGGACCGCTTCCTGGTGGCCGGCCGTGCGAAACGGCTGGTCACGTTCAGCGGGCTGGAGGATACGCCTCGGGCAGCGGATCTGGCGAAGTCCGATATCGGTCCGTTGCTGACCCTGGGGGAAAATCACTGCCTGGGCGACCAGGTCCTGGGCACCTGCTCCATGTGGCGGGTGGAAGACATTCGCCGCGGCTCCGAATCCCTGGCCACGCTGGCCCGGCTGGTGGCCAACGGAGTGGGCCTGACGCTGATGCCGGAGACCGCCGCACTGTGCGAACGGGCCGCAACGCCCGGATTGAGTTTGCTGCGTCTTCCACCGCCCGAGCCGTCGCGGCAGATCGGCCTCTCTCACCGGGTGGCTTCGCACGGCCAGCCCTGGATCGACCTGCTGGTCGCGGCCGCGAGCAGTGCGGGGCAGGCGCTCACGCGCAAGGCACGGGAGGCGATCGGCACCTCTGTTGAGTGATCCGGCCCTTCAAGCTCCAGGACCCCGAAGCCACGGCGGTGAAGGGGATGGTTCCGTAGCCGGCGTGGAGCGACTGCGCGCGGCGATTCGGCACGCCAAGTTCACGCCGGAGCAGACGGTGGTCGACGCGTTGCTGGAATCGTGGCCGTACGACGATGGTTTCGCCCGGTCGA
The DNA here is from genome assembly GCA_022820625.1 of Gammaproteobacteria bacterium. Taxonomy (GTDB): domain Bacteria; phylum Pseudomonadota; class Gammaproteobacteria; order Steroidobacterales; family Rariloculaceae; genus UBA6522. The sequence goes on along the minus strand of JAJEFE010000145.1, from coordinate 27,939 downwards.
TCGAGGATGCCGCCGCGGCGATCATCGTGGCCGTGCGCGCGGACCGGGCCAACCGCACCGTGCTGGACCGGTTTCTGGCCGAGTACGGCCTGAGCAACCGGGAAGGGATTGCCCTCATGTGCCTGGCGGAGGCGCTCCTGCGCATTCCGGACAGCGCCACGGCCGACCGGTTGATTGCAGACAAGATTGGAGTGGGCGAATGGTCCGCGCACCTGGGGCATTCCGACGACCTGCTGGTGAATGCCTCCACCTGGGCGCTGATACTCACCGGGCAGGTCGTATCCGTGGACCGCGAATTCTCGGTCAACCCGGCGACATGGCTGCGCCGGGTTGCCAACAGGCTGGGCGAACCGGTGATCCAGGGGGCGGTCCGTCAGGCCATGCGGATTCTCGGCACCGAGTTCGTGCTGGGCCGGACCATCGAGGAGGCCCTCGATCGAAGTTCCAAGGGCCCGAGCTATTCCTACGACATGCTCGGCGAGGCCGCGCGCGACGGCGCTTCCGCGGAGCGTTACTTCGCCGCCTACCTGCACGCCGTCGAGGCGCTGCGGGGATCGGCGAAAGGCGAAGCGGCCGGGCCGCCGTCCGTATCCGTCAAACTCTCCGCACTGCATCCGCGTTACGAATTCTCGAAGCGCGAGCGCGTACTGGCGGAACTCGGGCCGCGCCTGGGCGCCCTGGCCGAACGCGCGGCCGAGATCGGGATCGGACTGACCGTCGACGCCGAGGAAGCCGACCGCCTGGATCTCTCGCTGGACCTCTTCGAACGTGTCGCCAAAGCTGTGGCGCCTGCCGGTGGACCCGGCGTGGGCATCGTCATACAGGCCTACGGCAAGCGGGCCTTGCCGGTCATCGACTGGACGGTCGCGCTGGCCCGGGAGATCGGCCGCCCCATACCGGTGCGGCTGGTGAAGGGCGCGTACTGGGACGCGGAGATCAAGCACGCGCAGGTCATGGGCTACCCGGATTTCCCGGTCTTTACGCGCAAGGCGGCCACGGACCTTTCCTACCTGGTCTGCGCCCGGAAGATCCTGGCGCATCCCGAGGAAATCGCGGGCCAGTTCGCAACCCACAACGCGCACACGGCCGCTGCCGTCATGGCGCTTGCCGGTGAGGCGCGCAACTTCGAGTTCCAGCGCCTGCACGGCATGGGCGAGTCGCTCTATCGTGCGGCGGCGCAGCAGTACGAACACTTTCCGGCGCTGCGCGTCTACGCGCCCGTCGGCTCCCACGAGGACCTGCTCGCCTACCTGGTCCGGCGCCTGCTGGAAAACGGCGCCAACACGTCCTTCGTCAACCGCGTGCTCAACGAGCGGTTGCCTCCCGAACGTATCGCGGCGGACCCTGTCGGCGCGGTGCGCGCCACCCGTCCGGCCGCGTATCCCGGGATCGCTCATCCCGGTGCGCTGTTCGGCCCGGCGCGGACGAATTCGTCCGGCCTCGACCTCACCGATCCCGGCCACGCGGGCCGATTGCAGCGCCGCTGCGTGCGGCCGCTGAGTTCGCCCCTGCGGGCCGCGTCCATCCTCTTCGGTCATCCGGGCGGGCGCGCCGGACGCGCCGTTTTCAATCCCGCAAACCATGATGAACACCTGGGCTTTTGCGCCGATGCCGACCAGGCAGAAATCAAGCGCGCGTTTGAATTGGCATCGGAGGCGCAGCCGGATTGGGAGGCGGTGGGTGGAGAAGGGCGAGCCCGGTTACTGGAAGCCGTGGCCGACAAACTCGAGGACGAGCGCGAGCGGTTGATCCCGATCCTCGTCAAGGAAGCCGGCAAGACGATGCCCGATGCCATTGCCGAAGTCCGTGAAGCTGTGGACTTCTGCCGCTACTACGCCGCCGAAGCGAAGCGGATGTTTGCCGGGCCGCGAAGGCTTCCGGGACCCACCGGCGAGTCCAATCAACTGAGCCTGCACGGCCGCGGCGTGTTCGTGTGCATCAGTCCGTGGAACTTTCCGCTTGCCATATTCGCGGGACAAATCTCCGCTGCCCTCATGGCCGGCAATACCGTGATCGCGAAACCGGCGGAGGAAACGCCGCTGATCGCCTTTGAGGCGGTCAGGCTCATGCACACGGCCGGAATACCGGTCAACGCGCTCAATCTCGTCACCGGTGACGCGACCGTGGGCGAGGCCCTGGTGCGGCATCCGCAGACCGCCGGCGTGGCATTCACCGGAAGCACTCAGGCCGCGCGGGCGATCAACCGCGCACTGGCGGCGCGGGACGGGCCGGTCGCGCCGCTGATCGCCGAGACGGGCGGACAGAATGCGATGCTTGTGGATTCCAGCGCCCTGCTGGAACAGGTGACCGATGACGTCATCCAGTCGGCGTTCGGTAGTTGCGGCCAGCGTTGCTCGGCCCTTCGGGTTCTGTACCTTCAGGAAGATATCGCCGACAAGGCCATCGACATGATCTCGGGCGCCATGGACGAACTGCGCGTCGGCAACCCCGCAAGGCTCGATACGGACGTCGGCCCCATCATTTCCGAAGCGGCTGCGTCGAGTCTGCGCGCCCACGTAAGCGAGATGGCGGAGCAGGGCGCCTGCCGGCATGTGGCCCCGCTCTCCGGGGAATGCAAAAGGGGCACTTTCGTGGCGCCGGCGCTGCTGGAAATCGACAGCATGGAGTCGCTGACGCGGGAACATTTCGGGCCGATCCTCCACGTGGTCCGCTATCCGGGCAGCGGGTTCGCATCGGCGGTTCGGGATGCGATGAGTTCCGGGTACGGGTTGACGCTGGGGCTGCACAGCCGTATCGAGGCGCGCGCGGAGAAACTCTTCGAACTGGTGCCGGTGGGCAACGTCTACGTCAATCGAAACATGATCGGCGCCGTAGTGGGATCGCAGCCGTTCGGCGGTCAGGGACTGTCCGGAACGGGACCCAAGGCCGGCGGGCCCCACTACCTGCTCCGGTTCGCCACCGAGAAAACGCTGACGCTCAATACCACCGCAACCGGAGGCAACGCCGAGTTGCTTTCGCTGGATTCCGATACTTCGTAATGGAGCGAGACAATGCCTGAACAGCGTGCAGACGGTCCAGATCGCGCCGACCGTCTGGATCGTCCACATCATGCGGACGGTCCAGGTCGTCCGGAGCGTGACTGGGCCCGGCTCCATGCAGGTCATGTCGAAGACTGGGGCGGCCGCTTTGCCGAAGCCTGCGGCGCGCGCGGTGTCGAGGGATGCGTCATATTCTCCGGCGCGGTGCAGTACCGCTTCAGGGACGATATTGAAGTTCCCTATGTGGCCGAACCCTATTTCAAGGCGTGGGTACCGGAGACATACCCGGGTTCGGCGCTGAAGGTCGTTCCGGGCGATCGTCCGCGGCTTGTCTGCCTGCGGACGCAGGATTTCTGGCACCTGCCGGTGTCCGAGCCCGAGGGATTCTGGACAGGTCAATTCGAGATTCGATGTGCCGCTACCCCGGCCGAAGCGCTGAGGGAACTGGGCGACGTTTCGGGATTCGCCGCCATCGGCGAGTCCGCGCAGCCGTCCATGGGGTTCAGGAGCGTCAACGATCCCGCCTTGCTGGCTCACCTGGATTTCTATCGCGCCGTCAAGACACCCTACGAGGTGGCCTGCATTGAAGAGGCGAACCGCGTCGCCGCGGCCGGGCACACCGCGGCACAGTGCGTTCTGCGGGGAGGCGCTTCGGAGTTCGAGCTGAACCAGGCCTACTGCGACGCCACCGGTCAGCGCGAGTCCGCTCTGCCGTACACGAACATCGTTGCCCTTAACGAACACGCCGGGATCCTTCACTACCAGCACCTGGACCGGCGTACTCCGGCACGTATCCACTCGTTTCTGATGGACGCCGGCGCCGATTGCAACGGCTATGCTTCGGACGTTTCCAGAACCTGCGCCGGCGGTTCCGGGCCCTTCCAGGAGCTGATCGGTTCGATGGACGCCATGCAGCGCCGGTTGTGTGACGAGACCCGCGACGGCACGAGTTTCGTCTCGCTGCACGAGTCGGCCCACCGGTTGGTGGCGCAGGTCCTGGCGGAACACGGGATCGTCCGCTGCAGCCGCGAAGAGGCGTACGGACGGGGGATTACGCGAACCTTCCTGCCCCACGGGCTCGGACACCTGCTCGGCCTGCAGGTGCACGACCCGGGCGGTCACCTGCATGAACCGGGAGGGCCGTCCGGCGCGCCGCCGGCAGAGCATCCGTTCCTGAGGCTTACCAGGACGCTGCGGCCCGGGTTCGTGGTCACCGTGGAGCCGGGCATCTATTTCATTCCGGAGTTGCTTGACGAACTCCGGAACGGATCCCTGAGCCGCACGGTCGATTGGGACCTGGTCGAACGGTTACTGCCCTGTGGCGGCATTCGTGTCGAGGATAACGTGCTGGTCACGGAGGAGGGCAGCCGAAATCTGACCCGGGCAGCGTTCTCGACGGACGGATATGCACCGCCGGACGAGTCTGCGTCGCCGGACGGGCCCTAGCGGCCGGTCAATGGGCGATACCGGCTCCGGGCACTCGAATGCGATTCGAAGCGCCGCTGATACGCGGGACCCTGGTCAGACGCTACAAGCGCTTTCTGGCGGACGTGGTACTCGAAGACGGTACCCAAACCACGGTTCACTGCCCGAATACGGGTTCCATGCTGGGCTGCCGTACGCCCGGATCCACGGTCTGGCTGTTGCCGGCGAGCAATCCCGCGAGAAAATACCCGCTGGGTTGGGAATTGGTGGAAGTCGAGCCGGCAGTGCTGGTAGGCATCAACACGGGCCGCAGCAACGCCCTGGTGGCGGAGGCGCTGGAGCGGGGCATGATCCCCGAGTTGGCGGCCTACGCTGGTGTGCGAAGGGAGGTTAAGGTGCCGGGCACCCGCTCACGGATCGACTTTCTGCTGAGCGGCCACCCGCGGGATCCCGACTGCTACCTGGAGGTCAAGAATGTCACCGCCGCGGTCAGCGGCGACAACGCGTTCTTCCCGGACGCGGTGAGCACGAGGGCTGCGCGGCACGTGAACGAACTGGCTGCGCTGGTTTCCGGCGGACACCGCAGCGCCATGTGTTTCTGCGTACAGCGTGCCGACGTCAACAGCGTCCGGCCCGCCGACGGGATCGATCCGGCCTATGGAAAGGCTTTGCGCCGGGCCGTGTCGGACGGTGTCGAGGTGTATGCGTTGCGGGCGCAGGTCGGTACGGCGGGCGTGCGCCTTGAACAGCGGATACCGGTGGAGCTGGGTGCGAATTGAAGGCCGTCCGGCGTGGCGCAGGGCGATCGGACCGGACGACGAACCGGCCAAATCCAATGGGCGATCTGTGATAATGCGGGGCGATGTTTCGTCCGCTGGAATGTTTCATTGGGCTGCGCTACGTTCGCGCTCGCGCGCAGCCGGGCTTCGTCTCGTTCATCAGCCTGGCTTCGCTGTCGGGCATCGGCCTGGGCGTTGCCGCGTTGATTGTCATCCTGTCGGTGATGAACGGGTTCGAGTCCGAGTTGCGGACCCGGCTGCTCAGTATCGGCGCCCACGCGAGCCTGTCCGAACCGTCTGAGGGCCTGGCGGATTGGCCCGCGCTGGCAGCCCGGGTCGCGGCGCAACCCGGAGTGGACGCGGTGGCGCCCTTCACGCAGCTCGAGGGCATGCTGGCCTCGTCGAACTCGATCCTTCGTCCGGTCGTGATCCGAGGCATCGTGCCCGCGGAGGAGGCCGACGTTTCTCAACTGGAGCAGTTGCTGACGGCAGGCAGCCTCGGCGACCTGTTGCCGGGCTCGCAGCGGATCATTCTCGGGCGGTTCCTGGCCTCGGCGCTTGGCGTCGGCGTGGGCGACCGGGTCACGCTGCTGGCGCCCGCGGTCGAGGACGGACGGCTCACGCCGCGGCTGGCAGGTTTCGTCGTCAGCGGACTGTTCCAGGCGGGGGTCCAGGAACACGACGTGGAGCTGGCGTTGATCCACCTGGAGGACGCCGGCCGGCTCAGGGGGCTCGGGACGCTTCCGGAGAGCCTGGGTATTCGCCTGCAGGATCCGCTGGCCGCCGGCCGGCTCCGCGAAGCGCTGCAACGCGATGAACCCGGACTTCAATACACGGACTGGACCCTGGAGAACCGGAGTTATTTCCGCGCCATCAACATCGAGAAAGTCATGATGACGGTGCTGTTGATGCTGATCGTTGCCGTGGCCGCCTTCAACGTGGTCGCCTCGCTGACGATGACGGTGACCGACCGGCACAGGGATATCGCGATTCTGCGCACGCACGGCCTTGCGGCGGGCCGGGTCGCACGGATATTCATCGTCCAGGGATCTATCCTGGGCATCGCGGGCACGGCCATCGGCGTCGCGTTGGGTATTCTGCTTGCCGCAAACGTGGAGACCATCGTCCCGTGGCTGGAGATGACCTTCAACTTCCGCATCATGCCCGGCGACGTCTACTACGTCACCGAGATTCCCTCGGAAATCCACCTGGCGGATCTCGTCCTCGTACCCATCCTTGCGCTGGCCGTGGCCGTCGGGGCAACGATCTATCCCGCGCGCCGGGCGGCCGCCGTCGAACCGGCCGAAGCTCTGAGGTACGAGCGGCCATGAAACAGCCCTACGAAATCTCCATGGCATTGAGATATCTGCGGGTTCGCGGGAAAAACGGCTTTATCTCGTTCATTTCGCTAGTTTCGATGGTGGGCATCGGCCTTGCGGTCGCGGTATTAATAGTCGTGCTCTCGGTGATGAACGGATTTGAACATGAACTGCGGCAGAGGATTCTCAACATCGTGTCCCACGCGACGATCAGCGGCGTGGAAGTTCCGCTCGAGGATTGGCGGAACATGCGCGACAACGTTCTGGCGAGCCCCGAAGTGATCGGCGCGGCGCCCTATGTGGATGGGCAAGGCCTGCTGATGGCGGAGGAGGCGCTCGCGGGCGTTCAGGTACGCGGCATCGACCCCGCGCTGGAGCCCGACGTTTCGGTGATTGCGACGCTCCTGGGGCAGGGCAGCCTGGAAGACCTTCAGCCGGGCGCCTACCGCGCGCTGATCGGCACCGCACTGGCCAGGGAACTGGATGTCGGGATCGGCGATTCCGTGGTGCTTGTCCTGGCCCAGGGCACGGTGACGCCCGTGGGCCTGACGCCCCGGACGCGGCTCCTGCATGTCGCCGGTACGTTCGAGGCCGGCATGTTCGAATACGACCGCGGGCTGATCTACGTGCACCTGGAAGACGCGGCGCGGTTGTTCCGAACCGGCGGCGAGGCCACCGGGCTACGGTTGGCGGTTGTGGACGTCTTCCGGGCGGGCAGCGTCGCGGCGCAACTGGGACGGGCCCTGGGCGGCGGGTTCTACATCGGCGACTGGAGCCGCCAGCACGTCAATTTCTTCCGCTCCATCCAGCTCACCAAGTCGATCATGTTCGTCATCTTCTCCCTGGTGATCGCCGTGGCGGTATTCAACATCCTCTCCACCCTCGTCATGGTGGTGCGTGACAAGCGCAGCGACATCGCGATTCTGCAGAGCTTCGGCGCTTCCCCGCGCAGCATTACCGCGCTGTTCGCGACTCAGGGCACCCTGATCGGCGTGATCGGCACGGCCTTCGGCGTCGCGCTGGGAATCCTCGTGGCGAGTCAACTGGGCGGCATGGCGGCATTCGTCGAGACCGTGCTGGGTATCGACCTGCTGTCCGAAGAGGTGTACTTCATCAGCGACCTGCCTACGGACATTCGTCCCGCGGAGGTCATTCAGATCGCCTTGCTCGCCGTGCTGCTTGCGATATCGGCCACGCTGTATCCGGCATTCAGCGCGTCCAGGCAACCGCCGGTGGAGGCATTGCGCCATGAGTGAGCCAGGAGGGATGAAAGGGCCGGGCGGTGCGAAAGAGCCGGACGTTTCGAAGGAACTGGGCGTTGCGAAGGAGCCGGTGCTCGCCGTCGAAGGCCTGGTCAAGCACTTCAGCGAGGCCGGCCGCACGCTTGAAGTGCTTCGCGGCGTGCATCTCCGCGTGGACGCGGGCGATCGCGTCGCCATCGTCGGCGCGTCGGGTTCGGGCAAGAGCACGCTGCTGCAGTTGCTGGGTGGGCTGGACCGGGCCACCGCAGGGGACGTCCGGGTATGCGGCGAAGCGATGACCCGCCTCAGCAACAACCGCAGGGGCGCGTTGCGCAACCGGGCCCTGGGATTCGTCTATCAATTCCATCACCTGTTACCGGAATTCAGTGCGCTAGAAAACGTCGCCATGCCCTTGCTGGTCAGGGGCGACGCGCCGGCGGCGGCAGCCGCGCGCGCAGAGGAACTGCTCGTGCGCGTGGGCCTGGGGGAAAGGCTGACGCACCGGCCCGGGCAACTGTCCGGCGGCGAGCGCCAGCGGACCGCGGTAGCCCGGGCGCTCGTGACCCGCCCCGCGGTCGTCCTTGCCGATGAGCCCACCGGCAACCTGGACCGGCCCACCGGCGCCCGCGTATTCGATCTCATGCTCGAACTCAACGCGGACCTGGGCACCAGCCTGGTGGTCGTGACCCACGATCCGGACCTGGCCGCCCGCATGGACCGTACGCTGGAACTGCGTGATGGAGTGCTGCACGCGCTGAGTTGACGGTGCCTGGCAGTTTTTGCGGCGGAACCACCGCGCTGACGCGCAGGGAACCGATGTCGTTCCATGCAAGTCCGTGGCTATGGTCATGCTGAGCGGACGCGCTCTTCCGCGAGTCGGATCCAACGGCGTGGTCGCCGCGGCCGTATCGTGGGGCACCGCTGCAGTGCTCGTCCATCAATTGCCGTGGCCCGTTGGGGTCCTTCCGGCAGCGGTGTTCCTGGCCGTCGCGGCGGCTGCATGGTGGTTCACACGATGGCATTGGCTGGCGTGGTTCGCCGTCGGCGCGCTATGGACGACGGCGCACATTCAAATGCGCCTGGCGGACTGGTTGCCGGTGGAGTATCAGGGCAGCGACTTCACCGTATCCGGTTGGGTAGACGGTTTTCCCAACGACTCCGGCGGGCAGGTCAGCTTCCCGCTTCGGGTGGAAGCCGGCGAGCCTGACGGCATCGTTCCGGCCCGGTTGAGGCTGACCTGGTACGACCCGCCGCCGGATGCCGTTGAGCCCGGCAGCGTCCTCGACCTGGTTGTGAGGCTCAAGCGGCCCCGGGGCCTGGTGAACCCGGGCGGCTTCGACTATGCCCGGTGGCTGTTTCAGGAAGGCTACGGGGCGACCGGTTACGTTCGTCAGGGCAGCCCCGCCGCTCACGAGAGTGGAGGGATCGCACGGCGGTGGCTCGTGCTGCGGGCGCAACTCGCCGAGTCGATCCAGGCGGCAGCGATGTCGAAGGACGCCGCGGCGCTGCAGACCGCACTGAGCATCGGCGAACGCTTCGGATTCGAAGATTCGCACTGGCGCACCCTGCAGCGCACGGGAACCAGTCACCTGGTGGCGATCTCCGGGCTTCATGTTGGGCTTGTAGCGGGTCTGATATTCCTGCTTGCCCGTTGGATTACATTGCGCATGCCCGCCGCCGTGGCTTCGCGCAATGCGGAAGTCGCGGCATCGGTGTGCCTTCTCGCTGCGGGTCTGTACGCGGCGCTCGCCGGATTCACCGTGCCCACCCAGCGGGCCCTGATCATGCTCGTGGTGGCACAGCTTGCACTCCTGAGCCGACGTTCGGTGACCATGTCGAGCGGGCTTTCGGCCGCCGTCTTGCTGGTGCTGGCGTGGGATCCGGCCGCTCCGCTCAGTGCCTCGTTCTGGTTGTCCTTCATCGCTGTGGCGTTGCTCTGGCAACTGGCCCGCAGCGAGTACTCCCGTGAGGGGAATCAAGGAGCAATGCGTCCCGTGGCGGGGGTCGCGCGGGTGCAGTGGTACATGAGCCTGGGGCTGGTGCCGGTGACGGCCTTGTTCTTCAATGAGGTGTCGCTGATTTCGCCCTTTGTCAATGTAATCGCCATTCCGTTGTTCAGTTTCGTACTGGTGCCGTTGACCCTGATCGCGGTAGCCACGGCGTCATTGCATCCAGTGGGCGATGTCCTCGTATCTCTCGCTGGTATGCCATTGCAATGGACGTGGAATGCGCTCGCGGCGGTCGGGAAGTGGTCCTGGTCTTCGGTACTCCTGTCGCCTCCGCCGGCATGGATATTGACCGTCGCCGCGATCGGCACGCTTGCGGCGATGGCGGCTTGGCCCTTGCCCGCCCGCAATCTCGCCTGGCTCGCGCTGGTGCCGATCCTGTGGTGGGAACCGGCGCGCCCGGGCCGGGGCGGTGCCGTGGTGGACGTTCTCGACGTGGGCCACGGGCTGGCTGTTCTGGTCGAGACCCGTTCCCACACGCTGCTCTACGACGCCGGTGCGCGGTACCGGTCCGGATTCGATACCGGCCGGGAGATCGTCGTCCCGGCCATGCGCGCGAAGGCATGGGAATCCCTGGACACGGTGGTGGTCAGCCACGCCGACAACGATCATGCCGGCGGTGTGCCTGCCGTGCTGGAAGCGTTTCCCGACGCTCAAGTGCTTATGGGCCCGGATGTGGAACTGCCGGGAGGGGAGGTCTGCCGAACCCGGCAGGTCTGGACATGGGATGAAGTACGCTTCGAGATCCTGCATCCCTACCCGGCGTTCCACTACCGCGGGAACGATAGTTCCTGCGTTCTCAAGATCACTACCTCGACCGGCAGCGTTCTTTTGACGGGCGATGTGGAGTCGGCGGGCGAGCGAGCGCTGATGGCGGACCCCGAGTCGCTGGCCGCCGACGTGGTCGTTGTGCCCCATCACGGCAGCGCCACCTCATCTTCCGCCGCGCTGGTCAGGGAGTCAGCACCCGGACATGCGGTGGTCTCGGCCGGCTATCTCAACCACTGGGGATTCCCGAAGCCTGCCGTTGTCGAGCGGTGGCAACGCATCGGGGCGGACGTCGTCACCACGGGCGAATCGGGTGCCGTCGAGATGATCCTGGACCCCGGCGAACCGATCCGCGTGCAGGGGCTGCGGAGCCGGCAACGACGCTATTGGAACGCCGATGACTAGAGAGAAGTCTACGCTCCGCCACCACGGGCCGAGTAGAACTCGGCGATCGCCATCATCAATCCGATGGCGGGAATCAGGACACCCACCGCAATCAGGATCCCACGCATGAGTTCCGTGCGTAGGGTAGCTTCAAGGGATTGCACTTTGGATTCAAGGGACTGCACGTTCGATTCAACGCCGCCGATGCGGGTGTGCAGTTCCGCCTGGACAGTGTCGATACGGGCGCACAGTTCCGTCCGTAAGGACGCGATCGTCGCGTCGAAGCGCCCTACGGCCAGATCGAAGTGCTCTACGGCCAGATCGAAGTGCTCTCGGGTCACCAGTTGATTGACGGATTGGCCCATGACTTCCACGATGGCTTCGGCGTGTTCGGAGTCGATTCCCGCGGACTTGAGCCTGCGGGCGGTTTCCAGTGTATCAAATGCCGGTTCGGGCACGTTCGTCCTCCTGCGGTCCGCTGCTGCGTATGGGCTATGATGCGGCGAAACGTGAGATCACGATAGCGCCCACGGCGCGGCGCGCAACGCCACTTTCTGGGCAAAGTCGCAAGAATGGAGCGCAGGCCCGCGAATAGGCATCATTCGCCGAGCGGGCGCATTCCAGAGGGTCGGGCCATCCATATCGCCAGTCGCCGGCGTCCATCGCGCGTCAAGCGCGTTCATTGTGAGCGTACAAGGCCCGCGCTATAGTGCGGGGCCGCACTTTGCCGATATTCGGGCGCCCGATGCCGCATTCCCGCCCACAAGTCATGCTGGTCTACCGGCGCCTGTTGAGCTACGCGGCGCCTCACTGGAAGGTGCTTCCGGTCGCGCTGGCCGCGATGATCGTAGCGGCCGCCACCAACGGGGTCGTGCCGTACCTGATGAGCGAGGTGGTGGAGGTCCTGGAGTCCGAAGGCCGCGGAGCGGGCTCGCTGATCGTTCCTTTGCTGCTGTTCGTCACGTTCATGTTGCGAGCCACGGTGGACTTCATCGCCGTCTACGGCCTCGGATGGCTGGGACGATCGGTGGTCAGGGACCTGCGCGCGGAAATCTTCCAGCGCTATACGGAACTGCCGGTCGCATACTTCGAGCACCACTCCACCGGAGCGCTGGTCTCGAAGCTGACCTACAACACCGAACAGGTGGCCGAGGCCATTTCCAACGCCGTGGTGGTCGCCATACGCGATTCGCTGACCGTGGTGGTCCTCGTCGGTGCGATGATCTGGTTCAGTCCCCTGCTGACGGCCATGGTGGCCGTGGCCGCGCCCATCGTCGCCGGGTTGGTCGCGCTCATGAGCCGCGCGTTCAGGCGTTACGGATTGCGGATTCAGACGTCCATGGGCGATGCCACGCGGGTGACCGAGGAAGCCCTGTCGGGGGCGCGGATCGTCAAGGTATTCGAGGGCCAGACGCAGCAGCAACAGCGGTTCTCGGAGATCAACGAGCACAATCGCAGGCAGTTCATGAAACTCGTCGCTACCCGCGCGGGGGGCGATGCCCTGTCCCAGTACACGTTGACGATCGCCGTCTCGGCGATGATCGCGCTGGCGTTTTCCGAGACGCTGCTGCAGGGACTGGACGCCCCCGTATTCGTCGGCTTCCTGGTCGCACTGGGCATGATGCTCACGCCCATGAAGCGGCTCGTCAACATCAACGCGGTGTTGCAGCGCGGTATCGCCGCCGGCATTACCCTGTTCGAAACGCTGGATGAACCGGGCGAGCCGGATACCGGCGCCCGGCGCCTGGAGCGCGCCCGGGGCGAGGTGGAGTTTCGCGGCGCCTGTTTCACCTACGACGAGGCCAAGGGCCGGGTGCTGCACGACATCGGTTTCCGGGTTCCGGCGGGCAGCACCGTCGCGTTGGTCGGGCGGTCGGGAAGCGGCAAGAGCACGCTGGTGGGACTGCTGCCCCGGTTCTACGACGTGGAGGCGGGCGAGGTTCTGCTCGACGGAGTGGACATCCGGGAATACCGGCTCAGGGACTTGCGTCGCCAACTGAGTCTCGTCAGCCAGGACGTGCTGCTCTTCGACGACACCATCGCCAACAACATCGCATTCGGCGCCCTCGGGGATGCGCCCAGGGAGGCGGTGGAGGCCGCGGCCGAGGCCGCCTTCGTGACCGAATTTGCCGCCGGCCTGCCGCAGGGCCTGGATACGCCGGTAGGGCAGCGCGGTGCGCTCCTTTCCGGCGGGCAGCGCCAGCGCGTGGCCATCGCCCGGGCGGTGCTCAAGAATGCCCCGGTCCTTATCCTGGACGAGGCCACGTCGGCGCTGGACACGGAGTCTGAAAGGATTGTGCAGCGCGCATTGGAGTCCCTGATGACCGGATGCACGACGCTGGTCATCGCCCACCGGCTGTCTACGGTGGAAAACGCGGACTCGATTGTAGTGCTGCACGAGGGCGCGGTCGTGGAGCAGGGCACCCACGCGGAGCTTCTGGATCGTGGCGGAACCTACAGCAGTCTCTATCGCATGCAGTTCGCGGATTGAAGCCGGATGGATGTCTTGTCCGGGTTGAACGCTTCCGAATGATTTCCCGTAGTCGGTGCGCCCCCCGATGACCCTGTCACGTCGTATGGATCGGATCTGGTATGGGGACAGTCCCTGCCGGTGGCTGTTGGCTCCCCTTGGGTTCTGTTATCGGGTGATCGCCGACCTCAGGCGCCTGATGTACCGCTGGGGCATCAGGTCGGTGGCGATTCTGCCGGCGCCGGTGATCGTGGTCGGGAATCTCACGGTGGGCGGTACCGGCAAGACGCCCCTGGCCATCTGGTTGGCTGAAGCGTTGCGGCAGCGGGGGTTCAGGGTCGGCATCGTCAGCCGAGGCTATGGAGGCCGCGCCCGAACCTGGCCCCAGGCCGTTCATCGCGACAGCGATCCGGCCCTGGTCGGGGACGAGCCTGTGCTGCTGGCACGCGCCACGAGTTGCCCCGTCAACGTGGGTCCGGATCGCGTGAAAACCGCGCGGGCACTCCTGGCCCGCGAACAGGTCGACGTGCTGCTGGCCGACGATGGCTTGCAGCACCACGCGCTGGGACGGATCATGGAGATCGTGGTGGTGGACGGCGAGCGAGGTCTCGGCAATGGGATGTGCCTGCCGGCGGGCCCTCTCAGGGAGGGTCGCGACCGGCTCGCCCGGGCCAGTGCGGTGGTGCTCAATGGCGGCGATTGGGTGTGGAACGAAGGGGCCGTGGACGTGTTTCGGGCAACGGCAAGCGCGTGCGATGTTCGCCAAGTCACGGGTTTGGCCCGCAAACCCCTGGAGTCGTTTCGTGACATGGCGGTTCACGCCGTCGCGGCGATCGGCCATCCGGAACGTTTTTTCCGCATGCTGGCGGCGGCCGGCTTGCGGGTGATCCCGCACCCATTGCCCGATCACGCGTCCATCGACGCGGCCGATCTGCGTTTCGATGATGCGGCACCCGTACTGGTGACCGAAAAGGATGCGATCAAGTGCGAGCACATCGCTCATGACGGCGTGTGGTGCGTTCCCATCGAATTGTCGTTCGAGGCGGACGCGTCGGCCGGACTCATGGCCCTGGTGCTGAAGCATATCGAGGAGCGGCGATGGATTTCGCCGTAGTCATTCCGGCGCGCTACGACGCCACGCGGCTTCCGGGCAAACCGCTTGCCGACGTTTGTGGCCGGCCGATGATTCAGTGGGTCTACGAGGCCGCTGCGGCCGGCGGCGCGGCCGAGGTGATCGTGGCCACCGATGACGCGCGCATCGTGGAAGCGTGCAGCCGGTTCGGCGCCCGGGCGGAGATGACCGACAGTGCGCACGCCAGCGGTACGGACCGGATAGCGGAGATCGCAGGACGGCTCGATTGGCCCGACGAGCGGGTGATCGTGAATGTCCAGGGCGATGAGCCCCTGCTGCCGCCGGTGCTGGTATCGCAGGTCGCGGGGCTGCTGGGCGACGATCCAGAGGCCGGGATGGCGACGCTCGCAACTCCGATCGCGGACCACGCCGAGTGGGACGATCCCAACGTGGTCAAGGTGGTCACGAACCGGCGATCCCGGGCCCTGTATTTCAGCCGCTCCCGTATCCCATGGCCGCGCGACGGCACGGGGCCGGCCGCGAATGCGATGCGTCATGTGGGCCTGTACGGCTAT
This sequence comes from Gammaproteobacteria bacterium, assembly GCA_022820625.1. Classification (GTDB taxonomy): domain Bacteria; phylum Pseudomonadota; class Gammaproteobacteria; order Steroidobacterales; family Rariloculaceae; genus UBA6522. The sequence goes on along the minus strand of JAJEFE010000145.1, from coordinate 12,901 downwards.
CGGGTTTGGGCGCTGAAGGCGTTCACCGAAGCCGGGCCTTGCGGGTTGGAAGTGCAGGAGCGGCTGGAACAGCTCCGTGCGCTGTGGCTCGGGATCTCGATTCATGTTGCCCAGGCGCGCGAAGTGCCCCCCAGGGGCGTGGATACGGAAGAAGATCTGCACACCGTGCGCCGAATACTTGCGCAACGATCAGCCTGACATTTGGCGCGGGGTTCAGGGCGGCGCGGCCAGCCACTGGGGAGCGGTAGCCAACGGCGCGTCCAGGGTTGCGAGGAATGCCTCGAGCTGAGCGCGTTCCCGCCGGCTCAGGCCCAGCGGTTTGGCCTCGTTGTGCCCGATCAACGCCAACGGCGCGCGATCGTAATGCCGCATCATCTCCCCCAGGGACGGTGTCTGGCCCTGGTGGGAGTAGGGTGCGGTACCTTGCAGATTGCGTAGCGATGGCGTTCGCAGCGCGCCGACGACCTCGGCGCCGGTGCGCGCGAATCGAAGTTCGGCGCAATCCTTTTCGGGGTCGTCGCTGTAGGCGCCCAGGCAATTGAAGGGGTCGCCTCGTGCCATGTGGATGCCGTCGATTCGACCGCGATCCGGAATTTTCCCCGGCACGGAAATGATCCCGGTGTTGTGAAATTCATTGTTCGTCAGAAGCGGGCCATTGTGACATTCGATGCAGCGGGCTTTTCCCATGAACAGCCGCAGTCCGGTGGCCTCGTCAGCACTCAGGATGGTCCCGGCCTGCGAGGCGTCTCGGTGGACGATAGCTTCAACGTAACGGTCGAAGCGGGACGGACCGGGCATAAGCAATCGCTCATAGGCGGCGATCGCCTTGCCGATATTCACAAATACCCGCGTGACCGACTCCCGGTCCGCGGGATTCATCGAATTCCAGGCGGATTCAAACGGCGTCCCGGGGACCGGCGCCGCCTCTGCAGGAAAACGGCCGGCATCGGACAGGTCGGGCAACGTGCCGAACAGCGCGGTGTAGGCTCGGCGGTACTCGGTATCGCCGGCAATGAGCCGGGCCAGAGCCATCCGGTTTCCGCCTTGTTCGATGGGGTCTTCCAGCGGTGACAAGGCCTGGGACCATTGGCTGTCCTTGCGTCCGTCCCAGTAGAGCCAGGGGCTGTAGGCCGTGCCCACGATGCTCGGCGTATTGCGCTTCGACTCGCCGAGCGCCGCGCCTGTGAGTCGCCCGTCGGAGAAGCGGCGGTCAGGCTGATGACAACTGGAGCAGGCGAATTCGCCGTTGTCGCTGAGGCGCGGGTCGAAGAACAGGCGATGACCGAAACCGGCGGCGCGGGGATCGTCAGCGACGGCGTTGGACGGGTCGGGGGGCAGGGGAGGCAGGTTGGCGATCCACAGCGATTCCATGAGTTGCAACTCGTGGTCCGTCCAGGCCGGATGTACCGCGGGCCGTAGGGAGAACAACGCGGCACCGACCAGAGCTACTGCAAGGCCGATTGCGATGATTGCAAATATCGGGAATAGTCGACCGACGGGCCACCTGGTCAGCCGGGATGCATCGTCGGTTGATCGGCTGTCTTCAGCCAGGCGGTCTTCCACCCCATGCAGCGGGACTTTTACCACGGGCTGCTATAGCTCCAGTGGGATCACGACTTCGTCGTGCAGCGCGTCCGTTTCAATGCTGAGGACCACTTCCCAACGCCCGGCCATGTGAAAGCGCATGCCCTCGATGAGGTAACGGCCTTCGCCAAGGTATCGGGTTGCCTCCGGAAGTGTCGGCAATCCGTGATCGTGGGCCGGCATGCCGCCGCGGACGGTGATTTCCGCCGAGGGCACCGGCGCGCCGTCGGCGGCCAGTATCAAAACCACCCAGCGGTGGATCGTGTTGATGGCGAGCGGTTCCAGGTCGGGCGCGACGCTTACCTGGAAGTGCCCGGAACGCGAGTGGATCCGGGAGTCGGCACCGGAAAGGCCGATAGCCTGGTTGCCGTGGGCTTCGGAGGCGAGGTAAATCCCGCACACCAATACTGCGGAAGCGCCGAAGCCCTGCGGCCTGAAGCGGCCGAGCCAGCGCTTCAATCGTCCGCTGGAGTGCCAGAGATGCAGTTGCAGGATCGCGATCGCAATCAGGACGAGCGGCCACACGCCGAAGCCGGTGAACCCCACCTCGAACGGAAATACGGCGGTATAGGGCGTGCTCGCGTCATTCGGTACGGCGGTGACGATGCCGATGAACTCGCCGGGTTCATCGAAGCGATGCACCACGCTGTACACGCCCGGCACCACCGCTGGCGCGTGGTGGAAAACCGTGATTTCGTCCAGATCGGCAATCCGGGCCACATCCTCCCACAGCGCGAAACGCCCCAGTCCGGTGACGTTTCTGATCACGCGGAAGTCGATGGATGCGTCGTCCAGTCCCGAATGAAGGTATTCCATGACAAAAAGGCTTTCGCCGGTGGAAGGAATGTCCTCACAGAATTCCTGCCGTTGACGTTCCCCGGGAAGATAGATCTTGAAGTGGGCCTGGAGATAACCGATGTTGATGACGCAGAGGTCGTCTTCAAGCACCACGCCGCCATGGGCGAGGGCGGCCTGTTCGCTGTTCGCCAGACAGAGTGCCAGGCAGCAGATTGCGAGTCGTGGGCGCATGCGGCGTATTTTAGCCAAGCCCATGGGGATGGGTATGCACCGTGCTTGACGCCACCGGCGAAGTAACCAAGACTTGGGCGCAGTTTTTTTACTGGCCAGGTCAGAGTGAACGAATCCATCGAGAATCGTCCGGCACCGGAGCGCGGGACAGGTAGCGGCGCTCCGGCAGGCGCCATCGAGTCGGCGCCGTCTGCGCGGATCCTGTTCGTGTGCATGGGCAACATCTGCCGCTCGCCCACGGCAGAAGGCGTTTTCAGGGAGACCCTGCGAACGCGCGCGCCGGAACTCCACGTGCATGTGGATTCTGCGGGCACCCACGCCTACCACGTCGGCGAACCGCCGGACCGCCGGGCCTGTCGCGCCGCGGCCCGCCGCGGGATCGACCTCAGCGGTCAACGAGCGCGAAGGGTGAGCACTGCGGATTTCTCCGCATTCGACCTGGTGCTGGCCATGGATGAAGACAATTTCCGGACTCTGTCGGGAATCAGTCCGCCCGAGTATCGATCCCGGATCAGGTTGTTTCTGGAATTCGCGCCGGAGGCGGGACGCGACAGCGTGCCGGATCCCTACTATGGCGGTGCAACGGGTTTCGAGTACGTGCTCGACCTCGTCGAAGAAGCGTCTCTGGGTTTGCTCGCGCACCTCCAGAGGTAAGCGAGTATCGTACCTGCGGGCTGCGTCAACGGGCCCCTGCTGAGGAACCAAGTCATGAAGAACCCATTCCGCCGCTCGATTGCCATACCGACAACGGCATTGGCGCTCTGTTTCCTGAGCGCTCCATTGTCGGCGCAGTCCATCACCGTGGTGTCCTGGGGCGGTTCCTATGCCCGGGCCAGCCAGGAGGCGTACCACAAGCCCTTCACCGCAGAGACCGGGATCGAAATCCGGCTTGAGGATTACAACGGCGGTCTCGCGCAGATTCGTGCGCAGGTGGAGTCGGGGGTGGTGTACTGGGACGTGGTGGACCTGGAGTTGGCCGATGCCGTGCGCGGTTGCGACGAGGGCTTGTTCGAGCTCATCGATCTTGCGGACCTGCCGCCCGGTGCGGACGGGTCCAGCCCCGGGGAGGACTACTATCCCGATACGCTCAGCGAGTGCGGCGCCGGAACGCTCTTTTACTCCACGGTTTACGCATACAACTCGGAAGTCATTACCGGGGAGACGCCGGCGACCATCGACGATTTCTTTGACCTTCAGCGGTTTCCGGGCAGGCGCGGCATGCGCCGCTCGCCGTCGGTGAACCTGGAATTCGCGCTCATGGCCGATGGAGTGGCGATGGAAGACGTATACGCCGTCATGGACACTGAGGAGGGCCTTGCCCGGGCATTCCGCAAGCTCGATTCCATCAAGGATCAAATTGTCTGGTGGGAGGCGGGAGCACAGCCGCCGCAGATGCTCGCCGACGGCGAAGTGGTCATGAGCACTGCGTACAACGGACGAATTTTCAATGCCCAGGTGCTGGAGGATCAGCCATTCGTGATCGTCTGGGACGGACAGGTCCTCGACTCGGGTCCGATGGGCATCGTGGCCGGCACCCCGAGGCTGGCCGAGGCGCTTGAGTTCGTGCACTTTGTCGCACGCCCGGAATCCATGGCCCGAATCAGTCAGTACATTGCCTACAGTCCGGTCCGCAGGTCAGCCGAGGCACTGATATCGACGCATCTTGAGACCGGCGTGGAAATGCGGCCGCACATGCCCAATACGCCGGAGCATACCCAGCGCGCCCTGCGAAACGATTGGGCGTGGTGGAGCGACAACGGCGACGAAATGAACGAACGATTCATCGTCTGGCTGTCGCAATAGAGGGGACGTACTTGGCGCGCGTCCAGGGTGACTCTTTAAATATGGCCGTTTTTCAATCCCGACTATCGCTGATACCGGCTGTCTGGTCCTGACCTGCGACCTGCAATGGCGCGGCGGGAGCATCGGATTCCGCAGGCGGCGTTTTCGGCGCCGGCTTTTGTTTTTCCTTATGCTCCGACCCGCGCTTCTTGCCGGCCCGTTGTTGTGGGCTCTTCCGGCCACCCGAAGATCGTCTTCTGCGAGATCGCCGGCTGGGGCGGTCCTCCGGATTGCCGCCGCCCCGGGCCTTCTTCTTACCCCCATCGGAGGCGCCACCGGCGCGACCCCTGGCCGGCCCGCGCGATCGCTTCGGACGCCGGGCGCGGCTGTCCTGGCGCGAACCGCCGCGAGAACCACGCTTGCGGGAACGTTTCGGTCCGGAGCTTCGCCGCTTGCGGTCGGGCAGCATCCAGCCGAACAGGCGGCTCCACAGGCTTGTGGGCCGGCGGCGTGACCGTGCCTTGCGCTTGGCGGGCTTCGGTGCGGGTTTGCGATGGACAACATTCGCCACGGCGGCTTTCTCGGGCTTGGGTTGTTCGGGCGGTTTGCGATATGAATCCGAAGCGTCCTGTTTCGATTCCACCAGCTTGTAGCTGGACACGGCATGCCCGGGCTGGCCGACTTCATCGTCCCGCAGGCGCGTGATGGTGTAGTTGGGCGTTTCCAGGTTCCTGTTGCCGACGAGCACAATGTCCACGTTGTTGCTTTGCTGGATCCTGTTGATCCAGTCCCGCTTTTCATTGAGCACGAAATTGCTCACGTCAACCGGCAACTGCGCAACGACCCTGGAGGTACGCTCCTTGCGTGCTTCTTCTCCGACCAGGCGGAGCGTCGCCAGCGCAAGCGATTCGACGCTTCGCACATTCCCGATGCCGTTGCAGCGGCTGCAGACGGACTGCGTCGATTCCTCCAGGGACGGGCGCAGCCGCTGCCGCGACATTTCCAGCAGGCCAAAACGCGAGATCCGGCCGATCTGGATGCGGGCCCGGTCCCGTTTGACCACGTCCCGCAAGCGGCCTTCCACCTCCCGTTGGTGTTTGTGCGCGCTCATGTCGATGAAATCGATGACAATCAGGCCGCCCAGGTCTCGTATTCGTAGCTGGCGCCCAATCTCCTCCGCGGCCTCCAGGTTAGTATTCAGCGCCGTGGACTCGATATCCTCTCCCTTGGTCGCGCGGGCCGAGTTGATGTCGATCGCCGTCAGCGCCTCGGTGTGATCGATGACGATGCTCCCGCCGGACGGCAGCGTCACCGAATGCGCGAACGCCGACTCGATCTGGCTCTCGATCTGGAACCGTGCAAACAGCGGCACAGCCGCATTGTCGTAGTGTTTGAGCCGGCGCAGGTTGTGCGGCATCACCTGTTCCATGAATTCGTGAGCCTGCTCATGGATATCCTCCCGGTCGACAAGGATCTCGCCGATCTCGTTGGAGAAGTGATCGCGAATCGCGCGGACGATAGCGTTGCCTTCCTGGTAGATCAGGAACGGCGATGGGCGGCTGAGCACCACCTGCTTTATTGCTTCCCAGACACTCAGCAGGTAGTCCAGGTCCCAACGCAGTTCCTCGATGCTTCTCCCGACACCGGCGGTACGGACGATGCAGCCCATTTCCTCCGGCGGTTGCAACTCTTCCAGCGCCTTGCGCACCGAATCCCGGCCCTCTCCGGTGATTCGACGGGATACGCCTCCCGCGCGGGGGTTGTTGGGCATCAGCACAAGGAACCGGCCGGCAAGGCTGACGAAGGTGGTCAGGGCGGCCCCCTTGTTGCCGCGCTCTTCCTTCTCCACCTGGACGACGATGTCCTGGTTTTCCTTCAGGACGTCCTTTATGTGAACCCGCTCGCCCTCGGCCGGTTCGCTGACGAAGTATTCCCTGGAGATTTCCTTGAGAGGGAGGAATCCGTGGCGGGGGGCGCCGTAGTCTACAAAGGCGGCCTCGAGGCTGGGTTCCAGCCGGGTGATACGCCCCTTGTAGATGTTGGATTTGCGTTGTTCCCTGGTAGGTACCTCGATATCAAGGTCGTACAGTTTCTGGCCATCCACGATGGCCACCCGCAACTCTTCTTCCTGAGTTGCATTTACCAGCATTCGCTTCATGATTTTCCGATCCGTTGGTGGCGAACCCTCCGGAGTTCGGCACCGCGGTCTGCCAGGCAGCGGCATTGAGATGTTCGAGCCCGTCTGCCGCGCCGACATGGCTGTCGAGGCGGGCAGATCCTCCAGTGGCGGTCGAGCCGGCAAACGTGTCAGGTTGCCGGAGAGAAATTCGGGCAGGAAACTGTTTCACTAAACTAGCTCAGCGACTCGACGTTTTGCTCGCCAAACGGCATGGATCCGGCTCGCAGCGGATCCTGAACAGAAAGCGATCGCCTGGACACAACCGCGGGCCGACCCTTGCGGGACCCGCCGAAATTAACCGTAAATGTTGGCGTGCCTCGGAGCACGCCCCTATGCTTCGACCTCCTTTTCGGCGCTTCGGCGCCGCCGGGTCGCGTCGCGTACTATAGCACAGCCCAGGAAGCCGATTTCGATGAAGCAGACTGCTGCCCGCCCCCCCGCTCACTACCGCGACGTTGACGCGGATTCGGCGGGACAACGCCTGGACAATTATCTTCTCGGCGCACTTTCCGGGGTCCCTCGCAGCCATGTCTACCGGTTGATTCGTTCGGGGCAGGTGCGGGTCAACAGCGGTCGGGTTCGTGCCGGTTATCGCCTCAGGGAGGGCGACCGCGTAAGGGTCCCGCCGGTATACGGGCGCCGTTCCGGCCCCGCGGAGATTCCGACGAACCGTGTCCGCTGGCTGGCGGACAGGGTCCTGTACGAGGATCGCAGGATCCTGGTGCTGGACAAGCCGGCGGGCATGCCCGTGCATGCCGGGACCGGGGTCGACTATGGTTGCATCGAGGCCCTGCGGAGCCTCTCGCCGGGTCTGCGCGCGGCGGATCTGGTGCACCGGCTGGATCGGGGCACCTCAGGGTGTCTCCTGGTGGCGAAACGCCGTGCGGCGCTGCGGCAGTTGCACGGGTTGCTGCGAACCGGCGGCATGGACAAGCGCTACCTGGCCCTTGTGCGGGGACGCTGGCCGAACGGTATTTCGAAGGTGGATGTTTCGCTGAGCACCCGGCGTCGCGGGGGCGAGAGCGTCGTCCAGGTTGATCCTGCGGGAAAGCGATCCCTCAGCCGGTTCCGCGTGGTCGAGCGCCTCGGCGATCGGGCGACGCTGGTGGAAGTCGTGATCGGCACGGGGCGTACCCACCAGATTCGCGTTCACGCTGCGCATGCCGGACATCCGCTGGCGGGAGACCCGCGCTACGGTGACCTGCGCTTCAACGCCGGGTTGTCTGCAAGGGGCCTGAAACGGATGTTTCTACACTCGCACGCGCTCGCGTTCGACTGGCCGGGTTCCGGGGAAACGTTCGCCGTCAGTTCACCGCTGCCCCCGGAGCTGACTGCTATCCTGGACTCGCTGGATCAGGCCGTTCCGGCCCCAGCGGGTCGAGGCCGGTCTCCCTGAGTACGCCGCACAGCCAGACCAGTGGCAGTCCCAGCAGCGCAGTGGGATCCGTCGATTCGATGGATTCGAAGAGCGTGATCCCGAGCCCCTCGGCCTGGAAGCCGCCGGTACAACTGTAGGGACGCTCCATGTCCACGTAGCGCTCCACCCGCGGCCGTTCGAGGTCCAGGAATCGAACGCGCGTCCTGTCGATGCCCTCGAAGCGACGGCCCGTGGGTCCGTCAAGGACCACGCAGGCGGTGTGGAAGGAAACCGTCTTGCCCGCGCAGTCCATGAGTTGGCGCACAGCGGTGCTGCGGTCGCCCGGCTTCCTGAGCAGTCGCCCGTTGGCCGCAGCCGTCTGGTCGGCGCCGATCACGACCGCATCGGCGACATCGGCGGACCGGCGAATCCGCTCGATCTTGGCGCCGGCAAGCCGGATGGCGAGATCGCGGGCGTGCTCGCCGGGACGGGCGGATTCGTCCACGTCTGGGGACAAGGTGTCGAATTCGAGGTGCAGCCGGCCGAGGAGATGCCGCCGATACACTGAACTGGACCCGAGAATCAGGCGCGGCATTGCGATGGGGCACCGGTTTTGAATGGAGCACTGGTTTTGACAGTCGAAAATCGCCTACCTATCATTAATCGCTTATGCCTCTCTCGTTGTACGCTTGGTACAGCCTGAATGCCCTGGAATCACTCGGCCGACGCCAGGCCCGGATCGCCGGCGAAATCGAATTCGAGCGATTGACACGGTTTCGTGAGCTGGTGCACTCGGAGCATGGAAGTGTACGAGTTGGATTCGGATTTGGCCAACAGACAGCAGGATATACCACTGTGCGGTTAGAATACGACGCGAGTTTCGAACTCCAGTGTCAGCGTTGTCTGGAACCGATGGAAGAGCGGGTTTCCCGCAGGGCTTCATTCGTGATTGTTGGAGGCGATTCGATACCGGCGGGTATTCCGGAGGACCATGAGCCGGTCGAACTTTCCGGCGATCGGTTTCAGCCGGCCGGATTCCTGGAGGACGAACTCATCATGTCGCTGCCTCTGATCCCGCGTCATGCCCGCCTTGAGCAGTGTGGCGGGCTGGTTCGGAGCCTCGACGCGCTTGAAGGCGAGAGCGATACGAATTCAACGAAAACCCTGCCGGCAAGGCACTGAGGAGAACTGAGCAATGGCTGTCCAGCAACGACGGAAGACCCGGTCCAGACGGGATATGCGACGGTCCCATGACGGGTTGAAGGGCGCGGCGCTGTCGATCGATCCCACCTCGGGCGAATTGCACCAGCGGCACCATGTCACCGCGGAGGGATTCTATCGCGGCCGCAAACGCGTGGACGTGCCCGAACCCGAGGTGCAGGAAGAGTAGCACCGCGATACCGGATACTTGCCGTTTCCACAACTCCGGTAGTGGATGAATGTCTCGGAAGGTGACGATAGCGCTTGACGCCATGGGCGGCGACCGCGGTCCGGAAGCCGTTCTGCCGGCGGCGCTGTCGGTGCTTGCGACGGACCGCTCGGTCGATTTTCTTCTGGTCGGGTTACCGGATACGCTCGAGCATGCGCAAAGGGCGGGCGGCAATCGTTACGGCGACCGCCTCCGGTTCCTGGAAGCAACGGAAGTGGTCGGAATGGACGAGGCGCCTGCGGACGCGTTGCGCAGGAAAAGAAATTCTTCCATGCGTCTCGCCATCGAGGCGGTGCGCAGCGGCGAGGCGGACGCCTGCGTCAGCTCGGGGAATACCGGTGCGCTGATGGCGACCGCCCGGTACGTTCTCAAGACGCTGCCCGGCGTCGACCGGCCCGCCATGATCTCTGCCGTACCCTGCATGGGCGGCTATACCTTCATGCTGGACCTGGGAGCCAACATCGGATGCACGGCCCGGCATCTGCTGCAGTTTGCGATCATGGGTACGGTCATTGCGGAGGGCATGCTGGATATTCAGGGTGCGCGGGTTGCGCTGCTCAACATCGGGCTCGAGGACATCAAGGGGGATGACCTCGTGCGCGAGGCCGCGGAGTTGTTGAGCCGCAGTACGCTCAACTATGTCGGTTATATCGAGGGCGACGGCATTTTCAACGGCAAGGCGGATGTGGTGGTGAGCGACGGATTCGTGGGAAACGTGGCGCTGAAGACCATGGAAGGGGTGGCCGGCTTCATCGCCACGATTCTCAGCGACGAGTTCAGGCGCAATCCGCTTCGGCAGGTTCAGGGCGTCGCCGCCAGTACCGCTTTGCATGCGGTGCGCGAACGCCTGGATTCGCGCCGCTACAACGGTGCGAGCCTGGTGGGATTGAACGGCATCGTCATCAAGAGTCACGGCGGCGCCGACGAGATCGCGTTCGAAACCGCCGTGAACAGGGCCATAGTGGAAGCGCGCAATGGAGTCCCGGTACGGATCGCCAATCTTATGGAAGAACAATGTATTCGCGCATAGCCGGCACGGGGGCCTATCTGCCCGAGAAGGTGCTGACGAATTTCGATCTGGAGAAAATGATCGACACCACCGATGAGTGGATTCGTACCCGCACCGGTATCGAGCGCAGGCACATCGCCGCGAAGGATCAAGCCACCAGCGACCTGTCGGAGCAGGCCTGCCGGGCAGCGCTCGATGCTGCGGGCCTGACGCCGGCCGATATCGATCTGGTGGTGGTGGGGACATGTACGCCGGACCTGGTATTCCCCAACGTCGCCTGCCTGCTGCAGGAGCGGATGGGCATGTCCGGCGCCGCCTTCAGCATTGAAGCCGCCTGCAGTGGATTCGTCTACTCGTTGAGCGTGGCGGACAAGTTCGTTCGGGCGGGACAGGCCACGCGTGCGCTGGTGGTTGGCGCGGAGGTCATGTCACGGATCATCGACTGGACCGATCGGGAAACGTGCGTGTTGTTCGGCGACGGCGCCGGCGCGGTGGTGCTCGAAGCCTCCGATGAAGCCGGCATTCTCTATACCGATCTGGGCGCCGACGGCCGTTACCGAAACCTGCTCTACGCCGATGCCGGCGTTTCGCGGGTCAAGGAGGAGGGCGATACGACCCTGTTGATGAAGGGCAACGAAGTCTTCAAGGTAGCCGTTCGCACCCTGGAGGGCATGGTTGACCGGGTACTCGCGGACAATGGCCTGGAGCAGGGCGAGATCGACTGGTTCGTGCCCCATCAGGCGAACCTGCGCATTATCCGCGCGACGGCCAGGCGCCTTGGATTGCCGATGGAACGGGTAGTGCTGACGGTCAGGGACCATGGCAACACCTCGGCGGCGTCCATCCCGATGGCGCTCGATACGGCCGTACGCGACGGACGGATTCAGCAGGGCGATCTGGTGCTGATGGAAGCCTTCGGAGGCGGTTTCACCTGGGGCGCCACCCTGGTCAGGTATTGAATTCTCGTTTTCACCCCAAATCAATTCGCTTATTCGGTTATAATGAGGTTCCAGATGAGGAAGCCAATTAGCTTGCTGGTGCTGGTGTTGGTTCCGTTCGCCGGGTCAGGCGCACTGGAACTGTCGATCCACCCCGGCAGCAGCGTGGTCGGCACGACGCAGATCATCACTGCGAAGTACGAAGATACCTTCGTCAAGCTGGCCAGGCGGTACAACCTCGGCTTCGAAGAACTGAAGCAGGCCAATCCCGGCGTCGATCCCTGGTTGCCCGGCGAAGGCACGGAGATCGTCCTGCCGACCCAGTTCGTGCTTCCCGGCGCGCCCCGCCAGGGCGTGGTGATCAACCTGCCGGAACTGCGGCTCTACTATTACCCGGCGGATGACCCCGGCCGTGTCATCACCCATCCGGTGAGCATCGGGCGCATGGAGTGGCAGACGCCCCTGGGGCGGGCCCAGATCGTTGCCAAGGCCGAAAAACCGACCTGGTATCCGCCGGAATCCATTCGCCAGGAGCACGCGGAGGCGGGCGATTTTCTACCCCGTGTAGTGCCCCCGGGCCCCGACAACCCGCTGGGTGACTACGCTATGCGGTTGAGCATCCCGGGTTACCTGATCCACGGCACGAACAGACCGTCCGGCCTCGGCATGCGGGTGACGCATGGGTGCATTCGCATGTTCCCGGAAGATATCGAGGGGTTGTTCGGGACCGTGCCCATCGGCACACCCGTGCACATCGTCAATCAGCCCTTCAAGCTGGCGTGGGGCGAGAACGGATTCTATCTCGAAGCGCATCCGCCGTTGGAGGAGGAGAGGGTGGATGGCGCCTGGGCGATGACCCAGTTGACCCGCGCCTACGTTGTAGCCACGGAAGAAGGACAGGGCGCGAATTTCGATTGGGAACTGGCGGAACTCGCCGTGGAGAGGTCACGGGGCGTTCCGGAATTCGTTTCACTGGTCAGCGTCGCCGACCGAACTCCAGACTAAGCGCCCCGTACAGGCGTATCAGCCAGCCTGAATTGTGACCGGCCAAGGGTATGGCCGGCCCAATGGGTTACTTGGCTTGCGCTTCCTCGAACATGCGGTCCATGCGCTCGTTGGTCGCATCGACGGCAGCCTGAGCGGCGTTGGCGGCTGCAAGCGCTTCGTCGGCCGTAGCCTGAGCCTGTGACGCCATCTGCCCGGCTGAGTTTGCCGATTGACTGGCGGCATTGGCCTCATCAGCAGCAGCTTCCATGCTCTCCACGCGCATGCGCAGATCGGCAATCTGTTGCTCCGTTATGTGATACGCCGGTGCGCATCCGGCGGCAAGCGCCATGACGGCCAAAAGCGCGCCAAGCTGGAGTTTCCTACCCATAGACTATCCCCTGAGTGAACGTTGAAAAGACCGTCGCAATTATTTCTTAAAGCACGTGGGATTGCAATTCAATTCCGGTGTGAGGCACTTGCGTTGTGGCGTTTTTTGGCCGCCGCCGATGTCTTGGATGGAGCCGCGATTCGTTCTTCGAGGGCATGATGAGGCGCCAAGTCGGCTCGTTCGGTTGAAAAGGCCCCTGGGTTCCGCTCAAATGGGAAC
>JAJEFE010000138.1 GCA_022820625.1 Gammaproteobacteria bacterium | reverse complement strand
GCCATGGATGGCCAGGAGCGTCGCGCGCCGATTTGGGCCCGCCATGGAAGGCGGGCGAAATTATTAAGCGGTCAAGGGCAGTCCGCGCACGACTTCGCGGCCCACACCCTCGGCCGCCTGGACAGCAGGCGACACAGAGAGGGCAAGGGCTATTCGCACACGCCCTCGCGGCCGAAGAACCTCAAAATCGAATCGTGTAATTCAGCTTCGCAGTCAGATCCGCGTTCATCGAATGATACGTGCCGTCCTCGTCATGATCCGCGAGGTTGTGATTCAGCACCAGGTAGATCTCCCTCCCGGCCTGCGGGATCCAGTGCAGCCGCGAGTTGATCCCGAATTCATAGCTGTCATTGTCCCACTGGACCAGGTTGACCCAGGAAAGCGTTGAGGAGAACACGACATCGGTGCGCAGCCGGGTCAGCCGGGAGACGAACGCGCCGTAAGGCAGATCGATGTCGTTAATCTGATACCGTACGTCAAGGGCAAAGTGCGAGGACGGCCGCCATACGATCCTCGGCTGCATCGAGGTTTTCCGCCCGTCATAAAAGTCCCCCGACTCGTAGGAGAAACCCACGGCAATCTTGCGCTGGTCCGCGGTTCCGATGTCGATCTGGCACCCGTCGAAGGTATACAGGCCCAAGGGAATTACGACGTTGTTCGCGGGGTTGCGGGCGCGGCGGATGTTAAACGGGCGGATCAGGCCTTCCGTGTCCCGTGAGCAACCGGAAAATACACGATCGCCGGCGTGGGAGAAAAAACCTGCGCGAAAACCGATGGACTCGCTCTGCAGACTCCCGTCCGTCAGCCGTTCGCTGCGCTCGAACTGCGGCCCACCGAACAGTGCCCGGTAAAACGTGCCTCTGGGTCGATGAGAGTACCCGATACTCCCCGAGTACTGGCGTATGCCGACCCGGTTGGCGAAACCCAGGGCGGGATTGAAATGCTCTCCCAATTGAACATAGCTCAGATTGCCGTTCCACTTGTCGATACTCCGGATTCGAAACCCGGCGCCGAACGCCGTGTCGTCGCCGTCCAGACCGGGGGTCGAGGATTTCTGGTACCAGGCATCGCCTTCGGCCGTGCGCCTGCCCGGCAGACGCGTATTGAGGTAGCGAAAGTCCGCGCCCACCACGGTGTTGTCCAGATTGGAATGGGGGTCTCCGTCCGTCACGATGACACCGAGGTTCGACTCATCCAGGACATTGACGACGGCCCGACCCACGAACAGGTTCGTTGCCTCTACGTCTTCGAAGGCCGCCTGGCGGATGTCGATGACGCCGACGTTCCACCGGCCGATCCGGCCGGTCAACTTCGCCCCTGCTTCGATATCCACCGGCTGCCGCGACTCGCTCAGGCCGATCGAGCGAGAGAAGAACGGCCGGCCGTTCTGCGAGCCCGGACCACCGGGACCGCCGCCTCCACTCCGTCCGGAGAGGCGCGCGAATTCGAATATGTCCGCGTCCTGAAGGAAGAAGTCCCGCTTTTCCGGAAACAACAGGCTGAATCGGGTGAGGTTGACCTGGCGGTCGTCCACCTCGGTGGCGGAAAAATCCGTGTTCAGCGTCAGAACGCCCGTTAACGCCGGCGTGAACTTGTAGAACACGTCCACGGAAGGCTCCGTCGCGGATTCGGAGCCGGACGGAACGAAGAATCTGGACTCGCGGGAGCTCAGCGACGGAACGACGTCCAGGCCGAGTCCCTGCTCCAGGCCTTGAAGGCCCACGAGCGTGCCGGCAATGCTCGGGTTCTGCTGGCGGGTCCGGGACATCCAGCCGTCGGTTTCGTTGCGGCGGGCAATCCCGCGGGTGAAATTGATTCCCCAACTGTCGCTGTTCGGGTCGAAGGACAGGGTCTTGAACGGGATGGCCATCTCCGCAGTCCACCCTTCCTCGTGAACCCTGGCCTGCGCGCGCCAGATGCCCACCCAGTCGAAATTGGTCTGGGTGGTGTTGCGGTAGATCGCCTCGGAACGCACACCGTTGGGATTCAACTGAAACAGGTAGCCGTTGCGCCTGTCGAGAAAGGGGTCGAGGATCACGCCGAAGTAATCGTCGTCGTCGACACTGGATCCCTGGCGAAGAATCTGGGCGGTGATTTCCCCTGGCTCGCTGTCCAGCAGACGCGCCCCAATGTACAGGTGGGAATCGTCGTAGAGCACGAATACGAGCATCGTCTCGGTGGTTTCTTCGTATTCGTTTGGGTCGATCTGGTGAAAGTCGTCAACCCGCACCGCCTGATTCCAGATCTCTTCATCCAGTACACCGTCGATGACGGGCGCCGAATTCGTGCGAACGATCCGCACCGACTTTTCCGCAGACGCGCCTCCGGACTGCGCCATCGCAGCCGAATTCAGGGCCGCCAGGCATATGGCCGCGAGCAATACCTGGATTGAATTGCGATGCATCAAGAGACAGCCTGCCGACGCCGATCGCCCAATCATGGGATTATCGCACCGGTTAAGGGACTCAATTTTCGGAATCGCCTGCATCTAAATGAATCTTCACATTACGATCGAATGACGATGGCTCGGGTAGCGCGCCGGAGTCCGAATGGTAGTCAGACAGTGCGCCGACCCTCAAACCCGGAGGTTGCGCCATATTTCGAGGCGTCATTACAAGCGAACGAATCGGTATTTTGCACCAGCGCGACCGCGGGTTTAGTCTGGCGGGACATCTGCCATGCACCAGGGGTAAACAATGTCTGCAACCGACAACTTTCTCGCCAACAATGCCCGATATGTCGAACAATTCGACAAGGGAGACGCGCCGATTCCACCCTCCAGACAGACGGCCGTCGTCGCCTGCATGGATGCCCGCATCGAAACCGGAGGCCTGCTCGGACTTGAAGAGGGCGACGCCCACGTGATCCGCAACGCCGGCGGCGTGGTCACCGATGACGTGCTGCGCTCGCTGACCATTTCGCAGCGACTGCTGGGGACACGGGAAATCATCCTCATCCACCACACCGACTGCGGCATGGTGACCTTCACCGACGATGCCGTGAAGGCGCAGATCGAGGCCGACACCGGCCTGCGCCCGTCGTTCGCGCTGGAAGCGTTCCCGGACGAGGAAGAGGATGTGCGCCAGTCCATCCGCAGGATTCAGGCGTGCCCGTTCATTCCGGTCAAGGACCAGATCCGCGGATTCGTATACGACGTCACCACCGGGCGGCTGAACGAAGTGACCTGACACGGCGCGTGCCACGGGCGACATTTCTTCACTGACCCCAAGGTGAAGGGTCGCCTAGAATGGCTGGGGTTTTGGGCGCAACCATGCGAGGTTGGCACATGCGCACACAAACGACTTCGGTCACGAAAACACCGCAAGCCTTGCTGGCTACCCTGGCCTGCCTGACTGTCTCGGGCAGCGCCTGCGCCCAGGAGCCACTCACGCTCCGCGATATGGGAATGTTCTATGTCGGGGGCGAGGTGCGGAACACCGCCGGCTTTGAGCAGCACGTGGACCAGGCCCTGGTGCACTACCTGGTGCCCGAAACAGACCAGCCGAAAGCGCCCGTGGTGATGTATCCGGGCCTCGGCTTGTCTGCTTACATTTACCTGCACACGCCTGACGGGCGCGAGGGATGGGCCCAGGCTTTCGCGCGGCGAGGATTCAGCGCCTACGTCTACGATCCCGTCAACACGGGACCGTCTGGGTTCGCCGTAGGGCCCTTCCGAAGCGCCACCGAGCCGGCTCCCGGCGTCAATACCTGGAGTATCGGCCAAGTATGGCGCCGATGGGGATTCGGCGACACGCCGGGCGAGCCGTACCCCGATGCGCGCTTCCCCACCGACCATATGGATCAGTTCTACGCCTCCTGGCCGCCTCGCGTGGGTGGTGGCGGCGGCATGGGCGGTGCGGCCGGCGGCGGCATGGGGGCAACCGCCGATGGCGGCGGAATGGCCGCAGGCGGCGGCGCTGCGATGGGTGCCGGCGGAATGGGTATGGGCGGTGGCGGCGCGGCAGGTGCAGGTGGTCAGGCAGCTGGCGGCGGGCTGCCTCCCATCGAGTCGAACAACCCCAACGTCCTGGCGCTTGAAGTGTTGCTGCAGCGTACCGGTCCGGCTGTACTCATGCCCCACTCGGCGGGTGGCCCGGTGATTTTCAATATTGCGCGAAGAAACCCGGACCTGGTCAGCGCCATAGTGGTCCTCGAACCCACCGGGTGCCCGACAGCCGCGGAGGATGTGGAGCCCATCGCCCATATCCCCTTCCTGGCGGTATACGGGGACTACATCGAGTCCCGCAATCAGACCGGGCGACTGGAATCCTGCCGGGCCACCGCGGCGCTGGTGCGGGAGATGGGCGGCCGCGGCGACATGCTGGAACTGGTCGAGGAAGGCATTCGCGGCAATTCCCACATGCTCATGCAGGACGACAACAGCGCCGACATCGCTGCGCGCGTGATGGACTGGCTGGACAGTCTGCCGATCGAATAGCGCGCTGACGGATCAGGCGCCGGGCGTTGCGGACGCAGCGGGAACCAGCGGCAACTCCATGTCGACGCAGAGCCCGCCGCGGGAATCGTTGCGGGCACTCACCTGGCCATTGAGGTGAGAGACGACCCGCTGCGTGACCGCGAGACCCACCCCGGTCCCCTTGCTCCGCGACCCGCGGTGAAAGGGCTCGAAAATGTTCTGCAGGTCACTGTCGGGTACGCCCGGACCGTCGTCGCGAACACGGAGATGCGCGACTCCGTTGTTTGCCTTCAGACTGATCTCCACCTGGGTGCCGAGCGGCGTGTGGCGTAACGCGTTGCGTACCACGTTTTCCACGGCACTGTGCAGCAGGTCGGCGTTGGCGCGAACAACGGGACCCTTGTCACCGGCCTCCCAGACCACCTTCTTGCCCTGGGCCTCGGCCTCATAGGAGGCGTCCTGGGCCACGCCCTCCACGAGTTCCACCAGGTCGATTTCGAGCAGGTCCGCATCCGCGGGCGATTCATCCAGGTGGGCCAGGCTCAGGACATGCCGGGTGAGCAGGTCCAGGTGATCCGTCTCGCGCTCGATACGTCCAAGCTGGTCGTCAAGTTCCCCGGGTTTGCGCCGGGCCAGTTCGGTGGCGATGCGGATTCTGGCCAGCGGCGTTCGAAGCTCGTGGGAGACATTGCGGAACAGTTCCGTGCGGGTGGTGATCAATTGTTCCAGTCGCACGGCCATCCGGTCGAACTGCCGGCCGAGCTCGCCCACTTCGTCGTCGCGGCCGCGGGCGCCGACTTCCACCCGCGTCGCCAGATCGCCGGCGGCGAGCCTGCGGGTGGCCGCCACCACCCGTCTCAGGGGATCCGTGAGCGAACGGCTGAGCACGAAACAGACCAGCGGGCTGATCACGAATGCGGCGACGATGACCGTCCAGCGCATCAGCGGCGTGCCAAGCGCGCCGAGGATGGGTGGGGGATTGGGGCCGAGAACGGCCGAGTACTCCACGCCCTCGCCGGAAACCAGTTGCCGAACCCGGTAACGCGGCAGCCTGTTGGCGGGGTCGGCCGTGTTGAGGGTGGTTTCGACCGGCGGCGGGATGGGACGATCGAGAATCTCCGCGCCCTGCGGATCGAAAACGAACAGCGTCAGGTCGGGCGGGAAGTTGGACGGATTGCGCAGCCAGGACCTGAGGCGCTCCTCCCCGCCGACCTTCAGCACCGCATCCGCCCGCCCGACCAGTTCGGTGTAGCTCAACTGGCTCTGCTGGTTCCACGCGTTGACCACCAGGTAGGCGCTGTAGGCCATCACGCCGAGCAACAGCAGCATGGCCGCCCAGAACGAGAAGAAGATGCGCCAGAACAGACCCATCACGCCGGACCCGGATCCCAGTCGGACAACAGCAGGTAGCCTGCACCGCGCACGTTGCGGATGGGCGATTCGCCGGCCACGTCCTTGCCGATCTTGGTGCGCAGGTGGGATATGTGCGTATCGATGGCCCGCTCATAGGGCATCCGGCCGCGCCCGAGGGCGAAGCGGGTCAGTTCGTCCTTGGACACTACCCGGTCCGGCGTTCGCATCAGCGCTTCCAGGGCCCGCGCTTCGGCGCTGGTGAGCTTCGCGGTACGGCTGCCGACGTGCGCCAGGCACTTCAGCCGTTCCAGCATCAGCGGACCCACCTCAGTGGAGGCAGTGGCCGCCAGCGGCGCGGTGCGCTTCATGATGGCCTGCACCCGCAGCAGCAACTCGCGGGGGTTGAAGGGCTTGGGCAGATAGTCGTCGGCGCCCAGTTCGAAGCCCCTGATCCGGTCGCGGTCGTCGCCGCGGGCCGTCAGGATGAGCACGGGCACGTCCGATTCCATCCTGAGATGCCGCAGTACCTGGAAACCGTCCATATCGGGCATCTGCAGGTCCAGGATGACCAGTTGCGGCAGCGAGTTGCGCAACACCTTCAACCCTTCCGCGCCGCTCTGGAACGTGGCCGTTACATACCCGTCGGTGCGCAGCAACTCGTTGAGCATGTAGCACAGTTCAGGGTCGTCGTCGATCACCACCACCTGGCAATCGGCCATCACGCGGGCTGCCGTGCTCACGGCATTTCCCCCATGGACGATACGCCGCAGCCGCCTCTCACAGCACCTCCTGAAGCATCAGCGTGTTGCCGTCGGGATCCTGCAGGGTCAGCAGCCGGGCGTGTCCGTCCACGGTGACGATCTCGCTGGTGGCGATCTGCCGGGAGTCCAGCACAGCGGCGGCGCGTTCGATGTCCCGTACCGTGAAAATCGGAGTGGTATCCCCCGGCTCGGCCTGCTGCACCTGGGCAAGCCCGATGAGCAGTCCGTCGGTTGCCGTGGTCAGTTCGCACCAGACCGGTTCGTCCAGGGTTCGTGCAATGCCGAAACCGAACGTCTCCTGATACCAGGCGGAGGATTTCCGGACGTCGCGCACCGGGAGCGAGACGACCGCTCCGGGTGTCAGGCCGAGCTGCAACGGTTGTTTCATCGGAACCGATTCTATACGAGATCGCACAGAATCTACCGTAGCGCCGACTTGCGCAACACGCCTCAACTCCTTGTGCGCAGTGCAGATTTCCGTCCGCTTTTCATTTCTATACAGTTACGCCGGCCACCTCTCCCGATACGGCCAACACGATGCGCGTATGATGGATACGTTATGGATCGCCGAATCATCGCCCTGGCGGTCTTGCTGACCACCGTCGCGGCAACCCGGTTGTGGGCGCACCACGGCCCCGTGGGCGCGCCCGCCTTCTATGACACCGACCAGCTTGTGATCCTCGAGGGAGAACTCACCGAGGTCTTCTGGCGCAATCCCCATGTCCGCTTCGGGCTCAAGGTGGTGGTCGAATCCGGCGAAGAAGTGTTCTGGGAGCTCGAGACCGGGGTCCCCAGCCAGTTGGAAAGCGGCGGTTTCACCGCCGACATGTTTCCCGTCGGGGAGCAGGTGAAGGCGGCGGGTTTCGTTTCCAGGCACCGGGACGATTTCCTCGGGCTGCGCAACCTGCTGCTGCCCAACGGGCTGGAGTACGCCGGCGGGCGCGGCGAACTCATCTGGTCGGACCGGCGGCTGCAACCCGAGGACGCGCCGTATCGCGAGCGCCGGGCCGACGGACCCGAAGCCGAGGCAGACAGCATTTTCGGTATCTGGGGCATGGGCCTGCGCCCCAGCGAATGGATGGCCCTGCAGGATTACGACCACGTGCTCAGCGAGGCCGGACGCGCCGCCAAGGACGCCTTCCGGCCCATCGATCACCCCATCCTGCAGTGTGTGCCCCGGGGCATGCCCGAGCGCATGCTGCCGGGCTCCATGGAGTTCGTCGACGAAGGCGACCGCATCGTCATGCGCCACTTCTGGTGGGGCGGCGACCGGATCATCCACCTGGACCGCGACGCGCCCCCCGAAGGAACGCCCCACAGCCACCTCGGTTACTCCGCCGGGCGCTGGGAAAGCGACGATGTGCTCGTGGTCGACACCACGCTGGTGAACTACCCCTACTTCGACCGCGAAGGGACCCCGCAGACCGACCAGGTGGCCTTCGAGGAGCGATTCACGGTAGTACTGGCCGAGGGCGAAGAGCCGGCTCGCCTCGATTATCGCCTGACCGCCACGGATCCGGTGATGTTCGACGAGCCCCTGGTCATCGAGACGGCGTTCGACTGGTCCGCGCGCGTCAACATTGAAACCAGCAGCTGCGAGATGTGGGAGCGTTCCGGGGAGGACGATTAAGTTCGAAGTTACATGGCGAAGTCACACAGGATGAGTTCCGGGCAAGGAGACTGAATTCGATGAACAACGCAGTATTGGGATCCGCGCTGCTCACAGCCGCCTGCCTCGGCATGGGCTCCAGCGCGTTAGCCCAGATGGGCGGCGCGCCGGACGGCATGTCGGCATCGGGCAAGAACCTCACCGGCCTGTGGGAGCGCTCCCGGGGCTACAGCGCGGGGGTCCACCTGACCGAGGCCGGGCAGGCGCGAACCGAGGGCCTCACCGTCATGGACGACCCGGAGGTGTTCTGCGAGGGCTACAACGTGCCCCGCACCTCCTTCGCCTCCAATACCGCCGTGCGGATGGCCGAGTTCCCCGACCGGCTGGAAATCTACTACGAGCACAACGCCGCCGAACGGGTGATCTACCTGGACGGCGAGACCCGAACCGGGGCGACGCGCATGCTCGGCACGTCCTCGGGCCGGCGCGAGGGCAATACCGTCGTCATCGAGACCGACACCTTTCCGGACGGGCTGGCTCACGGGGCGACCCTGGTAACTTCCGACGAACTGAAGTTCCTGGAGCGCTACACGCTGCGCCCCGACGGCGACACCGTCGAGGTACTGCTGATGGCCGTCGACCCGCAGACCTACGAGTGGCCGCGGATTTCCCACGCCTTCTGGACGCGGCTGCCCGAAGACACCTTCTTCTACCCATCCGAATGCGAGTACGACCCGGAGGTCCATGTGCCCTACTACGACCCGGCCCTGCTGGAGAGTTCGTACATCGATCCTGCCGAAGATTGAGGAGATCGAAATCATGAATCGTCTGCTGATAACCCTTGCCGCGCTGGCCGTGTTCCTGCTGGGAACCGGCGCCGCCAGCGCCCACCATTCCGTGGCCGCCGAATTCGGCAACGCAGAACAGTTCGAGATCGAGGGCGTGGTGGAAAGACTGTTCTGGACCGACCCCCACATCCGCGTGCGCATCCGCATCACCGGCGGCCCGCTTGAAGAGGGCGAGATCTGGGACGCGGTCAGCCACGCACCCGGGCTGCTGGCCAGAACCTACGGGCTCTACCCCGGCGAGATCGAGGTCGGCGACACGCTGCTGATCTACGGCCGCCCGAGCCAGTTCAACGTCAACCGCTTCTCCATGCGCAACGTCTCGATCAACGGCGGCCCGGTCCGCCAGTTGCTGCGATCCAGGACCCAGCGAGCAAGCGAAGTCGCGGCCCCACCGGGTCCCGAGGATCTGTAGCGTAATGCGGGCCGTGCCGTTGCCGGCCTCGACTGCGAAAACGGCATCGAAGCCTGCATGATGCGCGAGGCTTCCTCCCCGGAAACCATCCAGGCCGAATTCGGCGACAACGGTGTGTGGCCGGCGCTACGGCGATAAATAGTGCGCAATCTTCCTGCCCCGGCCCGAATAACCGCGAGACATCGGCGGAAATAAAGGACTTGCAAGCGTTCTCACATTCGCTACATTCGAAGCGAATGTGAGAACAATCCCCACCCGCAATGGCCAAGCAACCGATCGAATTCATGTTCAGCCCGTATCGGCGCCTTGTGTTGGCGAGCCTGTTCCTGCATCCGGATGAGCGATTTCACGTTCGCGAGCTCGCGCGGAGAACGGGCGTATCGGCCGGTTCACTACATCGTGAACTGAAAGCCATGGCCGAATCCGGGCTTTTAGTGCGCGAAAGGACCGGAAATCAGGTCTTTTATCAAGCCAATCCCAACTGTGAGGCACTTGCGTTGTGGCGTTTTTTGGCCGCCGCCGATGTCTTGGATGGAGCCGCGATTCGTTCTTCGAGGGCATGATGAGGCGCCAAGTCGGCTCGTTCGGTTGAAAAGGCCCCTGGGTTCCGCTCAAATGGGAAC
>JAJEFE010000001.1 GCA_022820625.1 Gammaproteobacteria bacterium | reverse complement strand
GTTCCCATTTGAGCGGAACCCAGGGGCCTTTTCAACCGAACGAGCCGACTTGGCGCCTCATCATGCCCTCGAAGAACGAATCGCGGCTCCATCCAAGACATCGGCGGCGGCCAAAAAACGCCACAACGCAAGTGCCTCACTCCAAACTTCGATAGCAATCCCCGCGTGCGCCGAGTATCCTCGGCAGCAATCAGGTCCACCGAGTCGAGTACTCGACACGCCCTCAAGCTGATGTCGTCCAGGTTACCGATGGGTGTCGCGACGACATAGAGTGTGCCGGTGGTAGTCGAGTTCATGCGATCATGCTGCCCGCGAGCAACCGAACTGTGCAAGCTTTACCGATGCTGAACCGCCTCCGGACGCCAGCCTTGATGGCCTGGCTGGCAATGCTGTCGGCCTGCGAAACCATGGGTCCCGAGCAGCCGCCGGTGGATGTGAACGCCCTCGAGCAGGAGGCCGCCAGACTGCTCGAGCAGGAAGAGTTCGAACAGGCCCTGCAAGCTTACTCTCAACTCGTCGGCGCCTCCAGCGGCAGCGAACTCAGCGGATTTCTCATCGCAGGTGCGGAAGTACTCGTTGTATTGGGGGCCTACGATACCGCCGCCGAATGGCTGACCCGTGCCGGCAGCGATGCAACGACCGAACAGGCGCAGCGCATTCTGGAACTTCACGAGCAGATTCGCGCAGCACGGTCGCAAGTAACCACCCCGCTGACCCGGGTGGCGCTGCTGCTGCCACTGACGGGGCCACAGCGACAGGCCGCAATCGCCATTCAGGATGGATTTCTCGCCGCACACCTGAACCAGTCGGAGGCCGGCGCGCGCGGCAGACCGGCACTGCACATCTACGACACGGGCCTGCTTGGAGCCCGGGAAGCCTACATCGCCGCCCGCGACGACGGCGCTGAATTCATCGTCGGACCGCTGCTGAAGCCCGAGCTCGAGGCCATCATGGATGCCGCCGGACCGGCCACGACGCTGGCGCTGAACACGCTGGAGAACGGTCGGTCCGCGGCCAATCTCTATCAATTCGCGCTGGCGCCCGAAGACGAGGCAAGCCAGGTAGCCCGCGACGCGGTGACCAACGGCGCATCCAACGCGGTGGCGCTGATTCCCCACAATGACTGGGGCAGCCGGCTGCTCGACAGCTTTCGAACGGAGCTGGAGGCGCTCGGCGGACAACTCCTGCAGATCAGGACATACGACCCGGCCGGTCAGGATTTCTCAAGCGCGATTACCACGGTACTGAACATCGATCGGAGCGACCAGCGACGCCGGCAACTGGGTGTCGATCTCGGCATCCCGCTGGAATTCGAATCCAGGCGCCGCCAGGATATCGACGTGATCTTCGTCGCCGCAGACGCGGCCGCCGGCCGCCTGCTGGCGCCCCAGTTGCGATTCTACTTTGCCGGCGATATTCCAACGTACGCGACTTCGGCCATCTACGAGAGCAGCCGACAGAACGGGGATCTGAACGATTTGCTGTTTGCCGACACACCCTGGGTGCTGGAGGCGGGCGCCGCTCCGCCGACCCTGGCCGCGACGCTGCACCGCTACTGGCCCCAGCGAACGTCGGCGCAGTGGACCCGGTTCTACGGATTCGGTTTCGATGCCTTCCGGCTGATGTTTGCGCTTCACGAGAACCCGAACACGCTCTCGTCATTCCCGGCCCTGTCCGGCGTGCTGAGTCTCGACGAGGCCGGCCGGGTACGCCGCGAACTTCCCCTGGCGCAGTTTCGCGACGGGGTTCCCGTAGCAGTCGAACCCGACGCGGGCGCCGCAGCCGAGACCACCGCTGAACTCGCCGGCATCAGGTAAGGCATCCGCCGCGGCGGAAATCGGACTCGCCTGGGAACAGCGCACGGCCCGGTACCTGCAGCGGAAGGGCCTGAAGGTACTGATCCAGCGATATCGTTGCCGTCTGGGTGAACTGGATCTTGTCTGCCTCGACGGCAACACGCTGGTCATCGTCGAAGTGCGCGCCCGTGCCGGCAGCCGATTCTCCCGCGCCGTTGAGTCGGTGGACGGTCGCAAGCAGCGCAAACTCGTTCGCGCAACCCGCCACCTGCTGATGACCCATCCGCAGTGGAGCGACTATCGCCTGCGCTTCGATGTGTTCTGCATCGACAATATCGACAGGTCCGCCCCTACCGTGCGCTGGATCAGGAACGCCTTCGATGGGGGCGGTGCTTGAAGGGTTCCGGATTTCCGGGCAAAGTGCTGGCGGGAAGATGCAAGAACGCGTACTGGACCAGTTTCACGAGAGTATCGAGCTTGCCCGGGAATCGCGGGCGCTGGCGCCTGCGATTGTCGAAGCCGGCCGCGCGCTGGCCGCGTGCCTGGCTGACGGCGGGATGATCCTCTGTTGCGGCAACGGCGGCTCGGCAGCTGACGCCCAGCATTTCAGCGGCGAGTTACTCGGACGCTTCGAGACCGAGCGGCCCGGGCTTGCGGCGGTCACCCTGAGCACCGACACCTCCGCGCTCACCGCGATTGCCAACGACTACGCCTACGCGGACGTCTTCGCCAAACAGGTGCGCGCGCTGGGCCGGAAGGGTGACACGTTGTTTGCGATCACCACTTCGGGCAATTCCGAAAACGTCGTCAGGGCCGTCAGGGCCGCTCACGAGCGCGGCATCGGCGTCGTCGCGCTGACCGGCCGGGATGGCGGCGCGATGGCCGATGCATTGGACGAAAACGATATCGAGATCCGCGTACCGGGGCACCGCACCAGCCGCATCCAGGAAGTACACGGTCTGATCATCCACTGCATCTGCGACCTCATCGACGCCGATCTGCTGGAGGCATAGCGGCACGTGGATACCCGGGACAACGATCTGGACGACCGTCAGGAGCAGCCTGACCCGGAGCAACCGCGCCTGTCGCGCCGAACCGTACTGCGGGGAGCCGGCGGTTCGCTGGCGATGGCCGCGCTGCAGGTGCGCGCCACCGGCACTCGCGCCCAGACGCCGCAACCGGAGCGCCGCGATGACCTGACCGGTCGACTGGCCCGCTATATGGTTGAAGCACGCGACCTACCGCTTCACCCGTCCACCGGACTTGCAGCCAGGCACCGTATTCTCGACACATTCGCCGCTATCGTGTCGGGAGCCCGTCTGGGCCCGGGCGAGGTCACTATCGACTATGTGCGCGGCCAGGGTGGTATTCCCGAAGCCTCCGTGGCGACGACTGACATCATGACTTCAGCAGTCAATGCGGCGCTCGCCAACGCGATGTTCGCCCATGCCGACGAGACCGACGACTTTCACCCCTTCACCAAGGCTCACCCCGGCTGCTCCGTGGTCCCGGCGGCCCTCGCCATGGGCGAGCGCGAGGCGAGTTCGGGGACCGAATTTCTTCGCGCGGTGGTGCTGGGTTATGACCTGTGCTGCCGCTTCCTGGTCGCGC
This sequence comes from Gammaproteobacteria bacterium, assembly GCA_022820625.1. Taxonomy (GTDB): domain Bacteria; phylum Pseudomonadota; class Gammaproteobacteria; order Steroidobacterales; family Rariloculaceae; genus UBA6522. The sequence continues at coordinate 7,741 of JAJEFE010000001.1, read as the reverse complement.
TGAACCCGGCCCTCGTCCGCGCAAGGGGACGGAGCGCTGAAGGTTACAGCTCGACATTCGGCGCCACCGCCGCCGCGGCATCCATGGCGCGGTTCGACGAAATGCAGATGCGCTACGCCATCTCCTACGGCGTTCAGCAGGTATCCGGTGTGTGGAGTTGGGTGCGCGATCCGGAACACATCGAAAAGGCCTTCGACTTCAGCGGCATGGGCGCCCGCAACGGCGTGGCCGCGGCGACCATGGTCCAGGCCGGATTCACCGGCGTGACCGACGCCCTGGAGGGCGAGCGCAACGTCATCGACGCCCTGTCGACGGATCCCGATCCCGAAGCGATGGTCGCCGACCTGGGTTCACGGTTCTACGTGGAGGAAACGGCGATCAAGCCCTTCCCCGTGGGATATCCCATCCAGTCGCCGCTCTCGGCATTCTTTACCCTGCGCGAGCAGCACGGGCTGACCGCCGGCAACGTCGAGCACATCCTGCTGCGCCTGCCCGAGGACGGCGCCCGGATCGTCGACAGCCGCAGCATGCCCGACGTCAACGTTCAGCACATCATGGCCGTGGCGCTGGTGGACGGCTTCATCGACTTCGACAACAGCCACTCTTTCGAGCGGATGACCGATCCCGAAGTCGTCGCCGCACGGGAGAAGATCGAACTGATCGCGGACCCGGAACTGGCCGTCTTGGAAGCGCCCCGAAGCGGCTTCGTGGAGGTCACCATGACCGATGGCCGGCAGGTCGATCTGTTCGTGAGCCATGCCCCGGGGACACCGGAGAATCCGTTCACCACGGATCAGGTGAACGGGAAAGCCCGCGAACTCATGGCGCCGATACTGGGTGACGCGCGCACGGACACGCTGATCGAACGGATCCATTCGATCGAGGATGTCGAGGATATCCGGGCGCTCAGACCGTTGCTGACTGCATCAGTTTGAACCGGGCGACCGGCGGACTTGCCGGCAGGCGAATGGCCTCAGTCCGGCGCGTCCTCCCAGTCCAGTACGCAATTGAACGGCGGTATCTCCACGCCGGGCGTCCACAACCGGTACGATTCCAGGGTTACAGGTCCGGGGAAGACGACGGGATCGGTGATCGTGATCGAATAGTTCAGCCTGTTTCCGTCTTCGGCCACGGAAAGCCTCTCCAGATAGCTCGCCTGGTCGGACTGCGGCGTGCCCAGTTCGGAGTAATAGGGCCAGTCGATATGGGTCGTCGTGATGACCAGGTCGTCGCCGTCCATGCGTCCTACGGAGTGCCCGGTGGCGCTGGCGACGGGTTCGGCGGCGCCTGCCGTTCCCTCCTTGTGGATCGTCCGCCGGGTGTTGTACTCCGCGATGTGGATGATGATGCGATCGCCCTCATCGGTGATTTCCATGGTCACCGGGTCGAACATGGCGTCGGGCATGCCCTGTCGGCATTCGAGGACCTCGATGTTGTGCAACACCGCATCGTACGCGGCGTTCAATTCCCGGCCGCGTTCGGTGAATTCAACCCCCTCCAGCTGCGGCTCGATATTCGTATGCCGTCTGCCCCATGTTCTGAATATGCCGTCAGCCGTCCGCCGGGCCTCCGCGACCAGGGCCGGATCGATGGTCTCGGGCGGCGCGGCGGCAACCAGCTCGTTCGACCAGCGCGGCGTGCGATTACCCTGCACGAGCTCTTCACCGCTTGGCAGCAGCACGTGCAACGCCCCCAAGGCATTCTCGCCGTGCCTTGAGACGTAGCCCGCAATCCTTACGTCCCCGAGAAAATCCTCCGGACCGAGACCGCGGCGCTCGAACGAGCGGGGAGTCGGGCCGAGTTCCGCTTCCCAGATCGTCTCCTGACCGTCGTCGCCCACCACGGCGATGCGGCCGCGAAGATGCGGGTTGCGCCAGAGGATTTCCGTCAGCTCACCCTGCAACTCGACCACTTCATCGGTCAGGTAGAGCGCGGGATTGGTGACCGGGCCATGGTGCGCCATGGCGCCCGATGCGCCGAGCGCGATAACCAACAAAACATGTTTTTCGAGCAGTTTCATATCTTCCCCCTCAAATCAGTTTTCGCGCAACCGCCGCGCCGGGCCGCCTTACCTGCCGTGCAACCAAATTGCCAAGCCGAATACGTCGACTCACTCCCACACGGGTTCAAACTTCTGAATCCGCTTGGCGTGTTCCACTTCGCCCGTGTAAATGTTGCCGAGGGAATCCGTCGCGATAGCGTTGATCCAGTGCAGTTGGCCCGCGTAGCGGCCATTGCCGCCGAAGGAGCCCAACGTCTCGCCGCTGAGACGGTTCACGATCCAGACGCTGGAGTTGCCCGAGTCGGCGACATACAGGTAGTTCTGCTCAGGGTCCTTCGAAATCGCCATCTTGTACATGACCCCGCACACGGGCAGTTCCTTGCGGGTCGAGACTCCGCCGCACTGGGTCGGGCCGAGCCGCTCGGCGGGCGTCCATTCGGCGACGTAGATGTCCTGCACCCAGGTGCCGTCCTTCTGGAAGACCTGGATGCGGTTCTGGCCGCGCTCGCCCACGTAGACCAGCCCGTCGTTCGAGATCTCGATGAAATGCATGGCTGGCACGAAATTGGGCTCTTCCGGCGGACGTGTACCGTCCCATTCGTAGGGCGGGATGGGATCGTTGGTGATCTCTTCCAGCGGCATGCCGTGACCGCCCCAGCCGCGCTTGAAGTCACCGGTATCCATGTCATACACCAGCACCCGCTTCCAGTTGATGACGTAGATCTCGCGCTCGTCCTGGTCGAGCTGGAACCGGCCCTTCTGCGTCAGCACCTCGGTCTCGGCGTTATCCTCTTCCATCTGCACGCCTTCCGGCGGGCGACGGCCGAAATCCCACACGAATTCGCCTTCGCGGGTGAACTTGAGAATGCTGTCCTGCGGCGCCAGGCCTCCGACCCAGACATAGCCTTCGCGGTCCGCGATGACCGTCTGCAGGCTCCTCGGCCAGTTGGGATGGTGGTCTGCATCACCCCAGGCGTGGACGATGTTGGCGTCCACATCCATCGCGATCACTTCCGGGCTCTTGGTACAGCAGGCCATTCGATAGGGTTCCTCATCGCCGCCCGCGATTTCGTCACCCTCGGCGCCGTTGGGCCGGTTAAGGAACCATACGATGTCCATGTGATCCACGTGGATGCCGGTCACCTGCTGCATGCTCCAGCGGTTCGGCAGCGGACCGGGCCAGAACGGATCGACCTGGAACAGGGGCGCCCCGTTCTCGTCCATGGCCTGCACGCGTTCCTGGGCCTGGGTTTGATCCTGATCCTGGGCCGCTGCCTGATCCTGGGCGACGCTCTCATCCTGAGCCGCACCCTGGTCCTGGGCCTGCTGGCATGAAACCAAGCCGAGCGATAGCGCCGATACACTGACGGCAAGGAAAAATCTGATCGGTTTCACCGGAATCCTCCCCTTCTTCTGCGATTGTTCGATTGTGGAGTTCTCTTGATGTTACTCCAATTTTCCGTCCGCTTGGATCGATAAAGGCTGAAAATGCACAGAATTGCCCCTGCGCACCGAGCGCCAGGCACCGGTACCCTGGATTTGTTGCCTCCGATGAGCCCGCCTCCCGGACCGAACGTGGCGGCTTAAGGTGGCAGCGATGCGAGATACGCCGAGATGTACAACATGTCCTCGGCCGTCAGATTGATCAGGATGGGCGCCATGATCGGGCTTACCCGGGAACCCTGCCTGACGTCCCACAATTGACGCATCGTGTAGCTGGCCGTGCGCCCGGCAATGCTCGGAATGTCGCCGACGCCCCGCTGATCCGGGCCGTGGCAGATGCCGCACTGAACCGTCCTGCCGGCGCCCGTGACCACCAGCTCCTCCCCCGCAGCCAGGCTTCCCCGCGGGGCGTATGCGACAAACTTGCCTCGGGGATCGCGTTGTATTTCGGTGTGCTCCGGATGTTCAGGCACTTCGACGATTCTCATCCCCAGCGGCACCCACGGAAGGTCTTCCAGCGGCAACATCAGGCCGTTGCGCGATGATCGCACCTGCGGGGCTTCATCCGTCTCCACGACGCGCACCATCTGCCGATACGGCATGGAACCGTAATACCGGGCAATGGCCTGTTTCTCCTCCGCGCTCAGTGCCGCGGCGATCATCGCCATCTCGTTGGTATTGGCCTTGCGCGGATCGGCGCTGCGGCGGAACCCCTCCTCGAAGGCCTGTAGCTGCTGCACAAAATAGGAATCCGGCAGACCGGCCACATGGCCGTTCTCCGACTTGCCCTGGCCGTTGGGAAAGTGGCACAGCGCGCATGGACGCAACCCGTCCTCCTGCCTGCCGTAGGCGACGACATCCGGCATTGGCGGATGGTCCTGGGGATACCAGTCCGCGGGACCGTAGTTGTACCAGGCCTCGTTGCGGGTAAAGGTCCGGTCGGTGCCGGGAAGGGTCAGCTTGATGCCGTCATCGGGAACCGCGACGGGGGCATAGGCGCAGTCGATGGCCGGCGAACGGTCCGGACACGGAGGCGCCACCAGCGAATCGTCGGACAAGGGCCCGGTGAATCCATAGGCCCAATCCGGCCAATCCGGCCCCTGCTGCGCCAGTGCACCGAACCCGAACAGCCCGCTGCCGAACAGGCATGCAAGCAGCAACCCAGGGAACGCCGGTGAATGCTTACCGGCTATCGATTGCGGACGAGCCATGGCGGCTTTAGGTCGACAGAGTACGTTCATGCATTGATTGTACTGCGATTCCGGAAATTTTTACGGCCCGGAGACTTCGGCATTCCCACCAGACTCCGCCGGGAGACAGGCGAAGTGGCGGGCTGACTCTACGGCGTGGCTTGCCCGTCAGCGCCGCGGGGCATGCCCAGGCGCCCTTCCACGCGGGAAAGCCGTTGAGCGATCTCCAAGACGGTCTCTCGCAGGCTGTCCAGGCGCATGTGGATCGCCGCGTGGTCTTCCCGCATGTCGGAACGCAGGCCGTCGATGCGGGTTGTGAATTCGGTTTGCATACCGTCCATGCGGGTGGTGAATTCGTATTGAATGCCGTCTATGCGAGTGTCCATCCTGTCAAAGCGGGCGTCCACCCCGTCGAAGCGGATATCCATCCTGTCGAAGCGGGTGTCCATCCTGTCGAAGCGGGCGTTGATGTCGTCGAAGCGGGTGTTGATGTCGTCGAAACGGGTGTTGACATCGTCGAAACGGGCATTCGTGGAGGCGCCCTGGAACGCCATGACGGAAACCAGGAGCATTCCCATTCCAATCACGGCGCCTATGATCCTTGTATCCGACTTCATTTCCGCTCCCGCCGGGATCATCCCGAACGCAAGCCCATTCTGGCACATTACCCTGCTGAAACCGAAGTCCAAATCTGCCCGATCTGTGCACAAATACCTGATGAGGGCGCGCTATTTCTTCAGTTTCCTCCGCCTCATTCTTCAGTTGGTTTCAGCGGCTGGCGGCCCGCCGATTCGACGCGCGAGGTCACCGGCCTGCCCTCAAACCACTCGCACCGCGATGCGATGGCAGGCATTGTTCAGGTACCCGCGCGGATTCCAGCCGGGCACGATCATGGGCTGGGAGCGCCCGTAGGCATCGACCGCCCGCGCCCAAATTTCGTAGTAGCCGCGAACGGGAAAATTGACGCGGCTGGTCCAGCGCTGCCAGGCCAGACGGTTCGCCGGCGGTTCCAGGTGCGTCCGTTGCCAGGTCACGCCGAAGTCGATGGACGTTCTCACCTCGGCGACCTCCACGTCTCCGGCCCAGGCATGTCCGCGGACATCCAGGGGTCGCCCCCACGTGCACGGCGTTTCGACTATACGGCTGGTATTCAGGCACGCGTGTCCGCGCGCGGGCAACTGCTCGCCGATCGGGTGTTCGGCTCCGGACGTCGGAAACGTGACCAGCGACTTCACCGGCATGGAGTCAATGATGCACATATTGTCGTCAGGGACAGCCTCACCCGGGGCGACCGGTTCGCAGGGCACCCGATAGGACTGACCGAGCATTTTCTCGCCATCGTGCACGCGGTCGCGGACCAGAATGCGCCTGATCCATTTGCCGGAGGCCGAGCCGGGCCAACCGCCGAATACCAGGCGCAGCGGGAATCCGTGCAGTTGCGGAAGCGGCTGGCCGTTGATCGCCCATGCCAGCAGCGACTCGTCCTCCAGGGCCTTGTGCATCGGCACGCCGCGGGAGATCGGCAGCGAGTCCGGATCCGAAAGATGACGGTCGGCGCCCTCGAAAGCCACATAGACGGCGCTGTCGGCGATCCCGCATCGCTCCAGCACGTCGCGCACGCGCACGCCCGTCCACCGGGGGCAGCCGATTGCCCCGGTGGTCCATTGCATGCCCGGTGCAGGTGGAAAGAATCTGCTGCGCCCGTTACCTGCGCACTCCAGTTGCAAATGGTAGGTGTGTACCCGGAACTCGGTCTTTAATTCCCGCAACGAAAACGTGCGTGCCGAGATACAAGCCTCTCCGGCGATTTCCACGGTCCAGTCGTCTGCCTCGGAGTGGACAACGGAGGGCGGCAAACCGTTGTTGCGGACGAACAGGCGCTCGACCGGAGTGATCGCATCGTCCAACAGGTGCGCCGGGCACTCCGCGCCGATCGGGCGATCGCTCAACAGGATCAAACCGGATTTTCCCGGAAGGGCGAACGACTGCGCAGCACCCGCCAGCGGCACGGGGATGAGGCCTGCCGGCATGTAGCGCGCCATGGGAATTCCCGCATGCAGGAATCGTTCCATGGCCGCCAGACCGGCCCCCTTGAGAAATCCCCGCCGGTCAGTGCCGGCCGCGCGTCGGCCCCAGAGTTCGAAGTCGGCTCGCTCGGGGTCGGTATACAACTCCCGAAGCCCGCGCTCGGGTCGTGTCGTCATGGATCAGGTTGCTGTTGCCGGAACCGATACTCGTTTTTCAGGTGGTTCCAGCACTTGCCTACTCCCGCATCTCCTGTTCCAGTTCCGTCAGACTGAACTGGAACGAAGGTCTCGAGAATACCGTATCCATGTAGCGCAGGATTGGACGGGCCTGTGCGGGTAGTTCGATGCCGAACACCGGCAATCGCCAGAAGACAGGCGCGATGCTGCAATCGACCAGGGAGAACTCGTCGCTCAGGAAGAACTTCTTGGCGGCGAAAATCTCCGCCGTGGCCACGATGCTGTCGTGCAGCTCCTTGCGAGCGCGGGTCACGATCTTGCGATCCCCGCCCGAGACGATGTTGTCCGCCTTCGAGTACCAGTCCCGCTCGATGCGATAAAGGTACAGACGGTATTGTGCGCGCGTTACCGGGTCCACCGGCATCAGTGGCGGGTGCGGGAAGCGCTCGTCCAGGTACTCGACGATGACCCGGGAATCGTAGAGAACCAGTTCCCGGTCCACCAGCGTCGGAACGCTGTTATAGGGGTTAAGGTCGAGCAGATCCTCGGGCAGGTTGCCATGTTGCACATCGATGAAATCGATGTTGACGCTCTTCTCCGCGAGCACCAGGCGGGTGCGATGACTCCACGGATCGGTGGGATCGGAAAACAGGGTCATTACCGAGCGGCGATTAGCAATTACAGTCAAACAAGACTCCCATTTGGCCTGGATCCTCGCTGAACAGCGGATGAGCGCCGGATCCGGTTCTATCGTTAGGATCCGGCACTGATATGGATTGACCTTTCAAGTCTGTCATCAAACTTCCGAAAGTGTCTTCCTCTTTTCTTCTAATTCCCAAAATAATGGTGGGGCCTGTGGAGTTCGTGGGCGAGAGGCCCGCGAATGGGGGCAGGCGGTGGGC
>JAJEFE010000115.1 GCA_022820625.1 Gammaproteobacteria bacterium | reverse complement strand
TTCCCATTTGAGCGGAACCCAGGGGCCTTTTCAACCGAACGAGCCGACTTGGCGCCTCATCATGCCCTCGAAGAACGAATCGCGGCTCCATCCAAGACATCGGCGGCGGCCAAAAAACGCCACAACGCAAGTGCCTCATCTCGGGAAAACTGTTGACTTCGTAGATACTTAGCTTGACGCCCAGCCACTCCGCATAACCCCTGGCCAGATCGTATTCCAGGCCGCGGGGTTCATCGGGGCCATGGTAGAAAGTGCCCGGACCGTTTCGGGTCGCCACACGCAACTCGCCCGAGACCAGTATCTGCTCGAGAAGGCTGGGCGGCGACGCACAGGTGGCAAGCACCCCGCAGGCCGCAGCGATTCCGACTGCGCGTATCAATTTCCAATCCCTTACTATCAATGGGTTGCGATATCTATTATAAGTAGAATATAGCTATTCTTTGCAACCCCTTCAACCAATAGGACCAGTCGGTCGCGATTCTGGTTTCGGGTAGCGGTTGAATAATCCCCGCATGACGCCGACCGCAGAGCGGACGGGCCGCCTAAAATCCGAGGGAGACGCCGACGTTGACCGTTGCGGCGCGGCCGGCATTCATGTCCATCAACTCGTAATCGGCGCGAAGCATAAACAAGGGCAGGCGCCACTGCAATCCGACGATGGCCGTGGGCCCGCTGTCCGTGGCGTCTTCACCGAGATTGACCGTGTTCACGACGCCTCCCGCGCCGGCCACCGTCAGCCCGAGGTTCTGGGTGGTGCTGGTTTCCGCATTGAAGTAGCCAAGCCCCCCGAAAACCGCGCCCAGGCGAAACGGCAGGTATCCCATCACTCTCGCCGTTGCGATGTCGATATTCGTGGAGAGATTCGCTGAGACAGTGACGTCTCCGACCCGCTCGGAATAAGTGCTCGTCAGTTCGCTCGCCCGTGCGTAACTGACCTCGATCCCCAGATTGCGGGTGACATTCCATCCGCCGAACAGCTTCCAGGACAGTTCGGAATCGTCCAGCCTGGATGGTATGCCGATTCTCTGCGTCGCGCCGCCGACGATTTCGTCCACCAGGCGTTCGTCCACTTCCACGGAAATGGGCCCCTGATCGTCCTCGAACTGGAAGTTGCCGACGCCGATGCCCGTATACACTCCAAGTCCGCGCTGCTGCGCCGCCGCCTGCAGACTCACGAGGAGAAGCAAGATAAGGCTGGCGGCTCTCAACATGCTGCGTTCGGTCCGAAATTCAAGCGCAGGATTCTGGTCACCGAGGCTACACGCCGGTCGAATGCAACGCAATTGAGAAAATCCTGCACAATGTGCCCTGCTTCGCGGTTACGCAATATGGCCGCGGCCGATGTCGGCAATGCGAACGGTTCCGGCCTGCTTCATCACGATTTCCAGTTCACGCGCCAGCAGGTCGAGTACGGTTTCGACGCCTTCCTGCCCGAACGAGGCGAGGCCCCAGAGATAGGGCCGGCCGATGGCGATGGCATCGGCGCCCAGCGCCAGCGCCTTGAAAATGTCGGTGCCGCGGCGAAACCCGCCGTCCACGATCACCGGAATCCTGCCCTGCACCGCTGATACGACTTCGGGAAGGCATTCGATCGTGCTGCGCCCGCTGTCCTCGGAACGCCCACCGTGGTTCGAGACGATGATCCCGTCCACACCGTGCTCCACCGCGAGACCGGCATCTTCCGCAGTGACGATGCCCTTCAGCACGAATTGCATGGAGGTGAAGTCCCTGAGCCGGTCGACGTAGTCCCAGTCCATGAACGACGTGCTGGGCCTGTTGATCGCGGTGCCCGCGAACATTGGTTTTGGAGGAATGACGCCGGAGTCCGCCGCATGGCAAACCAGACATTCCTCGTTGGCGTCTCGACGAAACCGCGCCAAAGCCTCGCGGTTGCTGGCAGGCAGATCGACCGTCAGCGCGAGCACGGGACAACCGCTCGACTCGGCGCGTCTGACGATGGCCTGTGTGCCTTCCCAATCCGGATTGGTGTAGAGCTGGAACCAGACGGGCTGACCTCGCGCCTCATTGACCCCCTCGACGGGCGTGGAGGTCACGGTGGAGAGGATCTGCCCCACGCCACGCGTCCGCGCCGCCCGGCCCACGGCGACCTCACCCTCCGTGTGAAAGGCCTTCTGGCTGCCGCAGGGCGCGATGAGTATCGGCAGCGAGTACGACTCGCCGAACAGTTCCATGGACATGTCGATTTCACGGACATCGACGAGCCTGCGCATCCTCAGGCGGAACTGCTCGAATCCTGCGCGGTTGGCCTGCAAGGTACCGCCGTCGTCGGTGCCCATGGCCATGTACGTGTAATGGCCCGGCAACAGCACCTGTTTGGCGACTTCGTGGAAGTCGAAGACGTTGATGGCGTCGCCGGCACTGGATATCAACTCCGGCGCGTAGGGGTCGCTGACGTTCTGAGCCAGAACGGATCCCCCTGCGCAGATGGCAGGGCTGCTGGCCAGGAAACGCAGGAATGCCCGCCTTGAAGCGCGGAGTTCGGTTGTATCCGTTGACATTATGTGGGTCTCCAGTTTCTTCCTTGCGCCTGACGGTGGATAGCCCTCACCGAAAAGTCCCGTCGGCTGCGCTGCATCAACGCAAGAGCCGCTGCGCCAGAATCGTTTGCAGGCTGCGCCGCCCGTCAACGATCAACAGAATGAAGACTTCGCGCGCTATAACTTCGTAGACGATCCTGAAAGGCTTGAAGTTCACTTCACGGTATGACTTGACCCCCAGTGACAAAAGTTCGGGCGGATAGTGGCCTCGGTTGGGGTGCAGTTCGAGCCGTTCGCAGACATCGAGCAGTTTTTCCAGCACATAATGGGCGCGTTCAACCGATTCCCGGTTGGCGATATATTCAACGATTTCGGCCAGATCCTGCTCGGCCTCCGGCGAGATCCTTACACGATATTCGATCACTCCCGCGGCTTGGCCAACCCCGACCGCAATTCCTCGATAGCCTGCCTGAACGGCCGCGACCCGGAATCCTCAATGCTGCGCTTTGCTTGCGCCAGGAGTTTCAGCAACGCCAACGTTTCCTGGGTCTGCTCGTACGTAGCGATGTCCTGCATGATCGCCCTGGCCGCGCCATTTTGCGTGATGACGATCGTTTCACGATTCTCGTTGACCTCCCGAATCATGTCAGCCGTATGAGCCTTAAGGTAACTGATGGGTTTGATCGACTCGCTGGGCCTCATCCGAACGCCTCCGTTTGCTCCCACCGGATAGTACTATATTCTGTCTTAATTTAGTACTGCTCGAATCCCCGGATTATGGCTGAAGAATTTTGAATTGACCCGGTTGATATGTGACGGATATGACCTATCATATTGTCCAGGAAAGCAACGGGGCGAAGTCCGAAATGTGGACCAGGCGTGTTTTGCTTGTTCTTGCTGGAATCATCCTCAGCGGCTGCGCTTCCACACCACCCGCCAATACCGCAAACGTCTGCGACATCTTCGTCGAAAAACGCTCCTGGTACAGGGACGCACGGCGCGCATCCCAGCGCTGGCAGGTGCCGGTGGGCGTACTGATGGCGTTCACGTACCAGGAATCCAGCTTCCGCGCCCGGGCCCGCCCGCCTCGGCGTCGCCTGCTCGGCTTCATCCCCTGGACACGCACGGCGGATGCCTACGGCTTCGCCCAGGCCACCGACGCGGCGTGGAGCGACTACACCCGCGACACCGGCCGCCGCAGGGCAAGCCGATCGAATTTCGGCGACGCCATCGACTTCGTGGGCTGGTACAACGATCTGAGTTACCGCCGCAACCAGATCGACAAGAGCGACGCGTACCGCCTGTACCTCGCCTACCACGAGGGCCACGGCGGATACTCCCGCCAGACTTATACGGACAAGGCCTGGCTATTGGACGCAGCCCGCAACGTCGCCTCCCGGGCCGACGAGTATGACGGTCAACTGCAGGGCTGCGAGCGCCGCCTGCAGCGCCGTTGGTGGTGGCCGTTCTGACGGAAGCCCGATCGGATTATCCTCGGCCTCCGGTGAGATTAGGTCAGTCTTGCAGCTTGGCCAACCCTGACCGCAGTTCCTCGATAGCCCGCCTGACCGGCCCGTCTATTCGTCGCTGAGAGTTGTCCTACCTGAACGGTCGAGACCAGGAATCTTCGACGCTGCGCTTTCCTTGCGCCAAGCGTCTCAGCTTCGGACACCAGCGGCCCGTGGGTGAATGCCCAAATTGCGGGAGGCTGTAGTAGAGTTACTGTCCAGCTTATACGAATCATGTGGTGAAGCGGCCATGAACAAATCTCACATCGCTTTCGCGCCCGTCGCCATCCTGCTCGGCTTTGGCGTCGCCCCCGCCGCTATCGCACAGCAAGACGGCGAATCCAGCGAATCCACCCCCTCCGCCGCAGTGGCGCCGCCCGGGCCGGAACAGGTGCAGCCCGCCGCGACGTCGGCAGAGCCGGTGATCTATCCGCTCGAGTACTTCGCGCTGCGCGAGGTCGTCAACAATGTCTCCGTGTCGCCCGACGGTGAGCGTCTCGCGATGCTGCGCATTCTGACCAGGACCGGCAATCCCATCCTGCACGTCTACGACACTGACGATGTCGGCCCCGACGCCGATCCCTTCACCGTTGACGCCGACCCCATGGAAATCCTCAGCTATGGCTGGGCGAGCGACAATCACATCGTCATGGGTTTCCGGCAGCAGGTTCGCGATCGGGTCGAAGGCCAGGAAGGCAGCGTCTATGAATATCGGCTCGCCGTCCTCGACGTGGAGAACGAAGAATTCGACGACTTCAGGACCGAAAGCGCGCCGTCTATCGAAAACCTGCTGCCTGGCAGGCCGAACGAGATCATCATCTCCGAGCTGCCGGGGCGCGATGACTCGGTTGGCGTGCGCGAGGCCTTCCGCCCACGCGCCTACTACACTTTGAATCTAGACCGGGGAACCCGGTCGCTTCTGATTCGCGGCCGGATCGCCGCGGGGAACATCACCTTCGATGGCGAAGGCAACCCTCGCATCGCGCAGGGCTACGACAGGCAAAGGAGCGAATACGTCATCTACTACCGCGATGTCGGCGAACGCGACTGGCGCGACGTCTACCGGTGGACCAACGACGACTTCAAGCTGTGGCGCGAAAGCGTGGTCGGCCTCGACGACGCGGCGCCCGGCAACCTGCTGATGCGCGCCTTCAACGGCGATGACAAACTCGGGCTATGGTCTTACAACACGACGACAAGGGAATTCGAGGAACTGATTTACCGCCGCTCCGATGTGGACGTGTACGGCGTTCGCTACCACAGCAACGACTGGATGCATCCGGACCGGATCGCGGCCGTTTTCTACTACAAGGACAATTTCCATTACGAGTACTTCGACGAGGTGGAGGAGGCAACCTACGCGCAACTGGAAAAGCTCATCCCGCACGCGTTTTACGTCTCGATCCAGTCGCGCTCCCGCGATGGCAACACCATGGTCGTGCGCAACATCGGGCCACGCGACCCCGGCACCTATTACCTGTTGCGCGAGGGCCGGATCGAATCGGTGGGCGGCCACCAACCGCTGCTCGACAGCGATCAACTCGCCGACATCGAATACATCCCCTACACCGCCCGGGACGGCCGCGAAATGGCTACCTTCATCACCATTCCGAACCGCGGCGAACCGCCCTACCCGACGGTGGTCATGCCCCACGGCGGCCCACACGTGCTGGAAGTCGTACTGTACGACGAATGGGCGCAGATGCTCGCCAACAACGGCTACCTGGTGGTACAACCGCAGTACCGCATGTCGCACGGCTATGGACTGGACCACTTCCTCACCGCGTTCATCAACGGCAGCGAAGCCGGTCGCAAGATGCAGGACGACAAGGACGATGCCGCGCTTCACCTGGTCGATATGGGCCTCGCCGACCCGGACCGGCTGGCGATGTACGGCTGGTCCTACGGCGGCTACGCGGCCCTGGTGGCCGCCGCGCGCACGCCGCAAATCTACCAGTGCACGATCGCCGGCGCGGCGGTCTCGGACTACATCACCGCGGCGATCGACGGATTTGGCGCGGGCGCCGTGTCGGGCACGGGCAAGGTGTGGAAGGAGGTTTACGAGTACGGCGCGGTGCAGCCGGCGAGGGAACCCGAGAAGGTTAACGTGCCGATCCTGCTGATCCACGGCAGCGTGGACTCGCGCGTGCTGCCCAAGCAAGCCCAGCTCTACAGGGACGCGCTTGACGCGGCCGGCAAGGAGTACAAATACGTCGAACTCGAAGGCGCCGACCACTTCTACAACACGCTCTACTTTGACCACCAGATCGAGCTGTACACGTCGATCATCGATTTCCTGGAAAACGATTGCGGCAACATGAGCGTCGGCGCAGGCGGCCGCGTCGCCAGCACGGCTCCGTAAGGCGACTCGCAAGTCAATGTGCCGCCCGTCCACGGGCGGCGGCGGATGATCGCGCCGGTACGGCTCGATGACGAGACCGGCGGACGAAGGGATGGAGGGCGACGCTTACGTCGCCCCCAACGTCCTGCGCGCAGCTATAGGCCGCCGCCGAAGGTGTAGTAGAAGTTGGCGGTGTAGACGCGACCGTTGATCGAGTAGCCGACGCCCAGCGGCACGTTGCTGTAGGTGGCCGGCCCCTCGTTGACGAAGGGCGGCTCCTGGTCGAATATGTTCCTGGCGCCGATGCGGGCGCTCCACACGCCGCTGGGCGGCTCGTAGACGAGCGTGACCGCGTGCTGCCTGTAGTTGTCCACCCAGTCGATGTCCTTGCACTGGAAATCGTCGGGCCAACCGAGGCAGGTGTTGCTCAAGCCGCCGATGTCGTCCCAGTCGTCCTGAAATTCGGGGTCGCTTTCCTGGCCGTCGATGAAATTCGTCGTCCAGATCAACCGCCAGCGGTCGTGGGTGATACGGGCCTGCATCTGAGCGGTGTCGCGGGGGAAGTACCACTCGCCCTGAAACTCACTGAAATCGACGTTGCCGTCGTCGTCGAGTTCGCGCGTGGAGCGCTCTCCCAGCCGATGCGCGGTGAGGTCGAGCGAGACTTCGAACGCTCGGTCGGCGATCGTCCATGTATCCGCGAACGTGAGATTCAGATCCATGCCCTTCACGGTTTCGAGATCGCGGTTGATGAAGGCGCGGTCGATGATGTCGAAACTGGGGTTGGTCGGATCGCCGACGTTGCGGGCAATCCTGGAGCAGAACGGGCTCACCCCGGTTTCCGAGTAGTAGCAGTCGTTGATGATGAACTGCGCGCTCGGCTCGATGATCGTGTCCTGGATATCGATTTCGTACCACGTCGCGCCGATGGCCAAATCGAACGCCGTGGTCAGCGGTTGATCCCACGAGAAACCGAACGTGGTCGACTCCGAGGTTTCCTCGTCGAGGCCGACGGATCCTCCCGCCGACACTTCAGTCGAAAACGTATTGAAGCCGCCGTTCCATGCCAGGGTCGGATCCACGCCATTCGCGCGGCAGTTCTCGAGAATATAGGGTTCCCGAGGGTCGTTTTCGGGAATATACCTGTCTTCGAGCTCATCCCACGCGACTTCCGGGATATAGCAAGGATCGAACAAGTTCAAAAAACCCGTCTGATCGCGCAGGAACAGCTCGCGCAGGTTGGGCGCCCGGTAGGACGTCCCGTAGGTCGCGCGCACCAACAGCGAACTGACCGGACGCCATGCCATCTTGGCCGCCTCGGTCCACGCCTGGCCGTAGTACTCGTCGTCGGTCAACCGCGCGGACAGGTTGAACGTGAGTTCTTCCGCGGCGGGCGCACTGGCCACGAGCGGAAATTCGATTTCGGTGAAAAACTCCTGCGTCACCTTCTCGCCCTCGGCGCCGCCATCGGCGAAGAAGCCGAAGAACAGGCCGTCCCTCGCGACATTATCGGGAATCGATGCGATTGCATCCCTGCGGTATTCCAGGCCAACGCCGGCGGCAGCCGTGCCGCCCGGCATGTCAAACAGGTCCCCGGACATGAAGTAGGTGACCAGCGACTGCTCGTATTGGGTCCTGAAATCCCGGGTGTCGAACAGGTAGTTTCGTTCAGCCGGGGTGGCGAAGTCCCCGACGATGGTGCCCAGCTGATACAGCGAAGGCGCATACATGTTCACCGGCACGCAACCCGGCGCCGCGTCACCCGCCACCTCGACGCCGAGGTCGTTCTCGCACGGCGTGTTGGTGGAGGAGTAGCCTCCAAGCGAAAGCTGCAGTCGGTCATCGCGGATGCCCGGCCGGGAAGAGGTCGCATCGGACTTGGAGAACGACAGGCCCAGGTCGAAGGACCAGTTCCGAACGCTGCCGAAATTCAGCGCCGGCATATCGGCCGTGATGCCGCCCACGATCCGATACTGTTCGGTGTCGGTGTAGACGAGCGTCCTGTCGCCGCGCACGGATACAATCGGTCGCGTGCGCTGAGGGCCCAACGGCCCGTTCAACAAGCCAAACGTCGCCGGAGTGCATACCTGCGCCGGGACGCCGCGGCTTGCGCAAAAACCCCCGAAGGCGTTCGAAAACGACGCGATGTAATTCGGGTTGGTCAACAGCGCGTCCTGCGCGAGGCCGCAGTCAACGCCGCCTTCGGCCGCTGGATTGCATATGTTGTAGGGGTTGTTCGCGGGCACCCAGGGAAATAGCTGACCCGCTCCGCTGTCGGCGAAGAAGTCCTGCCCACCCCACATGAACTCGAAATATGGAGTCGCGTTCATCTCGCCTTCGAGGGTGTATTCGCCGTAGGCGAACAGGCTCTGTTGCGAGACTTCCGGATACAAGTGAGCGAAAGTGTCCCTGCCGTTGATGTCGTAGTCGTTGTACGTGAGATCGGTGGCGCCATCGCCGTCGCCATCGATGCCGAAGGTGCCGTAAATGCTGTTGGCTGCCGAGAAGTCGGGCCAACCGCCGTTGCTGAAGCCGGGCGTGTAGTAAACGGATCCGGCGTCTGGGACGACGGTCCTGCCAGCCAGCGAACTAAGCGCGCACTCGTTCCAGCGCATCCCCAAATTGGTCGAATACCACAGGTCGCGGGTTCGAACCTGGCCGCGCTGGTCGATTTCGGCGTGCTTCTCGCAGTCAGCCGTCCATGGCCGGTCGGCGAGGGTGACGGCCTCGGACTCCACCAGCTCGAACGCCGCGCCCACGAACCCCCGGTCGAAATTCCGGCCCCAGGTCAACGAAACGGTATGCTCCATACCCGCGCCGTGGTAGGGCACCTCGGAAAACGATTCCAATTCGAAGCCGTCAAAGTCCTTGCGAAGGACGGCGTTGACCACCCCCGCCACCGCATCGGAGCCATAGATAGACGACGCGCCATCGAGAAGCAGGTCGTACTGCTGGATCAGCGAGGACGGCAACAGATTCAGATTGGGCGACGTCGGCGCGCCCTCCACGCCTGCGGGAGCGACCCGCCGGCCGTTGACGAGCACCAGTGTCCGGGATGCGGCCAGCCCGCGCAGGTTGACCGTGCTGGTGCCTGGGCCGTCGTCGAGGACGAAACCCTGGAAGGTGAGGTCGACCTGCTGGCCGGTGGCGGCGGTCGACTCCTGCAGAATGTCGGCGGCGTCCAACAGGCCCGCCTCGCGGGACACCTCGCCGGTGATGACCTGCAGCGGCGACACGCTCGAGAAAGTGTCGCGCCGCAACCGCGAGCCGGTGACGACGATCTCCTCCACCGGCGCCGCGCTTCCAGCGGGCGCCGGCACTGGCGTACCGGCAGCCGCGTCAGTGTCGTCTTCCTCTTCCTGTTGCGCGTACGCGACGCTGAAGCACAGGCAAATCGCGGCAAGAAAATACGAATATCTGAACAATATGTGGAGTTTCACGGCTTGCTCCTCATCTATTTCTGTGCTATTGGCAAATCATACTCCTTATTCCGCAAGCGGAATAGCCTTATAAAAAGTGAGGCACTTGCGTTGTGGCGTTTTTTGGCCGCCGCCGATGTCTTGGATGGAGCCGCGATTCGTTCTTCGAGGGCATGATGAGGCGCCAAGTCGGCTCGTTCGGTTGAAAAGGCCCCTGGGTTCCGCTCAAATGGGAAC
>JAJEFE010000038.1 GCA_022820625.1 Gammaproteobacteria bacterium | reverse complement strand
CGCTTGGGGTGAAAATCCGGCGCCGAGACCGGAAACGGCCCAAAATCCCGCCAAAACCGCCGATTCCTGGGGTAAAGTTCTTTTTGGACTTGCTCGAAACCTTTATCGATCAAAGGCTTCCGAACAGCGCAAGAGGCTCTGAGAAGCTAGTTCTGTTCGGGGGCGTTCAGCGTTACCCGGGCGAACTTGCGCTTGCCCACTTGGACGGTTCTCGGCAGCCCGTCGGCGTCAAGGGTCAGCCTTGGGTCGGATATCCGATCGCCGTCCACACGGACCGCGCCCTGCCTGATCATGCGAATGGCTTCGGACG
Organism: Gammaproteobacteria bacterium; assembly: GCA_022820625.1. GTDB lineage: Bacteria > Pseudomonadota > Gammaproteobacteria > Steroidobacterales > Rariloculaceae > UBA6522. The sequence goes on along the minus strand of JAJEFE010000038.1, from coordinate 19,319 downwards.
TGCTGGTCACCAGACCGCTGTCCCTCAGGACATAGGCAATGCCCAGTGCCGCATCCGGGCATTTCAGCACAACTTCCGGCATTCGGTCCGGGGTCCGTCCGTGGCGGTGCCTTGAAATGAAATCCTGCTGCGCCTGCCCGGCCGCCGCCTCGTCGTGGAAGCGCGTGACGATCTCCCGCGCCAGCAGGAACTTGATGTCCCGCGGGTTCGCCCCTTCGGCGACATCGGACTTCAAGGCCTCGATTTCCGCCAGGGGCCGGAAGCTCAGCAACTCGAAGTACCGCCACATGAGTTCGTCGGAAATGGACATGAGTTTGCCGAGCATTTCTCCCGGCGCCTCGTCTATGCCGATCGCGTTATCCAGCGACTTGGACATCTTGTTGACGCCGTCAAGCCCCTCCAGCAACGGCACGGTCAGCACGACCTGGGGCGGCTGGCCGTACGACTCCTGCAATTGCCTGCCCACGAGGAGATTGAACGTCTGATCGGTGCCGCCCAGTTCCACATCCGCCTTGAGCGCCACCGAGTCGTATCCCTGGGCCAGGGGATAGAGAAACTCGTGGATGGCGATGGGCTGGCCCTGCCGGTAACGCTTGCGAAAGTCGTCGCGCTCCAGCATGCGCGCCACCGTATGCCGTGACGCAAGCTGTACCAGGCCTGCCGCGCCCAACTCCGTCATCCAGCGGGAATTGAAATCCAGACGCGTCATTTCAGGATCCAGCACCTTGAAGACCTGCTTCTCGTAGGTCCTCGCGTTGGCCTGGATCTGTTCCCTCGACAACGCCGGGCGGGTCGCGGTCTTGCCCGATGGATCACCGATCATGCCAGTGAAGTCACCGATCACGAAGATCACGATGTGGCCGAGATCCTGGAACTGCCTCATCTTGTTCAACAACACCGTATGGCCGAGGTGCAGATCCGGTGCGGTTGGGTCGAAACCCACCTTGACGGTGAGCGGCCTGTCCATGAGCAGCCGCTCCCGCAATTCGCGTTCCAGGAGGATTTCCACGGCCCCGCGGCGCAATTCCGCGAGCTGTTCTTCTACATCGATTTGCCTGGTGCTGGGCATGAGACTGGTGCTGCGGTTCTGAAGGCAAATTTTGCCGCGCGTCGTTGTCTCCAAGCGGCTTCAAATGTCCCGCCGAGAGGTGAATCGCGGCGAGTATAGCCCGATCAATCCTCAACTTATATCGAAAAAAATGCCTTCGCCCCTGTTTTGACGACAGAGAAGCATCCGGTTACAGTAGTCGGCCGTTTCCTGGAGGGTGTCCCGTGGGGTCGTTTCCAAGCGGTATTCGCCACGATTACAAGGACGCCCCTCCGGCAGCGGCGGCTAAACGCCTGCCCCGCTGGCCGTGGTTAGCGGCCGGAGTGACCATGCCGTTGATCGCGGCAGTGGTCCTGATTCTTGTCAGCACCGGCAGCGAAACGGCGGCGGTTCCGGAGATCGACGATCTGTCGAGAGCCGCCGACCCGGTGGTGTTTGCCAACACCCCTCAAACCGGCTTCGAGCCTCGCATTTCGGACCGCGATCTGTCCGGTGACGAGATTCGAATGATTGTCGGCCGGGGCGATTCCCTGGGGCAGATGTTTCGACGGCACGACCTGAGTCTCGGCGATCTTGACGAGATGGTCGAGCTTTCCGATGCTGCCTACTATCTCCGGATGCTGAACCCGGGCAACGAGATCATCGTCGCCCACCAGGAGGGGCGTGTGCAGTCGTTTGAGCGCGAGATCGACGACTTCAAGGCGCTGCGAATCGTACGAACTTCGGACAGCTTCAGCGCGGCGCTGATCGAGCGGCCTGTGGAGAACCGGGTCGTCGGCGCCCACGGGATCATCGAGCGATCGCTGTTCCTGGCGGCTCAGGACGCCGGCATCGCCGACCCGGTCATCATGAAGATGGCCGAGATCTTCCAGTGGGATATCGACTTTCTCAAGGACGTGCGCGCCGGCGATGAATTCACGGTGATTTACGAGGAAATCTGGCGCGAAGGCGAGAAACTGAAGGACGGCGTCATTCTTGCGGCCGAGTTCATGAACAAGGGTACGCCTTACCGTGCAGCCCGTCACACGGATAGAGACGGCGTCGTCGACTACTTCACGCCGGAAGGGCGAAGCGTACGCAAGGCATTCATCCGTGCGCCTGTCGACTTCACGAGAATCAGTTCAACATTCGACCTCGCCCGTCGTCATCCCGTACTCAATACGATCCGTGCTCATCGAGGCGTCGACTACGCCGCACCGACGGGCACCCCGGTGCGTGCAGCAGGTGACGGCACCGTCAACTTCCGGGGCGCCCGCAACGGTTTCGGCAATACCGTCGTCGTTGAGCACGGCGGCAGGATCACCACGCTCTACGCGCACCTGTCACGGTTCGGCGACATTCGTGTCGGCAGCCGCGTCCAGCAGGGCCAGACCATCGGCTACGTCGGTATGACCGGCCTGGCTACCGGGCCCCACCTGCACTACGAGTATCAGGTGAACGGCGTCCATCGCGACCCGCAAACCGCCGTCCTCGCATCCTCGGAGCCCGTGTACCTGGCGGATGAGGACCTGGTTGCATTTCAAACGGCCGCCGCATCTCTATGGCTCCAGCTCGACCGGCACCGCCCGACCCAACTCAGAGCAACCGCAACCTACTGACAGGCCCTGGTGTCGTGGGCGAGCTGTATCTCGGTCTGATGTCGGGAACCAGCCGGGACGGCGTGGAGGCGGTGCTGTTCGCCAGGCTCGCGCGAGCGCGGTTGCATGGCGAGCCGGGCAACGCACGCACCGCCACCGGGGCGCGCCGGTCCGCAACGCCGGGGGGCGTATACTATAGGGTCCGCCGCTAGAAGCCGCTGCCGTGGACACGCTCAATCTCAAGCTGCCCGACTACTACGTCAATCGCGAACTGTCGCAGCTCGAGTTCAACATGCGGGTGCTGCAGCAGGCCAGGGATGAGACGGTCCCGCTGCTCGAACGACTCAAGTTCCTCTGCATATCCTCGACCAACCTGGACGAATTCTTCGAGATTCGCGTCTCGGGCCTGAAACAAAGACTGGAAATCAGCTCGGCGCCCATCGGCCCGGAGTCCATGACGCCCGCGGAGGTGCTGCGGACCCTGGCGGACAAGACGAGCCGGCTGGTCACCGAGCAATACCGGGTGCTGAACGATGAACTCTTTCCGCAGCTCTCCAGGGCCGGTATTCGTTTCGTCCGGCGGGTCGAGTGGAGCGACGAACAGCGCCGCTGGCTCGAGGACTACTTCCACACGGAAGTTGTCTCGGTGCTGAGCCCCACCACCCTCGACCCAACCCGTCCGATACCGCGCATACTCAACAAGAGCCTCAACTTCATCGTCAGCCTTCACGGCCAGGACGCGTTCGGCCGCCAGCGGCACCGCGCCATCGTTCAGGCGCCGCGCTCGCTGCCAAGGCTTATCCAGCTTCCGGCGAATCTGCCCGGCACCGGGGGTGCGGATTTCGTCCTTTTGTCGTCCATCATCCATGCCTTCGCCGACCAGCTCTTTTCCGGGCTGACCATCGACGGCTGCTACCAGTTCCGGGTCACACGCAACAGCGACTTCTACCTGGATCACGAAGAGGTCGACGACCTGATCAGGGCGCTGGAAGGCGAGCTTTTCGAGAGCCGGTACGGAGCCGCCGTGCGCCTGGAAACGGCGCATGATTGTCCCGACGAACTCGCGGAATACCTGCTGGAACACTTCAAACTGGGCCGCGACGATCTGTACCAGGTGGACGGTCCGGTCAATCTCGAGCGTCTGCTGGCCGTGTACGACCTCATCGACGCTCCTGAATTGAAGTACCCCGCGTTTACCCCGGGCATCCCCAAGGTCCTGATCCAGACCGCCCACATGTTCGACACCATCGCCCAGGGGGACATCCTGCTGCACCACCCCTACCAGTCCTTCACGCCGGTAATGGACTTCCTCTACCGCGCCGCCACCGACCCGGACGTGCTTGCCATCAAGCAGACGTTGTATCGGACCAGCCCGGATTCGCCGCTGGTGGACAGCCTGGTACAGGCGGCCAGGGCAGGCAAGGAAGTGATGGTGGTGATCGAACTCAGGGCAAGGTTCGACGAAGCTGCCAATATCGAACTGGCCAATCGCCTGCAGGAGGCCGGCGCACATGTGGTCTACGGCGTCGCCGGCTACAAGACGCACTGCAAGATGGTCCTGGTGGTGCGCAGGGAGGGGGGACGGCTGCGGCGCTACATCCACCTCGGCACCGGCAACTACCATCCGAAGACGACGCGGGTGTACTCCGACTACGGGTTACTGACGGCCAACGAGCAACTGGGCGAGGATGTCCACGAAGTCTTCATGCAGATCACCAGCCTGACCAAGACCTCGAATCTGAATCTGCTCTATCAGTCCCCGTTCAGCCTGCGCGACAGGCTGATCGAGTTGATTCGGCGCGAGGCGAATCACGCGGCTGCCGGACGCAGGGCAAGGATTGTCGCAAAGGTCAATGCGTTGGTGGAACCGAGTGTGATCCGCGCCCTGTACAAGGCGTCCATGGAGGGCGTATCGATCGACCTGGTGGTTCGCGGTATCTGCTGTTTGCGGCCGGGCATCCCGGAGATCTCCGAGAATATCCGCGTACGATCCATCGTCGGACGCTTCCTGGAGCACGCGCGGTGCTACTACTTCCACAACGACGGCGACGAGGCGGTTTTCTGCTCAAGCGCCGACTGGATGGACCGCAATCTCTACCGGCGTATCGAGATCATGTTCCCGATCCTGGACGATAAATTGAAGCGGCGGCTGATTGGCGACCTCAAGACCAACCTCGACGACAATACGCAAGCCTGGGAACTGCGCGCCGACGGCACCTATCGCCGTTGTCAGCCGCAGGCGGACGACGCCGCGGTCTCCGCACAGACCGTGCTGCTGCGCGAACTCTCCGAATCCTCCTGATAGCCGACACGGAGTTTCACTCCGACACCCTTGAGCCAGGCCCGTTCCTGCTCGAGATCCGCTCGGGTGAGGTGATTTTCCTGCAGCCAGACGCGGTCGAACAGGACCTTCAGCCGTTTACCCGAGGCGCGCAGCAGAATCGGGGGCGATTCCACGGTGTGGCGGCTGCGGTTGAGGAGCACCGCCAGCCGAAACAGCACCGTGAGCCTCAGGGCCGCCTTTCGCATGGATGAGGGAAGCTCCTCCGTGCTGAATCCATCCAGCTTTCGGCGGTGGTGCCCCACGACGATGGCGAGCAGGTGCTGTTCCAGCCGATTGAATCCGGGCAGATCGGCGTTGGCGATCAGGTAGGCGGCATGGCTATGATGCTTCGCGTGAGCGATGTCCAGACCCATTTCGTGGAGCCGCGCCGCCCAAACCAGGACCCGTGCATGGAACTTGCCCGCCACCCCCCAGTCGGCATCCACCTGAGTCAGCAGCCCCAGCGCTGAGGATTCGACCCGCCGCGCCTGGGCCCGGTCCACGTGGAAACGCAGCTGCAACCCGTCGATCGTCTGGTCCCTGGCATCGTGGCGCTGGATGCGTCCGAGCATGTCGTACAGCAGACCCTCGCGCAGCGCGCCGTCACTGACCTGCAACTCCTCGATCCCCAGCCCGGCCATGGCTTCCCGAAGTATCACCAGCCCGCCCGGGAAGACCGGCGCCCGCCGTGGGTTGAAGTCCGCCAGACCCAGATGCCTGACCCCGCCGGCACGGATCACCTCGTCCATGATCGCCTCCACGGCGTCCACGGTCAGGCCGTTCTCGATCAGGCCCATGCTTCGCGCCGCGCGCTCCGCGGCACGGATCGTTCCCGACGAGCCCACCGCGGTATTCCAGCCCATTGACCGGAACGTCGCGATCACGGGTTGCAGTTCCAGGCGCGCCGCGAGTTGCGCCCTGCCGAAGCGCGCCGCGCTGACTTCGCCGTGGTCGAAGTAACGGCGGCTCAGCCCGACACAACCCATGAACAGGCTTTCCAGGTACTTCGGCTCGTATCCCTCGCCGATGATCAGCTCCGTGCTTCCGCCGCCGATGTCGATCACCAGCATCTGCTCCCCGGCGCTGGGCACATGGTGAGAGACGCCGAGGTATATCAGCCGCGCCTCCTCAATGCCGGAAATGACCTCGACCGGGTGGCCCAGCGCGGCTTGCGCGGCCTTCAGAAAGCCCCGCGCGCGTGTTGCCCGCCGAAGCGTGTTGGTGCCGACGACACGTACCCGGCTGGCGTGCATGTCCTTGAGCCGCTCGCCGAAACGCTCCAGGCAGTCGATCGCGCGACCGGCGACCGAAGTGCTCAGCGTACCCCTGGCGTCAAGCCCCGATGCCAGCCGCACCATATCCCTGATCCGGTCGATGATCGTGAACTGCCCGTGCCTCAGCCGGGCTACGACCATGTGAAAACTGTTGGAACCCAGATCCACCGCGGCCATGACGGCCGGCGGTTCACCCGGGGTCGGCAGGTCGATAACTTGTGAAGATTCCCCGAGCCCTGCTTTCTCCACGGGTCGCTAGACGGAGAAGGAAGACCCGCAACCGCAGGTCGTGGTGGCATTGGGATTGCGGATGATGAACTGCGCGCCGGACAGATCCTCCTTGTAGTCGATCTCCGCGCCCATCAGATACTGCACGCTCATGGGATCGACCAACAGCGTGACTCCGCCATTCTCGATCTCGGTGTCTCCGTCCTCTATGGCTTCGTCGAAAGTGAAGCCGTACTGGAATCCCGAGCAACCGCCCCCGGAAATGTATACGCGCAACTTGAGCTCGGAGTTTCCCTCCTGCTCGATGAGCCGGCCCACCTTCGACGCCGCAGCGTCGGTGAAGTTGAGCGGAGGCGGCATTGAATGTTCGCTTGCCATGCGCCAATGATGACTCGATTGGGAGTTCGCGTCCATATGTATCCCGTGAACGGCCCGACAGCGCCGGCCGGCCTCAGTCCGCCGCGAACGGCCGCCAGTGCCGGGGCCACCAGCGAGGCTGGGGTGGAGGCGGGGGGGAGGCCAGCTTCCCCAGCTCGGTCAACGCGCGTGCGTACACCTGGCGCTTGAAGTAGATCACCTTGCTCACCGGCGCCCAATACTGAACCCAGCGGAAGCGGTCGAATTCCGGCTCGACCGTGGTATCGCAGCGTATGCACTCGGGATCGCAGAGCAGTTTCAGCAGGTACCACCGTTGCTTCTGGCCGATACACAAGGGTTGCTGCCTGCGCTGATAGCGCTCGGGGAGCCGATAGCGCAGCCAGTCACGCGTGCGCCCCAGGGTCTCCACGTCGTCGCACTCAAGACCCACCTCCTCCCTGAGTTCCCGGTACATCGCTTCTTCGACGCTTTCGTGGCGACGGATGCCGCCCTGGGGAAACTGCCAGCCGCGACGGCCTGCGCGACCGCCCAGGAGAACATGTCCGCCGCCGTCCATGAGAATCATGCCGACGTTGGCGCGATAGCCTTGTGAGTCGATCAGGTCCATATCTGGTGTCAGGCGCTGGACATCATTCTTTCACATTTCGCGGCGCGCGGCAGAACCTGGCAGCACGTCAATTTTCGCGCACGTCAAGGTAATCCCTTCCGGCTTCCATCAGCGAGACAAAGCCGCCTTCATCGTCGGACCGAACCAGTTTCCGAATCCGCAAGGCCGCGTCCACAAGGGCATCGAGTGCTGTGCCGCCGAACCTGTTGAGCGCCTGGATTTCGAAATACAGCCTGGGATTGTCGCGGGCCACGCCGCTGGCCACCTGCAACTGAGCATCGAACGTCGTGCTGGAAAGCGCCTGAAGATGGGGGACCAGTTCACCACTCTCGGCAAGCGCGGTGAAGAATGCGAGGTTCAGGGCATGGGACAGGCCCAGTACGTACGCCATGGCGCGATCGTGATCGTCCAGACTCATATCGACGCGAACAGCCATCGTCGACTCGAAGAGCCGCCGCGCCTCGTCCAGGGCTCGCGCCGAACCCACATCCACGAAAATGACATGGCGGCCCGACAGCAGTCGGGTGTTCGGTCCGAACATGGGATGAATCGATGCAACCCGGCATCCGGTGCCGATCATTGCCTCGAACCCGGATTTCAGCGGGGTTTTCAACGATCCGACGTCGATCACCAGGCCGCGCGGACGCCGTTCCGCCAGCGCGTGGAGAATTTCCGCGGTCTTCTTTATCGGCGCGGCGACAACGATGATGTCGTGCTCCAGATCGCTCCGTTCCCAATCCGGCATCCAGGGGTAGGGCAGCTTCGATCTCCTGGGATCCGCAAGTTGCACGCGGTACCCCTGAGAAGTCAGAAACTCGGCCATCCAGCCGCCCATCTTGCCCGCGCCGCCGATGATCAGCGCGGACTTGCCGACGCCTGCGCTTTCCGCTGCTACCCGTTCCTGTTCCTGGTGCGTCAGCGATGAGCGGATGAGTGCCTGCATGACCTGCTCTACCACTTCAGTGTCGAGCCCAAGTGTGCCGGCCTGACGCCGGGCGCTCTCAATGACCCGGCGCTCCCTCGCGTAGTCGCGGGTAGCGGTACCGGTCCGCATTTTGTGGGCGCTCACCTCCGCAACAATTTCCTGGCGCCTTGCCACGAGCGAAACAAGCTCGCGGTCCACGGCGCTCAGGCGTTCGCGCAAATCATCCAGGCTCATGTCATCGCTCCCGAAACGGCCGCGTTAGTGTAACCTTGCGTCCCGCAGCTTTCAGTCCGTGATTACGGTCGCGCTCCTGCCCGGCGGAGCGTGGGCTCCAACACCGGAAGAGGCGCGCCCTGCCCAACACCAAAGAGAGAACGCATCATGAACGAAATCCGGATGGTCTCGGAATCGCGCTGCTTCGGCGGGCTGCAACGCACCTACGAGCACGATTCGACAAGCTGCGCCTGCCCCATGCGGTTCGCCGTGTTTCTGCCCGACGGCGCCGATGGCGTCCCCGCCCTGTACTGGCTGTCGGGGCTGACATGTACGGAAGAGAACTTTGTCGTCAAGGCAGGCGCACAGCGCCCTGCCGCAGAACTCGGAATCGCCCTGATCGTTCCCGACACCAGCCCCCGCGGCGTTGATATTCCCGGTCAGGACGACCAGATCGACGTCGGTACGGGCGCGGGCTTTTACGTCAATGCAACCCGGGCTCCCTGGGCGGCGCACTACCGGATGTACGATTACGTGGCAACGGAGCTGGTGGACATCGTCAATACCCACTTGCCCGTCGATCCCGGCCGCAAGTCCATCAGCGGTCACTCGATGGGCGGTCACGGCGCGCTGCTGGTGGGCACCCGGCGTGCACACGAGTACCGGTCGGTCTCCGCCTTTGCGCCGATCTGCGCGGCCAGCCGATCGGACTGGGGCAGAAATGCCCTGTCTCATTACCTGGGCGACGACGAGAGCGCCTGGCGCGAATACGACGTCAGCGAAGTGATCCGGCAGCAGCCCAGCGCCCATACGCTGTTGGTGGATCAGGGAGGCAGCGACCCCTTTCTCGACCACCTGAGACCCGGTGACCTGCAAGCGGCCTGCGACGCTTCGGGTCAGCCACTGCGCTATTCCGAGCGGCCGGGTTACGACCACAGTTACTTCTTTGTGAGTTCCTTCATGGAACGTCACTTGCGGTTTCACGCCGAAGCGCTCGGCTGATTACGAACATGCCTGTTGCGGTTGCGTCGTCTTCACAGCTCGCCGCGGACGCGGGCGCGGCGGTCGCCGAACGCGGCGGCAACGCCGTGGATACGGCTATCGCCGCCGCACTGGCTTCGGTGAACACCGAACCCGGCGTTTGCGGGCTCGGCGGCGGTGGGTTCGTGACCGTCTGGCCGGCGGATGGCCAGGCTGTGGTGATCGACGGCTATACCGCCGCTCCCGGTCTCGGGCTGCCGGGGGAACGACTGGGTACGGGAGGGGTGGAGGTCTTCGTTGACTACGGCGGGGGCGTACGAACCGTTGTCGGCCCGGGTTCCGTTGCCACGCCGGGTGCCGTCGCGGCCCTCGGCGAGGCCTCGGCCCGGTTCGGAGCGCTGCGCTGGGCGGAGTTGTTCGGACCGGTTGTCGCAGCGATCGAACACGGCTTTCCCTTGCCCGAAGCCTGTCATCACTACCTTGAGGCCTCGGCAGACTGCATATTCGGACAGGACCGCGACGGATGGGATTGCCTGCATGACGAGAACGGGCATCTCAAGCCACCGGGCGCGACGATACGCGTTCCGCATCTGGCCGACAGCCTGCGAAGAGTGGCGCAGCACGGGGCGCAGGAATTCTATTCGGGCGAGCTTGGCCGACGGATCGCCGACCATGTTCAGGCGCGAGGCGGCACGCTGACCCGGGAGGATCTGGCGAACTACCGGGCGAAGTTCAGAGAACCCCTGGTTACGCCGGTGAGCCGCTGGCAGGTGGCCACGAATCCGTCACCCGCGCTGGGGGGCGTGATCCTGACCGCGATGCTGACCCTCATGGCGGGCGAGTACCCATCCCTGCCGTCCGACCCTGTCGCACGGCAGATCGCCGTGCAGAAGCTGGTGCTCGGCTATCGCCACCGACAGGCCGGCGATTCGGCGACAACGGAACGGGACATGGAGCGGTTGATGGCCGGTGTCCATCGTCGGGATCTCCACTTTCTCGGGTCGCCTTCCACCGTGCAGACATCGGCGGTGGACGGAACCGGACTGGGCTGTTCGATCACCCTATCGACCGGCTACGGCTCGGGACTCATGCCGGCGGGCACGGGCATCTGGTTGAACAATTGCCTCGGCGAACTGGAACTGGTCCCGGAGGCGCTCGCAGGACCCGCGCCCGGCGCGAGGTTGCCCTCCAACATGGCGCCGACCATTGCCCGCAACGACCGGGGCAGTACGCTCGTCATCGGTTCGCCGGGCGCAGACCGCATCACCACTGCACTCTTGCAGGTCCTGGACCAGCATCTGCTGCGCGGCATGTCGCTCACCGAATCCATCGGCGCGCCGAGAATACACCTGGAATACGACGGCGATTCGCCCCGCCTGGCTCACGAGCCGATCGGTGAACTGCCTGCGAATGCCCCGGCGCCGCGCGCCTTCGGCCCGCACTCCATGTACTTCGGCGGCGTTGCCGCCGCCAGGGCCGACCGTGCCGGACAGGTCCAGGCTGCGGCCGATCCACGGCGCGCCGGCGGCACACGCGTCGTCACCGTGTGACCCACTCGACATCTTCGTCTGCACAGTCATGATCAAGGATCGCATCGTCAGTCCCCCGCTACCTCCAACGCCCCCGGAGGATCCGGTTCGCCTGGTGCGCGACTGGCTCGCCGACGCCGTGGAGCGCGCAGGGCTTCGGCATCCGAACGCCTTCTCGCTTGCGACGGCCGACCGGCGCGGGCGGCCCTCCGTGCGAATGGTGCTGCTGAAGGATCTTTCGCTGCCGCATGGCTATGCGGTGTTCCATACCAACTACCGTTCCAGGAAGGGAGCGGAACTTGACAGCCGCGCCGATGCGGCTGCGGTGCTTCACTGGGACCGACTCGGGCGGCAGATCCGCCTCGAGGGTCCCGCAGTACGCTGCCCCGACGAGGAGAGCGATGCCTATTTTGCCACGCGCTCCTGGCAAAGCCGGCTCAACGCCTGGGCCAGCGACCAGAGCCATCCCCTGGACGATCCGGCCGAGCTTGCGGAACGGGCCCGGCGGAAAGCGAAGGAATTCAACCTGCCCGATCCCGCCGGCGCCGTATCGCCCGCGGAATCCGCGGACGCGGCCCTGGGGCGGCCGCACTTCTGGGGCGGCTACAGATTATGGTTCATGGCCGTGGAGTTCTGGACCGAAGGGTCGGACCGGTTTCACGACCGCGTCCGGTACGAACGAACACTGGCGCCCGCCGGCGAGTTCTCCTTCACGGCGGGACCGTGGAGCTGGCAACGGCTGCAACCCTGACCGATGAATCCGATTATCGTAAAGTCCCGCATTGCACCAGGGCTGGCGCTGGCAGCCTGCCTGATCGGTTGCGCAGCTTTTTCCCAGGCGCCCGCCGGCAGCCGCGAGAATCCGACGGTCCCAAGCTTCACGATTTCACCCGATGGAGAACAGCTCGCACTCGGCAACGATTCCGGCCTCTGGGTCATGCCGGCCGGTGGAGGTCCGGCGCGGCCGCTTCTGCCGGCCGGCGCGATTGCTCACAATCCGAGTTTTTCACCGGACGGAACCCGTCTGGTCTACCAGAGCAGGCAGTCGGAACAATGGGACCTGTGGATCGTGGAGATTGCCGGGGGCGACGTGCAGCGGATCACCCGTACCGACTACCACGAGGTGGAGCCGGTGTTCTGGCCCGACGGCCATTCCGTGGTGTTCGCATCCGACCGTGCAGGCACGTATGACCTCTGGGAGCTTCACCTGAGCTCCGGAGCCTTGCGCCGGCTGACGGGCCGCTCGGGAACCGCCTACTTTCCCAGCGTCTCCGAACACGGGGATGTCGTATACGCCAACGAACTCGACGGCCGCTGGTCACTGTACCTGCTGCGTACCGGCGTCACCACGCTGCTGGCGCGCCGGCCGCATCCGCTGCAGGCGCCTTCCTGGCGCCCCGGAGGGGGTCTGGTCGTACTGACCGAACAACCGGGTCCGACGCAGAGCAAACTCGTGATGCTGCTGCTTGACGCCCAACCGTTGTTCAAGGACCTCAGCAGGGGAGAGCTTGTGGAGGCCACACCGGTCGCATGGCTGTCGGGTGAGGAACTGGTCTATGCGGCCAGCGGCCTGCTATGGAGTCGACCACTGGGCAGCGGTCCCCCCCGGTCGGTGCCCTTCATCCCCGTGGTCCCCTGATGCGCTTGCGCCACCGGAGTGCCCGTCACAGACAGCCGGACGGTGAATCATAAATTTTACTTTAAATACAGCCTCTTAATACTGCTATATGATCTAGTAAAATATAAGAATATCGTAAGATTAGGTTTTGACTACATTAACCCAATCCTGCCGCGTGTGCAGACTGGCAACGCCAATCGAGACCTTTACAACTATCTGTTTTTCCTTATAAAAAAGAATTCTGTCCATATGTCGGCGCAACCGCTGGCACGACTGGAAGCGGACAAGTCAACGGAAATTTGTGCGAAATTCGATTCGATTCTGTTAAATTAATCGTCCGAACAAGAATCAGAACGAGTACAAGAAAAAGACTTGCAGGCTGTGACAACAATCAAAGAACGGTTGGACCGCTTGAAAAGACCCTTAGACTAACGAAGCAACACAACCAGCAGCCAGGCCGCATATTTGAAACCGTAAACTCCGATAACAACAATAATCTAACCCGGCGCTCCCACCGCCGGGTTTCTTTTGGGGTATCTACTAAACAGCCCAACCGAACAAGGTCATCACGGCTATCACGGTCACGCTGATGAAGAGCGTTCTGAAAACCAGTTGCATCGCGCGGCGCGCAGCGACGCTCGGGTCGGAAATGTCCGCCGCGGTGCCCCCCATGGCCGCCTTGCCCACGCACGCAACCACCTGGTCGTTGCTGTGATGGAACGGCAGGTCCGATTTCAGTTCGTATTGTCGCCAGCAGTTGACGGCCTCATCGAAATTGCCGCTCAAGGCATACCCGAGCACCGCCAGCCGCGCGGGTAGCCACGCCAGTACGCCGTTAACTGCCTCGATTGCGGATAAGGCGGGCGTGACCCGTTCCGGGTCGCCCACCCCGATCGTCGTCGCCCGCCGGCGAAGCAGATCGCTGACACGAAACAGCCAGGCGCCCACCGGGCCGAGTACGATGAACCAGAATACGACGCCGAAGAACCGGTGGGTGGCCTGCACGAATATGGCCTCCTCCACGGCGACCACGTCTTTCGCGCCGGAATGCTCTACCTCGCAAAGATCGGTCAGGACGCGTTCGGCTTCGTCGGCATCGGAGTCCGCAAGGGCCTGGCAATAATCTTCCACCTCGGCGGCGAGATCCCGGGGACCCAGGCAGAAGAACAGCACCAGCACGGCGAAGAGCAGGTAGGGAAGGTCCCATGCCACGCCGGTCTGCAGCAGCGCTCGACTGGCCCAGGCCACGGGAATCAGGGGCAGCAACACGAGCAGGATGCTGCCCGGATAGACCAGCCAGATATTGGCGCCGCGCAAGCTGTCCAGTCCGAAGTCGAAGTAGGGATCGAACCAGCGCAACTCCCGCAGGTGCAGCACCTGGGTCGCAATCCGTTCGAGGCCGAGCCCGAATATCAGGGCGATCAGTTTCATGAGCCGGTGGTTAAATTGCCCTGCCGAAGCATAGGCTGCACGTGGCTTCTGAACAAGACATCGCCGGTTGCCCGACCCGCCAACGCCCTGCCGCAGCCCCTGGCAGGCACATTCCGGAGGTCGGACCGACGTATTCGTACTGATTCAAGGTATGTTAGCGTTCGCGTCCAGCCTCGCAGTCGAGAAAAGTCATGAGCCGAAGCCGCCGCCTTGGCGTCGTAATGGATCCCATCGAGAGCATTCAGCCGAAGAAGGATTCCACGCTTGCCATGCTGCTGGCCGCTCAACGAAGGGGCTGGACACTGACCTATTTCCGCCAGCAGGATCTGGCCGTGCGCGACGGCGCGGCCCTCGGCCGCGGGCGGCGGATCATGGTAAGGGACGACAATGCATCCTGGTTTGAACTCGGCGAAGAATGGCAGGGCAAGCTGGAGACACTGGACGTCGTCCTCATGCGCAAGGATCCGCCTTTCGACATGGAGTACATCTATACCACCTATATTCTCGAACTGGCCGAGAACCGGGGCTTGCTGGTCGTCAACAAACCGTCGAGCCTGCGCGACATCAACGAGAAGGCGTATACGGCGTGGTTCCCCCAATGCGCACCGGCCGGCCTGATCTCCAGATCCCGGCACGACCTGAAGGCGTTTCTGGAGGAACAGGGCAAGGTGGTGCTCAAACCGCTGGACGGCATGGGCGGCAAATCGATATTCGTCGTGGACCGGACCGACCCCAATACCAATGTTATCCTGGAAACGCTGACCGAATACGGCGCCCGTTTCGCACTCGCGCAGCGCTACATCCCGGAGATATCCGACGGCGACAAGCGGATTCTGTTGATCGAAGGCGAACCGGTTCCCTTTGCCCTGGCGAGGATCCCGGGCCCTGGCGAATTCCGCGGCAACCTGGTGGCGGGCGCCCGGGGCGTGGGCCGGGAATTGACCCCGCGGGACCGATGGCTGTGCGAGGAGGTCGGCCCGGTGCTGAAACGCATGGGCGTCATGTTTGCCGGGCTCGATGTCATCGGCGACTACCTGACGGAGATCAACGTGACCAGTCCCACGGGAATACGCGAACTGGATCGGGCATTCGATATCGACATCGCCGGTTTGCTGATGGAAGCCATCGAAGCCAGGTTCCCGGTGTGAGTCCGGTCCGGCCAGCGATGCCGAGGGGCCTTCGGCGGCGCCGGATCGCACCGTAACGGTAGCGGCCCGTGATGCCGGGATGCGATAATGACCGCATGCTCGGCCCTTCGCGTTTCCCATGAGCACACTGCAAGACCAGTTCCTGATCGCCATGCCAAGCATGCGGGACCCGAATTTCCGCGGCACCGTGACCTACCTTTGCAAGCACGACGAAAAGGGCGCGCTGGGCATCATCATCAATCGCCCGTTACGCATGCGGGTTTCGGAGATTTTCCAGCAACTTTCGCTGAACGTCGTCGACGAGTTGCAGGCCGATCGACCAGTGATGGGCGGCGGGCCCGTTCAGGTTGACCGGGGCTTCGTCATCCACCAGTCCGGCGAGCCGTTCGACAACACACTGAACGCCACCGGCACGGGCATCAAGGTCACGGTCTCCCAGGATGTTCTCGACTCCATGGCGCGCGGCGCCGGGCCCGATCCGGCGCTTGTGGCCCTGGGCTATGCCGGCTGGGACCCCGGCCAGCTCGAGGCGGAAATCGCCGGCAATGCATGGTTGAACGCCCCCGCCGACCCCGCGGTCATCTTCGACACGCCAATCGAGCAGCGTTGGGCGGCGGCCACGGCGCTGCTCGGTGTCGAACCCGGCCACCTGTCAAGCTATGCAGGGCACGCCTGAGTGCGGGACGGGCGGCCGGAATTGACCCCTGCCGCCGATCGCAACATCCTGCTGGCGTTCGACTTCGGATTCCGGCGAATCGGCGTGGCCACCGGTAATCTGCTCACCGGCACGGCCACACCGCTGGGGACCATGGAATCCGCAGTCGGGCCACCCTGGAATCTTCTCGACCGCTCCATTGAGGAGTGGCGCCCGGGAAGGCTGCTCGTGGGCATTCCGGGCGGAGCCGGCGCCGCCGAAGTGGCCGCCGGCGCGCGCGAATTCGCCGACGCGTTGAAACGCCGCTATGGGCTGCCGGTGGTCACCACGGACGAACGACTGACCTCCCGCGCCGCGGAGTCGCGGCTGCGGGAAGCCAGGGCATCCGGGCGGATGACACGGCGGGTCAACAAGGCCGACATCGACAGCCATGCGGCCTGCATCATCGCCGAGCAGTGGATGGGCGGTCCGACGTGACCCACTCGGAGACGCGCGGCACGATTCACCTGGAGGATGCCGAAGTCCTCTCGCAGCAACGGTTTGCAGGCGATCAGTTCATCCTGCGGGTGCGGGCGCCCGCGTGCGCCGCCAGCGCCGTCCCGGGCAGTTTCGCCCACCTGACGTGCGACGAGGCGATTCCCATGCGCCGACCCCTGTCGATCATGCGGGCCAACCCCGAACAGGGCTGGCTCGACTTTCTCTACAAGCCCGTCGGCCGCGGACTGGACGTTCTGGGTCAGCGCGTCCGCGGCGAATCCGTCAGCGTGCTCGGACCGATCGGCAACGGCTTCACCCCCGATCCCGCCCGGCCGCAGATCATCGCCATCGGCGGCGGAGTGGGCATTCCGCCCATGGTTTTCCTGGCCGAATGCCTGAAGGACGATCCGAGGTTCCGGGTACTGGTGATGATGGGCTCGGAAGTGCCTTTCCCGTTCCGCCTGGCCGAAGGAGAAATCGAGGTACCCGGCATGCCGGCGCCGGTCTCGAGCAGTGTCGAGATGGTGGAATCCTGGGGCATCCCGTCACGACTTGCCAGCAATGAAGGCTATGAAGGCTGCTTCGCCGGATTCGTCACGGACCTGGCGCGGCTCCGGCTGGAGGCAATGTCCGGCCGGGAACTGGACGAGGTCCAGATCTTCGGTTGCGGGCCGACGGGCATGCTGGCGGCAACCTCCGATCTCGCAAGGCACTTCGACCTGCCGTGCCAACTGGCGC
Organism: Gammaproteobacteria bacterium; assembly: GCA_022820625.1. Lineage (GTDB taxonomy): Bacteria > Pseudomonadota > Gammaproteobacteria > Steroidobacterales > Rariloculaceae > UBA6522. The sequence continues at coordinate 2,169 of JAJEFE010000038.1, read as the reverse complement.
TGGAAGAGTACATGGCCTGCGGGGTCGGCGGGTGCGCGGGTTGTACCGTCCTGCTCAGCACGCCGGACGGTCCCGCCATGAAGCGGGTCTGCGTCGACGGGCCGGTATTCGACGCCCGCCAGGTCTACCCGGAGTAATCATCCGCCGGAGCGAGCTGGAGTGACCGCCCGCCGGGTTTGCCGGGAGCGCCCCTCGCCGGGTCTATCCGGAGTGACCACCCGCCCGCGCCGTCTCCGCCGTAATGAGTCCCCTGTCCAGCAACTTCCGCAGGTCCTGCTCCAGCGTCCACATACCCTGGGACCTCCCGGTCTGGATGGCCGAGTACATCTGCGCGACCTTGCCCTCGCGGATGAGGTTGCGGATCGCGGGGGTTGCGATCATGACTTCATGGGCCGCAACGCGCCCACCGCCGCAACGTTTCAGCAGTGTCTGGGCGATCACAGCCCGAAGCGACTCGGCGAGCATGCCCCGGACCATGGCTTTCTCGGGTCCCGGGAAAACCTCCACGATTCGATCCACGGTCTTGGCTGCCGAACTGGTATGCAACGTGGCCAGCACCAGGTGGCCCGTTTCGGCGGCGGTCAGTGCCAGCCGGATGGTTTCAAGGTCGCGCAGTTCGCCGATGAGCAAGACGTCGGGGTCTTCGCGCAGCGCCGATCGGAGCGCCTCGGCGAACCCCCGTGTGTGCTGGTGGACTTCGCGCTGGTTGACCAGCGAGCGCTTGCTTTCGTGAACGAACTCGATGGGGTCCTCTATGGTGATGATGTGGTCGGGCGAATGGCTGTTGATGTGGTCCACCATGGCCGCCAGCGTGGTCGACTTGCCGGATCCGGTGGGACCCGTGACCAGGACCAGTCCGCTGCGGGCCGCGGCGATCTCCCTGAAGACATCCGGCGCCTCGAGGTCGTCCAGCGACGGGACCGCCGACGGGATCGTCCGAAACACCGCCGCGCAGCCCCGGCGCTGGACGAACGCGTTGACCCGAAACCGCGCAAGCCCATCTGCCTCGAAGGAGAAATCGGCCTCGAGATGCTCTTCGAACTGCCGCCGCTGATTGTCGTTCATGACCGCGTGCACCATACTCTGTACCCGCTCGTGCGGCAGCGGCGCCAAACCGGATTCCCTGACGTCGCCGTGAACCCGGATCCTCGGCGAAAGGTCCGCCGACAGATGCAGGTCCGAAGCGTCGTTCTCGACCGCGAAGGCGAGCAGCCGCGCGATGGCCTCGGCCGGCGATGAATCGCTCGGCAGCGCCTCCGGGGCAGGTCCGGCAGAATGCGATGAGTGTTGAATCGAAAAACCTCCCGGCAAGTGCGGCCCAGGTCGCACAGCGCCTCGAGAACGTTTGCGCCCGTGTGCAGGCGGCGCTTCGCGACGCCAGCCGGGACACGGATAAAATCCTGATACTGGCCGTCAGTAAACGACAACCCGTAGCCGCAATTGAAGCGGCATTTCTGGCTGGTCAGACCCATTTTGGGGAAAATTATGTCCAGGAGGCCCGCGCCAAGCTAATGGCGCTGGAATCGCTGCCCATCGTCTGGCATTTCATCGGCCAACTCCAGGCCAACAAGAGCCGCGAAGTGGCCGAGCGTTTTCAATGGGTCCATACCCTGGACCGCACGCGGATCGCCAGGCGGCTCAACGATCAACGCCCCTACGGCGCGCCACCGCTGGACGTGTGCATTCAGGTCAACCTGGCCGGCGAGCCGGGCAAGGGCGGTGTCCACCCGGACGAGTTGGAGGATCTCGCGCGGTACGTCGGCAAGTTCCCCCGGCTCAGGCTGCGGGGTCTGATGGCCCTACCGCCAGCCGCCGTCGATCCCGCCCCGTTCTTCGCGGAACTTCGCAGCCTGCGGAATCGGCTGGATACCGTGGGAATTCCCATGGACACGCTGTCCATGGGCATGTCCGCGGACCTCGAACAGGCGGTGAACGCCGGCAGCACCATCGTGCGCATCGGCACTGCCATCTTCGGTCCGCGCCCCACGGGTCCGCATCCAGCCCCCGGGGACGTCAAGTGAAGTACAGGATGAGGCACTTGCGTTGTGGCGTTTTTTGGCCGCCGCCGATGTCTTGGATGGAGCCGCGATTCGTTCTTCGAGGGCATGATGAGGCGCCAAGTCGGCTCGTTCGGTTGAAAAGGCCCCTGGGTTCCGCTCAAATGGGAAC
>JAJEFE010000094.1 GCA_022820625.1 Gammaproteobacteria bacterium | reverse complement strand
CTATCCGCGCACGCCCGTCGAGCGGAAGCGCCCCCACGATAATCGTCCCTGCAGCAGGCAGCCCAGCAAAACCAGGGCGCCGCCGATCACCGCGACCTGCCAGGGAATCGGTTACTGCGCAAGCGAGACGTACACGGCAATCGTCGCCACCACGATGCACACGCTCATAGTGCGCGCAAACCTCCACGGCGTCAGGTCCACCGGTGCAGCCGGCATTTTCCAGTCTTTCACCGGGTCAGGCCAAAGCCTGCTGACGACGGCCATCACCGCCGCCGTGATCACAAAGACCAGCGCGAGGAAATGGAGAAAATGGATCTCGCCGTCGCTGCCGAAGAACCTGGCCGCGATGGATTGCACTTCATCGTTGAAGGCGAAATTGATGATGTAGAACAGCACGGGACCGGCGATCAGGCCGGTCTTGGCGGCCGTAGCGGAGGCTTTCGATGTCAGGAGTCCCGCCAGGATCACCGCGAGCATGGGACCGAAGAACGTCGCGTTGATTTGCTGCAGATAAATATACAGACTGCCGCTGGTGTCGATGGCCGGGGCAACAAGAATCGCCGCAACAGCGAGCAAGGTCGAGCATATGCGTCCCACTCTTACCTGTTGTCGTCCGCTGGCGTTGGCCTTGAACAGGGGCAGGTACACACCTTGATTGAACAGGGTCGCGGCACTGTTCAAGACGCTGTTGAAGGTACTCAGAACGGCACCGACCATCACGGCGGCAAAAAACCCGGTCAGCGGTGCGGGCAACACGGTTTGTACCAGTGTCGGGTACGCTTGCAGGTACTGATCCGGACCCAGCGAGTCCTTGAAGAGGTGATACGCGATGACGCCTGGAAGCACGATCGCGAGCGGCGCGATCAGTTTGAATACGGCGGCAATCAAGACGCCCTTTTGCGCTTCTTTCAGGTTCTTTGCACCGAGCGCACGCTGCATGATGGATTGATTGGTGCACCAGAAGAAAATCTGGTTGACGATCATGCCGGTGAACAGCACGCCGAACGGCAGGAATGAGCCGGGTTCGTCTCCGGTGATGTCGAACTTTGGGCGCTCCTCCGTGTACACGGTGTTGAGGCCCTGCAGCACGTTGCCATCGCCGACCAGGGAGAGCGCCAGAATCGGGATGAGCAGGCTGGCAATCAGGAATCCGACGCCATTGATCGTATCGGATACCGCAACCGCCTTGAGGCCGCCCAGAATGGCGTAGGCCGAACCCAGCCCACCAATCCCGATGACCATGAGCCAGGTAGCCTCGGACCGCGTAACGCCCAACGTGTTTGACACATCGAAAAGGGCTTCCAGGCCGGTTGCCCCGAACAGCAGTACGACCGGCAAAATGGCAATGGCATACGAGAAAAGGAACAGAACCGTTGCGATGACCCGCGTTGAACTGTCGAAACGCGTCGCAAGAAAATCAGGGATGGTAGTCAGGCCTGCACGGAGGTACTTGGGGATAAAGTAGAGTGCTCCCAGAACCATAGCCGACGCGGCGGTTGTCTCCCACGCCATGACGGCGATCGTGTGATTGAATGCATCCCCGTTCAGTCCGATCAGGTGTTCGGTGGACAGATTGGTCAGCATCAGGGAGCCTGCAATGACCCACGCTGTCAAACCCCGTCCCGCCAGAAAGTAGGCCTCGGACGACTCCATGCGGTCCTTGCGTGTGGCCCACCACGCAATCGCGGCAACCGCCCCGGTGAACGCAAGAAAGGAGAGACCGGCAATCAATTGCTTTGGCCGTATCGATGGGACCGGCGAACGAAGCTGTATTCAGTCATCGCGGCGCAAGCCTGGAAGAGCGGAATGACGGTCGGAGACCTGTGGATTTTTGTAACATTGGATTGCGTCCGGTGTGGGTCAGGCGCCTGATGCTGCATCAACCTGATAACGCCAGGAATTTATCGTAGAATGAATATTTCAATTATAGAGAAGGCAACATAAAATGTCCTTTTCTCTTTGAGGGTGCATGCGGTGCCTGAAAGGTTACCGCGTCGATATTGGAATGTAAGGCAGTTCTGTATGAACAGGAAAACGCTGGCAACTGTCCTTGCCATCGCGGTCGGCGCATGTCAGACACCTGAGTCGCCGGAGCCGCCTGCGCTCAGTGGCGGGTCCGTCGTGACGGCAATAACCGCAGCAGGCGAAACCGACAGTGCCGGGACGAGCACGGCCAACGATGCGGCGCTGTTGATCAATGGCGAGGACACCGAGTCCAGTTTGCTCCTGGCGAGCGCAGAAGCCGGTGGCCTGGAAATCTATACCCTGGATGGCGCGCGGCACGCCATCGGCAGCGATCGTCCCACAACATTCGTCGATGTACGGTACAACTTTCCGCTCGGGGGCGAATCCGTCGATCTGATTGTCGGCTATGACGCTGAAGCTGCTGCATTGATGGCATATGTTCTGGACGACGCTGCCACCGGCCTTCGGGAAGTCTCCTTACCGTTGGCGACGCAGGCCGAAATCAACGGATTATGCCTCTATCAAAGCCCGATATCAGGCAAGTTCTACGCGTTCGCTGCCGGCGACGGCGAGTTTCAGCAGTGGGAACTCTACTCCCGGGGTGGCGCCGTGGAGGGACGGCTGATCCGTAGCGTCCCGGTCGGGCTCGGGGTTGCTCATTGTGTTGCGCATGACCGGGAAGCCGAAGTCATTTTTTCGGTGGAAACGGTGGGTGTTGCCCGAATCAACGCGGAGCCGGAGTCGGAAGCGGAAGTGGAATACATCGACCTCACCCAGCCGCACGGCCGTTTCAGCGGCGACGTCAAGGGCGTGGCCCTGTACGAGCAGGCAGAGGGCGGCTACCTGGTTGTCTCCGACGCAGATGAAAGTCGTCTGCAGCTCTACGGCCTTGAAAACCTGGAACATCGCGGCACCGTCAGCGTGGTCGGCGACGGTTCGGTGGACGGCGCCGACGAGACCGAGGGAGTGGTCGCGACCAGCCTCCCGCTATCGTCGTCCCTGGGGCAAGGGCTGCTGGTGCTCGCAGACGATGACAATGACGGTGAGCCCACGAACTACAAGATCGTGCCGTGGCAACGGATCTCGGAGTCTCTCGGTCTGCAGGCCGGCGCGCACCACGATCCGACGGGGCTGTTGGCGCTCGATACCGCGACGGTGATGCCAACCATTGAAACGGCACCCGTGGTCAGCTTCGGCGATGCGGCTGACGACCCGGTTATTTGGGTGCACCCCGTTGACGTCGCGCACAGCGTTGTGATCGGCACGCAAAAGCAGCGTGGCATCAACGTTTACGACCTGGAAGGCAATCTGTTGCAGTCTCGCGAAGACGGCCGAATCAACAATGCCGATATCCGCTATGGATTCCTGCTCGACGGCGAACCGGCAGATATCGTGACCGGAAGCAACCGCTCGACGGACAGTATCGGAATCTGGAAGGTCGATCTATCGACTCGAACCCTGGTTGACGTCGCCGACGGCGTCATTCCCACCGGCATGGCCGATCCTTACGGTCTTTGCATGTACCGCAGTCCGGGAACAGGGCACTACCATGTCATCGTCAACGATACCGACGGGCTGGTTCGGCAATGGCGGCTGTTGGATACGGGCGCCGGCAAGGTCGGCACGGAACTGGTTCGTGAATTCAGCGTCGGTTCGCAAACCGAGGGATGCGTCGCTGACGACGAAACGGGTGACCTGTATATCGGAGAGGAAAATCGGGGCATATGGAAGTACTCGGCTGAGCCCGACAGCGGTACGGAACGTACACTTGTCGATGGCATCGAAGACGGAAACCTGACGGCCGATGTCGAGGGTCTTGCGCTGTACTTCAGCGGCAACGGCGAAGGGTACCTGATTGCATCCAATCAGGGCGCGGACAACTACGCTGTGTACGAAAGGCAAGGCGACAACGCGTTCCTCGGCCATTTTTTCGTGGTGGCGGACGAGGCTTCGGGTATCGACGGCGCATCGGAAACCGATGGGCTGGATGTCACGAGCGCCAACCTGGGCGCCACGTTTCCCAATGGCGTTCTCGTCGTGCAGGACGGGCGAAACATTACGCCGAAAGCGCGGCAGAACTACAAACTGGTTCCGTGGGAGCGAATTGCCGAAGCCATGGGCCTGTCAGTCCACCACGGCTACGATCCGAGGGCCGAACCCGGAACCTGACCCGCTCTCTCCGGTACGCGGCCGGCCGGTCGACTCGCGGAGTCAGGATTCGGGCGGTTCTTCGATCATGCCCGGTAGTGACTCTGCAGCCCCTTGATTACGGCGGAGATCGTCTGCAGAACGGGCGTGTCGATGCCGTGCCTTGCGCCGAGCGCGATGACGGCTCCGTAGATGTAGTCGACTTCGGACGGGCGCTCATTGACGACATCCACGCAAAGGCTCGACTTGTTTCCCGGGGTGCCCGAGGTGATCTGGTGGAACACCTCCCGGGCAGCGTGCGGATCGAGATCGATGTTCTCTGCCCTGGCAACAGCAAGCGCCTCGTCGATCGCCCGATACGCGATTGCTTCCAGCTCCGGTACCTGGACGATGCCCCCAAGCGTCAGATTGGGCGCGGCGGACATGCCCGAAACACCAATATTCGCCATCAGCTTTTTCCAGATGGCGCGGCGGATGTTTTCGCTGGCCTCCGTCGGCAGACCGTGTGCGGAAAACGCGGACGCCAGCTCCACTGCCCGACCGGACACCCCGCCCGTCATTTCGCCGATGAAGCTCGGCAGTTCGGCGTGGTTGCGGACAACACCGGGCGCCTCGATATTCGCACCCTGGGCAGTCAAGCCGCCCAATACCTTGCCTTCCCCGAGAATACCTGCGATCTCTTCCTCGTTGCCGAGACCGTTCTGAAAGCTGATCGCGACCGTTCGATCATTGTCGAACAGGTGCTTCACGCTCGCCGCAGCATCGGCGTTGCAGATCGCCTTGCACTGGAAGAACGCGACGTCGGCCCCGTCGATGGTTGACGGATCCGATGTCGCCCTGGCAGGAATCGTCCGGTCGCCGCCGTGGCCCACCATTTTTAGGCCATTCGCGTTGATCGCGTCCACATGTTCCCGCCAGATGTCCACGAGTGTCACGTCGAGCCCGCCTTCGGTCAGCAGGCCGCCGAACAGCGAGCCCATCGCCCCCGCACCGACGACCACTACCCTGGGCCTTGCAATTTCATTCATCTGTCAAATCTCCGGATCGTTGATGCGAAAAACCCTTTCCGCGGGGTGGAAGTAGCCCGTGCAGGCCACCTCTTCCGGGGTCACGTCGCCGTGGTAGTGGCCCGCCTCCTGTTTCCCGTCCATGGCATAGAAGTGGGTGTGCTCCCCGGAGGCGCGCAGGTGCAGGCTGGTACCTGTGGGGTCGCCGGTCCACAACACCGAGAAACAAAGTAGTTTCGGGCCCATTTCGTAGAACTGCAGGAAGTCCCTGAATGCTTCGTTCCTCTCTTCGTCGAAGTATTCGAATCCAATGCAGTCGTAGTCCGGCATGACGTGCGCGCGGATCCTGCCTGCAGGAATCCTGAACACGCCGCCGAGAGCCACCTGCTGCGTGCCACCTGCATCCAGGTTGTCGATCAGGCTCTTGCGCATCGCCTGCGTCAGCGAGGCTTCGTCGCCGATTCTCCTGGAGACATCGAGTCTGATGGCAGGCCCGGGACTGCCGTCACACAGATACAGGTTGGAGAGCCCGGAGTGAATCAACGCACCATAGTCCTCGACAATGCATTCCTTGTCCTGACCGACCCTGGCAACCTTTGAGAGGATGTTTCCCGGTAGTCCGATGCTTGCGATCATTTCGCCGCAGTGCCCGTTCAATGCCGCGGGACTTGCCATGCCCGCACCGAAAACGCCCCCATCCGGCAGGCCACAGGACTCAGCCATCGCGGCAATACTGAACTGATTGTCGCGAAACCGTCTGTTGTGCGCGTAGGCTTCACCACCGACATCGAGAATGCGCGCGCTTCCGGACATGCCTTCCATTGCGCAGCCCCAGTCGCGAAGGTCCGGGCACGCTTCGACCGAGACGAAAACGTTTTCGTAGTTCTTCGACAGCCCCTTCTGTAACGCAATGGCAATCTGCTCCAGTGATGGTTGCCAAAGATGCGCGCTCCTGAATCGCACGGGTTCCTGCATTTTGATGTTTATCCTTCTTGTCTCATGCGCCAGCGGCGCTTGTTTGGCTGTCAGGGCAACGGCGGTTTCCTCTCAGGGCATCAGCACCGAGGGAATCCACAGCACCAACCGTGGGAACAGGGTGATGAGCAGCAGCACAGCGAAATTGGCCAGCAAAAATGGCAGCGCGCCGCGGAAGATCGTGCCGATGCGCAGCCCGGAAACCGAGGCGCATACATTCAGGCAGTTGCCAACGGGCGGCGTGCACGCACCCACTGCCAACGCGGAAATCAGAATCACGCCGAAGGTGATGGGCGATACGCCAGCCTCCACGGCAGCGGGCAGCAGCACCGGCGTCATAAGCAGTATCGCCGGACTGACGTCGATGAACGTGCCGATCGCGAGGATGATGACGTTGACCAGCAACATCACCGATACCGGTCCCAGGTTCATGCTTGTGACCCAGGCTGCGATGGCTTGCGGGACACGCTCCAGCGCCAGGATCCATATGTACATTGTCGACATCGCAATGATCATCATGATCTTGGCGCTGGTGATGATCGCGCTTCTGAAGCAGTTCAAAAGGCCCTTCAAGGTCAGCGCCCTGATCACGAGGAAGCCGATCAGCACGGCATAGAGCACGCCAAGTCCGGCGGACTCGGTGGCCGTCGCGATGCCGAATACCACGGCGCCTACGACGAGTACGGGCATCAGTACGACCAGGATCGAGCCCCTGATCTCGCGAACGACATTGCCGAAGCTGGTGTCGATATCCTCCTTCGGATAGCGGTTCCTGACGGAAATGTAGAGGCAAATGAACAATTGCAGGAAGCCGATCAGGAGGCCGGGGATGACCCCGCCGAGAAACAGCCTGCCGACCGATTCCTGGGCGACGATCGCATAGAGCACGATCGGCACGCTCGGCGGGATGATCATGCCCATCGTCGACGATGCCACGGTAATACCTGCCGCAAAGCGTCCCGGATAGCCCTTCGATTTCATTTGAGGGATCAGGACCGAGCCGATGGACGCCGTATCGGAGGCAGAGGACCCGGAAATGCCGCCGAAGATCATGCTTGCGAAAACATTGACAAGACCTGTCCCGCCGCGCAGCTTGCCGACGAACAGGCTGCTGAAGCGGATCAGCCGCCCGGTAATCCCGCTTTCGTTCATGACCAGCCCCATCAGGATGAACAGCGGCAGCGAAATCAGCGCATAGTTGTTCATTCCCGAAAACAGCCGCTGCGGCAGGATTTGCATCAGGTCCGGCTGTTCGACGACGAAATAGGCAAGAGAGGACAGCCCCAGTGCATAGGCGATGGGAATTCCCATCGCCAGCAGCACGAACAAACTGAGTATCAGGACGAGCAAATCGGGCCCTCAGGCGAAATCGTTGCAATCATTCTTCGGCCGTTCCAGGAGCGCCGGCTTTCTCTTTGCCGGCGATCAGCAGACCGATATGTGCAAGGCAGCTCAGCGCAACGAGCCCGCAACCGATGGGAACGGCGGCCTGCGCATACCCTTGCGGGAGTTGCAGGGCCGGCAGGATGAAACGACCTGTCAGGGGAATCCAGATCGTCAGGCTGTACCAGACCATGACCGCATTGATCAGCGCGATCAGCGCGAAACCGAGTATCTCGAAAATCCTTCGCGGCCCGTCCGCCAATCGGTCGACCAGGAAATTGATCGCAATGTGCTCCTTTCTCGATACCGCGACGGCCGCGCCGATTGACGTCGTATAGATAAAGAGCACGACGATGAATTCATTGCCGCCGACGATTGTCGAGCCAAAGGCATAGCGCAATACGACGAGCAGGAGGACCAAGGCAAAAATGATGATCAGCGCGGCGACGATAGCGACTTCGGCCACCTTGATGATGACCCGGTCAAGCCTCGCAAACAGGTCCGCCAATTCCGCTTGTCCCGTTGAGTCAATCCGGAACCGGGTCCTGATCGTCGCCTCTGGCGATTCGTCTCGCTCGGTCGACGTCATCCCGGGAAAACACGCCCTCGTCGATGAAATGCTCATAGACGGGACTGGCCAATTCGGCAAACTCTTCAAGACCCTGCGCATCGACGATCGTCGTCTCCAGCACCTGAGAGAGCCTGGCAATGTAGTCCTGCTCGCTCTGCTGGTTCATGTCGTCGCTGAACCTGATCGTTTCTACTGATACCTGGTCGAATACTTCCTGCAAATCGGGCGGCAGCCTTTCGTACCAGGCCAGGTTGACGATCATCGGATCCGGTCCGGTGGCATAGTTGGTAATAGTCAGGTATTTCTGTACCTCGTGCACCTTGTAGTCCCAGATATTGGAAGGCGCATTGTCCTGACCGTCGACCACTCCCGTCCTGATCGCCTGATAGGCCTCGCTGTACGGAATATCCTGGGGATTCGAACCGAAGGCCTGTGCCGTCAGCAGATAGACTTCCTGTGGCGGTACCCGCATCTTCAGACCCCTGAGGTCGTCCGGCGACGCGATCGGTCTGACGTTGTTGGTATGCGCCCTGAATCCCTGGGAAATGCCGGAGGCCGGGATGTGAAATCCGTTGGCTGCAGCGCCGGCGTTTATCTCGCTGGTGAAATTGCTGTACATGAGTCGCCGCGCCTGCTCCCAGTCCTGTACCAGGAACGGCATCATGAATATCGTGTAGCGTGGGTTCGCATCCGCGAAAAATGCTCCCCGTGTGCCCTGCAATGCACCCGTGGTCACCATGTCCATCAACTCGCGCTCCGTACCCAGTACGCCTGAGAAATAAACGTCCACCTCGATGCGCGCACCGCTCCTTTGCTCGAGTTCCCGCTCGAAGAATTGCATTGACACGCTGCGCGGATGTGGTTCGGGCTGCGAATGCGCGTAACGAAACAGGTACGGAGATTGCGCGCACACGTCAGCGCAGGAGAGGCAAATGAACCAAATTCCGAACAGGAATCTCACATCGGGTTCCGCCAAAGAGCGGGAATCTGATGATAGAATATGCGTTTCAAAAATGAAAGATGCGGAATTTACATGGACGAATCAGCCCCTACGGACTACGAGACGCTACGCACCGCGATCACCGCGCGTTACGAATCGCTGAGCAATCGGCTGCGCCAGATCGCCGGCTATGCCCTGGACCATCCGACGGACATGGCCATCGAAACCATCGCGGTGATCGCCAAGCGTGCGGAAGTCCAGCCATCGGCGCTGATACGTTTCGCCAAGTCGTTTGGCTACACCGGCTATTCTCAGATGCAGCGGGCCTTTCAGACGCGAATCGCCGAACGATCTGCAAGCTACATGGAACGCGTGCGTGCGGCGCAAGACGGTGAAATCACGGACGAACCGGGCCTGGAGCACTCACTGCTGAAGCGGCTGTGCGCATCCAACATCATCTCGCTGACAGAATTGAGCGAAGGCAATATTCACGAAAAACTCACCGCAGCCGTGGACCTGATTGAAGCAGCGGAAACCACGTATGTAGTTGGGCATCGGCGTTCCTTTCCGGTCGCCGCATACATTGCCTATTCGCTCAGTCACACGGAGTCCAGAACACACTTGCTGGACGGGGTCGGCGGCATGCTGCACGAACAGGCACAGTGCATGAGCGACAAGGACGTGCTGATTGCCATTTCGTATTCGGAGTACGCCCATGAAACCGCGGAAGTTGTCTCGCTGGCATCCCAGCGCGGAGTGGCGGTGATCGTCATCACCGACAGCCAGATCAGTCCGATCGTGCCGGCCGCACGGGTCTTCCTGAAGGTGCTCGATGCAGAGGTGCTGTCATTTCGCTCACTTACCGGGTCGATGAGCGTCGCCCAGACAATTGCGATGTCGCTCGCCTTCCGGGCGAGCAAGAAAAACTAGTACCTCTTCAATCTGATATGGCCGGATACAAGCTGTGCAGTTTGATCCGCGCATACGGGAACAGGAGCAAGGTAAATGAAGAAAACCAGTGACACGTTTGCGGATATTCTTGCAAGCCGCACAAGCAGGCGGAAAGTATTGGCCGGTGCCGGAAGTTTGGCTGTGACGTTCGCAGCGGGTTGCGGTTCTGGTGGAAGTCGATCGGAAGATCGTTCCAGTCTGGGCTTTGTCGCAATTTCGCATGGTCTGGATGACACTCATCACGTTGCCGATGGATACGCTGCGGACATTCTTGTTTCCTGGGGCGAACCGATTTTTCCCAGTGGATCGTCATTCGATCCGTACGCGCAAAACGGACGCGCGCAGCAACAACAATTTGGGGCCAACAACGACTACATCGCCTATTTCCCTCTTGGGTCGGATACGGTATCCGCCGATGTGAGCAATCCAAGCGATCATGGTCTGCTGTGCGTGAACCACGAGCACATCAACATCAATATGATGTTTCCTTCGGAATCGCGGGAATCAGCTTCACGGGGCAGCTCAAAAGCGGAAGTGGAAGCCGCGATGGCCGCTGTTGGCCACAGTATCATCGAGGTGCGCCGCGTAAACGGGCGATGGCGGGTGGAAAAGGGAAGTGCCTATACTCGCAGGATCACGGCCACGACGCCAATGGTCCTGACAGGACCCGCCGCCGGCGATGTACGCCTGAAAACACCGGCAGACCCTACTGGCGCACGCGTGCTTGGTACATTTGCCAATTGCTCGGGCGGAGTCACTCCGTGGGGAACAATCCTGATAGCGGAGGAGAATTTCCGGGAGATTTTCGCCGGCAACCCCGACGCACTGAGCGGCTCGGCGGCTGGGGAAGCTGAGAATCACCGGAGATTTGAAATAGGGTCATCACTGGAACAGTACTGGCACCTGTTTGATGACCGATTCAATATCGAGGTGAGTCCGACAGAGCCCAACCGATTTGGTTGGATAGTGGAAATCGATCCGTACGATCCCCGGTCAACGCCCAGGAAGAGAACAGCATTGGGTCGTTGTCAGCATGAGAATGCAGCGGTCGCCGCCGAACACGACAAATTCGTTGTTGTTTATTCAGGCGATGACAAGAAACATGAATGCGTGTACAAATTTGTATCGGAATCGCGATACGACGCCTCAGTTATCGAGAAAAATCAAAACATTCTCGACGCTGGCACGTTGTACGTAGCTCGGTTTAATGACGATGGCACAGGCACCTGGCTGCCACTTGTATACGGCGAAGAACCACTTGTTCCTGAAAACGGGTTCCGCTCACAAGCGGATGTGCTCATCGACTTGCGCCTCGCTGCACGGTTGCTTGGTGCAACGCGTATGGATCGGCCCGAGGATATCGAGATCAGCCCGGTAACCTGCCGAACCTACATCGCCCTCACCAAGAATGATGATCGGGAAGCCACGGACGCCGCCAATCCCCGGATTGGAAACCTCTGGGGACACATATTGGAGCTGATACCACCCGGTAGCGATGGCGACCGGGACCATGCAGCACGGGACTTTGAATGGCAGGTTTTTGCACTCGCGGGGGATCCAACGTCCGATCCGGAAGTGCGGGGTGTTTACCATGAGCACATCAGTGACTCCGGGTGGCTGTGTAATCCGGATAATCTGGCGTTTGATCCACAAGGGCGGCTTTGGGTCGCCACAGACGGATTCAACGACTTCGGTGTGCACGACGGATTGTGGGCGACCGAGACGGTTGGACCCGACCGTGCACGCTTCAGGCATTTCTTTGGCTGCCCAAACGGCGGGGAGCTTTGTGGGCCAGCGTTTACGCCGGATGGACGAACATTATTCGTCGCCGTTCAGCATCCCGGAAGATCGGATGGCTCGACTTTTGAACACCCTGCAACTCGCTGGCCGGATTTTGATCCTCGAATACCGCCAAGGTCTTCCGTGGTCGCAATTACGAAAAATGACGACGGTGAAATAGGTAGCTAGCCTTTTATGACCCTATGATCCATTCATGGTCCGGGTCATTGTGGAACAGCCACTTTCGCCGCGGGCCGGCCATGACGTTCAGGTAATAGAGGTCGTAACCGTGGGGCGCACCCACCGGGTGGTAGCCTTCGGGCACCATGACCACGTCGTCGTCCGTCACGGTCATGGTTTCATCCAGGCTGCGGTCGTCGGTATAGACGCGCTGGAAGGCGAATCCCTGAGGTGGATCGATGCGGTGGTAATAGATCTCTTCGAGTTGTGTTTCCTCCGAACCTCGATCGTTATCGTGTTTGTGCGGCGGATAACTCGACCAGTTGCCACCCGGCGTCAATACCTCACAGACCAACAGGCGCTCGGCGTTCGCATTTCCGAACAAGATGTTGCAAACGTGCCGGCGGTTGGTGTCGCGGCCCCGGGTTTCGAATTGGCAGTCCTCGGGCCTGATCAGGCGGGCGGGATATACGCCTTTCGCCGGCGCCCTGCAAACCGCAAGTTCGACGTCGGTGTGGGCAACGACGCCGAATCGCTCGTCCGGCGGCAGGTACACAGCATGGGGCGCCTGCTGGTCGAATACCGATGATCGCTCGCCCAGATTGCGCCAGGTTTCATTAGCCGCGGCAATGTCCGCCTTGCCCGAGAGGAGTACCAGGCAGACTTCCGTGCCTCCGGTTTCATCTTCCAGGTTCGCGCCCGCCTTCAGCTTGAATACTTCGAATCCAACGTATTCCCAGCCGGCCGATACGGGATCGATACATTGAATCCGGCCTCTGTCATCCGGCGCTGTAGACTGCGACAGCAATTTCGACATCTCGTCCGACCCTTTTTGAAATGAAAGATTTTGATCAATGATTTTTCAGTATAGAACGTTTATTCTAAACTGTCGCACACTGCAGCGGAACAAACCGATTCCCGGCAACGTGCCCCAATTGCAACTCCAACAGCCTCGACACAGGTAAAATCAGAGGGCAGGCCGAATATGACGTCCGGAACGCCAGACATCGCCAATGTTCCGCTTGACGTGATTTGTCTGGGTCGGGCCGCGGTCGATTTCTACGGTAACCAAATCGGCAGTCGACTGGAAGACACGTCGAGCTTTGCCAGGTATCTCGGAGGATCCTCCGCCAATATCGCGTTCGGCTGCGCTCGCCTGGGATTGAAGTCGGCCATGCTCACACGGGTCGGCGATGAACACATGGGCCGCTTCGTTCGCGAGGAACTCGCACGCGGCGGTGTCGACGTCAGCCATGTCGTGACGGACCCTGACAGGTTCACCGGACTGGTGGTTCTGGGCATCAAGGACAGGGACACCTTTCCGCTGATCTTTTTCCGTAACAACTGTGCGGACATGGCGATTGAAGCGTCCGACTTCTCCGCCGACTTCATTGCCTCGAGCAAGTCTCTGCTCATCACCGGGACGCACTTCTCAACGCCCGGGACCTATTCCACCTGCCTGAAGGCCATCGAGTACGCCAGGGCCGCCGGGGTCAGGGTGATCGTCGATATCGACTACCGTCCCGTTCTATGGGGCCTGACGGGCCTTGGCGACGGCGAAACGCGATTCATCGACTCGCATTCGGTGTCCGCTCACCTGCAGACTATCTGGCCCGAGTGCGACCTCATTGTAGGCACCGAAGAAGAAATGCACATCGCCGGCGGCAGCACCGACACGATCGGCGCGCTGCGCTATATCCGCTCGCTGTCGGACGCGACCCTGGTGCTGAAACTCGGAGAGCGGGGATGCGTTGTCATCGATGGCGAGGTCCCGGCGAGCCTTGACGACAAGACGATTTTTTCCGGCCCCGAAATTGAAGTACTCAACGTCCTGGGGGCGGGCGACGCGTTCATGTCGGGGTTCCTGCGCGGCTGGCTCCGAAACGAGAGCCATGAAACGAGCGCAGCCTACGCCAACGCCTGCGGCGCACTGGTTGTATCGAGACACGGTTGCTCGCCCGCCATTCCCACGGCCGAGGAACTGGAGCATTACATGCGTCACGCGCCGCAGATTCCACGGCCCGATCTCGACAATGAACTCAATTACCTACACCGCGTCACCACACGGCAGCCCGCCTCATGGCCCGAAATCCACGCGCTCGCATTCGATCATCGCCGGCAGTTGGTGGAAATGGCGCAGCAGGCAGGGGCCGAGCTGCAACGCATCGCCACCCTGAAGCGCCTCATGGTCCGGGCCATTGAAAGGAGCGCGGAAGCCGTCGGAGCCGATGGAAGGGTCGGCGCCATCATCGATGACACGTTCGGCCAGGATGCCCTGAACGACGTAACCGGGCGCGGCTGGTGGATTGCCCGCCCCGCGGAACTGTCGGGGTCGCGGCCACTGGAGTTCGAAGGCGGCCGCTCGATCGGTGACCGGTTGCGCTCCTGGCCCCTCGAACATATCGTCAAGTGCCTGATGGTTTATGGCCTGGACGACGACAGCATGTTGCGGCTGCAACAGGAACGGCAGGTCAAGGAGCTCTACCAGGCCTGCTGCTCGTCAGGCCACGAGTTGCTGCTGGAGATTCTGCCGCCCGCAGGTGCGGTCGTGGACGACGACACCTGCGCATCCGTGCTCGCGCGCCTCTACAATCTGGATATTCGGCCGGACTGGTGGAAGTTGCCCATGATGAGCCGCGCTGCCTGGCGAAATGTAGGCGACCTGATTTCACGGCGCGCGCCGCATTGCCGCGGGGTCGTGATCCTGGGCATGGATGCGCCCGCGAACGCGTTGCGGGCTGGCTTCAACGCTTGCGCCGGATTCGACATCTGCAAGGGCTTCACGATTGGCCGAACGATATTTGCCAGACCCGGCAGGCAGTGGCTGGCCGGGGAAATAGAAGACGAGGCGCTGATCGAATCGGTGGCGCGGAACTACGTGGAACTCATCGACTATTGGCGCGACCGAAAGGCCGGTTAGTGCTGCGGCATTATTGGGTTGAGGCAGCACTGGGACCAGTGAAATGAAAAAAACTCGACTGACCATGGCTCAGGCGCTTGTGAGATACCTCGTCGCCCAGCGGGTCGAAATTGACGGAGAAATCCAGCCGCTGTTTCACGGTATGTTCGCCATTTTCGGCCACGGTAACGTTGCCGGACTCGGTGAAGCGCTGTTTGACTGGCAGGCCGAATTGCCGACGTTCCGTGCCCACAACGAACAGGGCATGGCCCACGCGGCGATCGCTTTCGCAAAGGCGAGCCGGCGCAGGCGAATGATGGCCTGCACAACGTCCATCGGACCCGGCGCAACCAACATGGTGACGGCCGCCGCGCTGGCGCACGTCAATCGCCTGCCGGTGTTGTTGCTGCCGGGCGACGTCTTTGCGAACCGAACGCCGGACCCGGTATTGCAGCAGCTCGAATACCCGGGCAACCCGACGATCTCGGTAAACGACTGTTTTCGCCCGGTCAGCCGTTACTTCGATCGCATCACGCGGCCGGAACAGATCGTTACGAGTCTGCCGGCGGCGATAGCCACGCTTACGGACCCGGCCGACTGCGGACCTGCAACCTTGTCGTTGTGCCAGGATGTCCAGACCGAAGCGTATGACTACCCCGAATTCCTGTTCGCTGAGCAAGTTCACCGCCTGCCACGCAAGGGAGCCGACCGATGTGAACTGGACGATGCAGTCAAGGTCTTGCAGCGTGCCGAACGGCCATTGCTGATCGCCGGCGGCGGCGTACATTATTCCGGCGCCACGGCAGCGTTGCGCACATTTGCCGAGGTGCACGGAGTTCCGGTCGCCGAAACCCAGGCGGGCAAGGGCGCACTGAACTGGGATCATCCAAACTACGTGGGAGCGATCGGGGTGACCGGTTCCGATGCCGCGAACCAGCTGGCGCAAGGGGCTGACGTGATCCTCGCAGTCGGAACGCGGCTGCAGGACTTCACGACGGCGTCACGGACCTTGATCCAGTCTGACAAGACGCGCCTGATCCAGCTCAATGTGGCACGGCCCGATGCCAACAAACATGGCGCCCAGCCCCTGGTCACGGACGCCAGGCGCGGCTTGCAGGCATTGCAGGCGCGGCTTGCAGGCTGGCAGGCCGGCTCGAAATGGCAGCAGGCCGGGCGAAAAGCCATTGCCGCGTGGAACGACTATTACGTGCAAACAACCTCCGCGGAAAAGATTTCAACAGCGTCGGGACTGCCTTCGGACGCCCAGGTTCTCGGTGCCGTGAAACGCGCTTCGGACCCCGGCGACATTGTCGTGTGCGCAGCCGGGGGTCTGCCCGGCGAGCTCCACAAGCTCTGGCGTACCGACCGGGTCGGCGGATACCACCTTGAATACGGCTATTCCTGCATGGGATACGAAATCGCCGGCGGCATGGGCGTCAAGATGGCTTGTCCCGACCGCGACGTCATCGTGCTCGTCGGCGACGGCTCCTACATGATGCTCAACTCGGAACTGGCGAGCAGCGTGATGCTGGGCCACAAGATCATTGTCGTGGTACTGGACAACGGAGGCTACGGCTGCATCAATCGGCTGCAAGTGTCGACGGGCGGCGCGCCATTCAACAACCTGTTCGGCGACTGTGTCGCTGCCGATGACGGCGCGCCGCTGCTCGACTTTGCCAGGCACGCTTCGGCCATGGGCGCGGCCTCCGAGCACGTTGAGAATCTGGCCGAACTCGAATTGGCCGTGGGGCGCGCCAAGGCGGCCGATCGATCGTACCTGATCAGTCTGCGCACCGACCCTGACCAATCCTCCGGCGGCGGATTCTGGTGGGACGTTGCCGTTCCCGAGGTGTCCGGCCGTGCGGAAGTGACCGCGGCCCGCGCGGAATATATCTCCGCAAAATCCAGGCAACCGTACTGATTCCGGTTCCGGACCATGGCGGTACGAATTGGTGTCAATCCGCTGCTCTGGACCAACGACGATCTCCCGACCCTGGGAGCGGATACCCCGCTGGAAGTCTGTCTGGGCGACAGCCGGGAGGCGGGCTTTGCCGGTGTAGAGTTGGGCAACAAGTTTCCGCGGCAGGCTGACATCCTGGGCCGTGTTCTCGAGGCGTTCGAACTCCAGTTGATATCCGGCTGGTACAGCAGTCTCCTTCTGCACAGATCGGTCGCAGAAGAAATCGATGCGCTTCGGAACCACCTGTGTCTCCTGAAGTCGCTGGGATCGAAAGTGATCGTGTTTTGCGATACGACCGACGCCATTCACGGTTCGCGGAACATGCCGCTGTCACTGAGGCCCACACTGCATGACGGCGAATGGGCGGAGTACGGCAGGAAGCTGACGGAATTGGGTGATTCCTGTCTCGATCAGGGCATCCGGATCGCCTATCACCATCACATGGGCACCATCGTGCAGAGCCGGAAAGAAATCGACAGGCTGATGGACAACACGGGCGAGAGCGTCGGCCTGTTGCTGGATACAGGTCACCTCGCCTACGCCGGCGGGGACACGATTGAACTACTGGACGCGCATGGGCATCGAATCAGGCACGTTCACTGCAAAAATGTTCGTGCGAACGTACTGAAGGACGCCAGGAACCGGGATCTCAGCTTTCTCGACGCCGTACTGAATGGTGTGTTCACGGTGCCCGGCGATGCGGAGGGTTGCATCGATTTCGGTGCGGCGCTTCAACGCCTCAAGTCGGCCGGGTATGACGGTTGGCTCGTCGCGGAGGCCGAACAGGATCCGCTCACTGCACCCTCGAAACGATTCGCGGCGTTGGCTGCCGCGCATATGCACGGGCTCTGCACCGAATTGGCCATCGACATCTCAGTCCGGTGATCCAGACGCGAATTCACTGACGGCAGGAACCGGGCCCCTGGTGGTGCAAGTCAATCACTCGGTGAGCTGTAGCCGTTCGAGGGCGTCGCGGCGTACGTCAATCCACTGCTGGCCATTGTGGGAAGTCTCGATGGCATCGCAGATTTCCTGAACCCGGCATGCGGTATTGAAGTCGGCATGGACTTCGTCACCCGATTCGATGGATCGCAACAGGTTGCGAATTTCAATGATTTTCAGGTCATTGAAACCGAGACTGTGTCCGGGGGCCGGGCAAAACGCCGAATAGTCCGGGTGCGCCGGTCCGGCGAGAATGCGCCGGTAGCCGCGGCGACCGGGCCGGCTGTCCGCCCGGTATAGCCGCAACTCGTTCATGCGTTCCTGGTCGAAGGCGATGCTGCCCTTCACCCCGCATACCTCGAAACCGAGTCCGCACTTCTTGCCGGTAGCCACGCGGCTGATGTCCATCGTGCCGGGGCATCCTCGTTCAAACACGACGAGCGCCTGCGCAATATCATCGTTCTCAACCGTTCTCATCCCGCCCGACACCGGGTCCGGCCGCAGGTCGTGCACGATGGTGAGAGAACCGAGCACCGAATCGATCGGCCCGAGCAGAAACTCCGCCATGCATATCAAGTGGCTGCCGAGATCGGCAAGCGCACCGGCGCCAGCCCGGTTTCTGGCGCAGCGCCACCCGTGGGGCGTGGACGGGTCCGCAAGGTAATCTTCACGATAACTGCCCCGAAACTCATGGACCTCTCCGATCTCGCCGGACGCTATCATGTCACGCGCTGTGGCGATCAGGGGATTGCAGATGTAGTTGAACCCGGCTGCTGTCCTGATGCTGGCGGACTCCGCGGCACTGCGAATTCGCCTCGCCTGTGCAGCGGTGAGAGCCAACGGCTTTTCGCAATAGACATGCTTTCCGGCCTCGATCGCGGTGAGCGCCATTTCCATGTGCAAGTGGTTGGGTGTACAAATGTCCACGACGTCAATGGCGTCGCTGCGGCACATGCCGATCCAGTCGTCGCTTGCACTTTCAAACCCCCAGGCATCCGCAAACTGCTGAGCTACGGTCGCATTCTTGTCAACGAGGCAGGCCAGTTCCGGATGCGCAACTTCGGGAAACACCGTCCCCACGGCGCGTAGAGCGATGGCATGCGCCTTGCCCATGAAGCCGGTGCCGATCAGGCCGAAGTTCAAGTTACTCACCGTCTCGACTGAATAGTGCTGCTGACGTCAACGGGTCGACCGAGCCTGAATGACAGGTGCGCAGCCTCCGCAAGCTCCAGTGCGCGCAAGCCGTCGGAACCGAGTGCCAGGTCGGTCGATTCGCCGCCTACCGCCCGGATAAACCTGTCAAGCTGCAAGCGATACGACTTCGCGTAGCGCTCCAGGAAGAAGGGCAATGCCGGTTCAGTGGGAGGCACTTGCGTTGTGGCGTTTTTTGGCCGCCGCCGATGTCTTGGATGGAGCCGCGATTCGTTCTTCGAGGGCATGATGAGGCGCCAAGTCGGCTCGTTCGGTTGAAAAGGCCCCTGGGTTCCGCTCAAATGGGAAC
>JAJEFE010000113.1 GCA_022820625.1 Gammaproteobacteria bacterium | reverse complement strand
AGGAGGCTGCGCCGTAGGAAATCACGGCTGCAAATTCGCTCTCATCCGTCCCTTCGACCGCTCGATTTCGTCAAATATGACCCGATATTCTCCTCAATCGATCGATCGAAGGGACGGCGATATCGAATTTTCGCTTTCACGATTTCCTACGGCGCAGCCTCCTAGCAACGCGGGACTCTCGGTGCGGGTTGGCAGGCCAGACCGCTGCCTACGCTAGCTGTCACTACCGGAGAGCCCGCAGGCATCGGTCCGGACATCTGCGCCATGCTCGCGATGCGGGAGGTGGCGGGAAAGCTGATCTTTCTGGGCGACCCCGACGTGCTCGCGGAGCGCGCTCGGGATCTGGACCTGCAGGTGGCCGTGGATACGCTGGACGACCCGGCCGCTGCCCTTCCCCACCGGCCGGGCGTCATGCAGGTGCTGGCGGTGGCGGCGGCAAGGCCCGTCCGGGCCGGGCGGCTCGATCCCGGCAACGCCCGCTACGTGCTGGGCCAGCTGGATCTGGGCGTGCAAATGTGTACCGACCTGGATCGCTGCGCGCTGGTCACGGCCCCCGTGCAGAAGAGCACGATTAACGAAGCCGGCATCGCCTTCACCGGTCACACCGAGTGGCTGGCGGCGCGCACCGGCGCCGGCTGCCCGGTGATGATGCTGGCGGCGCCGAACGTGCGCGTCGCCCTGGTCACGACGCACCTGCCGCTGAGCGGGGTGTCCGGCGCGATCACCGCGGAACGGCTGCAAGCGACCATCGCCGTGCTGCATGACGACCTGCGGGCGCGGTTCGGGATCGACTCGCCGCGCATCATGGTGCTGGGGCTGAATCCGCACGCGGGCGAGGACGGTGTCCTCGGACGGGAGGAAATCGAGATCGTGCAACCCTTGCTGCGATCGCTGGCCGAACAGGGGCTGGCCGTGAGCGGCCCGGTCCCGGCCGATACGGCCTTCACGCCCCGGCGGCTGCGATCCTGCGACGCGGTGCTGGCCATGTACCACGACCAGGGGCTGACGCCGATCAAGGCGCTGGCCTTCGGCGAGACGGTCAACGTGACGCTCGGACTGCCCATCGTGCGCACGTCGGTGGATCACGGCACGGCGCTCGATCTCGCGGGCAGCGGGCAGGCCGATGCGAGGAGTTTGCATGCCGCTGTGGAGCTGGCGCTGAGGTTGGTGGAGAGCGATACGTACGGGGCTGATGCGAGTGGCCGGCAAACGCAGGAAGCCGGATGATGCGAGTGCGGCGATGACGCGGGTGCGGCGCTGATGGCCCTGCGGCCGCGCAAGAGGCTGGGGCAGCATTTCCTCCACGATCCCGCCGTCATCGCCAAGCTTGTGGCGACCATCGCGCCAGCCGCAGACGACTGCATGGTGGAGATCGGCGGCGGACGCGGAGCGCTGACGCGGCCATTGCTGGAAACGGTCAGGCGCCTGCACGTGATCGAACTCGATACCCGCCTGGCCGGGAAACTCGAGAGCGCGGTTGCGCAACCCGAGCGGATGGTCCTGCACCGGGCCGATGCGCTGCAGTTCGATTTCTCGGCGCTGGCCAGGAAACCGGGGACCCTGCGCGTGGTGGGCAACCTGCCCTACAACATTTCCACGCCCCTGCTGTTTCACCTTCTGGAACATCGCGCCGCGATCCGGGACATGCACCTGATGCTGCAGCGGGAGGTCGCCGAACGGATCGCCGCCGTGCCCGGCAGCAAGGCCTACGGCCGTCTCACCGTCATGCTGGCGCCGTGGATGGAAGTCAGCATCTGTTTCCACGTGGGTCCCGGCGCCTTCGCGCCCCCGCCGAAAGTGCGCTCGACCGTGATGCAGATGACGCCGCGCGCATCGCCGCTGTTCCCGATGCAGGACCCGGATCGATTCGCCAGGCTGGTGGCGCGGGTGTTCTCCATGCGCCGCAAGACCATGGCAAGGTCGCTGCGTCCGTGGCTGACGCGGCGTGAGATTGCGAAGGCGGGAGTGGATCCGCTGGAGCGTCCGGAGCGGCTGCCGCCCGAGGCGTTCGAGCGGTTGGTTCGGGCGTGGGGCAAGGGGGGGGTGGATCGTGACTCCAGAGGCGGGCCGTGACAAACCGGGCTCATTCGTGACTGCCGGAGCCCGATCGTGACCACCTGGGCCATCGGCGACATCCAGGGCTGCGCGAGGAGTTTCGACGCGCTGTTGGAGGCCATCGCCTTCGATCCCTCCGTCGATCAGCTCTGGCTGGCCGGCGACCTGGTGAACCGTGGACCGGACTCGCTCGGGGTGCTGCGCCGGGTGATGGCGCTGGGGGACCGCGCGACCGTCGTGCTGGGCAACCATGACCTGCACCTGCTTGCCATCGTGGCGGGCGTGCGGCCGCCCTGGGAGGGCGATACCTTCGAGGAGATTCTTGCGGCGCCGGACCTGGACCGGCTCGTGGACTGGTTGCGGCGGCAATCGCTGCTGCACTACGACGCGGCCATCGGGACTGTAATGGTTCACGCGGGACTGCCCCCGGGATGGTCGTTGGCCGAGTGCGTGGAGCGGGCCGGGGAGGTCACCGAGACGCTGGCTGGAGCGGGTTGGAGGGACGCGTTGCAGGCGCTGTACGGCAACGAGCCGAGCGTCTGGTCGTCCGGCCTCAAGCCGGCCGATCGGCGCCGATACACCATCAATGCGCTGACCCGAATGCGCTACCTCGACGCGGCGGGGCGGCTTGACTTTCAGCACAACGGTCCGCCGGGGACGCAACCGCGGGAGTTGAGGCCTTGGTATGAGATGTGCGATGTGGGCAATGCCCACGTGGTATTCGGGCACTGGGCTTCGCTGGGCCTGGTCCGCATGCCCCGGTTCACATGCATCGACACGGGCTGCGTCTGGGGGCGGTCGCTGACCGCGCTGCCGGTGGATCCGTTGGGGGAGCCGGTCGCGGTCGGGCACGTGGAGAAGCGGCTGCCCTGAAGCGGGACAGCCGACCCCCCGTCACGAAGCGGTCTGCTACACTGTCGGCAACCCGTCGCGGATCCCAAATGTGGACGAAATAGCCAGAAATGCCACTCGCGCCGCCAATTTTCCTGGGGAAGAATGGCGTTTTCACGGCGATGAAGGAGACGGGTCATGCCATCAGCGGAATTCGACACCCTGGCCGAAACGAGGGAACTGCGGGACGCCGGAATCGAGGCGGCCCATGCCGAGGCGATCGTGAACACCGTGCGCCGCACGCAGGACGGTCTGCTCACCGAGAGCCGGTTCGAAGCCGCGATGGCCGAGCAGCGCGCTTACCTGGACGCGCGCCTCGACAAACAGAGCGCCTACCTGGACACGCGCCTCGACAAACAGAACGCCTACCTGGACACGCGCCTCGACAAACAGAACGCCTACCTGGACACGCGCCTGGGCGAGCAGAATGCCTATCTCGAAAAGAGCCTGGGCGAGCAGAACGCCTATCTCGAAAAGAGCATGGGCGAGCAGCGCGCCTTCCTTGTGAAGAGCCTGGGCGAGCAGCAGGCCCAGCTTGTAAAGGGCATGGGCGAGCAGCGTGCCTATTTCGAGAAGCGCCTGGGCGAGACCAACCTCGCGATCGCCGATATGAAGAGCGAAATCTACCGCTACATGTGGCTTCACGGGACCATGATCGTACTGGTCCTTACCTCAATGTACGCCATGGTGGAAAGCTGGTTGCGCGGATAGTTCCAAGCTCGGGCGCCATGCCCAACGGATGCGATCCTCAGACCGACACTTGTGCGGGTATATGCGGATGCGACTCGTAGCCGACGAGTTCGAAGTCCTCGAATCGATAGTCGAACAGTGACGCCGGGCGCCGCGCGATCCTGAGCTGCGGCAGCGGCAGCGGCGTGCGGCCCAGTTGCCGGTCGGCCTGCTCCAGGTGGTTGAGGTAGAGGTGGCAATCGCCGCCGGTCCAGACGAATTCGCCGGGCGCAAGATCGGTCTGCTGGGCCACCATGCAGGTGAGGAGCGCGTAGGAGGCGATGTTGAAAGGCACGCCGAGGAAGACGTCGCAGCTTCGCTGGTATAGCTGGCAGGAGAGCCGACCGCCGGCCACGTAGAACTGGAACAGCAGGTGGCAGGGCGGCAGCGCCATGTTGGCGAGTTCGCCGACGTTCCAGGCGCTGACGATGATGCGGCGCGAGTCCGGGTTGGTGCGGATCTGCTCGATGGCCTCGCCGATCTGGTCCACCGTCTCGCCCCGGGCCGTGGCCCAGGCGCGCCACTGGGCGCCGTAAACCGGCCCGAGTTCGCCCGCCTCGTCCGCCCACTCGTCCCAGATACGGACACCGTTTTCCTTGAGGTAGCGGATGTTGGTGTCGCCGTTCAGGAACCAGAGCAGCTCGTGGATGATGGAGCGCAGGTGCAGCTTCTTGGTGGTGAGCACCGGGAAACCCTCGCCCAGGTCGCAGCGAAGCTGGTGCCCGAAGATGCTCAGCGTGCCGGTGCCGGTGCGGTCGTCCTTGCGAACGCCCTCTTCGCGGATGATCCTGAGCAGATCCAGGTATTGTTTCATGCCGGTTCCAGCTGCACGTAATTGTTCACGCGGGCTCCCGTTCCGTGCCTTTTTTCACGCCGGTCCGGACTCCCCGTTCACGCGGACCCGTGCCTCGCGAACCGATTCGTCCCGTACGCCATCGCCACCATGACCGCACCCGCCACGATCATCGGCGCCGACAGCACCTGTCCCATGGTCAGCCAGTCGAACGCGAGGTAGCCGCCGGTGGCCGGATTCAGGTGCACGTCGGGCAGGCGCACGAACTCCACGGCGACCCGGAATACGCCGTAGAAGAACAGGAACGCCCCCGATACCGCCATCATCGGCCGCGGCTTGCGGGAGAACCACCACAGTATCCCGAACAGCACGAGTCCCTCGAGGAAGGCTTCGTAGAGCTGACTGGCATGCCGCGGCACGCCGTTCACCCAGACCGCGTAGAACGCATCCGGGCTCACCTGCGCGCCCCAGAGTTCGCCGTTGATGAAGTTGCCGAACCGTCCGAGCCCCAGCCCCGGCGCCACCCAGGGCGCGAGGAAATCGCCCACCGCCAGCATCGGCCGCCCGACCTGGCGCGCATACAGCGCCAGCGCGACGATGCCGCCGATGAGCCCGCCGTGGAAGGACATCCCGCCCTCCCAGACCCTGAACACCGAGAGCGGGTTCTCGATCAGGCCCGCGAACCCGTAGAACACCATGTAGCCGAGCCGGCCGCCGAGGATGAGGCCCACCGCGGCGTAGAAAACCAGGTCCGAGACCTGCGCCTGGGTGACGGGGCTGTCCGCGCGGCGCGCCCGGGAGCGCATCCCCAGCCACGCCAGCACGAAGCCGAACAGGTACATCAGGCCGTACCAGCGCACTTGCAGCGGCCCGATGGCGAACGCGACGGGATCGAATTGCGGGTATTCAAACACGGGTGTTCAGTTTAATGTGCGCAGGGCGGCGACGATACCCCGCCCGGCTTCGCCGGCCTGTCAACGGTTCCCGGCATTCCTGCGGTCATCGGCCGGCCTGCGGGCACTGGACCGCGCCGGGCAACGGCACGCCGCCAGCCTTCGGCCATCCCCTCATACTGCTATAGTCGATTTGATGCCCAACGAACTCGCCAACGAAACCAGCCCGTACCTCCTGCAGCACGCCGACAACCCGGTGCACTGGCTGCCCTGGAACGAGGCTTCGCTGGCGCTGGCGCGGGATGAGGCCAGGCCGATTCTGCTGTCCATCGGCTACTCCGCCTGCCACTGGTGCCACGTCATGGCTCACGAGTCCTTCGAGGACGAGCCCACCGCGCGGCTGATGAACGAACTCTACGTCAACATCAAGGTGGACCGCGAGGAGCGGCCGGACATCGACAAGATCTACCAGACCGCGCATCAACTGGCCACGCGTTCGGCGGGCGGATGGCCGCTGACGGTATTCCTGACCCCGGAGCAATTGCCGATCCTCACCGGCACGTATTTCTCACGGCCCGTCTTCCAGCAGGTACTGACCCGGGTCGAGAGCTACTATCGCGGCAATCGGGAGCAGGCCCACGCCAGGGGCGACGCGCTGCGCACGGCGCTTGCCAGCATCGACGTGGCGGGCGATGCCTCGGCGGAGCTCGGCCCGGCCCCTCTCGACGCGGCCAGGGAGCGGCTGGGACAGACCTTCGACGAGCAATACGGCGGCTTTGGCGGCGCGCCCAAGTTCCCGCATCCGAACCATGTGGCCACGCTGCTGCGCGCCTGGCGGCGGACCGCCGCCGAGAAGGAACGGCCGCAAGACAGCGAGGGCCGCCCGCCCGATGACGAAGCCCTGCGCATGGCTACCCTGACACTCGCCCGAATGGCCCGGGGCGGCCTCTACGATCATCTCGCCGGCGGGTTCTTCCGCTACTCGGTGGACCAGCGCTGGGAGATTCCCCATTTCGAGAAGATGCTCTACGACAACGCGGAACTGCTGGGGGTGCTGGCCGACGCCCACGCCGCGACCGGGGACGCTTTCTTCGCGGGCATCGCCGAGGAGACCGCCGAGTGGGTGATGAGCGAGATGCAGGACCCCGAAGGCGGCTACTACGCGACCCTGGATGCCGATTCGGAGGGCGAGGAAGGCAAGTTCTACCTGTGGACCCGGGACCAGGCGCGGCGCGTGCTGGACGAGAACGAGTACGCGATTTTCGGTGCGTTGTTCGGCCTGACCGAGCCGCCCAACTTCGAGGGCCGGGAATGGCACCTGCAGGTGCGAAACCCGGACAGGGAGCTTCCACCGGATATCCCCGCCGGCGAATCGACCCTCGGCCTCCTCGACACGGCGCAGCGCAAGCTGCTGGCGGTTCGCGACCAGCGGGTCCGCCCCGGGCGGGACGAGAAAGTGCTGACCGGCTGGAACGGCCTGATGATCCGCGCCATGGCGCGTACGGCACGTACCCTGGACCGCGATGACCTGGCCGACTCCGCGGCCCGCGCCGTGGACTTCGTCCGCGCGCATCTGTGGCGCGACGGCCGGCTGCTGGCCTGCTACAAGGACGGCCGGGCGCGATTCCCGGCGTATCTCGACGACTACGCCTTCCTGGCCGACGGCCTGATCGAACTGCTGCAGGTCCGCTGGCGGTCCAAAGACCTGACACTGGCCTGCGAGCTGGCCGATGTGATGCTTGCGCGGTTCGCCGACCCCAGGGGCGGCTTCTACTTCACCGCCGACGACCACGAGGCGCTGATCCACCGGCCCAAGCCGCTGGCAGACGAGGCCACGCCTTCAGGCAATGGCGTCGCCGTGCGTGTGCTGGCCTGCCTCGGCAGCCTGCTGGGCGAGACTCGATACCTCGAGGCGGCGCGACGCACGCTGGCGGCCGCGTGGCCCATGCTGGAGCGCTTCCCGGAGGCCCACGGCGCGCTGCTGCACAGCCTGGAACTCACTCTCGAGGAACCCGAGGCGATCATCATCCGCGGCCGCTCGGCGGAAGATATGCGGGAGTGGAAACAACAGGTCGACACCGGCTTCCATCCGCAGCGCCTGAGCTTCGCGATTCCCGCCGGGGAGACCGGCCTGCCCGGCGCGCTCGCGCAGCGGACACCGCGGGGCGATGTCGTGGCCTACGTCTGCCGCGGCACACACTGCCTGGCGCCGGTGACGCGAATCGACCACCTCCCCTGAATACGACGAATCCGACAACCGGTGGGACGTAAACCGGCCATTTGACCAAAACCGGTGGAGCCATTCCGCGCGCCTGCACTCTAATGCATTAGAGTAGTGCGACACAGCCGGGGGCGGACGTCGAATGGCCATCAGCACATTTGATCTCTTCAAGATCGGTATCGGTCCATCCAGTTCCCATACTGTCGGCCCCATGCGGGCGGCGGCGATGTTCGTGCGCGCCCTGCGGGACGCCGGCGCGTTGCGCGACGTCGTGCGCGTGAAGGCCGAGATGTACGGCTCGCTGGGCGCCACCGGCCGGGGGCACGGCACGCCGAAAGCCGTGATGCTGGGCCTGGAGGGCGAACGGCCGGAGTACGTGGATGTCGCCACGATCCCCGGGCGCATGGAGGCGATCCGGCGGGACGGGTCCCTGCGGCTGAACGGGGACCGTCCCATCGACTTCAACGAAAGGACCGACCTGCTGCTGCACCGGCGCGAGAACCTGCCGCTGCACTCCAACGGCATGCGGTTCACCGCCTACGGTAACGTGGCAGCCACCGCTGAAGGGGCCGGCGCCGGCAGAAACGGAGACCCGAACGGAACCGGCGACCCCAACGGAACCGGCGAACTCCTCACCCGCATCTACTACTCCGTCGGCGGCGGTTTCGTGCTGGATGAATCCGGCGCCGGCATCGGCGCCATCGTCGAGGACGCCCGCCGCCTCCGCTATCCGTTCACCACGGCGGCCGAACTGCTGGCGCACTGCGACGCGTCGCGGCTGAGCATCTCCGGCGTCATGCTCGCCAACGAGAAGGCGTGGCGGCCGGAGGCGGAGACGCGCTACGGCCTGCTCAGGATATGGGAAGCGATGCAGGAGTGCGTCGATCGCGGCTGCCGCAGCGAAGGCGTGCTGCCCGGCGGGCTGAAGCTCCCGCGGCGCGCGCCGAAGCTCCACGCCCAGTTGCTCGCCAAACCCGAGGCCTCGCTGTCGGATCCCCTGACCGCGCTCGACTGGGTCACGCTCTACGCGCTGGCCGTGAACGAGGAGAACGCCGCGGGCGGGCGGGTGGTGACGGCGCCCACCAACGGCGCCGCCGGCATCGTGCCCGCGGTGCTGCACTACTACGCCCGCTTCGTCCCGGGCGCCGGCGAGGACGGCGTGGTGCGCTTCCTGCTGACCGCGGCCGCCATCGGCGTGCTGTTCAAGGAGAACGCCTCCATCAGCGGCGCCGAGGTGGGCTGCCAGGGCGAAGTCGGCTCAGCCTGCTCCATGGCGGCCGGCGGGCTGGCCGAAGTGCTCGGCGGAACCCCGCGGCAGGTGGAGAACGCCGCGGAGATCGCCATGGAGCACAACCTGGGGCTGACCTGCGACCCTGTGGGCGGGCTGGTGCAGGTGCCGTGCATCGAGCGCAACGCCATGGCGTCCATCAAGGCGATCCACGCGGCGCGTCTGGCCATGCGCGGCGACGGCAAGCACTTCGTCTCGCTGGACCAGGTCATCAAGACCCTTCGCGACACCGGCCGGGACATGAAGGACAAGTACAAGGAGACCTCCCGCGGCGGCCTTGCGGTCAACGTCATCGAGATCCCGGTGAACGTGATCGAGTGCTGAGGGGGGAGTGCCGCATTTGTGGACGAAATGCCCGGATTCGCAGTATTGCCGGGGCCGCGCGGGGGGTCTAGGATGGCGTCATGTCCGCAGCGATCGCATTCGACACCCACCGGTTCGTGAAGAACCTCACCGCCAACGGCTTCACCGTGGCACAGGCCGAGGCCCTGGCGCACGAGCAGATTCACCTGCTCGAAGCCAACCTGGCTACCAGGTCCGACATCGTCTCGATCAAAGCCGATCTCGAAGTAAAAATCGAACAGGTCAAATCCGGCCTCCTGAAATGGATGGTGGGCGCACTGACTGCCCATCTCGCGGTTGTCGTGGCGGTGGTCCAGTTTCTCGCGAGAACCGCGTGACGGCGAGTTGAACGGCTGACAAAGCCGATACGGCCTGCCCTGTTCGCATTGACCGCTCTTCCACAGTCGAATCCGCTGAGGATCCGCCGGCAGGGCGTCGCCCTGATCCTGGAGCCCGTCGCATCCGACTGGGCGTGGCTGGACGCCATTGCGGGCGCGTTTTCCGACGACTTCTTCCCGGAGGGCCGCATGCAGCCGGAACTGCCCGACCGCACTCAACTCGACGGCGCTTTCGAGTGATTCGTTATCTGCTCGACACCAACGCCTGCATCGGCCTGCTCAACAATACATCGCCCCCGTTACGAAGCCGCATCCGCCGGCATCTCCTCCTGCATGCCTGATCATCGCGGCGACGCTCTTGTGGGCATTGACGGCACGGATCCTGGTGCCCGGGTGATTGGCGGCAAATACCCGGAATACCTCGTCTGCGAAACCCTGACCGACCTGGCGGACGCCACGCAGGTCCAGTTCCACCTCCGCGAACCGGTCCAGGTTGTGCAACAGCCGCTTGGCCTCGGAGCGGGATACATATTCGCTTTGCAGGAGCTTGACCATCACGCGGGTCTTTTCGAACCGGTAGTCGTAGGCTTCCGGGGCGAATTCCTCGAATACCCGGTCCAGGCGCGTGCGGGAGTCGCGGCGGATCTCGAAAATGACTGTGGTGCCCTTTCTGTACCTGGGCGCAGAGACGAAGACGTCGTCTTTGGCGCGGTTCCACTCCAGCTGGATGCGGTGTGATCGAAGCCGCATCCGGTCCGCCACGCGGGATGTGAAGAAGATGCCCTCCCCGGAGTGGGCCTCGGGCATGGTCGTCGTCTTGCCCTTGATGAGTTCGACCATGGCCGCCGCCTCATCGGGCAATTGGAACCTCTCCGCGATGGAATGAAAAACGCCGACGCCCGCTTCCCGGACCTCGAACGTCACCCGGCCTGCCTCCAGCCTGGCCTCGAGCAGGCACCGCTCCGCCCGCGAGTGGTCGATGGCGTTGTTGAGCATCTCCGTGAAGGCGTAGTGAACGATTTGTTCGACGTTCGGGCGGAGATGCTGCCTGAGGTTCAGCAGGATCGCGGCGCGTTCGTAAACCTGGGCCTCGTCGAGTCCCGGGAGCTGCAGCCGGGCCGAAAAGACTTCCGGTTCGGGGGCGGCCGAGGCGAGGAAATATCGGGCGTTGCGTGTCAAGCCGGTCTTGACGACCGCGCCGGCATCGATGAGTGGCCTCAGGTGCAGGTTGACGGCCTGGCGGGTGACGCCCAGATGCCCCGCCAGTTCCGTGCTGGTGGCGGATGCCTCCCGCTCGAGGTAGGCGAGGATGTAGTCGCGTGTGGTAGTTGAGGGGGCCACGGTACCGAGTTGCCAAATGGTTCGGATTTGTCAATAAATCAGCAAGTCCTGAAAGGAACAATTGTCAAGGACTGCGGAAATTCTCCCCAATTGTCAACAAATAAGCAAGTACGCAATTGACAATTAGCAAGGGTTGCGTAGCAGTCAATTAGTCCATCCATCACCGGGAATAGCGGTACGTTGCACGCTGACTTTCTGGCCAAATCACCCGGATTAGAAGCATTGCCGGCGGTCCGGGGCGGGGTTAGGATGGCGGCATGTCCGAGGCAATCGCATTCGACACCCACCGGTTCGTCAAGAACCTCACGGCCAGCGGCTTCACCGAGGCCCAGGCCGAGGCGTTGGCCGACGAGCAGGCCCACCTGCTGGAATCCAACCTGGCCACCAGGTCCGATATCCTCGCAATCAGGTCCGATCTGGAAGTCAAGATCGAGCAGGTCAAGTCCGATCTGGAAGTCAAGATCGAGCAAGTCAGGTCCGAGGTGCGGAAGGCCAAGGCGGACCTGGTGAAATGGATGGTGGGCGCGCTCACCGCCCATGCCGCCCTGATCGCGGGCGTTGTCGCGGGAATGTTCCGCTTCCTGGGATGACCACCAGGACACTTCGATGACAACGATGATTGTTGAAGTCTACGACGCCTTCAAGTCGGCGGGCGCCGAGGATGACAAGGCGCTTGCCGCCGCCACCGCCATCGCTGACTATCAGAGGGACATCGCTGACCTGAGGGGTGACGTCAGGCTGATCAAGTGGATGGTGGGGTTTAATCTCGCATTTTCGCTGGGAGTTGTCATGCTGCTGGTGCGGCTCCTGGCGTCTGCTTCGGTCTAGCCCCAACTTGCCCGATCAGCCGCCCGCGCGAGCGCCTTGTCAAGCGTCGCACCGGGCGCGGCGCGGCGTTTCGCCAGTTCGAGATAGATGCGCGGATATCCATTCGTCCCCGTGCGGCCGGCGAAATGGCGATCCTGAACCCGCAGGGCGCGGCAGTGCTACGCGAATTCCTGCCGCCATTGGAACAGGGATTTCCTGAGTTCGCCGCCCGAACGCCCGAAAGCATCGCGGCCGATATCCTGACCGGCACGCAGCCGTTTGTTCGGCGTCGATGCGTTGCGGGTCACCGGGCCAGCCGCCCCGGCAGCCTCCAGTCTGTGATGGAGGGGCCAGACGCGCGTCAGAGATCAAGCGTCTTTCGCGCTGCCGACAAGGGTAGAGCCAAAATCAGGGGATCGAGCGGCGAGGGCATGAAACCCAGATGCCGATAGAATTTGGCGGCTTCCTCATCGAGCGCATGCACGAGCAAGGCCCTGACTCCAACGATTTCCGCCGCCTTCAAGGTGCGCAATATCGCATCGCGCATCAGCCCGCGCGCGATTCCCTGGCCCTGGCAAGTCCTGTCAACCGCCAATCGCCCAACCAGCATGACGGGAATCGGGTCGGGCATGTTGCGGCGAATTCTCCCGGGCGAGTCCTTGCGCGCCACCGAACCGGTGCTGAGGCAATAGTAAGCGACCACCACGCCGCTGTCGCACACGACATAGGTCCGTGAACCGCCCTCGCGTTCGTTTCTCAGGGCGTGCGAGATCAACCACGTATCGAGCGTCGGCTGGCCGCTGTCGAAACCATCCAGCACATGATCGGCAGCGAGCGGCTCCGGCCCGGTCAGCGCCATGTCCCGGCGCTCAGGCCTCCCAGGGCGGGGAGGCGGTCAGTGTCTTGCGCAGGTTGTCGCCGGGCTCGACCGGCGAATCGAGCATGGCCTTGAACGCATTGAATCTCGTCTCGTCCACGTTGAACAGTCGCTGATCGAGCAGTACGCGCTCGGCCGCTTCGCGCATGGTATCGAGCACAAATTCAGTACGCGATTTGCCCAGGCGGCTGGCCGCGCGATCGATCAGCGCCTTCTGGTCCGGCGAAGCACGCAGATGAATGGTTTGCGTATGTAAGGTCCGCTGATGCATGGCTACAGTGTCAGTGTGATGCTAATGTGTATACACTCAGTCGGTCTGGCTGTCAATGCACCTGCTCGTCGGCCTGGCCGGCCCCCAGTTTCACCTCGAAGGCGCACCACGCACCATGGCGATCCTCCACCACCATGTCCACTTCCAGATCGGTGTTGTCCCGGTAGTGGTAGACGGAGGCATCGCAGGCTCGGGCATACACGCAGAGATCGCGATGAACCAGCGACTCGAACAGGACGCCGAGCAACTTCATGTCGGCCAACAGGCGCTCGGGCGTGGCCCCCAGGGCGGTCAGGCAGGCGGCGTGGGAGCGTTCCAGGTCGCCCGGCCAAACGCCCCGGCAGCCTCCAGTCTGCAGACTTACTCCGGGTCGCCGATGCGCGGGCGGTAGTCACTGCCTGAATTGGCCTCGAATCCTCACGGAGCGGGTATTCGCAATGAATTCAACCGGCCATTTGCGACGAATGCAGCAGGGCACTTGCAAAAAACGTATCGCCCGATCAGCCGACCGGCAGGCCTGAGGAAAAGTACCGGAACAGCGTCGCGAGCAGTCCCATCGACTATGTGCCTAGAGGAATAGTCGCAATAAATTCAAAATCAAGGCAATTGCTCCGATCCAAATTCCGAGCCGCGTAAGCCATACTGCCCTACGCTGACGTTTCGCCTCTGCCATGATATCGGGTATCACTTCGATCAGAGCCACATGAGCATCTCGCAATTTGACGAGGTGCTGTCGTGCCTCATTGTAGAGTTGCTCTCGGTTGTCCTTATGCTCGTTGCTGACTTGCTCGATGTGTCTTTTGGCCCGATTGACCGCGTTGATGATGTTTCCGTAGTTTGGAACGACGGTCGCAAGATTGACTATAGACTGAGTTCTTATTTGTAAGATGCCATACAGATGGAATTGGATCGCCGAATCGTTGGTGTCGTATACCGCGCGTTGAGCATGACGCTCTGCGGCGTCGAGGTTGTAGTCCAGGGCACTCCTGTCTGAAGCAGCTAGCGCGCGAACCAGATGCTGACCTGCGTACCTTAGTTGGTTAACCCCTGGTACAAATAGTTCATCGGTCTCTCGACCGTACGACTTTAGATCAATTTCAGCCTCGTTGTAGAGGTCCCTTATGCGCTGAACCGACGCCTTGTGTTCCGCCGTCCATAGCTCGTTCATGTCGACTACTCTGGCGCATCGCTCTCTGAGAAGTCGACATCACCGAAGTTGACTCTACCGGAAGCAAGCAGCACGTTGCCCTCGCCGTGATGCTTCATAATTTTTCGAGCCCTGGCGCGAAGATGCTTCTCATGTTCCTCAATCGATGGAACAGGCGGCGGATAGGACACAAGTCTCTTGAAAAACAGCGCCAGGTCGGTTGACATCAAGCCTCGCAAGTTCATGCGCGTAGTCCTCTTGTCGGTCATGGTGTTGTGGTGTCCGGGACAGCGAGTACATTACGTTTTCCATGTTGTCAAACCCATGTAATCGCCTCGGACATGACGCCATCCTAACCCCGCCCCGAACCGCCGGCAATGCCACAAATCCAGGCGATCTGGCCAGAAAGTCAGCAAATGCACGCCCTATTCCGGCATTGCGTTCCCGGAAATGAGCAGCGGTTTACTTGACCTATGAGCGCGGTCCCGAAGGTTGATCTGACCGACCCGTCCGTGGAGCCCACGGACGAGGAGTTGCACGCGCTGATGCTCGCCGTGCAGGAAAGCGTGATCGCGAGAAAGAAGGCGGCGAAGGCCGCATTCCGCCGTCGGATAGACCGTGCAATTCACGGTCGCGACGGCGCCCCCCCCGCCCGCGTCCGACGACGTGCATGACACCGACTGCTGACGCGCAACCGAGTCAACGTCGATCGCAGACCAGGGGCAGGCCCTCCCCGGCAGCCGCCCGCGCGAGCGCCTTGTCAAGCGTCGCAACGGGCGCGGCGCGGCGTTTCGCCAGTTCGAGATAGATGGCGTCGTAGAACGACAAACGGTGTCGCCCGGCCAGGGTCAACGCCACGGCCAGGTCCGCCCGGGACGCCGCCGGCTCGTCCAGAAGCCAGGCCGCCGCCACCGACGCATCGAGAACGAAGACGCTCAAAAACGATGCCCTTCGTGGCGCGCCTGCAGGATCTCCTCTACGGACATGGAAACGGGCGTCCATTCGGCGCGGCGGCGGAGTGTACCCGTGACGAACAGGTCTACGTCATGGGCGAAAAGGCGGGTTGAAGCTCCTCGCCGACGAGAATATTCCACTGGCGAGCGTGCGGGGCCTGCGGGATCTCGGCCACGACGTGATTTCGATCTCGGAGCGATCTCCCGGAATCTCCGATGAGGACGTGTTGCGCCTGGCTCAAGCGGAGCATCGGGTGCTCGTCAGGGATCACTGAATCGGTACGACGCGCCGCCTAAAAACCGGGCGTGATGCCACCGGATCGCGCATTCCGGAACCAAATGGGATCCTCCTTCCGGCCCGTACAGTTTTTTCGACGGGCGCGCTACGCATTCCATTTCCGCCTGAAACCCGGATGGTTGCTGGCTTTTCGGCGCTTCCTCGGCAATGTCCAAAATCATCGCCGGCCACGCGAAAAGGGGTATGAAACGTAACCATTCGTGGTCCAAATCGGCCGATTTCGGGCTCTGAGGCGCTTTTCCAACCTCGTTGCAGGCTCCACTCAAGGGAGCCTTTTTTTTCAATTACAACAATCGGTTACGAGCAGCCCTCGACTGCATCGTTCCCTTATACATAACTGCCAAAAGTCTGGCGGCTCACGCGATGAAAAGGGGAACGATGATGGATCTGAAACGTTTGTTGGTGGCGGCGTTCGCAGCCGCTGGATTTGTAGGATTCGGAGCAGGCATGTCTCTGGGCTTGGCCCAAGACCAGATACCGGCACCCAATCTCTACGACAATGTTCGCGACTGCCGGATGGGTCCCAACCAGGCGGTGCTGCCAGACAGCCTGACACAGCCCAGGGCGATGGCAGCCAGTTCGATACTCGACAACACATTTGACGTAACGTTCGGACAGGCATTGGCTGCGGTTACGGCGGCGAACAGGACCGAGTTGACCACAAGGACTGCTCCTTGTGCCGGTGATCCGATCGGAGACGGGTTTGCACAGGCGAAGCGGCTTTACGATGCGGCAGCCGCCATACAACCAGCTCCGGGCGGAACGCCCAGTGCAGCGTATCTGACCGCGAAGGCTGCGCAAGACGCGTACGGCGGGCCTGTCTTTGAGGCCGTGTATACGGAACTTGCAAATCTGAACGCGGTGACTACAGCGCTGAATAACTATGACACGTTAGTGGGTGCGGCTGGTGGTTACACGACTTCGTTGGCCGGTTATCGTGCCCTCCGCGTTGATAGACTGATTACCGATGCCAGCACTGCAGCAACTCCTGCAACTCCCTACGGCATGAGCGCTGCTGGATTCCATAGTTTCTATACCGGTGCTGCCCAGACGGACCTAACCGCCTCCGCAGTAAACGTCAATACGGTTGTGCTCAGTACTCTTGATGCCGCTGGCGGTTTTCTTACCACCATCTACGATGTAACCGGTGATCTCCAGCTTGACAATACCGGTGCCGGCATGGGCGCGGTCTTCTCAGCGACTATCAATCAAGTCGGCCATATTGTCGACGAGTTGGCTAGCTGGAACACGCTTGTCATGAGACAGGAGGAGCAGATAGCCGATCGGCTGTCGAACAATTTGTCCGTGGATGATGACCGGGACAGGCTCAATCTGCTGACAAGGGGACGCGACCATGTTCAGTCGGAGCTCAGTCGTCTGGTGGCTCTCGCACGAAGCAATACCGACGATGTCGATGGTAGCAACACGGTTAATGCCGGCGACGTAGCGGGTCTGGCCGCAATTACTGCGTTCAATAATGCTGTCACAAATGTGGAGAGCGCAATAAGTGCAGTGCGAGGCGCAGTGCAGGCGTTCGAGTCGAGCCGAGCCTCGGTTCACGGAGAGTTGACAACGACCGAGAGTTACCTGCAGCAACTCGTGGATTTGCGTCAGTACCAAAAGGACATGGCGGACCAAGCGGTTACCGATGCCGGGTCGAGTCCGCCCCAACATCTGGTCGACGCAGCGACCGCCGCGGCAAGAACTCTACGCGCGGCGCAGGATCAGCAGCAATCGCATATGGATTTGAACGCGAGTGCACAGAATCCCGCGACGGTTCTACTTAACTCGTTACTGGAACCGGAGACGATTACGCGCGGTGGCATGTCGGTGACAAATCCCGCGGACGACGACGGCCGAGCTTTGGTGAAAGCAATCTCCGATACCTACGAGGTGGCCAAGAGCGCTGCGGATGATGCGCAGGCTGTAGTCGATACATTGACCGGTCCGGGCGGTCAGGTGACCATGAACACGGACAACATCGCCGCCAACAAGATGATGCTCGATGATCACGAGATGCGGATTTCGGACAATGCTTCGGAAATCATGCGTGTGGAAGGCCGGGTCGATACCAACTGGGACGCCATTGCAGCGAATCAGACGGCCATTGGGATGAATACAGGCAACATCTCGAGCAACACGGCCGCCATCGGGATGAACACGAGTGCCATTGCCGACAACGCATCGGCAATCGGCCGGAACAGCGGCGCGATCAGCGACAACCGCAACATGATCGGCGAGCTGAGCGACAGCCTCGAAGTAGTCCGGGCCGGCGTGGCCGCCTCCATGGCCCTGGCCGGCATGCCGGCGATCAACGGCCGCGGCGTTTCCATCGGTGTGGGATCGTTTGACGGTGAGTCGGCCTTTGCCGTCGGCTTCCAGATCCAGGGCGAGATGGCGTCGTTCAAGGTGGGCGTGACCAGCGGCGGCGGCGCGACCGGCGCCTC
>JAJEFE010000108.1 GCA_022820625.1 Gammaproteobacteria bacterium | reverse complement strand
GTTCCCATTTGAGCGGAACCCAGGGGCCTTTTCAACCGAACGAGCCGACTTGGCGCCTCATCATGCCCTCGAAGAACGAATCGCGGCTCCATCCAAGACATCGGCGGCGGCCAAAAAACGCCACAACGCAAGTGCCTCCCTCGTAATGACCGTTGACTCACGGTCTGCCTTATATATATATTTCCGCTGATGCTCGTAAATCATCAACATTGGTTCACCGGGAGGCGATAATGGGAGCAAGTAAAGGGGTCTGGGGCGTACTGGGACTCGCGGGAGGCGTACTACTGTTTGCGTCGGGACAACAAGCCTCGGCGCAGAGCGCTTCGGCTCAGGCCATGCTGGAAGAGGTCGTCGTCACGGCCAGGCGGCGCGAGGAGAATCTGCAGGATCTGCCCTTGTCCATCGTGGCGATCAACGCGGATGCGATGGAAGCCCAGGGTATCTACTCGATCGAGGACGCCGGCGATTTCATCCCGAACGTCACCCTGACGCAGTCGGACCGTGCCAATAACACCCGT
Source organism: Gammaproteobacteria bacterium (assembly GCA_022820625.1). GTDB lineage: Bacteria > Pseudomonadota > Gammaproteobacteria > Steroidobacterales > Rariloculaceae > UBA6522. The sequence continues at coordinate 12,847 of JAJEFE010000108.1, read as the reverse complement.
ATCGTGATTCGCGGTATCGGGGGCGGGCATCCGGATCCGGTATTTCCGTTCGGAAGCGGCATGTACATCGACGGCCACTACATCCCGAACTCCCTCGGCGGCTACATGACCACCATGGACATCGAGCGTGTCGAGGTCCTGCGCGGTCCCCAGGGCACGCTGTTCGGCAAGAACGTCACCGGCGGCCTGGTCAACATCGTCACGGCCAAGCCCGAGGCGGAGTTCGCTTCCAGCCTCACGGTGCGCGCGGCGGACCACGGCCAGCAGGATTTCCGGGGCATGGTCAACGTGCCGCTCAGCGATAGCGTTTTTGCTCGAGTGGGCGTCGCCAAGGAGACCATGGACGGCTATTACCGCAATCACAATCTGGACATCACCCAGGGCGCGACGGATCTGACGGCCTTCAATGCCGCAATCCGGTTTCAACCCAATGACAACTGGACGATTGATTTTTCCTACAACAAGCAGGATCGCAACGACGACAACAAGCCTATCCAGTGCAATCCGTTCGACGGCAGCGCTGGTGCCTGGGGTGCTCGCGGAGCGCCCGGGCAAGGTGTGGACACCAATCACCGGCCTTCGCACCTTGACCGCACCTACAGCCCCTTGTGGAATCGAGCCTTGCAGACCGACTGGCGCGATCCGAACACGCCGACCCCCGACCTGTGGCCGAGCGGTTGGCTGTACACGCAGGGGCACCGGGACGCCTGCGCCGCAGACGCCGCGGCGGGCACGTTCGTGACCTCGTCCGACAAGTACCATTTCGCCGACTTGGCGGTGGATTCGGGATTTGCCTCCATACAGTGGGCTTCCGGCGGCGAAATAGGCGGGCTGCAGGATTTGTCAGTGAGGTTCAACACGTCCTTCCGTGACACGGATTACGACTACCAGCAGGACCGCGACGGTTCCTTCTACGACATCGACAATATCGGCATGCCGGTTTGGGCGAACAGCGCGGGCGGCGATGTCGGCCAGGACAACAACACCAAGGGCTGGGAGTTTCTGGTGGAAGGCACCGCCAGCGATCGTTTCGATTTCACCGTCGGCGTGAACTACTTCCACGAGTTGGCCAGGAACGGCGACGGCGCCTGCCGGGACCGCTTCCAGGCCAGCGGTTATGCTGACATTGACCCGAATGTACCGGTCGCCTACGACGCAGACGAAGAGGCATTCCTGCCCAATCCCGCTTCAGGCGACAAGAATCACGTTGTTGACTGCTCGGACGTAATCTCGGGACTGTATTTCGACCTGCTGCCCGGCCAGTTCCTGCCGTTCATCAACACGTCCCGGATCGAAAATGAGTCCATCGGCGTGTTCGCGCACGTTTCGTACGACTTCAATGACGACTGGACGCTGGATATCGGCGCCCGTCAGACCACTGACGATCGTCAGTTCTGGAACATGGAAGCCGGAATTGATGGCTGTGCTATCGAGGAAGTGCTGGCGGGAGGTATGGACGGCGATGTCGAGAACCGACGGTTGGGCGGACCTCTCGCCGCCAATGGCTCGATGATGTGTCAGTTCGACTGGGGCGTGTCATTTGCTTCAACTGTCCAGGGAGGATTCTATAACTCAGCCGTGGACTCATTCAGCGCGGTTACGCCATCGATCAGCCTCACCCGCCACCTGGAGCCGACCGGTTCGCTGGACAGCGGCATGGTCTATGTCCTTTATTCCGAAGGCTTTCTCACCGGCGGCTTCAACACGGAGATCAACTCCAATCTGCCGGGCATCGAGAAGTTCCTGTCCTACGGTCCAGAGCACGTAGCGAACTACGAGCTTGGCTTCAAGGGATCGTTCGCGGACGGACGACTGCAGATCATGGCCGACGTGTTCATGATGGACTACAGCGACAAGCAGGAGAGCATCTCGGTTCCCAACGACGATGCAATTCTCGGTATTGACGAGTCGCTGGGCATTCTGACCAATGTGTCCGATGTGGACATCAGCGGCATCGAGCTGGAACTCCGGGCTTCGCCGTGGGACAACGGTTTCGTGTCGCTGGATCTGGGTACGCTGAGCAACGACTATGCGAGCTTCGAATATCCGGACCCGCAGGACCCGTCCCAGACCATCGACCAGTCGGGCAACGTGATCGGCGATCTCACGCCCGATTGGACCATGAGCTTCAGCATCGAGCATGCGTTCAACCTGGCCAACGGAGCCTCCATAACCCCGCGTGTCGGTGTGTTCTCCTCCGGTGCGTACGACTGGGGCGCGGATGTGGACGGGCAGCCGGCGACGGTGTGTAACCAGTCGTCCTATTCGAAGGTCAACGCCCGCGTGACGTACCTGCCGGCCGTCGGCAACTGGCGCGCTTCCCTCTTCGGCAGCAACATCACCGACGAACTGATCTACGAGTTCTGCGGCGACAGCCGCGGCGTGTACCGTTATCGGCACGCCCGACCGGCCTATTGGGGCATCGAGTTCTCCGCCGATTGGGGTGGATGACCGCTTGACTTAGCGTCCGGTCGCGCCGCGTTACGTGGCGGCGCGTTTCGGAGCCAGGTGACAGAGCACGGCGCCTCATTGAGGCGCCGTGTGCTATTGGAGCGCCAGGCATGGCACGCAGCAGCGGAAACTGACTGTACGGCCGAGACACTGCGGAAAGGCGTCTCCGGTATACTCGGATACGTAGTGATTCACGGAGAGGAGGGGGCTGTGAAGACCACAATGCGCGCGATAGTCCTGTCCGTCGCAGGCATGGTTTTGTTTTGGCATGCGGGAGGAAACAGCCAGGAGCCCAACCCTGCAACCGAGCCGGAAGCAGGTGACACTCAAGAGGGTCTTCATCGGGTGGATCCATCGATCATGGAGGCCGCCTGGGTCAAGCCGGATTTCGATCTCTCGGGTTATTCGAGGATCATGCTGATGCCCACCGCCGTGCAGTTTCGCGACGTGCCGGAAACATCGACCGACGCGCGTACCAGAGCCATGATGGAGGAGTTTCCTCTCACTGACGAAAGGAAAGAATGGCTTCGCGGGCTGTGGCGCGAGGCCGTACAGGGCAGGTTCGCACGAGAAGATTATTACGAATTCTACGTCGGGGTAGACTCGAACGTGCTCGTCGTTCAAGGATTCCTTGTTGACGTGGTCTCGCGGATTCCTCCAATTGCTCCCGGCAGTGCCTACACCCTCGTCAGGAATCCCTGGTCAGCTTCCGTCGTCCTCGAGCTGCGGGATGCGACGACCGCCGAGCTCGTGGCGCGCACCATCGATCGGCGAAACGCGGTGGGGCTTCTGGAAGTCGGTACGGTCTGGTACCAGACGGAGGACTTGGTAGAGCGCTGGGCGGAAGTGCTGGCCGAGCGCCTGGACCAGCTCTCCGACCTTGGCGAACTGAACCGCGAGGCGCCGGATTGGGCCCGATGAAAAGCACCAACGACAACGAACTACCCAAGTCGTAACCGCTCCGACCGCGAACAAGCTCAAGGTCCGCCGCTGATCAGGGCGTCTCTATGGTGTGCCGAGGCGGTCCAGCAACTCGTCGCCCGTGCTGCACTTAAGGACGAGGTCGCCTGCGGCGATGAGGCTGGCCGGGTCCGTTACGGACGCGAGGCGCCGGTGGAGTTCCGCTGCAACGGACGGGTCGAATCTGTGCCCGGTCATGCGGCGCAACGACTCGCGGTGCACGGCCAGGCCTTGCTCCACGCCCTGCCGAATGCCCAGTTCCATACCCTGTTGCCTGCCTTGTTCAAATCGCCAGCGGAACAACGGGTCGTCCTCCGGCTCCGTGCCTTCCCGCGCACCGAGCGCCAGGCCCACGCGCTTGAGGACCGCGAGCGTCTGTTCCGAGATCGCTGTCTCGTCCAGCGCCGCGTGGACTTCCTCCGCCCGCCAGCCCGGAAACGCCCGGCTCGCCGCCGATTGGCGGTACGCGCCATCCTCAAGCAGATGAATGGTCATCCCCGCCATACGGCTGCGCGGCCGGCTCGGCGCCGCCCGCCCTGGCACCTGCACCCACAACTCCGGAAACCCCCACGCCTCGTACAGCCCCAACTTGCTCGGTCGCACGTCCGTAGTGTGGTCCACCTCCAGCACCACGTCGGGAAAATCGTGCTCGCCGACCATCATGGCGCTGTCGCCCGGCAGCCTGGCGCTCAGTGGATGCAGGTATACCGACTGGTCGGCCTCCAGGATGCGCCAGGTCTCGCCGCGCGCGTTGCGCATCAGCAGGTCCATCGAGCCGTAACAGGTGATCGGGGAGCCGCGCACCGTGGCGACTCGCTCGGCCAGCGCCGACAGCGCCTGGCAGGGGCGTTCGTGGACCGGCGAGACCGGTTCGCACACCCAGGCGGTCTCGGTGTCGGCGTCCCAGAACTCGATGCGGCCCTTGTAGGCGTGAATCTCGGAACGCCGAATACGCCGAGGCGTGCAGCCGGGGAATTCAAACTCCGGCTGCACCGACAGCGTCCGTGGCTTGTGGGACTGCGGCCTACCGGCATGGTCCAACCGTAGTGCCTTGGCGTGGTCCGCCTGCGGCGTTCCGACTTCCTCCGACGCCGGGTCGGGACCGGGATACGAACGTCCGGAAATGTCGGGAGCGGACTGATGTGTGGACCGGTGACTGCTCATGGAACGAGTATATGCTTGCGAAACGGCGAGGTTCAACGGGAGCCGGGATTTCCGCCGCTGCGTGCGGGCCGGATCCGCGGGGTCGCAAGACGGTTTTGGCTCGTCAGTGCGGAATACCCGGCTCATCGCTGGTAAAATCCACGCTCTCCGCGCGGGTCTCGCCTGCGGGGAACCGGGCAACCAGCCAATAGGAGAGGTTGAGCAGATGCGCTGTAAATCCTGGATCGCCATCACGGCAGTATTCACCGCGGGCGCAGCCGCGCAGGAGAACCGGAGCGTCGATCCCATGTGGCTGTTCGTGCCCGAGCGGATCTCCGGCGACGAAGCGGTGCTGGTCGAGCCGGTCATGGGCTCGGATATCCCCGTGGAAATCCGCTTCGTAGAACTCCTGGACGGTGTCTATGCGCCCATCGGCTTCAGAAAACCGGTAGGGGAGGGGCCTTTCCCGACCGTTGTGTTTGCGCACATGAACGGTGGCTACGGCCTGCGCTGGATTCGCGAATGGACCCAATACGGCAGCGGGACGCTGGAGGCCTTTCTCGATGCCGGCTACGCGGTTGTGTGGATGCGGTACCGAGCCGAGGTCGATACGCCCTTCACCACGGAACTCACGGTAAGGGAGTTCCAGGGCCGCGACCGCTGGAACCGGGGCCCGCTGGAATACGAGGACGCGATCGAAATTATCGAGTACGTGAAGGAACTGCCGGATGTCGACGGCGACCGCGTCGGCTGGCTGGGCGTCAGCCACGGCGGGGAGATGCTGTTCAAGGTCGCGTCGGAGTACCAGGGGCTTCGGGCGGGCGTGGCGAGCGAACCCGCAGCCATGGATTACCTGGCGCGGCTGCCGCCGGACCCCGACGCACCGCCCGAGCCGCCGCAGCCCGAGACCATGGAAAGCAGCACGCCTGATCTGCAGGCCGCGGCCGTTCTGGCGCTGAGGGAACAGATCGACAGGCAGCAGGCCATGACGCGGATCAACGCCATCGAGATACCCATCTTCGTCGCCGGGCGGGACCGCGATCACAACCAGTCGACGTTCAGACTTTCCTATGAGCTTTTGGAAGAGGCCGGCAAGACGGTTCAGTGGCGTTCCTACGATCACGATCATCACGGTTTCATCTTCGTGCAGCGCAATGCTGCCGGAGAATATGAGCCGGACCCGCTGCAGCAGGCGGCGATGGCCGATGCCATCGCGTTCTTCGACCGGCACATGAAATCCGACTAGGGGCGGTCGGTCCTCGACAATTTCCGGAGTCTCGCAGTGTTTTATTCCTGTAACCCGGGTACGGCGGAGACGGTGGTCGCACGGGGCGGCAACGGTTCGCGCACCCGGCCTCGAACGCTGACCGTGGACCTGCATTGCCACATGTACGTTCCCGCGGCTGCCGATGCGGTGGCAGAGGTGTTCGACATGGAGACCGATGGACTGCATCGCTTCTCGAACGCGGCAACGCGCGATGTGAATGCCCGTCAGTCCGGGACGATCCATGAACAACTAACAAGCGTGGAACGGCGCCTCGCGGACATGGACAGCATGGGCGTCGACGTGCAGGCGGTCTCGCCCGTCCCGCTCCAGTACTACTACGCACTCCCTCCCGACCTGGGCCGAACGGCTACCCGGCTCATCAACGACGAAATCGCCGCTGTGGCGGCAGCCCACCCGGACCGCTTTGTCGGGCTCGGCGGATTGCCCATGCAGGATCCCCGGATGGCCGTAGAGGAGCTTGAGCGCGTAATGGGGGACCTTGGGTTCAAGGGCATCGAGCTTTGTACGAACGTGAACGGAGAGGAACTCTCGGACGAGCGGTTTCGCCAGGTGTTTGCAAGAGCCGAAGAACTGGGCGCGTTGATATTCCTTCACCCCAACGGATTTTCCGACGGGGCGCGGCTTTCGGATCACTATTTCATCAACGTCATCGGCAACCCGCTGGACTCTACCGTGGCCGTGTGTCACCTGATCTTCGACGGCGTGCTGGACAGATACCCGGGGCTCAAGATTTGTGTCGCCCACGGGGGCGGGTTCCTGCCGGCTTACTCGGGCCGCATCGATCATGCCCATGCCGCAAGGGAAGACTGTCGACGCTGTATCGAGAAGCCGCCGGGTGACTACCTGCGGCGGCTGTATTTCGATACGGTGGTGTTCACGGAACACCAGTTGGAGTACCTGGCCGGTCTTTACGGCAGCGACCATATCGTGCTTGGCACGGACTATCCGTTCGACATGGGCATGTATGACCCGGTGGGCTTCGTCGAAGGCGCGGCCGCGCTCACCGATGCCGACAAGGATGCCATCGTCGGCGGCAATGCGGCACGCCTGCTGGGTATTGCGGTGCGAACGAGCGACTGATCGGGGGAACAGGATGAACGAAAAACGCACTGCCCTGGTTGTGACCACGGGTTTTGCCGTATTGGCTGTCTTGTCCGGCAGTGTTGCCGCGCAGCTTGCGACGGATCCGATGGATTCGATTGCCGAGGAGTACGTTGAGCTGGTTCTGGCCATGGACCTGCACGATTCCGGTTACGTGGATGCCTATTTCGGTCCCCCGGAGCTGCGTGAAACGGGTCCCGAGCGCTTTCCGACACTGGGTGCCATCAGCACGGCGGCCCTGGGCCTGCTCGATCGCCTGGATGATATCGAACCCCCGGACGATTCACTTTCCGTCCGCCGTGTCACTGCGCTTGAGCAGTCGCTGATCTCGCTGAGGGCGCGCATCGGCGTGATCTCGGGCGTCGACATGAGCTTCGATGAAGAGACGCGGCTGGTTTTCGGCGCCGTTGCGCCGGAACACGACGACGTTCACTTCGAGGCCATCCTGCAGGAAATCGATGCGCTCCTGCCCGGCGAAGGCGGCCTGACCGCCCGGGCGGTGGCATTCCGCGATGCGTTCGTGATTCCGCCCGATCGGCTTGCCGCCGTATTCGACGCCGCGATAGACGAGTGCCGGCGCCGTACCCTCCAACACATCGAATTGCCGGAGGGCGAGGACTTTACCCTGGAGTACGTCACCGACAAGCCGTGGAGCGGCTACAACTGGTTTCGGGGCAACGCCTACAGTCTCATCCAGATCAACACGGATTTGCCCCGGCACATCGACCGGGCCGTCGACCTGGGTTGCCACGAAGGCTATCCGGGCCACCACACGTACGGCTCGTTGACGGAAAGAGAGCTTTACCGGGAACGCGGCTGGATCGAGTTCTCGGTGTACCCGCTGTTCAGTCCGATGGCGCTGCTGAGCGAAGGCAGCGCCAACTTCGGTATCGATCTTGCGTTTCCGGGCGCGGAACGGATCGCCTTCGAGACGGAAATCCTGTTTCCCCTGGCGGGCCTCGAAGTGGATGAGGCCGAGCGCTACTACCGGTACCTGGAATTGCGTACCGAACTCGGCTACGCACGCATCGAGGCGGCCAGGGACTACATGGACGGCCTGATCACCCGGGCGCAGGCGGTGGACCGATTGCAGCGTTTCCAACTGATCTCGGCCGAGGAGGCCGAACAGTCGCTGGACTTCATCGAAACCTACGGCACGTACGTGATCAACTACAGTCTCGGCCAGGACCTGGTGCGGGACTATATCCGGAGAGAAGCGGGTGACGATCCGGCTCGCCGCTGGGAACTGTTCGAAAGGCTGTTATCCGAGCCTTTCTCGGTCAGCGAGATCGGCGGCTAGTACACCTCGACCATGCACCGAGGCGTCGCCCGCACACCTCGGCGCACCTGGCTCAGCTGCCAGTCGGAGGGGTCCACATCGGCCAGGGACTTCTTGACCGTGAAATACCCGTCACCCACGCCGTGCCGCGCCATGGACTGGAACAGGCCGCTCTGCATCCCGGCCAGTCCGCAGATATAGAGCAGCGTGCGCGGGTTGGCGAGCACCGGACCGAAGAAATCCATCCGTTCGTCCATCAGGTGGTGAACGTATTGACCGCGCCGGCCGTCCGGGCGCGTCTCGCGGCTGATCGCCGCGTGGTAATGGAAGTTGGGGTGTTCGGCTGCGAGTTCCGTGAACAGGTCGTCGTAAATCAGGTCGGTGGTATAGGGCGCGCCCATTACCAGGTGAATCTGGCTTGAGACGGGGTTGCGCTGCAGCAGTTCCATGGCCATGCCCCGAAACGGCGCGATACCCGTTCCCGTGGCGACGAAGACGTAGTCGTGATTCTCCCGAGAACCGGATTCGGGGAGCAGGAATCGCTTGCCGTTGGGCCCGGAGACCTTGATGGGGTCGCCCGGCCGCAGGTCGCACATGTAATTGCTGCAGACGCCGAGGAACAGGCTGTGATCGCCCGGATCGTCGCCCTTCTTCTGCGGGTACCGCTCGTCAATGACCCTCTTGGTTGTGGTCGAGATCACGCAACCGGCGCCGTCTTCCCCATCGTCCGGACAAGCGATGGAGTACAGGCGCACTTTGTGCGGTTTGCCTCTCTCGTCCACGCCGGGGGCGAGAACGCCGAACGCCTGCCCTACCAGGCAACGGCCTTCCAGCGGTGTGCCGCTGATGTCGATGGCGGTGTGCCGGACGAAACTAGCCGACTTGCCCTTGAGACACGAGTCGTTGGAGACGATGTGGCCGGTGACGGGTTCCTTGACGGTGGCCAGCCCAAGCGGGGCGGCGGGGAGTGTCGGGATATGCGGGTCGGCGTTCGCTGACATGAATGGGCCTCGGAAAACGACGGCGAATTGTAACAGCAAGGTCCGGGGGTAACCATGCGGGCGGCCCCCCCGCGCGACCTTGGCGCCGGTTAGTGCGCGTTGCGAGCCCCTTCGGCGGCTCCAGCCGTCTGGATCAACGCCGGTCAGGCAGCAGTTCCCTCGCCCGCAACAGGAAAATGGCGGCCGCGGCGAGCACCAGCGGGACGGCGAATACCTGAAAACTCTCGCCCATGCCCAGCCCCCGGGCCACCAGCCAGCCGGCGAAGATGGGGCCGATAATCGCGCCCGTGCGACCGGCTCCGATGGCCCAGCCGACGCCCGTGTTGCGGATGAGCGTGGGATAGATTCGCGCCGCGGCCACGTAGATGCCGATGAACCCGCCTTCCATGGTGAAGCCGATAAGGCCGATGGCCACCATGATCATCAGCGGAGAGGCGAAGGCCTGGAAGCCCCACATGAACACGGCCGCGAGCGCCAGCCAGGCGATGATGATGCGCTTCAGCCCGAATCGGTCGGCCAGGTACCCCAGTGAAACCATCCCCAGGAAAGCGCTTAGATTCAGCACGACGCTGGCATAGATGGCGCGGTCGAGCGGCAGCCCGGCATTGCGGCCCAGTTGCGGCACCCAGCTCAGCAGGAAATAGAGGGTGCCGAACGCCATGAAGAAGGCCACCCAGAGGAGCAGCGTGGACCGGCGGTGTTCGGCCGAAAACAGGGCCGCCACGCCGGAACCCAGTTCGGCCACGCCACCGCTGGTTTCCTGCGCTTCCGGCCGGGCCGGCAACTCGTCAATGGTGTCGTGCCTCATACGCTGAAGAATCCTGTTGACGCTTTCGAGCGCCCCCGGCGGTTGCCGCTTCAGGAGGAATTCCAGCGACTCCGGCATCCAGAGCGCCACCATGGGCAGCACGGCGGCGGTGAGTATGCCGGCCAGCAGGAAGACCGACGGCCACCCGAAGCCGGGCAGCATGTTGCCCTCGACGACGACGATGCCCAGTACGGCGGCGCCCACCGGATAGCCGGCCTGGACGAACGTGACAAGCAGGTTGCGGCGACGCCGCGGCGAAAATTCTGCGGACATCGTCGCCATGCTGGCGAGGATTCCGCCTACGCCCAGGCCCGTGATGAACCGCAGGGCGTAAAGTTGAGGCACGGATTCGGCGAAGGCCGTGGCGATCATGCCCACGGTGATGATCGACAGGCAGAGCATGATCAATTTACGCCGGCCGATCACATCTGCCAGCGGTGCGAGAAACAACGAGCCCAGGGCCATGCCGAACAGCGCAGCGCTGAATACGCGTCCTAACTGGGTGGCCGAAATCTGCCAATCCTGCGAAAGCACCGGCGCGGCCAGCGAAATCGCAAGTACGTCCATGCCGTCGAGCATGTTGATGAAGAAGCACAAGCCGATCACGACGAATTGCAGCGAGGTGATCGGGCTCTCGTCGATGGTGTTGCGAACGTCCATGATCGATCGTGGGTGACTCACGTTGATGTTTGGCGGCGATTATACGTGAGGGGCCTGATGGTGGATGCGCGCTTTCCGGCTCCTGCCGGTCACGCGAAACCGGATGCTGTCCGAGGGGCTCCGTGTAATTTTGATGGGATGCGCGTATGCTCGCCCCGTTGTTTGATACAAGCGGTATCGTTAGCGTGAGCGAAGCGAAGGCGGCCGGTCGCTGGCCACAGCAGTCGAGCTATTCCCGGGAGGAGCTCATGATCTCGGGGGGTGACGGCATTTTCGGCAAAGACAACGCCCGGCTGCCATTGCCCAACATGTTGATGTTCGACCGAATCACTCGCATCGACGATGCGGGCGGCAGGTTCAGCAAGGGCGAAATCGTTGCCGAACTGGATGTGGTCCCGGATCTCTGGTTCTTCGACTGTCATTTCACGGATGATCCGGTGATGCCCGGTTGTCTGGGCCTGGATGCCATGTGGCAACTGGTCGGGTTCTGGCTGGCATGGAACGGCGCGGACGGCCGCGGCCGCGCGCTCGGAGTCGGCGAAGTCAAGTTCCAGGGGCAGGTACTGCCGACCAGCACATTGGTTCGCTACCACGTGGAGATGAAGCGGCTCATCAAGCGGAAACTGGTCATGGGCCTGGCCGATGGAACGATGACCGTCGACGGCCGAACGATCTACAGGGCGACCAACCTGCGCGTCGGGCTGTTCACTTCCACGGAAGGATTCTGATCCGCCTGTTATCATCACCCGGCATTCCGCAAATGCCCCGATAGCTCAGCCGGATAGAGCGTCCGCCTCCTAAGCGGAAGGTCAGAGGTTCGAATCCTCTTCGGGGCGCGAATTCCCCTCAGGTAACGAAAGCCCGAATCAAAGGCTCAAGTAGGCCTTGAAGGCCGCCACGACCCCACGGATATCGCTCTCGCTGATATCCAGGTGAGTAACGAGGCGGACCGTACCGTTACACTTGATTACAATTCCCCGTTTCGCCAGGAATTCGGTCAGCTCGCCTGAGTCGATCCCGCCAAGGTTGACGAATACCATGTTGGTCTGGTTCTCGGAGTGCTGGACACTGAGTTCTTCGAGTTTGCTCAGGCTGCGGGCAAGCGACTTCGCGTTTTCGTGATCCTCGGCCAGTCGGTCGACGTTGTTCTCAAGTGCGTACAAGCCCGCCGCGGCTATTACGCCGGCCTGACGCATCCCGCCTCCCAGCGTCTTCCGCCACCGCCGAGCTTCACGTATCAGGTCTTCGCTACCACAGAGCAGCGAACCCACTGGCGCTCCGAGTCCCTTGGACAGGCAGAACGCGGTCGAGTCGAAATGCCGACAGATATCGCGTACCGGAACACGCTGCTTGACTGCGGCGTTGAAAATTCGCGCCCCGTCCAGATGCATGCGCAGATCGTGTTCGTCGGTGAGCCGCTTCGCTGCTTTCAGGTAGTCGAGCGGCAATACCTGGCCGTCCTGCGTATTCTCCAGGCAGACCAGCGTTGTTCGGGGAAAGTGCACGTTTTCGGGTCTGACCGCCGCTGCCACGTTGTCGAGGTCAAGCGTACCGTCCGGTTCAAACTCCAGGGGGTAAGGGTGGATGGAGCCCAGCGAGGCCGCACCGCCTCCTTCGTACTTGTAGCTGTGAGCGCGCTTGCCGACGATGAACTCGTCACCCCGCGCACAGTGACCGAGCAGTGCCAGCAGGTTGCTCTGGGTACCGCTGGTGCAGAAGATCGCGCTCTCGGTTCCGAGGAGATCGGCAGCGAATTCCTCCAGGCGATTGACCGTCGGATCCTCGCCGTAGACATCGTCGCCGACATCCGCATCTGCCATCGCCGCGCGCATGGCCCGCGTCGGTTTTGTGACCGTATCGCTCCTCAGGTCGATCATCGGTGGACTGCTCCCAAATTCGCTGCCTGCACTGCGTGACGGCTATAGTACGCTTCAGGACGAATCGCGGTAAGTCGTTGAGTGGCGCCACGTCACAGGGGACCAGGCGGCACAGGCAGAATCAACCTTGGCCTACCTCTGAGGCACTTGCGTTGTGGCGTTTTTTGGCCGCCGCCGATGTCTTGGATGGAGCCGCGATTCGTTCTTCGAGGGCATGATGAGGCGCCAAGTCGGCTCGTTCGGTTGAAAAGGCCCCTGGGTTCCGCTCAAATGGGAACG
>JAJEFE010000068.1 GCA_022820625.1 Gammaproteobacteria bacterium | reverse complement strand
GTTCCCATTTGAGCGGAACCCAGGGGCCTTTTCAACCGAACGAGCCGACTTGGCGCCTCATCATGCCCTCGAAGAACGAATCGCGGCTCCATCCAAGACATCGGCGGCGGCCAAAAAACGCCACAACGCAAGTGCCTCCCTTATGTTGACAATCGACCTCCGCTGCCCCATATTTAGCAATGCCATAAGGTCCTCGGGTAGCTAATCCGCAAGGGTCGGGGAAGGCATCGGCGCAAGCTGATTCCGTATCCGGGGAGATGAGGCCGAAGACGACAGGGATTTGGGTGTTCCAGGGCGTGCAGGCGCTTGGTTAAGGGAACCCTAAATTATCAAAATTAAATTCAACCCTGTCGTTGAGTCCCTGCAATCACGTGAAAATTGTTAACGCCCCTTAGGTTTCGGCCTAAGGGGCACTGCGCTTGAGCGAGGGACTCAGAAATGGACAAATCAGCCTACATCGACTCCGTCTGCGACGTTATCCAATCCCAGTCACCATCCGGCGAACCGGTTACCGCAGCCAGGCTCGGGCTCGAACTCAGACGTGCGCAGGACGGTCCAGGTTGGATGGCGCATGGATTCAACACGCTCAAGAGTCTCCTTCAAGAGATGGAGCGCTTGGAACTATTGCGAATTGTTGAAACGAACCGGGGCGCGCTGGCAGTCCAAATCGAGAATATGAAGCGACCCCCATCAGGGGATTCGCCTTCCGTCGGCACCGGTCGACCAACATCCAGGGTGCGCTTGCGCCAGAATATCTGGGCCGCCTTTGTGATCGCCGAACCGGGAGGTGAACGATTTCTCAATAAAGCGACGGGCGAAACGCGAATGGGGTTGCGCGAACCTCCCGTGCCCGCTGACGACTGGCTGCAAGTGATTCCAATTTCGAGCGACGCGCAACGTGCATGGGCACAAGAGTTTCTGCGGGACCGAAACCTGAGTTCGAACTTGTCCATCATCGATTCGCTGACGCCCAACGACTGGCACCGCTCATTTCCGGAAGCGCTGCGCAAGCACTCCCCGGTGCTTGCGACGGAATGGAATCGGCGTCGATCGAGACTGGTAGTGGACGAAGTACGACGATGGTGCGCCGAGAACGAATTGAATCCTGAAATCGCGTTCGAAAGGCAAGTTCGACAACAGCAACACAAGCGATCCCCCGCTACCGTTGGACGCAGTGTTGCGTGGGACGAAGAATCAATGCGCTTGATCGTGCTCGATGCGCTCGCTGACACGCCAAGCGATTGGTTACTCAACTTGTCCATTCCTTCCAGGCATATCTTTCGAGCACTCGCGAAACGCTCCGGGCATTCAAAGTAATTCCGGCCAATATGAGTATCTGGGGATCCAATGTCCGGAAGCCGCATCTATCTCGGTTACCCAAATGCACGGTATTCCCCAATCATTCGGGAATGGGTGAAGGAAGCTCTGCAGGCGATAGAGACAGATCCCGCCTGGGCTGGCTGGACTGTCGTTCGTAAGGAATATGACAAGAACTGCTCGCTGCCGATAAACGATGTCTCCGCCGCGATAAGGAGCGCAGTCGGGCCGTGCGTTCTTTTGCGACCCGTGCAGCAACGCGTATATGCCGAACTTCGAGAGCGCTTGGAGGGCGTAACAGTGGTGCTGGTCGAACTCGCGAACTGCTCGGCGGACGTATTGAATCAGCTTCAGCACGCAAGAAGCCAGCACCTTGCGGGCGAGCCGATGCTACCTCGAAAGCTTGTGATCGCGTTGCTACTTATCGCCAAACTCGAGCGGCATCAGATGTGGGGCGGCAAAAACAAGGGGTACATGTGGTTCAGCGATCTGGCGAAGGGTCGCGGGGTTGCCGAAGAATTCGCCGACCAGCTACCAGCCGTCATCAACGATCTGTTTTCCAGAGGATTGCTTATACAGAAACCGAGCGGCGGCAAGAAAAAACATGCCTTGTGCCCCCAAATGCGTCGGGAGATACATGAAATTTTGCGCACGAGGAAATTCTCCGACGATGTGCACAGAATTCTGTCCCGCGATACTCGCCTCGCCTCTGCGCGGCATCTTGATTCTGTTCGCTTTGGCCAGCCTGGGCGATAGCGGCTGATTTGGCGCAAGCAACTGACGCCCACGCTGCAATGAGCAGCCCTACAGCCGCGAAGGCTCGGAAAGCCTCTTCAGCGCTGCCGCCACCACGTCCATCGCGTACCGGCACGCCTCCGGCCACTTGCTCGCCCTTGGCCCGGCGACGTTGAGCACACCGAGGCCGTTGCCGGACACAAATTCCACCAACGCGTCGACGGCCCGATCGACGCTCAGGGCCGAGGCATCGATGAGCATGCTGGGACGGTCGTGCCGTTCGCAAAATACCCATGTCAGCCGCGTCCCACCTTCAAGTTCGCCATCGTGGATGATCGCCGTGCCGTCTGAGTCCAGCACATTCCGCAGTGTGCGTTCGCGATAGCCTGCACCTGGCAATTCCACGACGGGATACACGACCGGGATCGGCCCCTCCTCCGACAACCGTCCCTCCGGGCACCATCCGCCGCAGTCCGCCCCCACCGCCAGGGCCGCCGCAAGCGCGCCCTGGTCCACGCCGGTCTGGCCGCCGGAGACGATCTTCACCACGGGTTGGGGTTCAGGTGGCCGGCGCTTCGCTCAGTCCAGATCGCGGCGCTGCCAGGCATCGCCTTCGCGGAGCAGCTCGTAGCTGGGCCAGTAGTGGTTGTCCAGCTTCATCGTGATCACTTCCGAGACGTTGTTCCAGGTAACCGTGTTGAGGCGCACGGATTCGCGGTCTTCGCGCCCGGACACCACTTCCAGGAACTCGTCGATATCCGGCGTGGGCTGCCCGTCGACGCCGACGATGCGCCGGCCCGCGAAGAGGCCCGACCGGCTGGCCGGCGAGCCGAAGCTGAAATAGGACACGTAGACGCCTTCCGCCTCGATGCCGCGCTGAACCGCGATGGCCCTGTGCGGCGCCTGCAGCAGCGCGCCGGCCCACAGCACGACGCGGTCGATACCCTTGCCCTCCAGCGCCACCGTGGGGATGGCCGCACCCAGTTCCTCGCCATCCCGGTAGATGGTCACGTCGACTTCGGGACTCTGGGAGGTGTGCTCCGCCTCCAGGAAGGTGTTGGCCACTTCGCCGTTGATGCTCAGCAGGATGTCGCCGGACTGGAAGAACTCCGCTGCCGGCGATCCGGCCACCACCGACGATACCGCGAGCACCTGTCGGCGCAGTGGATGATGCTGTTCGTAGCGCTGCACCCAGTTCTCCGGCAAGCCGAAGTTGCGCGCCGAGGCCAGCGGCACCACGTCCCACTCCACCTCCAGCGATCGCAGGGGAACGCCGGCCTTCATGCTCTCTACCATGTCGATGACCAGGCTTGCGGGAACGCCCATGTTGAACTGGGTCTGATCGCGCCCCTGCTGGATCATGAAACTGGCCCACAGCGCCCGCACCGCGCCGTCGCCATCGATGATCACGCCGTCGAACTCGTCGGGGCCGTTGACCAGGGTGACGGCCTCCAGGTTCGATTCGCGGAACCGCAGGGTTCGCGACAGCGGCAGCTCCGCCGGTATCAGCGCGCGAACCTCGCTGGGCTGCGACAACAGGGAATGGTCGGCCCTGAGCCCGACAACTTCGACTTCCTGACCGGGATTCACCGGGTCCGCGGAGAATTTCGCCGACTGCACCGGCGTATCCCCGATCAGCGCCGGGTCGTAGGCCACCACCGCCAGGTTGTGCAGCGGGTGGATGTACTCCACCTTGCCGGGAACCTCCAGCGAACCGGCGAAGGTGATGCGTACGTCGCCCAGGGCCACCGGCACCGTGTTGCGGTCCACCACCACCCAGCCGCGTTCCGCGTCCGCGACCACGCCGGTCCCGTAATAGTGGCGGTCGCTGACGCCGGATACGGTATAGGGCATGTCGAAGTTGATCAGCGCCAGCGACGGGGTGATCGCCTGCACGTGGGGATCGCCGCGCAGCGGGAACGTGGTGTTGCCGGCCGTCGCCGGAGTGGCCGGCGGCGCCCCCGCCAGGTCATCGCACGGCCAGTACCCCAGCACGTCGTCGCGCGCGCAGCGGCGGGCCGGGAACCAGTTGCGGTTGTTGATGATGGAGCGTTGCCGCTCGGCCCTGGGATCGTCGAACTGCACGAACCGCACGATGGCGCGCCGGCCCATGGGAAGCTCTTCCATCACCCGCTGAAAGTCGTCCAGGGTCTCCATGTCCTGGCCGTCGATGCTGGTGACCAGGCTGCCCCGCGGAATGGCCGAGGTTCCGAACACGTAGCCCGGATTGGCCACGTAGACGCCGGATACCCGCCGGTTGAAGTGCCGTGCCTGCTGGTAGGACAGGTTGTGGAACACCCCCTCGGCGTACTCGACGTATTCGTCCGAGGTGATGGCGTGCAGGTCGTCCACCCTGAGTTCCCGGCGCAGAGCCTCGCCGCCGCGTTCGACCTCGATCTCCACCATCCGGCCGACGTTTTCGTCCAGCGCCGCCGCCAGCGGCACGAACTCTGAGACGAGTTCGCCGTTGACCCGCAGCAGGATGTCGCCGGGCTCGAGGAAGTTGCCGTTGTCGGGGATCACGTGCTCCACCACCAGCAGCCCGGTCTGGTCCGGGAACGCCTCGCGGGTGACGGCCTCGGTTTCCTCCGGGAGCCCCAGGCGCCGCAACTCGGCATAGGGCTTGTGCACGAACTCGCTCTGCAGCGTGCCCCGCGGCACGGACTTGCCGTCCCGTACGAGGCCGAATGCCCGGCTCACCCGGTCCAGCGGCAGAAAGAAGCTCGACGCCGCCTGGGAATTGCCGCCCGCGTTCAGCGCCACCACCCGGCCCTCGATGTCGATCACCGGCGACCCGGACGAGCCGCCCGAAGTGCCCGACGCCGCCTGCAGGTAGAAGGTATTGAAGTCGTTGTAGTTGCCGCGCCCGTAGTTCGGCGCCTGGCGGTCCAGCCGGGCGATGGTCCCGGCCAGGATGGAAAGCTGCTCGCCGGCATCGTTGCCGACCACCCTGATCTCGCGCCCGATCTGCGCCGCCTCCGGCACCAGCGGCAGTTCCGCAGGCTCGATGAACCTCAACGCCGACGGATCGTAGCGGAAGAACCCGAAGTCATGCACCGGATCGCGGTACACCGGCTGCAGGTCCACTTCCTCCTGGTTCAGGAAGATCGCCTGGGCCACCACCGGCCCCGGCGTCACCACGTGCCGATTCGTCAGGATCAGCCCGCGCTCCGCATCCACCACGAACCCGGTCGCCTGACTGGACTGGTTGCGCTCCGTATCAAAGGCCCGCGTACTGTCCACATGAATGGAAACCACAGCCGTCGAAATCTCTTCCAGGGTCGCGTTCCACGAACGCTCCTGAGCCAATGTTCCGGTGGTGGCCAGGGCAGCCAGCATCGCCAGAAAGGCAAATCCGTTGGTCATTTTCATGGCGCCGATTGTAACCTGTTTTTTCCCACCCCAATCTCAAGAAACGTGCGCGCAGCCCATGGACAGCGAATAACGACCAACGCTGACGGGCGAGGGCGCGCGTGCATGGGGCTCTCACGCGTCGTGGGCTCGGAGCGGGGCCACGGATGGCATATACCGACGAGCCCGACGGGCGAGGGCGTGTATGCACGGTGCTCTCACGCGTCGTCGCTCGGCGCGGGGCCAGGGACGGCCTGGCGCGCCGAGCGCCGATGTGCGCCCGCCATGGATGGCGGGCGAACTTTAGCGTGAGAGCACCGTGCATACACGCCCTCGCCCCCCACCACCGCCAACCCTAAGGCCGATACCGCAAGTCCGGCTTCCGCGCCGCCCGCACCTCATCCAGCCGCCGCACCGGCATCTTCACAGGCGCCTGCCTGCACCGTTCGGGGTCCACCTGCGCCTCCGCCAGTATCTCCGCCATCGCATCCACGAACCGGTCCAGCGTCTCCTTGCTCTCCGTCTCCGTCGGCTCGATCAACAGGCACTCCGGCACCAGCAGCGGGAAATACGTGGTCGGCGCGTGGAATTCCCGATCCAGCAGCGCCTTGGCCAGGTTGATGGCCGTCAAGCCATACTCCCTCGCCTGCCGCTTGAGCGTGACGACAAACTCGTGGCACGCCCGCCGCTCGGGATACGCGAGGTCAAAGCCCGCCGCCGCCAGCCGCACCATCACGTAGTTGGCGTTCAGCACCGCATGGTCGGCCACCCGCTCCATCCCGCGCCGGCCCAGCATCCGCATGTAGATGTAGGCCCGCAGCAGCACCCCGGCGTTGCCCATGAAGGCCGACAGCCGGCCGATGCTCTTCGGGTGATCGGCCGCATCCACCCAGCGATAGCCGTCGGGGCCGATGCCCACGAAGGGGGTGGGCAGGAAGGGCGCAAGCCGCTCGCCCACGCCCACCGCGCCGGAACCCGGGCCGCCACCGCCGTGGGGGGTGGAGAAGGTCTTGTGCAGGTTGATGTGGATCACGTCGAAGCCCATGTCGCCGGGCAGTACCTTGCCGAGGATCGCGTTCAGGTTGGCGCCGTCGTAGTAGAGCAGTCCGCCCGCCCCGTGGATGATCTCCTGCACCTCCCGGATCCGCCGCTCGAACAGGCCGAGGGTGGACGGATTGGTGAGCATGATGCCCGCAGTACGGGGACCGGCGAGCCGGCGCAGGGCCTCGAAGTCCAGATCGCCGTCGGCCGCCGTGGGCAGTTCCCGGACCGTAAAGCCGCACTTCACTGCGGTGGCCGGATTCGTGCCGTGTGCCGCATCGGGAACCAGGATTTCGGTGCGTTCGGTGTCGCCCCGGTCCAGGTGGTAGGCGCGAATCATCGCCACCCCCGACAGCTCCCCCTGGGCGCCGGCCATGGGCGTGAGCGAGAACGCCGTCATGCCGGTGACCCGGCAGAGCATCCGCTGAAGCTCGTACATGCAGGCGAGAAAGCCCTGCGAGACATCCTCGGGGGCCAGCGGATGGCGCTGAAGGAAGCCCGGCAGCATGGCGTAGGTGTTGCAGCCCCTGGGGTTGTACTTCATGGTGCACGAGCCCAGCGGGTAGAACTGCGTGTCGATGGAGAAGTTCCGCTGCGACAGCCGTGTGTAGTGGCGCACCGCATCCAGTTCGGAGACTTCCGGCAACTGCGGACGGGAATCGCGGAGCATGTCGGGCGGCAGGTCCACCGCGCGCCCGGCCTCGGGAACCTGCGCGCCCGCCAGGCGCCCGGAACGCCCCAGCTCGAATACCAGCGGTTCGCTCATGGCCCGTCTCCGATCCCGCCGATGGCGCCGCGAAGTGCCTCGACGTAGCGGTGAATGTCCTGCCCGGTCTTCGTCTCCGTGGCGCAGACCAGGACGGCATCGCCCAGTTCCGGGTACCAGCTCCCGAGGTCGACGCCGCCGAGGATGCCCTGCGCCCTGAGCCGCCCGAGTACCTCTTTCGCCGGCGCCGGCAGGCGCAGCGCCAGTTCGTGGAAGCGCGGTGAGGCGAACGCCACCGACACGCCGCCGACGGATTGGGCGCCCGCCGCCAGCGCCGCGGTGCGGGCGTGACAGCGCGCGGCCACGCGCCTCAGTCCCTCCGGCCCGAGAAGGCTCATGTAGATCGTGGCGGCGGTGACCATCAGGCCCTGGTTGGTGCAGATGTTGGACGTGGCGCGGGAGCGGCGAATGTGCTGCTCGCGCGCCTGCAGCGTGAGCGTGAATCCGGGCTTGCCGTCCACGTCCACGGTCCGGCCCACCAGCCGGCCCGGCAGTTGGCGCACCAGCGCCTGGCGGCAGGTGAGGAATCCGAAGTAAGGCCCGCCCGAACTGAGCGGCACGCCCAGGGGCTGTCCCTCGCCGCAGGCGATCGAGGCCCCCTCCCGGCCCCATTCGCCGGGGGGCTTGAGCAGCCCCAGCGCCACGGGATTGACCACGCCGACGGCCAGCGCGCCGTTGTCCGCGGCCCAGTCCGTCATCTCGTCCACCGGTTCCAGGACGCCGAAGACGTTGGGTTGAGAAATCACCACGGCGGTGATGTCCTCGCCGGCATGATCGCCCAGGGCGCCGGTATCGGTTTGTCCGCCGGACGGATCGTACGGCAGGTCGACGAGGTCGATCCCCTGGGTGGACGTGATGGTCTCGAGCACGGCCCGGTAGTGGGGATGCAGCGCGCGGGGAACCAGCACGCGCCTGGACTTTGACCGGCGGTTGCACCTCACCGCCATGAGCACCGCCTCGGCCAGCGCGGACGCGCCGTCGTAGTGCGACGCGTTGGAGACGTCGAGCCCGGTCAGGCTCGCCATCATGGTCTGGTACTCGTAGATGACCTGCAGGGTGCCCTGGCTGGCCTCGGCCTGGTACGGCGTGTAGGCGCTGTAGAACTCGCCGCGGGTCGCGAGCTCCCATACGGCCGCGGGAATATGGTGTTCGTAGGCGCCGGCGCCGAGGAAGTTGAGCGCCATTTCGTCGCGGGCGGCGCGCCGGCGCATGAGGCGCCCCACCTCGGACTCCGTCAGCGCCCCGGGAATGCCCTCGAGCGCTCCCAGTCTCAGTTCGCCGGGGATCTCCTCGAACAGGTCATCGATTCCGGCGACGCCGATGGTATCGAGCATGGCATCGGTGTCGGCCTCGGTGTGTGGGATGAACGGCATCGCCTATTCGTCCATTTCCGCCAGCACCCGCTGGTAGGCCTGCGCGTCGAGCAACTCTTCCAGGTCTGCCGGCGAGGCCGGGGTCAGCCGGAACAGCCAGCCCTCGCCGTAGGGATCCGCATTCACCAGCTCCGGCGAGTCATCCAGCGCGAGGTTGACTTCGGAAATGTTGCCGGCCACCGGGGAATAGACGTCCGAGGCGGCTTTCACCGACTCCACCACCGCACAGACGTCGCCCGTCTCCACATCCCTGTGCATCTCGGGCAGCTCCACGAAGACAAGATCCCCGAGCGCCTCCTGCGCATGATCGGTGATGCCCACGGCCGCGGTGCCGTCGCCGGTCTCCGCAATCCACTCGTGGTCCCTGGTGTACTTCAGGTTTTCCGGAATGTCGCTCATGGATGTTTCTCCTCAGTCGGTCGGTTCCAGGTCCACCAGAATCGAGCCGTTGCGCACGAACGGTGGTTTGACAACGCGGACGGGCAGTTTGCGCCCGCGAATGAAGACATGGCAGGGGTTGCCCGTACCGGGCGGCACCCTGGCCAGAGCGATGGCCCGGCCCAGCGTGGGCGAGAACGTGCCGCTGGTGACCACGCCCTCGCCGGCCGGCGACGCCACCGGGTAGCCGGACCGGAGCACGCCGCGGCCTTCCAGGATCAGGCCCGCCTGCACCCGCAAGGCGCCTGCCCGAAGCCGCTCCTCGAGCGCCGGGCGGCCCGTGAACGCGCGGTCGCCGCCGAAGTCCACGGTCCACTTGAGCCCGCATTCCAGCGGTGTGACGGATTCGTCCATGTCCTGGCCGTACAGGTTCATCCCGGCTTCGAGGCGGAGGGTATCCCGGGCGCCCAGGCCGCAGGGGACGACGCCGTGCTCCCGAAGCGCCTCCCAGAACGATTCCGCCCGTTGCTCCGGCAACATGATTTCCAGGCCGTCCTCGCCCGTATAGCCGGTCCTGGCCAATAACCACCCGCCGGCGCCTGCGGCGGTGAACGGGGGCAGCGCACCGACATCGGCCCCGTTCGGGACCAGGGGCGCCACGGCCCGGCGGGCCTCGGGGCCCTGCACGGCGATCATGGCCAGGTCTTTCCGCTCGGTGAGGTCCAAGTCGAATCCGGCCAACTGATCTTCAAGCCATGCCAGGTCCTTGTCGCGGGTGCCGGCGTTGACGATCAGCCGGTAACTGTCGTCGGCGAACCGGTAGACGATCAGGTCGTCCAGTATCCCGCCGCGCTCGTCCAGCATGCAGCTATAGAGCGCCGTGCAGTGGGCACTGCCGCGCCGGCGGTCCAGCCTGGCGACGTCGTTGGCCAGGATTCGTTGCAGGTACGCCTTCGCACCGGGACCGGCGGCGTCCACGATGGTCATGTGGGACACGTCGAACATGCCGGCGGCGCGGCGCACGGCGTGGTGCTCGTCGATCTGGCTGCCGTAGGCCACCGGCATGCGCCAGCCGGCAAACGGGGCCATGCGGGCGCCGGCGTTCAGGTGCGCTGCGTGCAGTGGCGTGCGTTTCAGTTCGCTCATCGCTCCGTGGCCATCCCGCGGGACGGTTCCCCGCCCCCGATCAACCCTGTCCGGCCGCTTTCCGGACACAAAAAAAGCGGCGGATTCGCGCGCCGCACCTGTTGTGCAGGCTCGATCCGCCGCTTCTCTGTCCTGGTACCTGAGAGATTAGGCGCCTGGCGCCGCTCACCTTCGGTGGGCCCCGCGGGGCCGCTCTCCAGAGCCAATCCGAATCAGCCGTCCTTTTGCCTGAGCGTTTCCAAGCGGTGGTTGCGCCTTCGGCGCTTCGCTCACCGTGCCCGCCGGAGGCGTTGCCGAGCGAAGTCTCTCTGATCGATTCGTCCGATTGGTGCGGTCATTTTAACTTATTTCTAACCCGGATACCTGCCTCGCGGTCATCCAATCTCGCCGGATTTGGAATTCCGGAGTCCGACCGTCGGGCAAACCGAATCATGCGACGCGACGCGCTTTGATCGCTCTATCCAGATCGAACGTCGCCTGGAGATTCATCCACAACTTGGGTGATGTCCCCAATACCTCGGCAAGATCGAGCGCCGCTGCCGCTGTGATTCCCCGCTTGCCGTTGATCAGTTCATTCAGCCGGGTGGTCGTCCACCCGAGTTTGGCCGCCAGGGCCGCTTGCGTAACTCCCCCGGGCTCAAGAAACTCTTCGCGAAGAATCTCGCCGGGATGGAATGGATTCCCTGGTTGTCTGGCCATTGCTCTGCTCCGTCAGTGGTAATCGACAATGCGCACTTCAAAGGCGTTTCCGCTCACCCATCGGAAGACCACCCTCCATTGATCGTTTACGCGTATCGAATGGTAAGCCTTCCAGTCCCCCTTCAACCGTTCCAACCGGTTGCCCGGAGGCACTCGCAGATCGCTCAATACAGCCGCATCATGCAGATAAAGCAGCTTTCGCCGCGCGACCCGCCGAAGCTCGGGCGGAAATGATCGGGTCGCTCTCGTTCGCCTATCGTCAAACAGATCGCTTGCCAGATCGTTTCCAAACGACTCTATCACGTTACGATATTACCATATTGTCGAAATCCAGTAATCCCGTTCCTTCCCGAAAGTCACCTCCAGACGTCCCCGCGTGTGTGTGGACAGCGCTCGATCGCGTCGTGTGCTCGGCGCGGGGCCATGGATGGCCAGGAGCGCCGAGCACCGATCTGAGCCCGCCATGGATGGCGGGCGAAGTTTAGCGATCGAGCGCT
>JAJEFE010000037.1 GCA_022820625.1 Gammaproteobacteria bacterium | reverse complement strand
CCGGCAACCAGTCCCTCATATCGGACGGCAGCAACAAACCCTGATCCGGATGATAGGGACGAAACGTCGTCGGCATCGCAATCTCCCACAAACTGCGACACAATTATCTCATTAATTTCCTACGGCGCAGCCTCCTAGCGTGTAGTGGCCATGACGCATGGTCAGGGTGCCCTGACTCTCGAAGAACACGTTGCCGCGGTACACGTTGCCGCAGGACTTGTTCGAGATGATCTCGTGCTCGCCATTGGTGCGGTCGAAATAGTTGTACTGCACGACCGTGTTGGAGTACTCCCTCGAATAGTGGCTCGTGCCGATTCTCAACGTCTCGCCGCCATTCGAACCCAGGATCTGCCGGGGCCCGAAGTAGTTGTACTCGATGACATGGTCGTTCTCCCGGCTGGCTTCGGTGTTCAGGCGCACCGCCACCGTCACGCCGCTGTTTCCCTTGTTGAGCAGAGAATTGCGGTCGAACCGATTGTTCTTGCCGTAGATGGCCACCCAGAGGTCCGAATCGTGCCGCTCCGGATTGCCGAAATTGTCGATGACGACGTCGGTTACACGGGAATTGTTGGCCAGCTCGTCGCTTGACGTTCGAAACGAGATGACTTCGCTCGTGGGTGTAAACCCGTCCTTGAACACCAGCCCTGAAACGACGATGTGCTCGCCCGAAAAACCGAGGTTGGATTGTCCGGTAATGATGACCTCGCCCGGCTCCTCCGCTGTCAGTGAGATCGGCTGGTCCGGCAAACCGTTGCCCTTGAATTCAAGTTCGACATCGGCCCAGATGCCGTTGGCGAGAACGACCGTGTCGCCGGGTTGCAGGTTTGCGGCAACCCGGTCGAATTCTTCGATTGTTCTCACGAGCTGATTCGATCGACATTCTCGTCAATGTCACCGGCGGACTGGTCGCGCGCAAGACGCTTGCCGAAATGGACGAGGCTTTCTTCGAGGGCGTGATGAAACTCAACCTGACCAGCGCATTCCTGACCTGCAAGTTCGTGGTTCCGCACATGGGCGAAGGCGGTTCCATCGTCAATCTCGCTTCCCAGGCGGGACGCGATGGCGGGGGCCCCGGGGCCACGGCCTATGCAACGTCGAAGGGCGCGGTGATGACCATGACGCGCGCGCTCGCCAAGGAACTGGGCCCCTCCAACATCCGGGTCAATTGCGTCTGTCCCGGAATGATCGCCACGACCTTTCACGATACGTTCACCAAGGATGCGGTCAGGACCAACGTCGCCGCGGCCACGCCGCTGCGCCGCGAAGGAAGTTCCCGGGAAGTGGCCGACCTGGTCGCCTACCTGGCCTCCCCGCAGTCGAGCTTCATCACCGGGGCCAGCGTGGACATCAACGGCGGACTGTGGTTTTCCTGACGGCGGGCAACTTGTGACCAGCGTTCCAGTGCATGGGGAGGAAGACCGCCTGGCCGAAGACGGCCGAAGGATCGGCGGCGCGTCCCAAGCGAGCGGCGATGCTACCGGATCGGCCGGCGGAGCTACCGGATCGGCCGGCGGAGCTTCCAGAGCGATCGGCGATGCTTCGCGGCTGTCTGCCTTGCTCGCACAGACGCCGGTTGTGCCCGTGGTGGTCATTGACGACGCTTCCAACGCCGTACCCGTGGCCCGTGCCCTCGTCGCGGGCGGGCTGCCCATCGTGGAGATCACCCTGCGTACGGCGGCGGCGATCGAGGCCATCGGCGCCGTCGCCGCCGACGTGCCGGAAGCGCACGTGGGCGCCGGTACCGTGCTGAGCGAGGAACAGGCCCGTACCGCCGTTGCGGCCGGCGCCAGGTTCATCGTGTCGCCCGGCCTGGACGAAGGCGTCGTCTCAGCCGCCGGCGAACTGACGGTCCCCATCATGCCCGGCGTGACCACCCCGAGCGAAGTGCAGCGGGCATGGAATCTCGGCCTGCGGGTGCTGAAGTACTTCCCGGCGAGCCTGGCCGGCGGCATACCCATGCTGAAGGCGCTTGGCGCGGTATTTCGCGATGTGAAATTCATACCCACGGGGGGAATTTCGGCGAAGAACCTGCGGGACTACCTCGAGGTACCGGCGGTGACCGCCTGCGGCGGCAGTTGGCTCACGCCGTCGAGCGCCATCGCCGAAGGTGAGTTCGGCGAGATCACCCGCCTGGCGGCCGAAGCCAACGCCATCGCAAGCGAGGCAAAGGGGTAAGACTTGACCGATTTCCCGATACTCGGAAAACACGATCAACGCATCACCGCCAACTGCCGGGCGAAGGGATAGACCGTGGCCGAATTCGTAACCTTTGGCGAGATCATGCTGCGTCTCAAGGCGCCCGGCCACGAACGGTTGTTCCAGTCGCCGTCACTGGAAGCCACGTTCGGGGGCGGCGAGGCCAACGTCGCGGTCGCCCTGGCCAATTTCGGACTGAATGCCGCATTCGTCACTGCGTTGCCGGACAACGACGTGGGCATTTCGGCCATCCGCGAACTGCGGGGCCTCGGCGTCGAGACAGCACACATCAACCGGTCCGGCGATCGCGTCGGCATCTACTTTCTTGAAGTCGGCGCGAACCAGCGCCCGTCGAAGGTCGTTTACGACCGCGCCGGCTCGTCCATCGCTACCGCACAGCCCGGCGACTTCGACTGGCAAGCGATCTTTGGCGGCGCCCGCTGGTTCCACATCACGGGCATCACGCCGGCGCTCAGCGCATCCGCCGCCGAACTGAGCCTGGAGGCCGTCACTGCGGCCAAGCGCGCAGGCGTTACCGTATCCTGCGACTTCAACTTCCGCGGCAAGCTGTGGAAGTACGGCAAGTCGGCGCCGGAAGTGATGACGGAACTGGTCCGTCACGTCGACGTCGGTATCGCCAACGAAGAGGATTGCCAGAAGTCTCTGGGAATATCCGCCGGAGTCGACGTAAAGGCGGGCAAGCTCGACCCGGCCCGCTACGAGGCCCTGAGCGCGAAGGTGCTGGCGGAGTATCCCGACATGGACATGATCGCCATCACGCTGCGCGAATCCCATAGTGCCGATCGTAACGGCTGGTCGGCGTGCCTGCGCGACTCGCAGGGATTCAGGCTGTCGCGGCGCTACGAGATCACCGACATCGTCGACCGCGTCGGCGGCGGCGACAGTTTCGCTTCCGGGTTGATATACGGTCTGAACGCTTACGGCGACCCGCAGCAAGCCCTGGAATTCGCGGTCGCCGCAAGCTGTCTCAAGCACTCGATCTCGGGCGATTTCAATCGCGTGACCGTTCCCGAAGTGGTCCGCCTCATGGGAGGCGACGCATCGGGGCGCGTGCAACGGTAAGTGGAACTCCGGCGGCGCACACCGGGGGAACAACGGCCGCCTTGTACATGGCGCCGGCCCGGACCGAATCGCGGCAAATCCGCGTCACGGCAGAATTGACATGTCGAAACTGATCAAGGCCGTCCTGGGTTTCGGCCCCGGCATTTTCGCAATCGGCTATACCATCGGCACCGGAAGCGTGACCTCCATGATCGTGGCGGGAAGCACATTCGGCATGCAACTCCTGTGGGTGCTGCTGCTGAGTTGCCTGTTTTCCGGAGCACTGATCTACGCCTACGGGAATTTCGCACTGGTCACCGGCGAGACCGCGCTGCATGCCTTCAGGAAGTACCTGCCGTACGGAAAGTTGATCGGCATAGCCATAATCGTCGGCGTCACGTTCGGTCAATGGAATTCCTTGATAGGCATTCTTGGCATCTCCTCGAACATCATTTTCGAACTGCTGGCGCTCTATTTTCCCGTGCTCAGTCAGTACAAATACGGCGTCGTCATTGCAATAGCCGCAGTGGTCATCGGCGTCATGTACTCGATACTGCTGATTGGCAGATACTCCCTGTTCGAAAAGGTCCTGGTGTTCTTCGTGAGCATCATGGGGATTTCGTTCATTGTCTCGCTGGTATTCGTTCACCCCCTGCCCGTTGAAGTCGCCAGAGGATTGATCCCGAGCATTCCCGAAGTGCCGGGAGGGCGGATGATGGTCGCGGCCTTTGTCGGCACAACCATGGCGGCCGCCACGTTTCTTTCAAGACCCTTGTTCATTCAGGGCAAGGGCTGGACCATGGACAACCAGGACCAGCAGAAGAAAGACGCGATCTTGGCCGCGCTGCTGGTGTTCGTTGTCAGCGGATCCATCATGTCGGTCGCTCACGGCGCCCTCTTTCACGAACAAAGACCGATCACCGATGTCCTGGGCATGGTGGATGCCCTCGAACCCATTGCCGGGAGGCTGTCCCTCACGCTCTTCTTCTTCGGGACCCTCAGCGCGGGACTGTCTTCCGTATTCCCGTGTCTGCTGATCGCTCCGCTGTTGATCGAGGACTATCGTTCCGGGAAGCTGGACACCCGCTCCACGCAGTTCCGCATCATCACGGGATTCGCGTCCGTGCTGGCGCTGACGATTCCAGTGTTGGGGTTCAACCCGATCCGGGGCCAGCTTCTGACCCAGGTTTTCAATGTCTTCGTCCTGCCCCTCGTGGTTGCCGGGATCATCGTCGTCATCAACAACCGCAAGCTGATGGGGGCTCACGCTGCCGGCGGCCTGCTGAATACGATTCTGGGGCTCGCGTTCCTGTTTTCGGTCATGATCTCCTATAACGGTATTCTCGCCATACGGACACAATTGGGGTAGTCGAGCATGATATTCGTCGTTTGTGGTGTCTCCGGCGTGGGAAAAACCACGATCGGCAGGCTGCTGGCCGAGGCATTGAAAATTCCCTTCCACGATGCAGACGACTATCACCCGGCATCGAATTTGGAGAAGATGTCGAACGGCATCCCGTTGGACGACGGGGACAGGCGGCCCTGGCTCGACACGCTCGCGAGCAGCTTGTCCGTGTGGGAGAAGGAAGGCGGCGCGGTGCTGGCCTGCTCGGCGCTCAGGGAATGCTATCGAACGCTTCTCGGATCGCGGTGCAGCGAACGCATACATTGGATTGTTCTTCATGCAAGTGAAGCGGTGCTCGCTGACCGCGTTGCATCGCGCAGAGGGCATTTCTTCGATCGGCAGCTACTGGGCTCCCAACTCGATGCGCTTGAAATTCCCGACTACGGGTGGCTGATCGACGTACAGCCCTCGCCACAGGAAATCGTGAACGAAATTCTCATGAGGCTGCGAGACAAATGAATGCACTACACAGACTGGCCTTCTCAAGGCTGATGCTCGGGCTGTCCATTGCACTGACATCGCAAGCAGGCGCACACCCCAACCTGATCCTGACCGAGGCCGGCGTCGAGAGAATCAGGGCGGAGTTGGGCACCGTTCCGCTGTTCGACGCCACCGTAGAGCGCGTCAAGGCGGAAGTGGATGCCGAAATCGAACTCGGGATAGACACACCGATCCCGAGGGACTTTTCCGGGGGCTACACACACGAGCGGCACAAGCGCAATTTCCTGATACTTCAACAGGCGGGGGCGCTGTTCCAGATCCTTGAGGATGAAAAATACGCGACCTATGTCCGCGACATGCTCTTTCAGTACGAGGCGATGTACAAGAACCTGCCCCTTCATCCCCAGGAACGGTCCTACGCGCGAGGCAAGCTGTTCTGGCAATGCCTGAACGACAGCAATTGGCTGGTGTACGTGAGCCAGGCCTACGATGCCATCCACGACTGGTTGTCCGAAGAGGAACGGCAAACGCTGGAACAGAATCTCTTTCGCCCGTTTGCCGATTTCATATCGATCGGGAATCCGCAGTTCTTCAACCGGGTGCACAACCACAGCACCTGGGGCAGCGCGGCGGTAGGGATGATCGGCCTGGTCATGGAAGACGAGGAACTGGTGCAACGGGCCTTGTACGGCATCCGGGACGACGGCGTTGGAGTGGGCGCCACCGATGATGACGGTGGGTTCATCAGGGTGGAAGGACAAAGGGCCGGTTTCCTGGCGAACCTGGAGGAACCTTTTTCGCCTGACGGGTATTACACCGAAGGCCCCTACTACCAACGCTACGCCATGTATCCGTTCCTGGTTTTTGCCCAGAGCCTGCACAACGTCAGACCCGATCTGAATATCTTCGAGTACAAGAACGGCGTGCTCCTGAAAGGCGTGGATGCGCTGTTGCAGTTGTCCGACGCGGATGGCGAGTTTTTCCCCCTCAACGATGCGCAGAAAGGCATGTCCTACCAATCCCGGGAGTTGGTGACGGCGGTCGATATTGCCTATCTCGTGGGCGGGCAGGACCCGCGGCTGTTGAGCATTGCCGAGGAGCAAGGCCAGGTTCTCCTGGATGACGCAGGAATCTCGGTTGCCGCCGCCATCCGCGATGGGAGGGCGCAACTGTTCGAGAAATCGTCCATCAACCTGACCGACGGGTCCGGTGGCCAACAAGGCGGCGTTGCCGTTCTGCGCCAGGGCAATGAAGATCTGACGCTCGTCTTCAAGTACGCCGCCCAGGGCCTGAGCCATGGCCACTACGACAAGCTCTCATTCTCCCTTTACGAACAGGGTGACGAAGTCCTTCAGGATTACGGGATGGCGCGTTTCGTCAATATCGAGCAAAAGGGCGGCGGCAACTACCTGACCGAAAACACCACCTGGGCCAAGCAAACGATCGCGCACAACACGCTGGTGCAGAACGAGACCTCGCATTTTGAAGGGAGGTATGAGATCGGCAGCGAGCACCACTCGGAACTCCATTTCTTCGACGCCTCCGACAGCAATGTGCAGGTCGTAAGCTCTCTGGAAACCAATGCCTACCCTGGAACGGCAATGAGACGGACCATGGCATTGATCAGGAACGAGAGCTTCGCAAAACCCTTCCTGCTGGACATTTTCAAGGTCGATTCGGATACAGAGAATCAATACGACCTGCCCTTCTATTTCATGGGGCAGGTCATGCAGGTCAATTTCGACTACGACTCGCCACGGGCATTACGTGCTCTCGGGGAGAGCAGTGGATACGAGCATCTGTACCTGGAAGGGACAGGCAGGCCGACAGGCAGCAACACGGTGTTTTCGTGGATGGAGAATGGAAAATTCTACACGTTGACATCGGCGACCAGTGCGGGAGATGAGCTGCTGTTCACAAGAATCGGCGCCAACGACCCGGAGTTCAACCTGCGCCGGGACGCGGCCTTCATCATTCGAAGAAATAGCGCTGCGGACACGGTCTTCGCAACGGCCGTGGAGCCGCACGGCAGCTACAGCCCGGTATCCGAGATTGCGGTCAACTCCAACAGCAGTATCGCAGCGCTGAATGTCGTATACGACGATGAAGACTACACGGCAGTGACCATCGAAGATGTCCAGGGGCATACCAGCATTTTCGTGGTGTCGAATGAGGATCCATCCGTATCAACCGGGCATGAACTGGAAATAGACGGCAGGACCTATGAGTGGTCGGGACCCTGGCACCACTCTGAAATCTAGCTCGTGGCAAAAGTCCCACCGCGTTCGGCAGGCATGATCGCTCAGGGTACGGAGGGATTCGGCTTGGCGTACGCTGATATCGGAGTGATCGGGCTCGCCGTCATGGGCGAAAACCTGGTCCTCAACATGGCCGGCCGTGGTTTCACGGTCGCTGTCTACAACCGCACGACGTCGAGGGTGGACGATTTCATCAGCGGACGGGCGAACGGCAAGACGATCGTCGGCACACATTCGCTCGAAGATCTGTGCGCGAGACTCAGGCAACCGCGCCGAATCATGATGATGATCAAGGCCGGCGCAGCGGTCGACGGAGTCATCGAATCGCTGCTGCCGCATCTTGAGCCGGGCGACATCGTCATCGACGGCGGCAACAGCGAATACCGGGACAGCGACAGGAGAACCGCCGAACTCGCCAATAGGAACATCCTTTTTGTGGGCGCCGGAGTGTCGGGTGGTGAGGAGGGCGCGCTACATGGCCCGAGCATCATGCCGGGCGGCCATCGGGACGCGTGGCCGGCCATCAGACCTATCTTTCGGGCCATTGCGGCGAAAACGAATGAGGGCGACCCGTGCTGCGACTGGGTCGGGGCCGGCGGCGCCGGTCATTTCGTGAAGATGGTCCACAACGGCATCGAATATGGCGACATGCAGATGATCTGCGAGGCCTACCAGGTGATGAGAGACGGCCTGAGCATGTCGAATGACGAAATGCACGCCGTCCTGGCCCGCTGGAACGACGGTGTGCTGGACAGCTACCTGATCGAAATCACCCGGGACATCCTTGCGTACAGAGACGAGGACGGGAACGCAACACTCGATCTTGTCCTCGACAAGGCGGGCCAGAAAGGGACGGGAAAGTGGACAGCCGTATCCGCGCTCGATTCGGGTCAGCCCTTGTCCCTGATCGGCGAAGCCGTTTTCGCCCGATTCCTGTCCGCTCTCAAGGATGAGCGCGTCAGGGCGCACAAGGTGCTTTCCGGACCCGGCGCGAGTTTTTCCGGCGGCCGTGACACACTGGTCAACGACCTGGAGCAGGCGCTCTACGCTTCCAAGATCGTCTCCTATGCGCAGGGATTTCAGCTCATGCAGGCCGTTTCCCGCGACAGGAACTGGAATCTCGACGCCGGAGCCATTGCGCTGATGTGGCGCGGCGGCTGCATCATTCGTTCCGCCTTCCTCGCTAACATCCGCGACGCGTTCGAGCGGGATGCGGACCTGCCCAATCTGCTGCTGGACCCGTTCTTCACCACCGTCATCGCAAACGCTCAGGCGCCCTGGAGGCGGGTGGTCTCAACAGCGGCGACTCTCGGAATCCCACTGCCCTGCATCGGCGCCGCACTCGCCTACTACGACGGCTATCGAACAGAGCGGTTGCCGGCGAACCTGCTGCAAGCCCAACGCGACTACTTCGGCGCTCATACGTACGAGCGAGTGGATGGACCGCGCGGTGAATCTTGCCACACGAACTGGACTGGAAAGGGCGGTACGTCGTCTACATACGGCGCCTGACCCCAAGCCCCGAATTCTCTCAACGGCGATCATCGAATTGCAACCATTCGATCGGCCGTTGTGGACCTGTACGCAGGTCCACGGGCCTAATATGCTTGACACTGATTAACCGAGATTGAGGACAGAGTATGCCGCGAATGACGCCAAGCGAAGCGTTCGTCGAAACGATGCGCGCCCATGGAGTGACAGACATTTTCGGAATCATGGGATCCGCGTTCCTGGACGCCATGGACATTTTCGAGCCCGCCGGGATCCGTTTCATTCCGGTGGTGCATGAACAGGGCGCAGCACACATGGCGGACGGCTATTCCAGGGTGAGCGGCCGGCAGGGCGTCTGCATAGGCCAGAACGGACCGGGCATCAGCAATTGCGTCACTGCAATCGCCGCAGCATTCTGGGCCCATTCGCCGGTCGTCATCGTAACCCCGGAGATCGGGACAATGGGTATCGGCCTGGGCGGCTTTCAGGAGTGCAACCAACTCCCGATGTTTCGGGAGTTCACGAAGTATCAGGCCCACCTGAACAATCCGGCCCGCATGGCGGAGTTGACGGGCCGCTGCTTCGACCGCGCACTGTCGGAAATGGGGCCGACTCAGCTCAACATTCCGAGAGACCTCTTTTATGGCGATATCGATGTCGAGATACCGCAGCCGTCGCATCTGGACCGCGGGCCCGGCGGCGAAAAGACATTGGATGAAGCTGCCGAGTTGCTGAGCCTGGCAGAGTTTCCCGTCATCGTCTCGGGCGGCGGTGTCGTCAACGCCGATGCCATGGACGATTGCCGGATGCTGGCGGAACGCCTCGGTTCCCCGGTCGTCAACAGTTATCTCCACAATGACTCGTTCCCTGCGAGTCATCCACTGTGGTGCGGACCGCTCGGCTACCAGGGTTCCAAAGCCGCCATGAAGCTGATCGCAAGGGCCGACGTCGTGCTGGCGCTCGGTACCCGCCTCGGTCCCTTCGGCACGTTGCCGCAGCACGGTCTGGACTACTGGCCTGAGAGGGCAAGGATCATCCAGGTCGATGCCGATCACAAGATGCTTGGATTGGTCAGGAAGATTTCGGTAGGCATCTGCGGAGACGCCGGTGCAGCGGCGAAATCCCTGTTGCATCGACTTCAGGGCAAGACGCTCGTATGCGACGCGACCAGGGAAAATCGCGCGGCGAAGATCAGGATGGAAAAGGAAGCCTGGGAAACCGAACTGAACGATTGGATTCACGAGCAGGACGACTACAGCCTCGAATCGATCGAGCGCGCCGGCAAGGGGTACCTGCATCCACGCCAGGTGCTGCGGGAATTGGAGCGAGCAATACCGGAGCATGCGATGGTATCCACTGACATCGGCAACATAAATTCGATCGCCAACAGCTATCTGCGTTTCGAGAAACCGCGCAGCTTCTTTGCCGCAATGAGTTTCGGCAATTGCGGCTACGCGTTCCCGACGATCATCGGTGCAAAGGTCGCTGCACCGGACCGGCCCGCGATCTCCTATGCCGGCGACGGCGCCTGGGGAATGAGCATGGGAGAAACCATGACCTGCGTGCGCGAGGACATACCTGTCACCGCGATCGTGTTCAACAACGGCCAGTGGGGCGCGGAAAAGAAAAACCAGGTTGACTTCTATGGGCGCCGATTCGTCGCAGGTGAGCTCAAGAACCCGAGTTTTGCCGGCATTGCACGAGCGATGGGCGCCGAAGGAATCACCGTGGACAGACTGGAAGATGTCGGACCGGCACTGACCGGAGCTGTCGACGCGCAGATGAACGACGGGAAGACGACGATCATCGAGGTTATGTGCACTCAGGAACTCGGCGATCCGTTCCGCCGCGATGCGCTGTCAAAGCCGGTACGCTACCTGAACAAGTACAAGGACTACGTCTGATCGGCGGACAGGATCGGGACGCACATGGCAGGCATCGGAAACAGTAGCGTCAACATCAGCCGAGGGTTGAAGGGCGTCTATTTCGAACGCTCGGCGATAAGCTTCATTGACGGTCGCGCAGGCGTGCTCAGGTACCGCGGCTATTCGATAAACGACCTGGCGCAACACTGCACGTTTGAAGAGATCGGATATCTGCTGTTGATGGGAAAATTGCCTTCCGAATCCGATCTCACGAGGTTTGTTGGCGCCACTCGCGCGGCGCGCAGCATACCGGATGATGTAACGGACTTGATCGGCACCATCCGGCATGGGCATCCGATGGAAGTACTGCGTACTGCCGTGTCGGCCCTCGGCAGCTTCGACTCGGACCTTGAGGACCGGACACCGGAAAAAGCGTTGAAAACCGGGATCGAGTTGACAGCCAGCCTTCCGACGATCGTGGCAACCCATCATCGCCTGCGAGAAGGCCTGGAGCCAATCTCCCCGGACCCTGAACTGTCTCACGCTGCAAACTTTCTGTACATGTTGAAAGGGGTCCGTCCCAGCGAACACGCCGCGACACTGATTGACAAGGACCTGATCCTGCACGCCGAGCACGGTTCGAACGCCTCATCCTTCGCCGCGCGCGTGGTGACCGGCACCGGTGCGAACGTGTTTGCTGCCGTGACTGCCGCCATCGGCGCGTTGTCCGGGCCCGCGCATGGGGGGGCTGCCGAAAACGTCATGAAAATGGCAGAAGAAATCGGCGAGCCTGCGAAAGCGGCCGAGTACGTGCGTGCCAGGCGCAGGAATCGCGAGCCGATCATGGGATTTGGTCACCGTGTGTACCGTGCCGAGGACCCGCGCGCGCGTCACCTGCGGTCGAGCGTTGAACGCTTGTCAAGAGAGATGGGCGAACCGCATTGGTGGGAGATTCTAAAAGCGGTCGAGAAAGCGATGCACCGCTACGCGCGCCTCGGTGTCAATGTCAATGTCGATTTCTATGCCGGCGTGATTTATCACTTGCTCGGCATTCCCAAGGATCTGTTCGTGCCGATATTTGCGATCGGAAGAATCCCCGGTTGGGTGGCGCAGATTCTGGAACAACTGGAACGCAATATTCTCATCCGACCGTTGACGCATTACGACGGTCCCGATGCGAGGGAATACGTCCCCGCCGCAAAACGATCACCGTAGATTCGACGTCTCACCGTGTTCCGGCCCTTGCAAGCGTCACGATCGCTGTTTCAACAATGTCGTCGACCGACGCACCGCGCGACAGGTCTGAAACGGGCCGCGCAAATCCCTGCAACAAGGGTCCGAGCGCCTTTGCTCCCGCAAGGTATTGTGTGAGCTTGTAGGCAATGTTGCCGGCATCAAGGTCCGGAAACACCAGAACGTTGGCATATCCCGCTACGGGTCCCGCCTCGCCGAGCTTTATCTTTGCGACGCGGCTGACGAGCGCCGCATCCGCCTGCAGTTCTCCGTCGAACGCGATGTCAGGCGCGCGGGCACCTGCGAGCAATGCCGCTTCCCGGACGTTGCGAGCCGATGCGTGGTTTGCACTGCCCTTTGTCGAAAACGAAAGCAGTGCGACACGAGGATTCTCGCCCAGAACTTCGCGGCAGGTCATGGCCGAAGCAACAGCGATGTCTGCGAGTTCCTCAACGTCGGGATCTACATTCACTGCACAGTCTGCAAATATCAGACATTGCTCGGCGCCGTCCGGCGCTGACCCGATCATGAGAAAGCAACTCGATGGCGTCTCGATGCCATCGGCAAGTCCTACCGTCATCAGGCAGGCCTC
Source organism: Gammaproteobacteria bacterium (assembly GCA_022820625.1). GTDB lineage: Bacteria > Pseudomonadota > Gammaproteobacteria > Steroidobacterales > Rariloculaceae > UBA6522. The sequence goes on along the minus strand of JAJEFE010000037.1, from coordinate 12,458 downwards.
GATCACACGAGCAGTGGGGTACGATACGCCGGCAAGCATGGCGTCGGCCTGATTGGCGCGCAGCAGCGAACCGCCCAGAAACAAGGGCTTTCGGATCAGGCGTCTCGCGATGCCCGGGCTGGACCCGGGCCGCAATTCAAGATATTGCTTGACGTAGAGGTCCTGGTCACCTGGCTCTTGCGGGTCGAGTATCGTGAGTCCATCGAGCGCAATGCCTGCTGCATCGGCTGCCGCGGTTATCTCGGATTTCGCTCCGATCAACACGCTTTGCGCAAGTTGACGATCACGCAGAATTCGCGCGGCCGCCAACACACGCTCATCGGTGGCTTCGGGAAGTACAAGAGTCAAGGGGCGCGATTCGAGCTTCCTCGCGAGTCGACCCAGTGTCGAGTCAAGCCTGTTCTGTCGCATCAGAGCTCGCCAGGAGCGTCAATTGCAGGCGCAATCGTCACTTCCCGGGTGACCGGTTGCTGAATTCGCCGGTCTCCAGGCGAACCTGATACCGATCCAGGCGGCGCTTCAGCGACGGTGCAAGGATGTACAGGCCGAGAATATTGGGGACGCAAATCAGGAACACGAGCGCATCGGAAAAATCCAGCACCGCCCCAAGTTGTATCGAACAGCCCAGTATGGCGAACAGGCAAAACACCGCCTTGAAGCCGAGCTCGGCAAGCCGGCCTTCTCCAACGAGGTAAGTCCATCCTTTCAGGCCATAGTAAGACCATGCAATCATCGTCGAAAACGCGAACAGCAAAGCGGCGATTGCCAGTGCATAGGGCGACCAGGAAATATTGCGCTCGAACGCATACGAGGTCATTTCAATTCCACCGAGACCCTCGGTAAAGACCGGTTCGTAGTACATTGTGGTAATAATCACCAATGCCGTCATGGTGCAGATCACGACTGTGTCGATGAAGGGTTCCAGCAGCGCCACGAATCCTTCGGTAATCGGCTCATTGGTTTTCACCGCGGAATGGGCTACGGCCGCGGACCCGATGCCAGCCTCGTTCGAAAAAACTGCCCGCTGAAACCCGATGATCATGACTCCGAGAGCTCCGCCGCCCGTAGCCTCTGCGCTGAACGCGCCACTGACGATGGCACGAAAGGCAAAGGGCAGCGCATCGTGGTTCATGGCAATGATGAACAACGCACTGACCACGTAGAGTACGGCCATGAACGGGACGATTTTCCCGGTTACCCGGGCGATACTCCTGATTCCACCAATAATGACAAGTGCGACCAGTACCGCGATTCCCGATCCGAACAGCCAACCCTTGTCGTGGAACCAACTTGAATCCAGGCCGCCTGTCACGTTAAGGAACTGGATATAGGCCTGGTTGGACTGGAACATGTTGCCTATTCCCATGCAGCCAACGATGAGTCCCAGGGCATAGAAGTTCGCGATGAACTTGCCCAGTCGCGGCGCCCCCACTTCCTTCAGTCCGCGCTCGAGATAGTACATCGGCCCCCCTGAGACCGTGCCATCGGCATTTTCGCGGCGATAAATCGTTCCGAGTGCGCACTCCGCAAATTTTGTCGACATGCCAAGCAGGCCGGCGAGGATCATCCAGAAGGTCGCACCGGGTCCTCCGATGGATATTGCCACGGCAACGCCGCCTATATTCCCGATGCCAACCGTGCCGGACACGGCAGTTGCCAGCGCCTGGAAGTGAGAAACTTCGCCACTGTGATCGGGGCTGGAGTAGTCGCCCCGAACGAGTTTCAAAGCGTGCCTGAAACCGCGAACGTTGATGAATCGGAAGTAGAAAGTGAAGAAAACAGCGCCGATGACAAGCCAAAGGACGACCAACGGCAGGTCCGCCCCGAAAACAGGAACAGTAAAGAAGACGAACTCCGATACAAACGTCGTCAAGGGACGAACTGCGGCTTCGACCGCCTCATCGAAACTGGCGGCATTGGCCATGGCCGGGAAACAACAGAGAGAAAACAGGCTTCGATGGATGCGTGGCACTGGTCTGACGCAATTGCCCGGAATTCCGAAACCGGAAACGTCTGCCGTTTGTTCCGGAATGGACCGGCTTGGGTTTATGGGCCCGGTAGGACTCGAACCTACGACCAAGGGATTATGAGTCCCCTGCTCTAACCAACTGAGCTACGGGCCCGCCGGGGGTGAAGATTACCACCTCAGGGAACGCCAGCGCCTGCTGTTCCAACGCGAACGCTGGCGCCCGCTTTCCCAATTTGACACCGGGGCGGTACGATCATCGCCACAGCAGGGAGGCCATGCGATGACCTACACCGCGTTTCAGATCATTACGATCCTGGTTTACACGTTCGTTCTCATTGTCGGATTGGGCGTGCTGGTCCTGGCGGTCCTGTTCGTCAATGATGTCTTCCAGACGAAAAACGCCATCCGCAGGAACTTCCCCGTCATCGGCCGGTTTCGCGCGCTGTTCGAGCACCTCGGCGAGTTTTTCCGCCAGTATTTCTTCGCCATGGATCGCGAGGAACTGCCCTTCAACCGGGCGGAGCGGTCCTGGGTCGACCGCGCGTCCCTGGGGACGGACAACACGATCGCATTCGGCTCTACCCGGGACCTGCGGCCCGTCGGCACGGTCATCTTCGTCAACTGCGCCTATCCCGTGCTGGACCGGGATGTCGCCGGACCCGCGCCGGTCACGCTGGGGCCTTACTGCGCCCATCCGTATACCACGTCATCCCTCTTCAACATTTCCGGCATGAGCTACGGCGCCATTTCGCGCCCGGCCACGCTTGCGCTCTCCAACGGCGCCCGCATGGCCGGCTGCTGGCTCAACACCGGGGAAGGCGGAGTGTCGCCTCATCACCTCGCGGGAGGCGCCGACATCGTGTTCCAGATGGGGACCGCCAAGTACGGCGTCTGCGAGGTACCCGGGACCCTCTCGGAAGGCAGACTGCGGCAGGTAGCCGACCACGAGCAGGTCAGGATGTTCGAGATCAAGCTCAGCCAGGGCGCAAAGCCCGGCAAGGGCGGCATCCTCCCCGGCGTCAAGGTCACCGACGAGATCGCCGCCATACGCGGCATCCCTGCCGGCCGGGACTCATTGAGCCCGAATCGCCACCTGGACGTGGACAGCGCGGCGGAACTGCTTGACCTGATCGACCGCGTGCGCTCGATCACCGGCAAACCCACCGGATTCAAGTCGGTCATCGGCGCCTACGCCTGGCTGGACGAGCTGTTCGAAGAGATCCGGAAGCGCGGGGTCGAGAGCGCACCGGACTTCATCGCCGTGGACAGCGGCGACGGCGGCACCGGCGCCGCGCCCATGCCGCTCATGGACAACGTCGGACTGCCCATCCGAGAGAGCCTGCCCCTGATGGTCGACCGGCTCGACGCCCATGGTTTGCGCGATCGAATCAAAGTGTTCGCCAGCGGCAAACTCATCACCCCGGCGGAAGCGGCCTGGGCCTACTGCGCAGGGGCCGACTTCGTGGTCTCCGCCCGCGGCTTCATGTTCGCCCTGGGCTGCATCCAGGCCCTGCAATGCAACCGGAATACCTGCCCCACAGGCATCACCACCCACAACAAACGGCTGCAACGCGGGCTTAACCCGGAAAACAAGGCCACCCGCGTCAATCAATACGCCCGCCAGATGAGCAAGGAAATCGAAATCATCGCGCACTCGTGCGGAGTACGCGAACCGCGCAGACTACAACGCCACCACTGCAGAATCGTCACCGAAACCGGACGCTCGGTGCCGCTGGACGAACTCTACCCGAACGTCGCCCCAACCGAGCCCCACACCGCAGCAGGCTGACACTCGAATCCACTCCCTTGAGCTTCCGAGGATGTGTGCGGACGGCGCCTGATCGCGTCGTGTGCTCGGCGCGGGGCCATGGATGGCGAGGAGCGCCGAGCGCCGATTTGAGCCCGCCAGGGATGGCGGGCGAAATTAAGCGATCAGGCGCCGTCCGCACACATCCTCGGAAGCGCCACGCCAGGGTGGCGGGCGAGATTTAGCGATGGGATGCTGTCCGCACGCGCCCTCGGAAGCGCCACGCCCAGACTACACTAGTCTTCCAGCAAAAAACTGCGCAACCGGTCCGACCGGGAAGGATGCCGCAACTTGCGCAATGCCTTCGCCTCGATCTGCCGAATGCGCTCCCGGGGAACGTCGAACTGCTTGCCCACTTCCTCCAGCGTGTGGTCCGTATTCATGTCGATGCCGAACCGCATCCGCAGCACCTTGGCCTCCCGTGGCGTGAGCCCGGCCAGCACCGAGTGGGTCGTCTCCTTGAGGCCCTCCGAGGTCGCCGAATCCACCGGTGAATGAACCGCCGTATCCTCGATGAAGTCCCCCAGGTGCGAATCCTCGTCGTCCCCGATGGGCGTTTCCATCGAGATCGGTTCCTTGGCGATCTTCAGCACCTTCCTGACCTTGTCCTCCGGCATTTCCATGCGCTCGGCGAGTTCGTCCGGCGTGGGCTCCCGGCCCATCTCCTGGAGCATCTGCCGGGAGATGCGATTCAGCTTGTTGATGGTCTCGATCATGTGCACCGGAATCCGGATGGTCCGCGCCTGGTCGGCGATGGAGCGGGTGATCGCCTGGCGGATCCACCAGGTCGCATAGGTCGAGAACTTGTAGCCGCGCCGATACTCGAACTTGTCCACCGCCTTCATCAGCCCGATGTTGCCTTCCTGGATCAGGTCGAGGAACTGGAGCCCCCGGTTGGTGTACTTCTTCGCGATGGAAATCACCAGGCGCAGGTTGGCTTCCACCATTTCCTTCTTGGCCCGGCGCGCCTGGGCCTCGCCCATGGAAATCTCGCGATTGATCTCCTTGATCTCCTTGATGCTCAGCAGGCTGCCCTGCTCGACCTTGGACAGGCGTTTCTGACAGCGCACGATCTCGTCCTTGAGTCGGGACAACTGCGAGGAGTGCTTGCGCTTGGCCCGGATGTGCTTGTCGATCCATACGAGATTGGTCTCGTTGGTCCTGAAGCTGGCGATAAAGTCCTTGCGAACCATCTTCGCGTCGCGAACGCAGTACGTCATGATCTGACGTTCCTGGTTGCGCACGTTGTTAATGGTCTGCCTCAGTTCCGCGACCATGGCTTCGAAGAGCTTGGGAGCGAGCTTCAGTTCCATGAACTGGGGCGTCAGCAACCTGATTTGCTTCTGAGCCGTTGGATGCCCGATGCCGTGCGCTTTCAGCGCCTTGACGTAGCGGTCGAAGTGGCGGCGGATCTTCTTCAACCGCCTGGCCACTTCCTTCGGATCCGGCCCCGTGTTGGCGGGCTTGTTTTTCTCTTCTTCGGTCTTCGGCGCGTTCGGATCGGCGATTCCGGCGTTGGGATCGATGAAACCGACGATGACATCCTGCATCCGCCCGGTCCCCTCCACCACGCGGTCATACAGCGTGAGCAGAAGAGCCAATGTGGGCGGGAACTGAAGCAGCGCGCCGCGCACCTGGTCGAGGCCCTCCTCGATTCGCTTGGCGATGCGGATCTCGCCCTCGCGGTTGAGCAGTTCGACCGTACCCATCTCCCGCATGTACATGCGCACCGGATCCGTCGTGCGGCCGAACTCGGCGTCCACCGTCGCCAGGGCGGCGGCGGCCTCGTCGGTGACGTCCTCATCGCTTGAGACTGCGGAATCGGACAGCAGGAGGGACTCGGCATCGGGCGCCTTTTCGTACACCGTGATGCCCATGTCGTTGATCATGTTGACGATATCCTCGATCTGCTCCGGATCGACGATATCGCTGGGAAGATGATCGTTGACTTCGCTGTAGGTGAGGTATCCCTGTTCCTTACCCTTGGCGATGAGGAGCTTGAGCTGGGATTGGCGATCGTTGGGGTGTTGGGGCTGCACTGCGGTTGCTGTATTCATCCTGCCTACAATCGAGTCGATGCAAACGGGTAAGTTTACCTGAATTTGCGGTTATTTCCAGAACGAAAAGTTTGATCGCTCAGGGGCCGCCGGAGTTCCCTTGCGCATTGCGCAGGTAGTTCTGTATCTCTGCGATTTCGGCCCGCTCTTCGGATGAAAGCGACGGCCTGGACAGCAGGGCCTGAAGCCGCCTCTTCCTGTCCTCGGCGACGATCCTCTGCAGCATCTCCTGCAGTACCGCCGCGGCCGCATCTTCCGTATCCAGCGGTGCATTGTCCAGCAGGCGCCCGAGATAGCGGCCTTCCGTATCGTCGCGGAATCGTTCGAGCAACTGGGCCGGCACAATTTCCGGATTCTCGACTACGGTTTCGAGCAGGCGATGCAGTAGTCGCGCGCCAGGTTGCTCGACTCTGGACAAGTCAGGTATGTCGGCCAGTTTCGCGACAATGGCCGGGTAGTTCAGCACCAGGCCGATCGCCCGGCGAACGAGCGTTCCGCGAGACCGGTCCGCTCCCCGCCCGGCATCGTCCTGACCGGTGCGCCCCCCCGCGGGCTGCGGCGAGGCGACCGGCTTCTCCAGCTCCCGCTCCAGGGCGCCGACGCCCACGCCGATCGTTTCGGCAATCTGCCCGGTGAGCAATTCCCGCCAGACGCCCGCGGGCAACCGCGAAAGCAGGGGTCTGGCCAGCGCCGCCAGGCGCGAACGGCCGTCGGCGCTGGAAAGATCGACCTGCGATCGCAGTTCACCGAGCATGAATTCGGACAGGGGTACGGCGGTATCCATGCACTTGCGAAAAGCCTCGGCCCCGCCCGAGCGCACCAGCGAGTCCGGATCTTCGCCTTCCGGCAGCAACAGGAACATCAATTCCACTTGCCCGCCCGCGTGGGGCAGCGCCGTCTCCAGCGCTCGCCACGCCGCCGTCCGGCCGGCGCGGTCGCCATCGAAGCAGAAGATGATCCGACGGGCGATCCGGGTCAGGTAACGGATATGCTCAACGGTGGTGGCGGTGCCCAGGGTCGCCACGGCAGGGCCGATGCCGTGCTGCGCGAGACTCGCAACGTCCAGGTAGCCTTCCACGACCAGTATCTCGTCGGGCCGCCCTGCCCCGGCCGCTCCCCGCTGCCGCGCCTCGTAGAGGCCGTAGAGCGCCCGGCCCTTGTGAAATACGGGTGTTTCGGGCGAGTTCATGTACTTGGGCTCGCCCTCGCCAAGGAGTCGGCCGCCGAAGCCGATGACCCGGCCGCGGGGGTCGCGGATCGGAAACATTATGCGGTCGCGGAACCGGTCGTACTCCTTTCCCTGTTCGTTCCTGTTGGTCAGTCCCGCCTCGAGAAGTTGCCGCTTCCGGGTCTCATCGGTGCCGAGTGCGCGAAGCACGGTATCCCACGAGTCGGGCGCATAGCCTATCGCGAACCGCTTTGCGGTCAGTCCCACAAGCCCCCTGTCCTTCAGGTAGTTGACCGCCCTTTGATTGCTCTTGAGCGCCGCGCGGTAGATTCGGTCGGCTTCCGCCAGCAGGCTGTAAAGGCTGGCGCCGTCGCGCCTTCGGTCCGCCGATCCCGCCTCCCTGGGCACTTCCACGCCGAGCATTTCGGCCAACGCCTCCACGGCATCGACGAAGTCGAGGTTTTCGTAGTTCATCAGGAAGCCGATCGCGGTGCCGTGCGCGCCGCACCCGAAGCAATGGTAGAAGCCCTTCTGGGCGCTTACGGTGAACGACGGTGTCTTCTCGTCGTGAAACGGGCACGGCGCCTTGTAGTCCCGGCCGGCCTTGACCAGCGAGACCCGCCGCCCGATCACCTCGACGATGTCGGCGCGTGCGACCAGATCGTCGATGAAGGAATGGGGGATGCGCCCGCTCATGGGTCCGCCTAGCATAACCCGAAGCGCCCTCCCGGGCGCAGTCGCGTCGGCTCGGAATTTACGACCCCGCGCCGGGACGCGCGGGCGCGGCAATCAATAGAGTGAACGGCGCCTGGAAAGCTGTCTTGCCTGGCGCTTGACATGCCGCTTTACGGCAGCCGCCTTCTTGCGTTTGCGCTCCTGGGTGGGCTTTTCGTAATACTCCCGTCGCCGCAATTCCGTCAACACCCCGGCCTTTTCGCACGCGCGCTTGAAGCGCCGCAGTGCCGCGTCGAAGTGTTCGCTCTCCTTGACTCGCACGCCTGGCATCGACTGTTCCCGCTCTCCAATTCAAGGCATTCGGCCGACCCTTGGGCCGAAACACCGTCCAGACAAGACAAACAAGCCGGCAAATGCCGGCGAGTAGCCGCTAATGATAGCCCCCGCCAGCGCGGACTGCAAAGCATTTCTTCGTCAACGCCGATTCGCAAACAGCGTATCCAGCTTGCGCTCGTAATCCCGGTAATCGAGCACATCGTAGAGTTCGTCACGGGTCTGCATGCTTGCAAGCGCATCGGCCTGGGTGCCATTGCGGCGCAGGGTCGTGAACGTTTCAAGCGCCGCGGCGCTCATGGCCCTGAATGCCGTCAACGGGTACAGCGCCACGGCCACGCCGGCATCGCGAAGCTCGTCCACGGTAAACATGGGCGTGCGGCCGAACTCGGTCAGATTGGCGAGCACCGGGACAGGAAGGCTCGACGCAAACTGCCGGTACTCATCCAGAGTCGTCAATGCCTCGGCGAAAATCATGTCGGCGCCGGCTTCAACGTATTTCAAGGCCCGGGCCAGCGCCGCCTCCTGCCCTTCCACCGCGTGGGCATCGGTCCGCGCCATGAGCACGAAATCACCCTCGCCGCGCGCATCGGCAGCCGCCTTGATGCGGTCGGCCATTTCGCCGGCATGCACCAGCGCCTTGCCGGGCCGATGGCCGCAACGCTTGGTGCTCAACTGGTCCTCCAGGTGACAGCCGGCGGCGCCTGCGCGGATGAGTTCGCGGACCGTGCGCCCGATCATGAAGGCGTCGCCCCACCCGGTGTCGGCATCGACCAGCAAGGGCAGGTCGCAGGCGCCGGTGATTCGGCGAACGTCCTCGCAGACGTCCGGGAGGGTCGTCATTGCCAGGTCCGGATAGCCGAACGACGCGTTGGCCACACCGGCGCCGGACAGGTAGATGGCGCGAAACCCGGCCTCCCGGGCGAGCAACGCCGTGTAGGCGTTGATGGCGCCCACCACCTGCAGCGGGCGCTCGGCTTCAAGCGCCTGCCTGAATTTTGACCCCGGGGATACCGGCATGGCGGGATTCACCGAATCCAACTCCTGTGATCGGTCACGGATGCTTCAGTATACGCACGAGAACGCCGTTGTGGTTTCGGGGACAGCATGCAGCCCGACCTGCGACAGGACGTCTGTGAGACACCGATCGGAAATCCATGGAGCGCGCGTGAGGCTCAACCCTTGCGCCCCACCATGAGCGTATTCGGTGCGTCTCGCCAGATGCATTCGGCATCAAAGCCGGCCTGGCGCATCGATGCGAGTTCTTCCTCCAGCGGAAAGTACGTGTCCTCCAGGGCCCATTCGTCGAAGTGCTGCCAGGCGCGCGCCTCACTGATACCGCAGGACACCAGGTGGGCCGCCCAGAGACGGTAGGTCCGCTCCCGGGACTTCGGTTGCGCGCTGACGGTGACGTCGGCGTTGACGAATACGCCGCCCGGCCGCAGCGTCCCGAAAATACGCTTGTGGAGCGCCGCCCTGCCCGCCATGGTAGGCACGTGGTGCAGCGCCAGCGATGCAGCCACCGCGTCGCATTCGGGAAGCGGCGCATCGAATGACGCCTCGCTGAAACTCACCCGGCTGCCAAACCGCTTCAATCGCACCCGCGCCTGGGCCAGCATTTCCGGATCGACGTCGACGGCGTCCACGTGGCCGACCCGGTCCTGGCCCAGGATCGCCTCGGTGAGCGCGCCCGTACCCGCACCGAGGTCCACGACCAGCGCAGGAGAGACATCCGCCACCTCCCCGGCAGCGCGCGACAACGCCACTTCATAACCGGGAATGAACTTTCGAATCGCCTCGTCATAGGCATCGATCTCGAGACGAAGATGGCTGCGCACGGAATGGCTCATGGGCTGATCGTAGCCAAAACGGGTTTGCCCGCTCAACACTGGCGCTCCACCCAACCGATCATTGCGTGTCGGATGAATGGAGCAACGGCAGGCGGCGCGCGACTCGGTTCAAGGTTAGAATTGCGGCGCGCCCGACAGCGTCGCGCAGGGTTGAAGGTGAAGATTCTCGGCATCGAAACGAGTTGCGATGAAACCGGTGTGGCGGTCTACGACCCGCACGGGGGGATTGTTGCGGAAGGGCTGTACAGCCAGCTGGACCTGCACGCGCGTTTCGGCGGCGTGGTTCCGGAACTGGCGTCGCGGGATCACATCGCCAAGCTCACGCCGATGATCCGCGGGGTACTGGCCGATGGCGGGATGGAGCTGTCCGACCTGGACGGCATCGCCTATACCGCGGGTCCGGGGCTGGTCGGCGCGCTCATGGTCGGCGGCTCGCTGGCGACCGGGCTGGCCATGGGCCTCGGCAAGCCCGTCATCCCCGTGCACCACATGGAGGCACACCTGCTGGCGGCCATGCTTGAGGACGAGCCCCCGTCATTCCCCTTCGTCGCGCTGTTGGTATCAGGAGGTCACTCCCTGCTGGTCGAAACCCGCGGCCTGGGCGATTACGCCATTCTGGGCGAAACCCTCGACGATGCCGCGGGCGAGGCATTCGACAAGGTCGCGCGGCTGTTGTCCCTGCCCTACCCCGGCGGTCCCCCGCTGGCGGCACTCGCCGAACACGGCGATCCTGAAGCGTTCCGGTTTCCCCGACCGATGCTCCGCAAGGGCCTGAACTTCAGTTTCAGCGGTCTGAAGACCGCCGTGCGGCTGGCGCTGGAACGCGCCGCGGGGAACGGCGGCAGGCTATCCGAACAGTTGCGCGCCGACGTGGCGGCTTCGTTCCAGGCGGCCGCGGTGGATACACTGGTGGAAAAGTGCCTGCGAGCCTGCGATGAAACCGGCCTCGATCGACTGGTGATCGCCGGCGGCGTGGGCGCCAACATAAAGTTGCGTCAGCAACTCAAGGCCCGGGGCGGCAAACAGGGCATCACGGTGCACTACCCGAGGCAGTCGCTGTGTACCGACAACGGCGCGATGATCGCGCTGACCGGCTGGCACCGCCGTCACGAAGCTGCCGAGTCGCCCGCCATCGTCGCCAGGCCGCGCTGGCCACTGGATGAGCTGCGGCCGCCGCCAGTCTCCGCGGCCGGGCTCAACTGAGCGATTCGAAATGGACAGGATATTTCTCCGCGGGCTCAAGGTCGAAGCCGTGATCGGCATCTGGGAGTGGGAACAAAGGATCAGTCAGACGGTGAGCATCGACCTGGAAATGGCCACCGATGCGCGCGCCGCCGCCGCCACGGACACGGTGGAGTCGACGTTGAACTACAGGGACGTGGCCAAGCGCGTGCAGGCTTTCATCGCGGACTCACGGTTTCACCTGGTGGAATCCCTGGCCGAATCGGTGGCGCGGCTGATCATCCAAGAGTTCAAAGTAGCCTGGATCAGGGTCTCCGTAGCCAAACCGGGGGCCATTCGTGGCGCCCGGGAAGTGGGCATCGTCATCGAGCGAAACGCCGGGGACCCTGCCTAGTGCTGCATCAACCTGACAATGTCCTGCCAGGTTGACGAGGCACTAGCACAACGCGAGCATAAACGTGACCGGATCCTGAACCTGCACCGCACGGACGTCGGTGCCGCGCCAATGCACGAAGCGCAGCGTGAAGCGCTGCTTGCCGGCGCTGATCTCCGGATAGATGCCCCCGGCTACCGGCAGCAGGACGCGGATCAGGCGCGGCCGGGCATCGCCCTGCAGGTTGGTCTGGTACAAGCCCGACTCCACCGTGCGTTCCATGGGCTGGCTGTTCTGGCGAATGAGCCAGAGAATGTGGTCGACCGCATCGCTGATGGGCGCAAAGCTCTCCAGCCATTCCCGATACTGTTCGCCACGCACTTCATGGGGAAGTTTCAGCCAGTATCCGTAGTCCGGCAGATCGAAAATGCAAGTGCCGCCGGGGATCGAACTGCGGTGGTTGATATTGAAGAGGAAAGGAGATTCCTTGAGCAGGTTGGGAAATACCGTACCCGAATCGCCGATTCTGGACTGCAGTGCCTTGATGTTCTCCAGGTTGCCCTCGAGCAGCTCACTATCAACTTCGGGTTCGCGGATGTAGGAGGCCAGAATATTGCGCTGCGTTTCGAGCTCCTTGATCACCTCCATGCGCACGTCGCCCCGCCTGAAAAGATTGAGGATATCCAGCAGGCTCGACAGCGCGGCCCGCGCACCCAACTCGGAGGTGTCGTCAGCGTGAAAACAGGCCTGCTGGTTAAGAAGTTCTATCCGGAGGAAGGTTCTTATTCTTTCCGTGAGCGGATGCTCAAACTCCATTTGCTGTTCGGGCGCGTCAACCTCCGGCGACTTGCTGGAAAAGTCTGCCATCGGGCTATTGTGCGCGAGATTGCAACGTTGAGCAAACACGAGGCACTTGCGTTGTGGCGTTTTTTGGCCGCCGCCGATGTCTTGGATGGAGCCGCGATTCGTTCTTCGAGGGCATGATGAGGCGCCAAGTCGGCTCGTTCGGTTGAAAAGGCCCCTGGGTTCCGCTCAAATGGGAAC
>JAJEFE010000123.1 GCA_022820625.1 Gammaproteobacteria bacterium | reverse complement strand
GTTCCCATTTGAGCGGAACCCAGGGGCCTTTTCAACCGAACGAGCCGACTTGGCGCCTCATCATGCCCTCGAAGAACGAATCGCGGCTCCATCCAAGACATCGGCGGCGGCCAAAAAACGCCACAACGCAAGTGCCTCTGCATAAACCTAAAATACCAAGAAAGAATCGCCTGGGCTAATATCCCGAAACTGGCCAATATGTAGGGAAAATAGCAATGAGGGCAACCGATAATCGCTACACGGGAGAGCGAAACCGATTCGAACTCGCCATGCGAATGATTCGGAACGAAGCGCGGACCGGAACGACCCGCTATTGGACGGGTCTCAGCGACGACCGGATTCGAAAGCTCTACACCAGCTATTTCAAGTATGTCGACGATGCCCCGGTCAAGCGCCACCGGGGCAAGTCTCCCACGCAAATCGGCCCACTCGTCCGCTCTCCCGCCCGCTCGCTCGAGTCGGGCGCCTTTGTCAACCTGCTTCTGGCAAACGGCCTGTTCTCCATCGAGGATCCGCCGGGGCCCCGTCTCAAGGGAAACGTGAACCTGGGCCACCGGTTCTGCCAGTGCTTCGAGACGCACCGGTTGGTGGTTCAGAAACCGACCCTGAGTTTCGAATGGGGCTGGAACCTCCTGCAGAGCATCCGGGGCGGCGATGAGCTGCGGCTGGCCCACTGCGACATCTGCTCCATCGCCTACGTGTACGATCAACTGCAGTTGCCGCGCGGCGATTGCCCGGCCTGTCTGACGCTGCGTGCATTGCCTCCGAAGAAAGCGCCGCCCCGCCGGGCGGCGGTGGGGTAAACCCCGGTGTGCCTTGCCGCGTTCGCGGCCGGTGTCTGCGATGCCTTTCCCCTCGTGGTCGCGGCCAATCGGGATGAATCCCACTGCAGGCCCACCGCCGCCGCGGACTGGTGGACGGAACCTTCCGGCATCCTCGGGGGCCGGGATCTTGAGGCCGGTGGGAGCTGGCTGGCCGTCGACCGGCGAGGCCGGTTGGCCGCGGTAACCAACCAGCCCTCGCCGCAGGGCCGGTCCTTTTCCGCTTCCCGCGGACATCTGGTCAGCGACTACCTTGCAACCCCTGATGCGGCGGAGGCGTTTTGCGAGGAGCGGGCGAGGGCGCCTGCCGAATACGGGCCGTACAACCTGTTGCTTTTCGACGGCGAGGGGCTGTTCCATGCCGCCAATCGATCCGGCGCCCAACGGCTTGCGGCGGGCATCCACGTATTGAGTAACGCCCCACTGGGCACGTCGTGGCCGAAAACCGGGTTCGCGGCCTCCCGCCTCGCCGCGATTCTCCACGACGAGCCCGGACGGAACGAGTTGACCCGGCGACTGTTCGAGTTGCTGGAAACCCGCGCACCCCGGGATGACGGCTCCGGCGGGAAAGAACTGCACTGGCGCGCGCGCACGGTATTTGTCTCGGACCCACGCTACGGAACGCGCTCGTCCACGGTGGTGTTGCTGTCCCGGGGCGGGGACCTGGTGTTTGCCGAGCGCCGCTTTGGCGCCGATGGACGGCGGCGCGGCGAAAGCACGTTCCGTTTCAGGGCCTGTTAAAAGGCCCTAATCCGTCATTTGCAGACGGGCCGCAAGCCAGTCTTTGAGATCGGCGATCTCCTGAGCGCAGACCGCATGTTCCATGGGATAGGTGCTCCATTGCACGTCGTGTCCCTGTGCGCGTAGCCGGTCCCGGGAGCGGGCGCCGAACATCATCGGAACCGTGGCGTCGTACGTGCCGTGCGCCATGAAGACGGGCAGGGAGCGGTTGGCGTCGGAGTTTTCCTCAGCGAGCGTCGAGGGCTGCGGCATCCACGTCGACAGCGCAATGATCCCGGCGAGCGGGTCCGGATGGCGCGGACCGGCGAACAGCGCCACCGAGCCTCCCTGGGAGAATCCCCCGACGAATACTCGGTGGGAGGGAATGCCCCTCTCCGTCTCCCGGCGGATCAGGCGCTCAAGTTCGCGGCCGCTGTGGCGGACTCCGGCGGTGTCTTCGGGTCCGTTCCAATCCAGCGTGAGGACGTCGTACCAGGCCGGCATGGACACCCCGCCGTTGATGGTGACCGGGACGGCCGGTGCGTGGGGAAGCACGAAGCGCACGGCCGCCGGGAGATTCATCTCCCGCGGCAGCGGCGCGAAGTCGTGACCGTCGGCGCCCAGTCCGTGCAGAAAGATCAGTGACCAGGCGGGATTTTCACCGGTGTTGATCTCGATCGCATTCACTTGCATCTGCTCCGTCCGGTATCCCCGTAGTCCCGGCAATTCGCGCCAAAAGCCCGACAGTCGGCCGATCATCGCCAGTGTTGCATTCTTTGCGCATAATCATTAGTCTATGCGCAACTTTATGCTAGGCAAGCACCCCATGCCCACCCTCAGCAACCAACATCGCCGCCGCCGGGCCATCGCGGACCTGCTGCGGAGCCACGTGATTCGACGCCAGTCGGAGCTGGTTCGCCTGCTTCGCGCCGAGGGGCTTGAGGCCACCCAGTCCAGTGTCAGCCGCGACCTTCGCGACCTGGGGGTGGCGAAACTGACGACCGGTTACAGCTTGCCCGAACCGACTCGCGGGAACAACGTCGATGCGCTCGGGCCCGTGGCAGAGTTTTTTCGGGATATCCGCCCCGCGGGACCCAACCTGCTGGTCATCGCCACCGCGGTCGGTGCGGCACAGCGCGTCTGCGTGACCGTCGACCGCGCCAATTGGCCCGAAGTGGTGGGCACGATCTCGGGAGACGACACGATCTTCGTCGCCACCGCCGGCGCCGGGGCGCAACGCCGGCTGGTTGCGCGGTTGCAGGAGTCACTCCGGAAGGCGCCGGTCCAGTGAGCGGTCAACCCATCGTGCTGGCTTTTTCCGGGGGCCTCGATACCTCGTTCTGCGTGCCGTGGCTCAGGGAAACCTACGGGCGTCCGGTGGTCACGGTGACGGTCAACACCGGCGGTATCGATCCGGCGGCGGCCGACGACCTGGCCGGGCGGGCGGCGGCGCTTGGCGCCGCGGATCACATTCTCGTGGAAGCCCGCGGCGATTTCTTCGACCAGGTGCTGAAGTACCTGATCATGGGGAACGTGCGCCGGGGGCAGATGTATCCGCTGTGCGTCGGCGCCGAACGCGGCGTTCAGGCGCGCTGCCTGGCCGACGCGGCCCGGGAACTGGGTTCGGACACGGTTGCCCATGGGTGTACTGCTGCCGGCAACGACCAGGTGCGGTTCGAGATCGTCCTCAAGACCCTGGCGCCCGAACTTGAGGTCCTGGCGCCGGTCCGGGATCACGCCTGGGCCCGGCAGGACCAGGTCGATTACCTGGGTAGCCGGGAGCTCCCGCTGCCGGCGGCCGGTTCGGCGTATTCGATCAACCGCGGGCTGTGGGGCGTCACCATCGGCGGCACGGAGACGCTGGATTCGGCCGGGAGCATTCCCGAGTCCGCATGGGTCCTGAGCCGCGGCGCGCTCGACGAGCCGGCGCCGGCCCGCGAACTGACCGTGGAATTCCGTCGGGGCGTGCCGGTGGCTGTGGACGGCGAGCGGCTCGATCCGGTGTCCTTGATTGAACGACTGGAGCGGATAGGGTCCGGGTTCGGCATCGGTCGCGGGATCCACCTCGGCGACACCATCCTGGGCAGCAAGGGCCGGGTCGCCTTCGAGGCCCCGGCCGCCGAGACCCTGCTGACCGCCCATCGCGAGCTTGAAAAACTGACGCTGTCCGCGCTTCAGCAACGAATCAAGGAGCAGGTGAGCCTCGCCTACGGTGACTTCGTTCACGAAGGCAAGCAGCTCGACCCCGTCTGCCGTGACATCGAGGCGCTGCTGGCCTCGTCGCAGGCCCGGGTGACGGGAGTCGCCCACTGCCTGCTGCGGCCGGGCAGCGTGTTCGTGACGGGTGTGGAGTCCCCTTATTCGCTCATGGCAGCCAGTCGGGGACAGTACGGCGAATCGGCCGGCGAATGGACGGCTGCCGACGCGGTGGGATTCTCGCGCCTCATGGCGTTGCCGGGGCTGCTGCAGACCCGGGCACAGGGCGGCGGGGCCGGGGGCTGAGTCATGCGCAAGGTGGTCGTCGACAAGATTGCCTCGGTTGCCGTCGCTGCCGAGTTGGGGCGGGAAATCCGGGTGAGCCCCGACATCCCCTGCGAGGAAGGGGTGCTCATCGCCGCGGAAGTATTGAACAACAAGTCCCGTTACAACACGCTGGAACTGACCAGCGGGCGCATGGCTCAGATCAAGCGCGGCGATGTGATCGTCGGCGCCCTGGGTCATCGCAAGGCGCTGTTCGGCTACTCGGGGCGCCTGCCGGAGAAGCTCGAACCGGGAGACGAGCTTCAGCTATTGAACCTGGGCGGCGTACTCGGGGTCTGCGATTCCATGAACCCCAACCATGGCCGGCCCTTCGACTGCCGCGTGCTCGGCGTGGTCCTGGACTTTCCCTACCTGGGGGAGCGCATCGGCGTGCCGGCCCGGGTCGCAGGCCGGCCTGCGGACGATCCGCCGGCGCTCGACCTGAACGGCATCCCCGTGGTGGCCTTCGCCGGTACCTGCATGAACTCCGGCAAGACCGCGGCAGTCTGCGCCGTGGTGAGCCGGTTCTGCCAACTGGGCCTCACGGTGGACGCTTTCAAGGCCACCGGCGTGGCCCTGCAGCGGGACATCCTGGTGATGGAGGATGCCGGCGCGCGCAATACCGGCATCTTTTCGGACCACGGAATAGTCTGTACGACGTCCGAGAATGCCCCGGTGCTGACGCGCAAACTCCTGTCGTCCCTGTCCGCGGAAGCGCCCGACGCCATCGTCTTCGAACTGGGTGACGGGCTGCTGGGCGCCTACGGGGTCGAGGCCATTCTGATGGATCCCGAAGTCCGCCGGGTGCTCAGCGCCGTCGTGCTGTGCGCGAACGATCCCGTGGCCGCCTGGGGAGGGGTCAAGCTGCTTCGCGACAAGTACGGGCTGGAACCCGCCGCCGTGACCGGTCCGGCGACCGACAACCAGGTGGGCATCGAGATCATCCGGGAACGGATGCAGGTGCCCGCGGCCAACGCGCTGACCCACGGCGCCGAGCTGGGCGACCTCATCCACGACCGCATCGGGCTCGGGCCGGCACGGCTGGAGGACGCATCGTGAGCGAGTCGCTACCCGTCATTGTCCTCGGCGGTTCCGGCTACGTCGCCGGGGAAGTGCTGGCGCTGCTGGCTGGCCATCCGCGGCTGGAGTTGGCCCATGCGGTGTCCGCGAGCCGTCCGGGGCAGCGGATCGCCGCGGCCTTCAGCCACCTGAGCGCCGTCTACCCGACGGCCCGGTTCGCGTCATTGGACGAGACCATCGGCACGCTCGGGGAATCGCCCCGCTGGATCGTGATCTCCGCCGCCCCCCACGGCGTGTCCGCGTCAATCGTGACGAAAGTCCTGGAGGGCGCCGCGGCTGCGGGCGTGCAGGTATCGGTCGTCGATGCTTCGGCGGACTTTCGCAGCCGGTCGGCGGAGCGGTTCGAGTCGGTGTACGGCAGCGCGCACTCCGCGCCACAGCTTCTGGATGAATTCAGCTGTGCGGTACCCGAGCACCTCGACGAATTGTCCACGCCACATGCCGCCCAGCCGGGCTGCTTTGCAACGGCGCTGCTGCTTTCGCTGGTGCCGCTGGTGTCGCTGGGGGCGGCAAGGCCCGCGTTCTTCGCCAGCGCCGTCACCGGCAGCACGGGCGCCGGGCGCACACCCCGCGAGACCACCCACCATCCCCTGCGCCAGAGCAACCTGTTCGCCTACCGGCCGCTGATCCACCGCCATGCACCGGAAGTCTGCGAACTGGCCCGGGCGGCGACGGGACAGGAAATCGAGCTTCACTTCATTCCACACTCCGGCCCTTTCGCCCGCGGCATTCACGCCACGGTCTTCGCCGAACCGGCGGGGCCGAATGGGGTGGACGACATTGCCTCGGCGCTCGCCGACTTCTACCGGGATTCGAGCTTCGTCCGCGTCGTGGAGTCCCCGCCGCGCCTCAAGGACATCGTCGGAACCAACAATGCGCTGCTCAGCGTGCACCGGGACAAGGGCGCCATCGCCGTCTGCTGCGTGCTGGACAACCTGGTGAAGGGTGCGGCCGGGGGGGCGTTACAGTGGGTCAACCGGCTGGCGGGCTGGCCCGACGCGACCGGTCTGCCGATCGCACCGGTGGGATGGGTCTGATGTTCGGTGGCGCGCGTTTTTTGACTCTGCGCGTAGCATGGGCGCGTGCGGACAGCACTTGTTCGCTAAATCGAGCCGCGCCGTCCTGGCGCGGCTCGAATCGAGGGCTCGTCGCTTTGCGCCATCCCTGGCACGCTCCTCGCCCACGACGCGAACAAGTGCTGTCCACACGCGCCCATGCGGCAAGTTCGGTGGTATATGGGTACTGAGGCCGCCAACCTGAGCGAGGTTTATCCACTGGTGCCGTTTCGGTCGGTCAGCGGGCGTGGCGTGTACCTTGAGGACGGCAGTGGGCGGCGCGTCATGGACCTCTACGGCGGGCATGCGGTAGCGGCGCTTGGTTACGCGCATCCGCGTCTCACCGACGCGATCAGCCGGCAATCGGCAGCCCTGCAATTCCAGAGCAATATCGTCGAGTTGAAGATTCGCGACGAAGCTGCCGAGCGGTTGGCAGCCTTCGCGCCGGATCCGCTCTCAAGGGTGTTCTTCGTCAACAGCGGCGCCGAGGCCGTGGAAAACGCCTTGCGGATCGCGTTGCGTTCCACCGGGCGATCCAAAGTGGTGGCCATGGAACACTCTTTCCACGGCCGCACGGCCGCGGCGGCCGCGGTGAGCTGGGGATCGCAGTCCTGGTACGGCTTTCCGCGCACGCCGTTCGAGGTCACTTTCGTACCGCGGAACGACGTCGACGCGCTACGCGAAGCGGTGGACAGCGAAACCGCCGCGGTGATCATCGAACCGGTGCAGGGCGTGGCGGGCGCCTTCGATTTTTCGCAGTCGTTCATGGCGGCCGCGCGGGAATGCTGCGACCGCAGCGGCGCGCTGCTGATCCTGGACGAGGTCCAGACCGGGGTCGGCCGGCTCGGAGAGCCGTTCGGCGCCGACTTCTACGGCGTACGCCCCGATCTGTTGACCGCGGCCAAGGGTCTGGGCGGCGGTTTCCCCTGCGCCGCGGTGTTGATGACCTCGGACCTGGCCGCCGATATCGGCTTCGGCGCCCTGGGCAGCACGTTCGGCGGCGGGCCATTGGCCTGCGCGGCGATCAACACCGTGCTGGAGGTGATCGAATCGGACAACCTGTTGGCGCGCGTGCGCGAAACGTCCGCCTGCATCCGCGAAACCTGTGTGCGCGGCCCGGTCACCGGGACCTGCGGCGCGGGCTTGCTGGTCGGCCTTCGTACCGGTCCGCGGGCCGCCGCCGTGCTCGAGGCGCTGCTCCGCAGGGACATCCTCACCGGAACAAGCGCAGACCCTCACGTACTGCGGCTGTTGCCGCCCCTCATTCTTGAAACAAGTCATGTCAAGCGTCTTGCCCGGGCGCTGGAGGAACTCGATTGTGAAACGCTTCAATGATCTGACGGATTTCGACGCTGCGGAAATCGCCGGCCTGCTGGAACTTGCCGGCCGCCTGGAGCGGCTGCCGGAACCCCATGCCCTGGAAGGCAAGGTCCTGTCGCTGCTCTTTCTCAGCCCTTCGCTGCGTACGCTGGCGTCGTTTCAGGCGGCCATGGCGCGGCTGGGCGGCGGATCGTTCGTGATCTCTCCGGAAATGTCCATCCACGGCCTCGAGGCGCGGCCGGGCATCGTGATGGACGGCGCGGCCGCCGAACACGTCCGTGAGGCAGTGCCGGTCATCGCCTCCTACGGCGATGCGATCGGCATTCGCGCCTTCGCCGAACGGCGCGACCTGGAAGTGGATCTGGCGGACACCGAGTTCGAGAACCTGGTTTCGCTGGTGGACGTTCCGGTCATCAACATGGAGTCGGCGATCCAGCACCCCTGCCAGAGTCTGGCGGACTGGAAGACGCTGGACGATCTCGGGGTACCCGCCGAAGGCGGAAAGTTCGTGCTCTCGTGGGCCTATCATCCGCTGGCGCTGCCGCTGGCGGTGCCCTCCGCCGCGGTGCGCATGGCCAGCCAGCGCGGCATGGACGTGACCGTGCTGCGGCCTCCGGGATTCGAACTGCCTGCGAAGATCATGGATCAGGCTCGCGCGTTGGCCGAAGCATCCGGCGGCAGCGTTACCGAAACCGCCGACCGGCGCGAAGCCATGGAGGGCGCGCACGTGATCTACGCGAAGTCGTGGTCTTCCACGTCGCACTACGGCGACCGGCCGGGCGACCAGGCGCTGCGCGAGGAACTTCTGGACTGGTGCGTGGACGAACCCTGGTTCGAACCGGCGCGAGAGGACTGCCGCTTCATGCACTGCCTGCCGGTGCGCCGCGGCGTGGTCGTGGCCGATGCGATCCTGGACGGCCCGCGAAGCGTGGTCGTGCCGCAGGCGCGCAACCGGATGCTGGCGCAGATGGCGGTCCTGTACCGGATGATGAAGGGTTGAACGGGATACTGACATGCGCCCACTGAGCAGAGACGAACGAGCGATCACGGTCCAGGCGTTGAAGCGCGCGGTACCGTACATCCGCATGTTCAAGCGCAAGGTCTTCGTGCTCAAGGCCGGCGGCGATGCCTTCGTTTCTCCGGAGGGTACGCGGGCGCTGATGGAACAGGTGGGGATCCTGCACGGCGTCGGTATCCGTGTGGTCGTGGTGCATGGCGGCGGCCCGCAGTCCACCGAACTCGCCAAATCGCTGGGCGTGTCCAGCGAGTTCGTCGAAGGCCGCCGGATCACCGACCGGCGCTCGCTCGAAGTCGCGACCATGGTCCTCAACGGACAGATTAATACCCGGATCCTGGCGGCGTGCCGGGACCTTAAAATCGCCGCCGTCGGCATCAGCGGCGTGGACGCGGGGCTCATCAAGGCCCACCGGCGGCCGCCGGTGGCGACCGGCGGCGACTCCGGCGAGACGGTGGACTACGGGTTCGTGGGCGATATCGACGAGGTCGATGCGGGGATCCTGCTGAAGCAACTCGACGACGACCTGGTTCCCGTCGTCAGTCCGCTGTCGGCCGACGAGTCGGGGACGCTGCTGAATATCAATGCAGACACGGTGGCGGCGGCCATCGCAGAGGCGCTCGGCGCGGAGAAACTCATTCTCGCCACCGGAGCGCCGGGGATTCTCGAATCCATCGACGACCCGCGTTCGGTGATCTCCTACGTCGACGTTGCCGGGCTCGGCGAGTTGCGCCGGAAGGGTCGGCTCAGCGACGGCATGCTGCCCAAGGCGGCCGCCATCGAGAACGCCCTGCGCGGCGGTGTGGCCCGCGTCCACGTGATCTCCTGGAAGTTGTCCGACAGCCTCTTGCTGGAGGTCTTTACCAACGAGGGTACGGGTACGCTGGTGGTCAACGACATCCGCAACCTCAGCCCGGCGGAGCAACAGGGCGAGAAACCATGACGCGGCTCTGGGACAAGGGCGCGCCCCTGGACGAACGCATCCTGCGCTTCACCGCGGGCGAGGATCACCTGCTGGACGCGCGACTGGTGGAATACGACGTTCGCGCCTCCATCGCGCACGTGAAGATGCTCAGAGGCCAGGGGCTTCTGAGCGAGGCGGATTGCGAAGCCATCTGCAGTGGCCTGACCGAGTTGGCCGCACAGCACGCCCGCGGTGAGTGGGCCATCGACTTGCAGGACGAAGATGTGCACGGGGCGCTTGAGTCGCGACTCGTGGAACGCATCGGAGCGGCTGGGGCGCGGGTGCACCTGGGCCGTTCCAGGAACGACCAGGTGCTGGCCGCGCTGCGGCTGTATTTCAAGGACACGGCCGCGTCGCTGGCCGCCGGCGCCGTCGCGGTGGCGGAGACGCTGGACGGCCTGGCCGGGCGGCAGGGCGATGTCGCTTTGCCGGGCCATACCCACATGCAGCCGGCGATGCCGAGTTCGGTACGCCTCTGGGCCGGGGGCTTCGCCGCGGAACTGCGCGACGATGCCCTGGGTTTGCGGGAGGCCGTACGGCGCGCGGACATGAATCCGCTCGGATCGGCGGCCGGGTTCGGTACCCCGGGCGTGTCGCTGGATCGGGAAGTTACCCGCAGTGCCCTGGGTTTCGCTTCCACCCAGGAACCGGTGACCGCGGTGCAGCTCAGCCGGGGCAAGGCCGAAGCCGCGCTCATTTTCGAGATTGCGTTGCTGCTCGGCGATCTGGGCCGGCTGGCCGCGGACCTGTTGCTGTTTTACACGGAGGAGTTCTCGTTCGTAACGCTGCCGGACGAGATGACGACCGGCTCGTCGATCATGCCCCAGAAGCGCAACCCCGACGTGTTCGAACTCGTGCGCAGCGCCCAGGCCGTGGCGGTCGGGGCGCTCAACGAGACCCTGGCCATCACCGGCAAGCTCAACTCCGGTTATCAGCGGGACCTGCAGCGATTGAAGGCGCCCCTGTTTCGCGCGGTGGACCTGGCGCAGGATACACTCGGGATCATGGCGCATGCCCTCGCAGGAGTCGTCTTCCGGCCCGAGAACATACGTCTGGGCGACGGCCTGCACGCCGCTCAACGCGCCAGTGCGCTGGCGGTCAATGAAGGCATCCCGTTTCGGGAAGCCTACCGCAGGGTGGCCGATGCCCTGGACGGGGCGACGTGATGCCCCGATTGGCTTATTGGCTCGAAGTGCCGACGGCGGCCGACAGGGGCAGGAACGTGTGGGGCAGGTATGCTGCTTCCGTTTTCTGGCGGCAGGGCTTCGTCGCGTTCCTCGCGGCTGGACTGCTGACGGGTTGCGGGCAGAGTGGGCCGTTGACTCTGCCGACTCGGGACGTCGACGCCACGACGCCCCCGGCTGCTGAAGAGCAGGCCACGGATGAGGAACAGGAATCCGAAGAGGATGAGGAATAGGGCGCTTGTCTGGCAGGCAAAGTTCACGTCGATTCGATGATCGTTGCGCGGGGCCTGCGCACGAGGCCACGCAAGCAATTGTGGCTCACGCGAGGGGAGGGTGTGCTGTATGAAACCCCTGGTGCTCGTCGACGGAATGGGTTACCTGTTTCGCGCCTTCTATGCATTGCCCCCCTTGACGACCAGCAGGGGAGAGCCCACAGGCGCCGTCCGTGGCGTGCTGAGCATGCTTTACAAGTTGCTTGACGACTATGAGCCTGAGCGCGTCGCGGTGGTATTCGATGCGCCGGGGAAGACTTTTCGTGACGATCTGTACCCCGACTACAAGGCCAATCGCCCGCCGTTTCCGCCGGATCTCAAGGCGCAGATCGAGCCCATTCTCGAGGCGGTCGAAGCCATGGGGCTGGCCATTCTCCGCATCGAAGGCGTGGAGGCGGACGACGTCATCGGAACCCTTGCGGACAAGGCCAGCCGCGCCGGCCTGACGACGGTCATCTCCACCTCCGACAAGGACATGGCCCAACTGGTCGACGAGCGGACGTCGCTGGTCAATACCATGACCGACACGGAAATGGACCCGGAGGGCGTGCGCGAGAAATTCGGCGTCGCTCCCGGCCGGATCATCGACTACCTTGCGCTGGTGGGCGACAACGTCGACAACATTCCCGGCGTTCCGAAGGTCGGCCCGAAGACCGCCGTGAAGTGGCTGGACAATTACGGCGACCTGGATACGTTGATCGAACGCGCCGACGAGATCGGCGGCGTTGTCGGCAACCGGCTTCGCGAGAACCTGGATGTCCTGCCCCTGTACAGGACGCTGGTCACCATCGTCCGTGACGTGGAATTGCCGCTCACGTTGGATGAACTGAAGCCACGCACGCCGGATGCGGAAAAACTGCGGGCGCTCTTCGAGCGGCTGGAATTGCGCAGTCTGCTCCAGCGCGTGCCCGGGGACCAACCCGATCCGGAAGCCGAAGACGCGGCCGTGAGTTATACGACGGTGCTCACCGAAGCGGAGTTCGAGGACTGGGTGGGCAGGATCGAGGCGGCGGACCTGGTCGCGCTGGATACCGAGACCACCAGCCTCGACTACATGCAGGCGGAAATCGTGGGGCTATCCGTGTCCGTGGAACCGCTGAATGCCGCGTACATTCCGGTGGCGCATCGTTACCCGGGAGCGCCGGAGCAGCTATCCAGGGAGTACGTGCTCAAGCGCCTCAAACCGTGGCTCGAAAGCGGCGCGAAAAAGGTGGGGCACCATCTCAAGTACGACGCCCACGTACTGATGAATTACGGCATCCACTTGCGGGGCATGGCGCACGATTCGATGCTGGAGTCCTTTGTTCTCAACTCCACCGCCACCCGTCACGACATGGACTCGGTCGCGGCCCATTACCTGCACGTACGGACCACCAAGTACGAGGAGATTGCGGGCAAGGGCGCGAAGCAGATCGGCTTCGACGAAGTGGACCTCGACGCCGCCGGGGCGTACGCCGCCCAGGACGCGGACATCACCCTGCGCCTGCACCGCTCGCTCTGGCCGGCGCTGAAGGAGATCCCTGATCTCGAACGGCTCTACACGGAGATCGAGCAGCCGCTGGTCCCGGTGCTGCAGAAGATGGAATACACCGGCGTTCTGGTCGACGAGGACATGCTGCACCGGCAGAGCCGGGAACTGGCCGACTCCATCTCGAAGGTGGTGGCGGCGGCATACGAGCTGGCCGAAAGCACCTTCAACCTGGATTCTCCGAAGCAGCTACAGGACATTCTCTTCAATCGCCTCGGGATTGAAAGCAAGGTCAAGACGCCCAAGGGACAGCCGTCCACCGCGGAACGTGTCCTCCAGGACCTGGCCCGCGACGGCTACGAGATGCCGAAACTGATCCTGGAATACCGGGGGCTCTCCAAGCTCAAGTCCACCTATACCGACAAGCTGCCATTGGAGATCAACCGGCATACGGGCCGGATCCACACCTCGTACCATCAGGCCGTGGCAGCCACCGGGCGTTTGTCGTCCGCGGACCCCAACCTCCAGAACATACCCGTGCGCACCCCGGAGGGGCGCAGGATCCGCCAGGCCTTCGTCGCGCCGGAAGGGTATCGGCTGCTGGCGGCGGACTACTCCCAGATCGAACTGCGCATCATGGCTCACCTGTCCGGCGACGAGGGATTGCTGGGCGCATTCGCCCGTGACGAGGATATTCACAGCGCCACGGCGGCCGAGGTATTCGAAGTCGGCGGCGACGGCGTTTCGGCGGATCAGAGGCGTGCGGCGAAGGCCATCAACTTCGGCCTGATCTACGGGATGTCGGCCTTCGGTCTCGCCCGGCAACTGAAAATCGAACGCAGCGCCGCCCAGCAGTACGTGGATCTCTATTTCGCCCGTTATCCCGGCGTGAAGCGCTACATGGACGAAACTCGGCAGCGTGCCCGGGAGGAGCAGTTCGTGTCGACCGTGTCCGGGCGGCGCCTGTACCTGCCGGAGATCAACTCGCGCAATTTCCAGCGCCGTCAATACGCCGAGCGCAGCGCCATCAACGCGCCCATGCAGGGAACGGCGGCGGACATCATCAAGCAGGCCATGATCCTGGTGGACCGGTGGATCGACGAGAGCGGCGCCGACGCCAGGCTGATCATGCAGGTCCATGACGAACTGGTTCTGGAAGTCGCCGAGGACGCCGCCGGGCACCTGGCCGAGGAAGTGGAGCGGATCATGAAGTCGGCCGCCTCCCTCAACGTACCGCTGAAGGTCGACTGGGACCTGGGCGATAACTGGGACGAGGCGCACTGACAGCGGTTCACCATTCCCGCGTCGCGCCCGCTGCGACCCGTTTCTGCCTGCATGCAATGCCTGGGGCAAGCCGGGAATCAATTGCCGTGCGGGGACGGGAACTTTTCGGAACGTGGACGGACAAATACTCTACTTAAGCGTGCCCGCCCGCTATCCTCCCTTAGCGGGCAGAAGCCCGGTACCCCTGCCGGGCAACCCTGCCCCGGGTGTGACAACAGAGTTCGCGCCCGGGGATTTTTTTATTCGATGGAATCGTTCCACAACCAACCGGTCAGGTACCGCCTCGCTTCGTCGACACCCAGCCGCTTGGGGGCGGAGAACGGAAGCGCATCCACTGTGCCCGGCAGTTCTCCCGAGACTTCCAGGCGGCGGGACAGGGCCGCGCCGCGGCTGAGCTTGTCCGCCTTGGTCAGGAGCACGGTCGCCGGTACGCTGAAGGCCTGCGCCCAGTCCAGCATGACCCGATCCAGTTCCTTGAGGCCGCGGCGGATGTCCACGGTGACCATCAGTCCAACCAGGGATTGGCGGCGCTGGAAATAGGCCTCCAGAAGATGACGCCAATGCTTGCGCACCGCATCGGGTACCCTGGCATAGCCGTAGCCCGGCAGATCGACCAGGCGCCGGTCTTCTCCGACCTGAAAGAAATTGATGAGTTGCGTGCGGCCGGGCGTCTTTCCGGTTCGCGCCAGGCTGCGCCTGCCGACCAGGGCGTTGATCGCCGTCGACTTGCCCGAATTGGAGCGGCCTGCTACCGCGACTTCGCGTCCCGAATCGGCCGGGAACTGCGCCGGTTCGCGCGCGCTCATCAGGAAACTGGCATTCAGGGGAACGGACATTTGACTGGCGGTCGCTCCAACGTTGCGGGGATGATCGTGCTGGGGGAACGATCGTTGGTGAGGAATTTCGGCTAGTGTACAATCTGCGCCCGTTTCAGAGGCGAAGATTGCACACCTTGAGAGACCCAATCCTGTCACTTGCGGGCGCCTGCAGCGGCGTTGTCCGGGCGGTCGCGGTCATTGCAGCGGGATGGCTGTGCACCCAGTCGGGTTCGGCCCAGGAGCTGGTTGGTTCCGTCGCCGACGGGCAGGCCAAGTCCGCCGTGTGCGCTGCCTGTCACGGTGTGGACGGTAACAGCATCACCGCCGAGTGGCCGAGTCTTGCCGGCCAGCACGCGGCCTACACGGTGAGGCAATTGCGCGCCTACCAGACCGGCGAGCGGGACGACGTGCTCATGACCAACTTCGCGGTGGAGTTGAGCGAACAGGACATGCTCGACCTGGCCGCATACTACGAGGCCCAGGCCATCATCCCGGGAGGCGCGGACCCGGAACTGGTTTCCCTTGGCGAGAGCATCTACCGCAGTGGTATCGTCGAGCGGGGCGTGGTTGCGTGCATCGCCTGTCACGGCCCGTCCGGCAGAGGCAACCCGCTGGCGGCGTACCCCATGCTGCAGGGCCAGCACGCCACCTACACGGCGAATACGCTCAGGGCCTACTCGGCGGGAACTCGCCGGTCGGATGCCACGTCCAACCAGATGATGCGTACAATAACGGCACTGTTGCTGGAAGATGAGCTTCTGGCCGTATCGAGTTACGTCCAGGGCTTGCGCTGAGTCTCAGCTGCTGAAGGAGTCGAAAGTGTTCAACAGAAAAAGTATGAGACAGGCCGTCACATCGGTCCTGGTCGTTACGCTCGCGCTGGTCGGCGGGCAGGCACTGGCCCAGAGTGAGGGAGCGATCACGTCGGAGCGGTTCGAACTCGGCAGGCACTACGATCGCCTGTCGCCCACGCAGCCCACCAGTTCCGGTCCGGATCAGATCGAGGTGGCGGAGATCTTCTGGTACGGGTGCCCGCACTGCTACACGTTCGATCCGTATCTGGAGAGCTGGAAGGGGGACCTTGCGGCCGACGTGAGTTTCGTGCGTATTCCCGCCGTCTGGAATCCGCTGCTGCAGCTTCATGCCCGCGCGTACTATGCGGCGGAAGTTCTCGGCATTGTCGACGAGATTCATACGCCGATCTTTCGGGAGATTCACGTGAACGGCAATCCGCTCAACAGCGAGCAGGCGTTGCAGGGTTTCTTCGAGCAGTTCGGGGTCGGCGAAGAGGAGTTCACCGGGGCGTTCAATTCCTTCGCCGTGCACACGCGGCTGCAGCGCGCCGACGAACTTTCCCGGCGCTACCGAGTATCCAGCGTGCCGATGGTGATCGTCAACGGCAAGTATTCGGCTTCGGCGCAGTCGGCGGGGGACTATCCCACGCTCATGGAGCTGATCGACGAACTGGTGGTTTCGGAGCGCGCCGGGGAGTAGGCCCTGTTTCTGTCGTGCGGGTGTGTGCGCACAGCCCTCGTGAGTTTAAGTTTCCGTCGCGCGGTTGCGTGCACGCAGCCCTTGTGAGTTCAGGTTGCCGTCTCGCGGGCGTGCGCGCACAGTCCTCGTGAGCTAAAGCTCCCCCCGCCATCCCTGGCGGGGGGAGCATCGAGGGCTCCTCGCTAATGGCCATCCTTGGCCCGCTCGTCGCCCACGACGCTCACGAGGAGTGTGCGCGCACGCCCGCGAGACTGCCTTGGTGGTAGTCGAAAAGGAGATCTTTCTTGAATCGAATTATTTTCGTGGCCGTGCTGATGTTCGCCGTTTCAGGGGTGCGGGCCGAGTGGGAGGGCAACGCGGATCTCGGCGTTTCGTTTGCGACGGGTAATACGGAGTCGCTGGATACCGATCTGGCGCTGGACGTGACGTGGACCGGTGAACGATTGACCCACGAGTTCGATCTGACGGCCTATCGGTCAGATATTTCCGCCGACCTGGGAGAGTTGCGGATTCGCGCCCAGAACGTTGTCGACGCAGACTACGCCATGCGCTTCAGACGCCTCGGGTCGAGTTGGTACGGGACTGTCAACGCCGACGCCTACTACGATCTCGGGATCGACGGGCGGCTCACGGGAAGCGTCGGTGGGGGCAGGCAACTGGTGGACACCGGTCGCCATACCCTTACGGTCGAAGTTGGCGTCGGTCAGACTGTGCAGCGCGCACCCAACGCGGCTTTCGAGTTCGGCGAAACGGCTTGGCTCTGGTCCCTGGAAGGGCAGTGGTGGCTGATTCCCGAGCGGCTTGAATTCACCGCCGGCGCCCGGGGGCTGCACATCGCCGGACAAGGCCATGTCTACGACGGGGAGACCGTCCTGCGCGTGGTCGTACTCGGCCCGCTCACGGCCGGCCTGCGCGTGGACGTGCACAAGGAGACGCAACCGCCGCCCGGCCGGGAGCCGACCGATGTTCTGGCGCGCCTCACGCTGGGGGTGGCGTTCTGACGTGTCCGGATCCTCGTGTTCTGAATTGGACGGGCTTCCATTCCGAATCAGACGGAGATATATTCCGAATCGGACGCTATCCCATTCCGAATTGGACGAGACTCGATGCGCGAACTGCCGAAACAGCCAGGGCTACTGCGGCGCCATGCCGAGGCGCCGGTCCGCGAAGCACTGACCGATACGCGGATAGTGGCCCTGATCGGGCCCAGGCAGTCCGGTAAGACGACGCTTGCCCGAAAGATCGCCGGCGACACCGGGATGAGCTTCATCACCCTCGATGACGCCCAGTCGCGCCGATTCGCGAACGCCGATCCGAACGGCTTCATGCGTGGAATCGACCGGGCGGTGATCGACGAGATTCAGCGGGCGCCGGAATTGATCCTGGCCATGAAGCAGGCCGTCGACGACGACCCGCGACCTGGACGGTTCCTGATCACGGGGTCGGTCGAGTTGTTCCGCAGCGCCATTTCGCCGGATTCGCTGGCCGGCCGGGTCGAGACAATCGAACTCCTGCCATTTACGCAGGCAGAGATAGAACAACGCGATGTCCCCGAATTTCTCGCCCGCGCCTTTGCCGGCGACATTCCGGCCTATCGGGAAACCGGGCGGACGCCGGAATTGATCGAACGCGTTGTCGCCGGCGGCTATCCGGAAGCGCTCAGACGCACCAATGCAACGCGGCGCGTCGCCTGGCTCAGGGCTTATGCCCGCGCGCTGACGCAACGCGATGCGGCGGAGATTTCAGTGGTTGCCAAGACGGACGAGCTTTCGCGCATGCTTGAATTCGCCGCGGCCGCATCCGGCCGGTTGACCAATCTCTCCGCGCTGGCCACGCCCCTCGGCGTCGACGGCAAGACAGTTGACCGCTGGCTGACGCTGCTGGAACAGATGTTCATCGTCCGTCGTATACGAGCCTGGCATTCGAATCGGCTCAAACGCCTGGTCAGGACGCCCAAGCTCCATTTTCTCGATACGGGACTACTCGCCGCGCTTCGCGGGGACAGCGCGAAAGATCTGAGAACGGACCGCAACAAGCTCGGCTCGCTGCTCGAAGGATTCGTGCATGCTGAACTGGCGAAGATCGCCGGGCAGGCGTCTTCGTACGCATCCGTCAGTCACTACCGCGACAAGGACAAGCTGGAAGTGGACTTCGTGGTCGAGAAGGCCGGCCGGATTGTCGGTATAGAGGTCAAGGCGGGCGCTACGGCGAAGCCGGAGGATTTTCGCGGCCTGAAGCGCCTCAGGTCGGCGACCGGCGAAGTTTTCGCCGGCGGCATCGTCCTGCATGATGGCGAGCGCATTCAGTGCGCGGGAGACAGGCTGTTCGCCATGCCGGTCAGCCAGTTGTGGGCATAACGCCGGATGCTGGAAAATGCGTCGATGCTCAACGGTGTTACGCAAGTTCACCATGGACCTGAAGCCATGCTCATAGACCTGACAGGCGCTTCGCCGCTTCCATCAGGGTCGCCGACTCCTTGGCGAAGCAGAACCGGATGTAGCGCATCTCCGGCGGGTCTTCGTAGAACGCGGACACGGGGATGACCGCGACACCGTGCTCCTTCGTGAGCCAGTGGGCCATCTCGGCGTCCGGCAGGTTCGAGACGGCGCTGTAGTCGGCCAACTGGAAGTAGGTGCCCGCCGAGGGTGTCAGGCGGAATCGAGAGTGCTCCATCAGCCGCAGGAACAGATCCCGTTTCTCCTGGTAGAAATCCGGCAACCCCAGGTAGTGCTCGGGGCATCGAGCCAGGTAGTCGGCCAGCGCATGCTGCAGGGGGGTAGTGGTGGTAAAGGTGTTG
This sequence comes from Gammaproteobacteria bacterium, assembly GCA_022820625.1. Lineage (GTDB taxonomy): Bacteria > Pseudomonadota > Gammaproteobacteria > Steroidobacterales > Rariloculaceae > UBA6522. Next base: position 12,374 of record JAJEFE010000123.1, on the reverse strand, counting down.
AACTGGTGAACGCGGCGGAACTCCGTCGTCAGTGCCGCCGGTGCGACGCAGTATCCGACCTTCCAGCCGGTGGCGTGATAGGTCTTTCCGAACGAGAAGACGGCGAAACTGCGGGGCGCGAGTGCCTCGTCGGCCAGCACGCTGGCATGGCGCCGGCCGTCGAAGACGATGTGTTCGTAGACTTCGTCGCTCAGGACGTAGGTCTCGTAGGGCGCGATCAGGGCGGCGAGCCGTGCGAGGTCCTCCCTGGTGAGCACGGTGCCGGTGGGGTTATGGGGGGTATTGATGATGACCAGCCGGGTTCGTTGATTGAGGCTTGTACGAATGCGCTCCCAGTCCGGTTCGAAGCCCGGAGCGAGCAGGGGGATGTGCACCGGAACGCCGCCGGCGAGGCGGATCGCCGGGTCGTATGAATCGTAGGCGGGGTCGAAGACGATGACTTCGTCTCCCGCCCGCACGATGGCGTGTATGGCGCAGAACAGCGCCTCGGTCCCGCCGCTGGTGACGGTGATCTCGGTGTCGGGGTCGGTTTGGATTTCGTAGAGGCTGGCCAGTTTTCCCGCAATCTCCTCACGCAGGCAAGCCACTCCGATCATGGGCGGGTATTGATTGCGTCCGGCCTTCAGGTGATGGCTGACCCGTTCCAGCAGTTCATCCGGCGGTTGAAAGTCCGGGAAGCCCTGGGAAAGGTTGATCGCGCCGCAGTCCTCGGCGAGCCTGGACATCACCGTGAATATGGTTGTCCCTACGCCGGGTAGCTTGCTCTCCGGGGCGGACATGACCATCAGGCGCTCCTTGCCGAATCGGGCCGCATGAGGGGACTACGCATCTCGGTCCTCATGTGCGGGTTACGTGGAGTGCCGCTCAGTCCCGCGTCGCCACGCGGTACAGGCACGCGATCAAGCCGGTGATCACCAGGAATCCGACGATGGCTGGCAACTCCGCGGCGATGGCGAGCACGTCCGGATTGCCGCTGACGACGATCGGTACCGCGATGAGGATGCCGATCAGGGCTTCGCCGGTGATCAGCCCCGAGGCGAACAGGATGCCGTTGCGGCCGCGCCCGGCGGCATCGCCGCCCTCGCGCCGGTTGAATCGCCCGGCGAAGTGCGCCGCCAGGCCGCCGACGAGGATCGGCGTGGCCAGTTCCAGCGGCAGGTAGATGCCCACGGCGACGGCCAGCACCGGGGCGCGCCAGGTGGAGCCCCGGGCCTTGAGGACCTCGTCTACGGCGATGATGACCGCGCCTATGAGCACGCCCATGGCGACCATGCCCCAGGGCAGCCCGGCGCCGAAAACGCCCTGCGCCACCGACGCCATCAGCGTCGCCTGGGGCGCGAGCAAGGCATTGGGCTGTTCCGCCGTGGGCGCGCCGATGCCGTAGGCCTGCAGCAGCAGGTTCAGTATGGGCGCCATCACCAGCACCGCGGAGATCACGCCCACACCCTGCATGAGTTGCTGCCGCCAGGGCGTCGCCCCGACGATGTAGCCGGTCTTGAGATCCTGCAGGTTGTCCCCCGCGATGGCGGCCGCGCAGCACACCACCGCGCCGACCATGATCGCTGCGGCGGGACCGCTCACTGCGTCGCCTCCCATCAGCCAGACCAGCAGGAGCGAGGTGAAGAGGATGGTGGCGATGGTGATCCCCGAGATCGGATTGTTGGACGAGCCCACCAGTCCGGCCATGTACGCCGCCACCGACGAGAACAGGAATCCGGTGATCACCATGATCAGGGTCATCGCCAGCGCCACGCCCAGCGCGCCGACGATCACCTGGTAGAGCAGGAAGATGGGAATGACGAACGCGGCCACGCCCCAGATGACCAGCTTCATGGGGGTGTCGTGCTGGCGGTGGTCGTAGCCGGCGTCGGTGCTCGCGGTGCGCGTCCGCAGCCCGCTGCGGATGCCGGAAAGTAACGACCCGCGCATGGACACCAGCGCCCAGATGCCGCCGATGAGCATCGCGCCGACGCCAAGGTAGCGGATCTTCGAGGTCCAGATCGCGAATGCCAGGTCCGTGGCGCCGGCGCCGGCCGCGAATTGCGCCGCCAGCGCCGGGTCGGAGTCGAGGAAGAGGCTCGAATAGATCGGTATCGCCACGTACCAGGAAATTGCGCCTCCCAGGAAGACCAGCACGGCAATGTTGAGCCCGACGATGTAACCGACGCTGATCAGCGCAGGCGAGAGGTTCATGCCCACGTAGGCGATGGTGCTCGAACCCAGGTACCCGGCCGCCTGGATGGAACTGGTCCAGAGCCGCAGCCCGGTTTCGGCGAACTTGGTGAGCGCGCCCAGCACCGCCGCGATGGCCAGCAGCTTCGCGCCCCGGCCCGGCGCGGCGCCGACCTTCAGCACCTCAGCGGTCGCCGTGCCCTCAGGGTAGGCGAGCTGTTCCCCGACGATCAGCGAGCGGCGCAGGGGGATCGTGAACAGCACGCCGAGCAGCCCGCCCAGCCCGGCGATGACGGCCACCCACGGGTAGGAGAAGACGTTCCAGTAACCCAGGATGATCAGCGCGGGCAACGTGAAGATCACGCCCGCCGCCAGCGACTCGCCAGCCGATGCTGCCGTCTGCACGATGTTGTTCTCGAGGATATTGGTGTCCCGGAACAACTTGAGGATCGCCATGGAGATCACCGCCGCCGGTATGGAGGCCGAGACCGTCATCCCGGCGAACAGGCCGAGGTAGGCGTTGGCGCCCGCCAGCACCATGGACAGCACCAGTCCCAGCAGAATCGCCTTCAGGGTGAGTTGCGGAAGGGGTTCTGTTGCGGACATCGGCCGTCCTTGGGGTTTCTGGCGTGCCCGAACTCTACCACCGCCCGCACCAATCCACGACATCGCAACGTGCCGGTGTCGGAGGCATTCGGTTTGTGCGGTTTGTTTGCGGTGTCCGATGACCTGATCGGAGTAGTGGCACATGAGATTGTCCGGATAGACACGGGCCGGTAACCGGTCCGCGTGTGTTCCGGGCGACGGATGTCCGTGTGGTAGATTCCTTCTGCAGTTGAGGGCACATAGAAGCAGCGAGTCCAACCATGCGTATCATGAGCCTTGTTCGCAGCCTGGCAGTTGTCATGTTCGCCATGCTCGCGGGCTGCCAGTCGGCGGACGATCCGGGGACGCCGGCCACCGGAAACCAGGCGCCGGAGGCCGGGCCGGAAACATCGGCGCCCGCACCGGCGGCGCCTCCGGACACCCGCCCCAACATCCTGCTCATCGTCGTCGACGACATGGGCTACACGGACGTGGGATCCTTCGGCGGCGAGATCCCCACGCCGAACCTGGATTCGCTGGCCATGGAAGGGCTGCGATTCACCAACTTCCACGCCGCACCGAATTGCGCCCCGACCCGCGCGATGCTGATGTCGGGCACCACCGCCGCCGAGGCCGGCGTCATACGGCTCGACGAGCCGGTCCGAACGGACGTCGCCAACCTCCCCGAAAGGCTCCGGGCAGCCGGTTACCAGACCTTCATGGCGGGCAAGTGGAACCTGGGCATCGCACCGGAGGACGGCCCGGCCGCGCGCGGCTTCGACGCCTCCTTCGCGCTCATGAAGGCCGGCGACAATCACCTGGGCGCAAGCGTGTTTCCCGGCAATCCCCCGGTTTACGAGGGCTATTTCACTCACCTGGAAAACGGCGAGCCGGCCGAACTGCCGCAGGGATGGTTCTCCTCGCGCCTCTACACCGACAAGCTGATCGAGTACCTGCAGGTCCACGCCCGGGAGGGGCAGCCGTGGTTCGGCTACCTGGCATTAACCGCGCCCCACTGGCCGCTGCAGGTCCCCGAAGACTGGCTCGACCGCTACGCGGGCAAATACGACGAGGGCTACGACGCCCTGCGGGATTCCCGCTACCGGCGTGCCGCGGAACTCGGCATCTTCCCGCAAGACCTGACACTGGAAGGCTTTACAGGCCAGGCCGAGTCCTGGGAGACGCTGTCGCCGGAACGGCGCGCAATCTACGCGCGCGCCATGGAAATCTACGCCGCGATGGTCGAGAACATGGACATGCACGTCGGCCGGGTGCTCGATTTCCTCAGGGTCTCGGGGCAGTTCGAGAACACCGTCATCCTGTTTGCCTCCGACAACGGCGCTCCGCCGGAAGATCTCGATTTCCAGCCGCGCACGATACCGCGCACCGACACCGACAGCAGCCTGGCCAACCTGGGGCGGGAGGGTTCGTTCACGGCAATCGGACCGGGCTGGAGCGAAGCGGTCACGGCGCCCTACCGGGGACTCAAGGGATCGCTGTACAACGGCGGTACGCTGGTACCGGCCTTCATCCGCCACGGCGACGTGGCCGCGGCCGGCGGTCTTGACCGGACTTACCTCACGTACATGGACATTCTTCCCACTCTGCTGGAAGTAGCGGGTCAGGCCACCCCGGGGACGAGCTTCAACGGACGCGAGGTACAGCCTGTACGCGGGCGCTCGTTCTGGGGACTGGTCACCGGCCGCGCCGGTGGCGTCCGCGATGCCGGAGAATCCGCCCCCTGGATGACCGTAAACCGCGCGGCGCTGGTTCGCTGGCCGATGAAGGCCGTTGCCAACAGCAACCCCATCGAAGAGCAGGCCCGGTGGGAACTGTTCGACTTGGAGGCCGATCCCGGCGAACGGAGGAATCTCGCTGACGAAAATCCAGAACTCACTGCGGAGCTGGCGGAAGTCTGGCTCAGCTACGGTCGAGAGACTCTTGCAGGTAGGGGGAGTCCTTGACCTGCGTCATTGGCTACAGAGTTTTGTCTGTTGTGCATGGCAAGAGCATCATCGCAAGAGGAGCGGACGCGTACGCCAGGTGATCGTCGAGGTGTCCACATGCGCTCTGCATGGCAACCGCCGTTAAGCGTTTGCAGTTTCAATTGGGGTAGCGCAATTTCAATGTACTTTCGCGTACTTCGGTATCCGATAGCCGCGTCGCGTCATTGAGGTCGAGGAAGTCATCTTTCTCTTTTGATCTTTTGAACCAGGTCCAATAGTCTTTTATTTGCCAGTTCTGGCTTGTCCTTGATTTCGCATTCCCAAAAAACAGCGCATACGAATCCCTGATTGCTCAGTTGAGCCAATGACTGGTGGTCGCGATATCTGTTGGCCCTAAACTTTTCGATCCAAAAGGAGCGGTTTCGTTTCGGTATTGTAGCTCGCTTGCAACCTTCGTGATGATGCCAATAACAGCCGTGGACGAATACTGCCCACGATTGACGCCGATTTGCGATATCAGGGGAACCCGGTAGGTCTCTGTTGTTTGTTCGAAATCGCAGTCCCATCGAAAACAACTCTCGCCGAACGTATTGCTCAATCGAGGTATTGCGTTGAGGCATGCTCGCGAATCGCCTCGATGTATCAGGGTCGGTTTCCATTGGTATTTTCTTTCTCAGCAAGCGCCAGACCAAATCCGGTCTGAATTGTTCTTCGAACATTGAGTTGACTACTTCAATGGCGTTGCAGTCTGGCGAGTACTTTGCGAAAACTATCAAGACCTGACTCTAAGTTCTCGATGATCTGCTCGGCGAGCTCTTCCGGTTCCGGTAGGTTATCCAGATCGACCAAGCTCTTGTCCTTGAGCCAGAAGACATCGAGGCTGGTTTTGTCACGACCCGTAAGTTCTTCATAACTGTAGCTCCGCCAGCGCCCATCGGGCGCATCCTCGTCGTCCCACGTGGCCTTGCGCCGGTGGCGATTGCGCGAGTTGTAACACTCGATGAATTCCGACAGGTGCTCGAAACGCATCGGCTTCTTCTTCAGCGTGTGGTGGATGTTGGTGCGGTAGTCGTAGTACCAGACTTCCTTGGTCCACGGATTCGGGCTGGCTTCCCGATTGTCGAAGAAGATCACGTTCGCCTTGACGCCCTGCGCATAGAACACGCCAGTCGGCAGGCGCAGTATCGTGTGCAGGTCGGTATTTTCCAGCAGCTTCTTACGGATGGTCTCGCCCGCACCACCTTCGAACAGCACATTGTCCGGCACGACCACGGCGGCGTGGCCGGTGGTCTTCAGCATCGTGCGAATGTGCTGCACGAAATTGAGCTGCTTGTTCGAGGTACTCGCCCAGAAGTCCTGCCGGTTGTAGGTGAGGTCGTCTTTCTCCTGCTCTCCCTCCTCGTTGGTGAAGGTCATGGAGCTCTTCTTTCCGAAGGGCGGATTTGCCAGCACGTAATCGAAGCGCTTGCCTGCATCGGCCACGAGCGAATCATTGGGCGAAATGGTCGCCACGCCGTCGATCTCGCCGATATTGTGCAGGAACATGTTCATCAGGCACAGCCTTCTCGTATTGGCGACGATCTCGTTGCCGTGAAACGCTTCGTGTTTGAGGAACGCCTTTTGCTTCACGTTGAGCTGGAAGTTGTCGGCGTTTGTGATGAAATCGTAGGCAGCCAGGAAGAATCCGCCCGTCCCGCATGCCGGATCGGCAACGAGCTTGCCCGGTTCAGGACGTACGCATTCGACTATGGCGCGGATCAGGGCGCGCGGAGTGAAGTACTGTCCCGCCCCGGATTTGGTGTCCTCGGCATTCTTCTCGAGGAGTCCCTCGTAGATGTCTCCCTTGATGTCGGCGCCCATGGTGACCCAATCGGTACTGTCCACCATAGCGATGAGGCGGTACAGCTTGGCTGGATCTTGGATCTTGTTCTGGGCCTTGGTGAAGATCTGACCGAGCATGCCTGTCCTAGTACCTAGGTCCTGCAGCAGGGTAACGTAATGGAATTCAAGCTCCGCGCCTCTTCGAGACTTCAGACTCTGCCAGTTGAACTCCGGCGGAATGCCGATATCGCGGCTGTACGGCGGTTTGGCGTACTCGTCGGCCATCTTCAGGAAGATCAGATACGTGAGTTGCTCTAGGTAGTCGCCATAGCTCACCCCGTCATCGCGGAGCGTGGTGCAGAAACTCCAGACTTTGGTGATGATCGGGGCAGTGTTCATGTGTATGAGTCCGGTTCGATGGCGAATTTGGCTAAAGTCCGATTAGCTACAATGGAAGCATGCAATGCAAGGCGCTCTCCCGAGCCAATCCTATCCTGCGTGACGCTGTGTAGGCCCCACTTGCGGATTCGCAGCGTGGCCAATTCGACGGTGACTAAGACCGGGACATCGGTGCGGGAGATTGAAGAGAGGGTCAGTCATCAGCGTTTCTGCCGTCTCGCACAGCACTCGCGTGACGAAACAATTCGTCGGCTCAAAATAGCGCATCCCTGCTTGAAACTCGGCAACGTAGCCAGCCCTGCACTCATTCCAAAACGTGTAGTCTGTTTTCCATCAATTCATTACCGTTCGAACTGGGTTCGAGTTGTCCCACTACATTGCCAGTCACGCGATAGCCACCTTACGTTTATCCGTCTTTGTTTTTGGCTTCTGCGACACCTTCTCGGCCTTGATGCGTTCCAGCAGGACCGAGGCAGGTTCCTCATTGTAATCCTGTTTGACTAGCTCACCAGAAAATGCCTTCTTCAAAATAGACTGCCGAAGTGTGTCAGCATGTACTAGTTGGCGGTGGATCTCGCGATCAGACTGAGCGATGAACGACAACTGTCTGTCTATTGTTTGGACAATAATGGATTGCTCATCAAGTGGAATTAGCGGAATTGGCAAATTTTCTGTGCGCGACTTGTTCAACGCCTTCTGGTTATTGCCGGATCCTATGCGTCGGGTGTCTTCGTATCGATATAGGAGATAGTAGAAGACATACTCTGGACTAATGTCAGATTCGCTAACTCTGATCGCTGCCGTGTTCTGATTGTGACAGGCCTCAATATTTGTAATTGCTGCCTGGCCCCTTGTTTTTCCTTCGCCGATCATCGCCAGCATAACAGTGCCAACCGGATGCATCTCTGTAGACGCATTCTTTAGTCCTTCCGTAGTGATGGTCTCTCTCGTAGCTTCAATCGTCCTGAATCGGACTTCACCGCTGCTTATCCAGCTAATATCTCCGTTCCAAAAATCCGGGTTCTTTCTGCTGGGTGTCGCTCCCACATACACAGAGAACAACTGACCAACCCTTGTCCAACACCAAGTGCGAACCAATTCAGGTAAGGCCCTTAGCTCCACTTCAGTAAGCGGGTCTGGAAGTTTAAGTGCTCGCGGTTTTAGAGGTCTCTTGCCTAGACTGCCGTCGGCCTTCCATCTGCCGACTTCTGACGACCACGTCTTGAGTTGCCGCTCATAGCGCTCACTCCGCTCCCGCGTTATACGGTCGCGCAATTGCTCCGCCGTCTCAACCTTGTCTTTGTTATCTTCTCGCCACTGCGCCGTCAATTCACCTTCGAACGCGTGCTTCAGCACAGCCTGACGATAGACCTTTAGCTGCGCCCGCGCCGTCTTCAGGCTCTCAACACCCTTGTCCAGCTCGGAAAAGAGTTCCTCGATTTTAGCGATGATTCGGTTTTGTTCTGATAGTGGCGGTAGTTTGAACTCGAGGCTTTCAACGAAGCTCTTTGTAATTGACGTAAAAGTTGACCCTGTGCCCTTTACGGAAATTACAGGTTCGATGCTTCTCAAGAGATACAACAGAAACTTTGACTGAATTCCGCCACAAGGATGAATAGCTGCCAAACCACGACCTATGCAGCATTCCTGTGGCGCGAGATTGGTGGGGCCAACCGGCGCTCTTACCGAAAGGAGAGTTGCGCCTTCTTTCGCAATTTTCTTGGGCCGCGAGCAGTATCGGTTGATGGTTGGGAAAATTTCACCAAATTCTGCCTTCCCCTGAAAGAAAGGAAGTCCATCGCCACTACGATTGTAGGTATTGGATGACGGAGATTGGCCCATTACGATACAAGTGAAATCGGGAAGTACGCAAGGATGCCACCCGTTCGGAACGCTTTCTGACAGATTACGCCGCCAGCGCATCATTCAACTCGTCAATCAGATCATCCATCCGCTCGCCGAACAGCTTGTACATCTGCCCCAGCCCGCCCTTGCCGTCGAATGGCGCCATCTCCAGATCGTCCCGGTCCAGATGGAACGACGTTATGATGTGGTCTCGGATCATGCGCAGCCATTCCATCTGCGCCTCGTTGAACTTTTCTCCGCCGCCACTGTGGCGCTTCATGATCCAGCTCTGAAAATTTCGGTGAACGGTATCCCCATAGGACGAGATTTGCTCGTCGATTCCGCACACGCGGCGAATCAGCGCCACGAGTGCGGTTAGCTTGTTGATGGGCTGGCCGCCCTTGTAATCGTCGAGATAAACATAAGCCTGCCATACGCGTAGCGGCGCCAGGAGCGGTCGGTCGCTTTTCAGTTTCTCGAATACGTCGCGAATCATCGAGTAGGTCAGTTCGCTGCGCCGATGAGGCTGAGAATAAAGAATTGTCAGCGCCTCAAAGTCATCGCGGTTAGCTTCGAGATATTGCCGAAAATCCCCCGCGATGGCCTCGGCGTTCTCGCGCGCGTCGCCATCCCATCCGGCATCGATCACCTTGTCCGGACTCTCATGGTCGATGGTCTGTTCCTTATCGCGGCGAATCGAGTCGATCATCTCGATCAACTCACCGTTGAAAACTCGGGCGGCCTCGCTGACCAACTGCTCCCGAGCCGCCTGGAGCATGGCGGGCGCGGGTTCGGCATCTTCGGATAAGGGCTCCATGTATCGAGCCTTCTCTTCAATTCGGTCCGGATCGAGGGCACCCAGCAAATTACCCACAATCTGCGTGAGTTCGACGCCGCCGGCTTTTTCGCTGATTCTCTCCCGCTCGCGATGATCGAGTTGGCGGCTCAGCCTGGCGAGACGGCCCGCAAGGGAGCTGACCGTGTCCTCGTCGTGCGCGCCCATCATCACGCCCATGGCGAGATCCTTAAGCGGTACAGAGGGTTTCGTGATGAGCGGCTGGCTGGCGGTCTTGAGCGATTTTGTGACGCCGACGGCGTCCACGATGACATAGTGAGTCTTGCCGCTGACAGCGGATCGCGTGACCTTTCTGAGATCGTCGCGGTCGAGCGTGCGGGTGCCGCGGCCCTTCATCTGCTCGAAGTAGTTGCGGCTCTTCACGTCTCGCATGAAGAGCAGGCATTCCAGCGGTTTGACGTCGGTACCCGTGGCGATCATGTCCACCGTCACGGCGACTCGGGGATAGTAGTCGTTGCGGAACTGAGCCAGCACCGATTTCGGGTCTTCTTCGGCCCTGTAGGTGATCTTCTTGCAGAACCGGTTGCCCTCGGCAAATTCCTCCCTCACGGTCTGGATGATGTCGTCGGCGTGGCTGTCCGTCTTGGCGAAGATCAGTGTCTTGGGGACTTCTTTGCGCCCCGGGAATATCTCTGGCAGTTTGTCGCGAAACGTGCGGACCACCGTTCGAATCTGATCGGGGTTGACGACGGCGCGGTCCAGTTCCTTGCCCGTATACTCGACGTCCTCATCCTGGATCGCCCACCGCTTGCGACGAGTCAGCCGCTCGCGCTTCTCGACCTGTTGCTCCGCTTTGAGTCGGCCGCCGTGCTTCGTGCGTTCCGTGTCGATTACGTAGACTTCATTGCCGACGTTGACGCCATCGGCGACGGCCTCCTCGTGGGTGTATTCGCTGACGACGTTCCCCTTGAAGAACCCGTACGTGCGGTTGTCGGGCGTGGCGGTCAGGCCGACTAGATACGCGTCGAAGTACTCCAGCACCTGGCGCCACAGGTTGTATATGGAACGGTGGCATTCGTCGATGACGATGAAGTCGAAGAACTCGGGTGAAATCCTGTCGTTGTAGACGACCGGCATCGGCTCTCTTGGCTGTACCAGTTCGGCGGGATTGACCTCTTCCGCGCCTTCGTCCATCTCCCGGCCCTTGAGCAGCGAGTACATCCGCTGGATCGTACTGATACAGACTTGGCTGTCACTCCCGACGTACGACGATTTGAGGCGCTGAACGTTGTAGAGTTCGGTGAACTTACGGTTGTCGTCGCTGGGCACGTAGGCCATGAACTCCTGTTCGGCCTGTTCGCCCAGGTTCTTGGTATCCACAAGAAAAAGTACGCGCTCGGCGTCTGCGAACTTGAGCAGCCGGTAGATCGAGGTGATGGCGGCATAGGTCTTGCCCGAACCGGTGGCCATCTGGATGAGCGCACGCGGGCGGTCGTCCCCGAAAGACACTTCGAGATTCTTGATTGCCTTGATCTGGCACTTACGAAGCCCCGTCTCGTCCAGCACGGGAAGCGCCTTGAGCCGCGCGCGAAGCGATGTGGACTGATTGAGCCAGTCCCGCATCGTTTCCGGCCGTGAGAAGCCGAACACCTCCCGCGAGCGGGGCTTGGGGTCGCGTCCGTCGGTGAAGCGCGTTACGACGCCGGTGCTTTCGTAAACGAACGGAAGGCGATTATTGTCGCTCACCCATTTGAGCTTCGCAGCCGCGTACCGATCGGACTGATCCTCGACCGTGGTGATCCTGTGGCCCCAACTCTCCGGCTTGGCCTCGACCACGCCCACGGGCTTCCTGTCGACGAAAAGAGCATAGTCTGCCGGTCCCGCATCCGTCGGGTATTCGCGAACGGCGACTCCTGATGCGGCGCTGAAATCGATCCTTTTCGTGTCTTGGATCGACCAACCAGCATTAAACAGCATCTTGTCGATGCGTTCCCTCGCCGCTTGTTCTGGTGTCTGGTTGGCTTTCGGCATGTTGCGCCGAATCGGTTGCGTCTCGTTGACGGGGTTCAGGTCGGCAAGTTTAGCCAATGAAGGTGGTCATGTTGAGCAAAAATGGGCATTTCATACAGATTCCTTCTAAACTTGGCATGTGTTTGTTGACGATTCGAGCCGATCCGGGGGGTTCTCCGTGAAGCCCATTTTTACGATGATGGGGTCGTCTGCAGACTGGGACGACGTCTATCAAGGCTCCTGGACGGGCGGTACGATTGATGGATGAGTGCGCATCGACGTGCAACTGAGTGCGGTCGCCCATGACGTTGATCGGGTTGACGCGAATTACACTGGAGGGATCCCTTGAGCAAGGATGGTCATGAAGAGCCTGCCGGGATGACAAATCGCAGTCATACGGCAAGTCAGAAGGCCCAGTTTGTAGTGGACGCGGCATTGCTGCGGGAACTGGGCGAGCGTCTGATTGGGCGCGCCTACATCGCGTTGGCCGAGCTGATTAAGAATGCCTATGACGCGGACGCTATAAATTGTCGCGTGGAGTTTGGTGACGACACGATTACCGTCACTGACGATGGACACGGCATCTCCGAGGAGGAGTTTCTTAAGTACTGGATGCGGATTGGAACCACTCACAAGGTACAGAAGCGGATTTCTCGAAATCTAGGAGCGTGCGCCGTAGGATGTTTCGCGGTCAGGCGAAGGGCGCAATTTGGCGATGAACCCGCATGGGCGACCGCGGAATCGGCCGATGGCTCGGCGTGGGCGCACAAAGGCCCCTGGGCGCGCTCCAATCGGCCGTC
>JAJEFE010000169.1 GCA_022820625.1 Gammaproteobacteria bacterium | reverse complement strand
CGTTCCCATTTGAGCGGAACCCAGGGGCCTTTTCAACCGAACGAGCCGACTTGGCGCCTCATCATGCCCTCGAAGAACGAATCGCGGCTCCATCCAAGACATCGGCGGCGGCCAAAAAACGCCACAACGCAAGTGCCTCGAGGAGAAATGCGCTTGACTATTACGAAAAGGCGCTCGAGCTCGCTCCCGATGAAATAGGAGTCTACCTGGAGTACGCGAACGGCCTGTTACTGCTGAACCGAAACCGCAACCGTGAGCAGGCGCGGGAACTGCTCGTACGCGGGATCGGGATTACGCCCGGGGATGCGTATGACCGCATCCTTCATGATCTGGCGGTCCAGCGGTTGGCAGGGCTGGACGACGACTGATCAACCCCTCCTCCATGCACCCTGCACCGGCGCCCGCGGTGGCGTGTCCGGGGAGCTAGGGATCCAGGGACGCCACGTAGGCCGATAGCGCGATCACGTCGTCATAAGTGAGGTTGGCGACCACTGCCAGCATGAGCGCGGCCGAGGTGCCGGTTCTGGCGCCGTACTTGATGCCCCAAAGCTGTCGCGCCACGTAGATCGGCGACATGCCCGCGATTCCCGGCACGTCGCCCTGGCCTTTCAGATCGTCGCCATGGCAGATGTAGCGCTGGATGGTGCACCCGCCGCAAACGCGGCCATCAATGCTGCCAGGCAGATCAGTCGCTGCATCCGTATCCTCGGGCGGCGCTTGAAGTAAGCGCATCATTGTAGCCGCTACTCACCGGCGCGCCAGATCCACGCATTGTGGTAGATTCTCGAATTGACACGAAGCCGCGCACTACCTGCCGGTCGGTTCATGAAGGGAAGCCAATGCTGACACGCCGGGAGATCCTCGCACTGCAGTCCATGCTGGCCGCCGGCGCCTTTGTGGGTCGGCCTCTGGAGCTGTCCAGTCTGTTCGGGAGCACCGCGGCGGCACAGGAACCGGATTGGGATGCGGGGGAGTTGTTCCACCTCCTTCCCACCGCGAATCACGATCGGGTTCTGCTGAAGTGCTCGTTTCATGCCCCGCTGCCCCGGGCCCCCGAGTTGCATGTGGACGGGCGGCGAATCCCGGGCCAGAGAACGGACACGCCAGGGCGATTCTGGGCGTTCGACGTCGACTCGCTGCGTCCTTCAACCGCGTACAGTTTCGAGCTGCGGTCCGGCCGGGGAGGCGCACTGGCGGAGCCCTGGACCCTGTCCACGTTTCCGGCCCCGGACAGCGAAATCGATCACGTCCGGATCGGGTTCTATCACTGTGCCGGCGGGCACGAGATTTCCGCCGTGGCCCATGGCAGACGTACTACAATCGCGGTCCGCCGGGCCCTGCTGTCGAAGCTGGCGTCACTGCAACCCAGCGCCATCGTTGCAAATGGCGACCACCTGTATTGGGATCTGTATTCGCCGCGCTTCTCCTCCCTCTATGCCGAGAGCGAAGAGGGGCTGGCCTATGTGGGCAGATTCGACCGCTCGCAGCCGATTTTCGGTACTTCCAACGAGGATTTTGTCCTGAAGGGCGGCGTGGAACAGATCGCGCCGATCTATCGCACGACGTTTCGGTCCACCCCGGTTTTCTTCCTGCAGGACGATCACGATTACTTCGACAACGACGACGCCACCGACGAAGTGGTCACGTTTCCGCCCGATCACGCGATGCTCGCGCTGGCGCGCAGTGTCCAGAAACTTGCCTATCCCGAGTTTCTGCCGGATCCCTTCCGGCCGCGGGGATTGCCGGGTTCCAGGGAAGACGAGGGACGCCCGGAGATCTCCTCCAACTTCGGCACGTTGAGATACGGCAAACTGCTCGAGGTTCTCCTCTACGACAATCGCCGTTCCGCGACGACCCTCGGTCCGAGCGCGGTTCAATTCGACCCCACGGTGGAGTCCTGGTTGAAGGCGCGCATGGCGGACCGGGAAGTCGCCCACGTGGTGAACGCGCCCGGACAGCCGCCCGGCTGGACGCGCGGCAACTGGTACGAGTACTACCCGGACCTGCTTCGCGACGGGCAGGCGGTGGTGTCGGAGCCGAAACCGTACTGGCCCAGCGGGTGGCTTGCCCAGCACGACCGGATCATGGAGTCGATCTACCGGATGCCGGAGCGTATTCCGCTGGTCATCAGCGGCGACATCCACAAGTCCGCGCACGCGCGCATTCTCGGGGTGGGCGATATCGACATGGCGGACAATCCGGTGGTGACCATACTTCCGGGCACTCCGGGCACCGCCGGATCGTCACTGCTCACCGTGGACCGGCCGGCGAACCATCTGGAACTGTCCGACGAGTGGGGCCCCATCGGTGAGAACGGGTTCATGATTGCGGACTTCTACCGGGATCGCGTCGAGTGCTCGTTCTACACCTGGGACAGCCGGACCCAGAGCATTGACAGCATCGCCGGCCTGGACCCGGCCTATGTCACGACGCTTGAGCCCGTCGCGTGAGACCCGGGGGACGTTTCTGACGCCCACCGCTCATCGCCGCCGCCATCTGCTACCAGGTGCAGACTTCAGCCTCCGGCGTTTCCGGCATGGCTTCGGAGAGTAGCCAGCGGCAGAAGACGATCCCCTCGCTGTAACCGGCAGTGCTGATCCAGTTCTTCGTCGCCGGCCGGCTGCTCAGGTAAACCTCGTACGATCCATCCGCCTCCGGCACGATGGTGCGCTTGTTCAGGCAGACCGGGTAATCCGTCGAGTTGGTGGACTGCATGAGGAAATTCCAGGTCTGCAGGCCCCAGTAGCAGGCCTCGGGGGATTGAAAGCGGATCTTCAGATACTGGTCTTCCTGCAACCGGAACCGGCACATGCAGTAGACGTTGTCGACGGTGCCCCAGCCACCCTGTTCGGCGTCGAACTCGAACGGCGGGAGGAATTCGTTGACGGGGAAATCCACGGGAAGCGGTGCGACCCACGTGGTTCCCTGGAAGAAGTTCGCCATGGTGCGAATTCGCCGGGCCAGTTGTGCGTCGTCGAGCGGGACCGCCCTGGGTTGCGGGGCTGCGTTCTCGATCTCGAGGGTGCTTTCGGTGGAGTTTGGGCGATCGAAGAAGTACTCGCGGGAGAAGAGGGTGACCGAGTCGGGGTCGATCCTGAACTGGTTCTTGCCCTGCGGGTTTGGCGTCAGCCGGATCTCGAAGCGCCCGTCGTCGTCAAACACGATGTCCCGGTGGTTGACGCTGAGGGAGACGCGGTCGGCCAGTTCGCCGTGCGGGTCGCCGCCGTACAGCGTGAAGCTCAGGTAACAGCTATCGAAGCGCCGCCCGCGGATAATGTACTCCTGATCGCCGCGCACCTGGGTGAAGTAGTACACCGCGTCCACGTTGTCGCCGTAGATGCGGCGGTTTGCGTTCGCCAGCGGCATCCACTGCGGACGCAGCGGGTCGTTGAAAAGGTAGAAGTCCACGGCGAGCTGGAGCAGGTGGAAGAAGTGCTGATAGCCGTCCACCTTGCCCTGTTCGTCCAGGGCCATGTCCGGGTCGAGGAAGGTGTAGTCGGATTCGCGGACGAGGTCGAGGAATTCGTTCAGTGCCTGTTTGCTTTGCATGGTGTTCTACGCTGTTTTCAGCTCCTGCAGGAATTGAATGTAACGGTCGTATCGCCCGTCGATATCGGTCGGAGACATGCCGAACTGATCGAGGGAGTACTTGTGGACGCCGTGTTTGTCCTTTCGCTCGCGGCGCAGGAATTCGCCCATGCGCGCGCGGCATCGGGGGTCGAGGTTCCAGCCGAACCGGTCGTAGATCGTATCGACGATGCGCATCTGGTCTCCGACGAAGTCGTCGAAGTGGAAATCGACGAAACGGCTTTCCCTGTCCAGCGATGCACGGTCGTTCAAGAAGCGGTCCAGGTAGCCGCCCCATCTTTCCTTGAGTTCCCGTCCGGTGAGCACGGGATCGTGGTGGTCCGTGTAGAGCGATCGCATGGACATCATGAGGCTTGCCACGGAGGCCAGGAAACTCGACGGTTCGCGGTGGGGCATGACGATGCGCGCATCCGGGTAGACCTCGAACAGCGCCTCGAGACGCAGCACGTGCAGGGGCGACTTCAGGAGCCAGCGCACCGGGCGAATGCCGCCGGACTGGAGATACTGGAGGAACCGCCTGTGCCAGCGAAGGTTCCGCACCTGGTCGGCTTCGCCGGAAAGCCAGTCTTCGTAGCCCGGCATTCTGGCCTGGGCGAGATATTGGTAACTGCAGAAATTCAGCGCCGTGATGCCCACGCATTCCTGGGGCGCGTCGGCCGCCATGTAGTGCTTCATGCGCAGGTCCGGAACGAGCCTGAACAGTTGGCCGAATTCCCTGCGGATGGTTTTCAGGCGCGGATTGTCCCGGTAGGTCGCCGGCGTCGGTGCGGGGTAGGGGAGCAGGCACTCCCAGCACAGCGGGGAACGGTGCGAGGCATCTGTCTCCAGCAGCGCATGCAGTATGGTCGTGCCGGACCTCGGCATGCCGATGATGAACACGGGTTCGTCGATGGGTTCGTCCAGGATCGAGGGGTTCTCGGAGATTGCCTTTTCGACGAGGAAACGCGAGTCGGCGCTGCGCTGCACAGCCCTTTGAATGGCGAACTTGCCGAATGGATTGAGCCGGGCCTCGTCTTGCAGGGATCGAATCAGGCGCTCCAGACCGTCCTCGAACATGTCGTCGCGGAAGTCGAACCCGCTGGTCTTCCTCGCGTTGGCAAGAATCCTGCCGGACTGGAGGTGGAAGGGCCGAAACCCGAGCGACTCGGCGAGACTTCCGGCCCGGTTGACGAGCGAGAGTACCGTCGGGCGCTTAGCTGGGAGCGCGTGCATGCGACTTCGGCGATCGAGGGAACGCAGTATGACTGACGAGCCGGTCAGGCGAGCAGATCACGGCAGCAGGATCGGCCAACAGTCTAGGTGAGCTGCTTCAGCTTGGCGGCGATGGACAGGTCGCCCTTGACCTTGATCTTGCGGGAGGCGACCGCGATGAAGGGCTTGAGTTCCTTGCGTTGCAGCTTCCCCCACGTGTCCAGCGACATGGTGACGGTGCATTCGGACTCCACGTCCTGCCCGGTCACGATGGAAACGCGGTTCTGCTCGCCGGTGCCGTCGATGAGCAGGCGCTCGTCGTCGAGGTAGAAGATCAGCGTCTTGCCCAGCGGATCGATGGAAGCCGCCTTCGCGGCCATGTCAGCGCAAATTTCCTGAATCGTCACAATCGCATTCTCCCGGCGGGCAAGGCGGGCATTGTGCCAAAAATGCGGGACCCTGGTGCTCTCGTGCGGCAATTCTCCGACGATGGCGTGCATGGAACACCGTGCGTGGCGTGCGCGGAACAACGTGCGTGCCTTGCACATCAGTGCGGCGACTCGGCCGTGAGAGCGGTCAGAACTTCCGGCCCAGCTTCGCGCCCATGCGCAGGCGCAGCGCATTCAAGCGGATGAATCCTGTTGCATCTTCTTGGCGGTAGGCGCCCCGATCCTCTTCGAAGGTGGCCGTGTCCTCGTCGTGGAGACTGTCCGGCGACCGGCGGCCGAGCACGGTCACGGCGCCTTTGTATAGCTTCAGGCGGACGACGCCGTTGACGGGTTGCTGGGATTCGTCGATGAGCGCCTGCAGCGCCTTGCGTTCGGGTGACCACCAGTAGCCGTTGTAGATCAGCCCGGCGTAGCGCGGCATCAGTTCGTCCTTGAGGTGCGCCACTTCCCGGTCCAGCGTGAGGGATTCCATCGCCCGGTGCGCCTTGAGCAGGATCGTGCCGCCGGGGGTCTCGTAACAGCCGCGGGACTTCATGCCGACATAGCGGTTTTCTACGATATCCTGTCGGCCGACTCCGTGGACGCCGCCAAGTTCGTTCAGTCGGGCCAGTAGCGTTGCCGGGCTCATCGGTTGGCCGTCCAGCGCCACCGCGTCGCCGGCGGCGAACCCGATTTCGAGCACATGCGGCTCGTCCGGCGCAGATTCGGGGGCCACGGTCCATCGCCACATGTTTTCGTCGGGGGCATTCCACGGGTCTTCCAGGCCGCCGCCTTCGTAGGAAATGTGCAGCAGATTGGCGTCCATGGAGTACGGCGATTCGCCCTTGCGCTCGAAGTCCACCGGAATCCGCCGGCTGCGGCAGTAATCCAGCAGCGCCTCCCGGGAATTCAGTTCCCACTCCCGCCAGGGTGCGATGATCCTGATATCGGGGTTGAGCGCATACGCTCCCAACTCGAAACGCACCTGGTCATTGCCCTTGCCTGTGGCGCCGTGGGCGATGGCGTCTGCCCCGGTTTCCGCGGCGATCTCCACCAGCCGCCGCGCGATGAGCGGGCGGGCGATGCTGGTGCCGAGCAGGTATTCGCCTTCGTAGAGCGCATTGGCCCGGAACATCGGGAAGACGTAGTCGCGGGCGAAAGTTTCCTTCAGGTCTTCAACGTAGATCTCCGTCACGCCCATGGCCTGTGCCTTGGCGCTTGCCGGCTCGATCTCGTCGCCCTGGCCGATGTCCGCCGTGAAGGTGACCACCTCGGCGCTGCAGGTCTCCTGCAGCCACCGGCAGATGACCGAAGTATCCAGTCCGCCCGAATAGGCCAGGACGACCTTGTTGACCTTCATGCCTTGTCAATCTCCATCTGTGCCGCGTACATGAGTTGCTCGGAATTGCCCGTGCTTCATCCGCAATGATGTACTCTTGGCGCCGTGATTTCACTGGCTGGCCTCATCCTCGGCGTTGCTCATCCCCATTTTCATCTCCTGCGAGGCGCATTCTGGCCGAAAGACCGGCAGCGTCCCGCTGGCCGTCCATGCCGGCTACGTGATGGTGCGGGTGTTTTGCGGCTTCGCCCGAACGTCGAAACAGAGGCCGCTATGAAACGACCCCTGATTGGCTTGCTGCTTGTGTGCTCGACCTCCGGGGCGCAGGTGCCGTCAGCGGATTCGGGTGTGCTGGAAGAGGTGGTCACCACTGCCACCAAGAAGAGCGAAGCGGAGATCGTTCAGTTCGTTCCGGCCGCCATCAGCGTCCTCTCGGGTGAAGCCCTGGCGGCGCGGCATGTCACCGACATGGAGGACTTGAGCTACGCGTTGCCGAACGTCGCCCTCGACGCCATCGGGACCGGCAAGGGCATCGCCAATTTCTCCATTCGCGGCCTGGGCGTCGCCGGTTCCATCCCTTCCATCGATCCGACGGTCGGTGTGTTCGTGGACGGCATGTACCTCGGCGTCAACTACGGTGTGGTTGTGGACATGCTGGACCTGGAGGCGGCCGAGATCCTGCGCGGCCCGCAGGGGCTTCTCTTCGGCCGCAACGTGACGGGCGGTGCGGTGCTGCTGCGTTCGCGGCGTCCCGGCGGCGGGTTTTCCGCCAATGCCGCGTTGCGCACGGAGACGGGACTGGACAGTCGCCTGAGCGCGAGTGTCGAGGGCGGTCTGGCGGACGGCGCCATCGGTGCGCGGCTGTCCATCGGCTACCGGGACGACCGGGGCTGGTTCGAGAACAGCGCGCCCGGCGGCGGCGCGGTCGGCGCCGAGGTGACACGGGTGGTTCGGCCCGTGGTCACCTGGACGCCCTCGGACAGTCTCGATATCACGATGATCTATGAACAGGGCGATACCGAAGCTGACGGCGCGGCGACTCAGAACCGACGCCGCTTCAGCGGTTTCGATTTCGCCATCGACGAGCCCGGATTTTCATTCGTCGACTGGCAGCACTTCATCGTCGAGGCGAACCGGCGTGTGGCATTGGGCCGGGGGACGGTCACCAACGTGTTCGGTTGGAGAACGGTTCAAGCCGACTCCCTGACAGATGTCGACGGAACGGTCGATCCGGTCTTTCACGGGTTCACTTTCACCGATCAGGAGCAGTTCAGCAACGAGTTGCGCTACTCCGGCTGGTTTCGGGATGGATGGCAGGCAACCTTCGGGGTCTATTTCTTCGCGCAGGACATCCGGTACCGGGAGCGCCGAGTGCTGCGTGGCGCCGAGGGCGCGCCCTTCGGAGGCGATCAGGATCACCTGACCGGCGGAGTCTTCCTGAACAACGACATCGACCTGGGGGACGACTGGATCCTGACGGTGGGTGCCCGCTACACGTTCGAAAAGAAGGACGTGGAGGTTGCCACCGCCGGCAACGGCACCTGTGCGGTCGTCTCGCACCAGTGCGTGTACGACTTCAGGGACGGCAACAACTGGCGTAACGTGACGCCAAAGGTCGGCCTGCAACGCTGGCTGAGCCCGCAGGCCCGGGTGTATGGCCACCTCACGAAAGGGTTTCGCAGCGGCGGCTACAACCTGCGCAACACTTCACCGACCGCGCCACCGGGACCGTTCGACGAAGAGGAACAGGATTCTCTCGAGGTCGGGCTGAAGTCCGAGCTTGCGGGTGGACGCGTGCGGATGAACGTGGCCGCTTTCCACAACCGGATATACGGAATGCAGCGCCAGGTGACCTTCGCCGATGCCGCGGGCGGCGCGATCCAGATAACCGCCAATACCGCCGATGCGACCATCCAGGGGCTCGAGGCCGAAGTTCTGGCCGCCCTCGGCCGGTCCGGCACGCTCAGCGGATTCGTCGGCTACACGGACGGGGCCTACGACGAGGTTCGCCACGACCTGGACGGCGACGGATCGACGGTCGGCGACGACCGGTTCAAGCTGCCCCGGCTTGCGAAGCTCACGTACGGCGTGGAAGGCCGGCACACGCGCACCGTCGGCGACCGGGGCGAACTGACCCTGCGCGCGAGCCTTGCGCATCGCGACGACAGCGAGATCACCGACAACAACCTGGGCACGCTCGATGGCGGCAACCTGGTGGATGCGAGCATCGCGTACTCGCCGCCCAATGCGCTGACGTTCACGCTGTACGGCAAGAACCTCCTGAATGAAGTGCTCCGGCGCAGCGACTTCGATCTCAGCGGACTGGTGGATTCGACCTATTCGCCGTTGAAGGAGGGGAGGGTGGTGGGAGTTGAGGTGCGCGGTGTGTTTTAGCCTGCCGGGGTGCCCGTAGTTGTCTTCGTGCGGTCGCCTGCCGGCGCAAAACTTGACATAGCAAGTTTGGGGCATGATATTTGGCAGGGGACAGGAACCGATGCACGTCAGCAACCGGATTTCCGGGGACGGGCGCCGTAGCGGGGGAGTACTTGCCATGAAGAAGATCGGGTGTTTTTTGGCGGCTGCCGCACTCTTGCCGTCTCTGCCTGCCGCCGCCCACCACTCCTTTGTCGCCTTTGACGAGGAGTCGGCGATCACGGTGACCGGGACCGTCACGGAGTTCAGGTTCGTCAATCCGCATACCTACTTTTTCGTGGACGTGGCCAACGATGCGGGCGAAACCATCAACTTCAGGGTCGAGACGGAGACTCGCAACGACCTCTACCGCAACGGCTGGCGTGACGACTCCCTGGCCGTGGGCGACGTGCTCAGCGTGACCGTGAACCCGGCCAGGGACACCGATCGCAGCTACGGGCGGTTGCTGTCGCTCGTGAAGGCGGACGGCACGTTTCTCGACATACCCAACCTGGAGGACGAGTCCGGGAGACTGAACCGGGCGCCGGCCGCCAGCCTCGAAGGTGTCTGGCTGCCCGTACAGACATTTCGCGAGATGTTCGCCAGGGTCGAGCCGCTTGGAACGGAACTGGCCAGAGCCGAGCGGGCGCAGATGGCCGAAGCACAGCTCCAGCCCGCCAGCGTTCGATGCTACAACTACGCCGTGCTCCCAATGCAACTTGGCCGCGCGCATGTCTTCGAGATCGAGTTCGCCGGCGACGACCTGATTCTCGTGCACGGTGAGGACATGGAGTTCCCGAGGCAGATCTTCATGGACGGACGCGCCCATCCCGAGAGTGTCCCGGTGGAGGACATGGATTTCATGGGCCATTCCACCGGTCACTGGGAGGGCGACACCCTCGTTGTCGATACACGGCACTTCAGGCCCCGCGCGGGCGGAAACACGCCGTATCCGTCAGGCACGCAGAAGCATCTGATCGAGCGCTACCGGTTGAGCGAGAACGGCACGAGCATCGTCATCGACTGGACGCTCGAAGACCCCGAGTACCTTACGGCGGCGGTTTCTCACACGTTCGAGTGGCAGCACTCGCCGCACATCCAGCGCCAGCCGTTCAGCTGCGATCCGGACGCCGCGGTGGAGTACCTGCGGTAGCAATACGTTGTCAACTGCGGGACACCGGTCCTGCGAAGTCGTGGAGTGGAAATAGTGGCAGAAGAGCGAATAGGCAGGCGCAGGGTACTGAGTGCTGTTCCGGCACTTGCGGGACTGGCCGCGATCGGCCGGTTGGGTCCGCTGTTGGCGCAGGAGGACGAGGCGAGGCTCGAGAATCTCATTGAGTTCCGGCGGCTGGTCGCGGCCAATCGGATCCTGGCGAACGAGGGCGTTGTCGATGCCTTCGGTCACGTGAGCGTCCGGCACCCCGGTAATGCTCAACGTTACGTAATGTCGCAGTCAAGGAGTCCCGAGCTCGTGGAGTTTGACGATCTGATGGAATTCGAGCAGACCGGGGAACCGGTCGACCCGAGGGGCAGGAGGGGATACTCGGAGCGGATGATCCATGGAGCCGTGTACGAGGCCCGCCCCGATGTGAATGCCGTGATTCATCATCACGCGTACGCTGTCCTGCCCTTTGGCCTGACTTCGACACCCTTGCGCCCGGTCGTCCACAACGCCACCGTGATCGGCAGTCACATTCCGGTGTGGGATATCCACGATGAATTTGGCGACACCAATATGCTGGTTCGCACGATGGAGATGGGCCGATCGCTGGCCAGAACCCTGGAACAGAACACATGTCTTCTGATGGCCGGGCACGGGGCGGTGGTGGTCGGTGAGACCGTTCAGCTTGCGGTGAAGGCCGCCGTGTACCTGCAGGTCAACGCGCGCGTGTTGTCCGAGGCGCTTCGCCTGGGCGAGCCGAGGCAGTTTACGGATGGCGAAATCGAGCTGTCAGCGGCAATGGAGAACTCGCCGCTGGGCGCGGAGCGAGCCTGGGAATACTTCTGCCTCCGTGCGGGCGTCGAGCCGATCTAGGAATTGCGTCGCCGGAGCAATTTCGCAATGTGGCAGTTTATGCGCGGACGAACTTCCCGAACTATGAGAAAGCCCATCACGACAGCGGTTCTGGTGCTTGCGCTGGCTTCGTGCTCTAACGAACCCGTCGACGGGGGGAGCGGCGTGGCCCCGCCCGAAGCAGATGCGTCACCCGCCGAGACGGGCGATGCCCGGCAAGAGCAGGCCCGCGACCCTGCCGCGGCAGGCAGCGAACGCCTTAGGCTGCTCAGGGCCCTGGAAGACTACTCGGTCGTGGTCGAGACCTGGGAGCGGCGCGCCAAGCCGGGCAGTCTCATGCGCAGCTACGAGGTGACGGTCGGGGCCGAGTTCGATCCCGGCGAACCGAAATTCACGCCCGAGCCCGGCAGGACGTACTTCTACGAAAACGTCGGCACGCGGGGAACGCTGGACGTCGCGACCGGAGAGGTCCATTCGCCCTCGGGCATGAAGGTCGTCGTCGGCGATGCCGAGACCCGGGAGGTGATCGCCTGGTACGAGATCCCCGTCGAGCTTCGCAGCGCCGTGCACGGGACGGCTCTCACCCCCGACGGGCGCTACGTCTACATCACCGGCGCGAGACCCGGCGGGGAACTGGAGCCGCAGGGGTATGCCGGCACCGGCATACAGACCGCGGCGAGCCTCCTGAAGATCGATGCGCTGACGCTGCAGCCCGTCAGGCAGATCGTCATCGGCGGGCGCATGCATCATGCGCAGATCTTTCAGGACCGCTACATGCTGATCGACTCGTTCGCGACGGACCCGGACGGGCTTCGCATCTACCTGTTCGATCCCGGGACGGACCGGATTCTCGGCGGTGTCCGCGAGGAAGACCTCGGCGGCGATGCCTACACGGCATGGACCGACGACGAGTACATCTACGTCCTGATGGAACCCGCCGGGTACGGTTTCCAGGGCGCGCGCAGGTACATGCATGGCGAGATCACGGTGATGCCAAGCTCGTGGGTCGCCAGGCTGGACCCGAACACATGGGAAGTGCTGCAGGAGTATCCGCACCCCGGCCATCGCGCCAACTGGATCTGTTTCGATCACGACGGGAGTCACATGTACGTGCCGAGCACGAGCACCCACACGGTGAGCAGGACCAACATCGAGACCGGCGAGATCGCCTGGACGCGGCCGACCGGCGTCGGCCCGTACGGCTGCAACCTGAACGCCGACGGCACCGAAGTCTGGATCGCCGACAAGGGCGAGGCTACACAGTTGGTCGGCGGGAGAACCGTGACGGTGTACGGGACCGGGACCGGCGATCACCTGGAGACGCTGTTCTCGGCCTATCGCGTCGACCATATTCTCCTGTCGCCCGACGGCAACGAGTTCTGGGCGACCAGCAACTACGAAGGTGCAATCTACGTCTTCGACGCCCACACACGGGAACGAAAGGACGTGATCCGGATACCCGGCGGCGGCGACCTGCACGGCCTCGTCTGGGTGCACTACGACGAAAACGGCGAGCCCGCAGTCGTCCGGGACCAGGGCGGCTTCCACAACGGGATCGATCCGGGCAATGGCAACGCGTTGGCGATGACCGGACCGCAGTAAAAGGGGGGGCAGGGCGATCGGGGTGCGTTGACCCGGGCGCGCCCCGGCGAGGAGGTTCAACCGCCGCGATTCACTGGCCCCAGCGGTGCTCGCGGAGAAATTCCTCAAGAGTTGAGAGTCGCGGGTACCGCTCACGCAGTCCGGCGACTTCGGGTCCGGCATCGGGTTGCTGCTGCATCCACTCCCGCATACTCATCATCCAGAACGGCGGCTCGGTGATCCTGAATTCGATGTCGCGGCCCGAGACTCTCGATAAAATCGTGGCAAGCCCGGTACCGGACACACTATCTCCCGCAAGATGCTGAGCGACGCCGAGCCACGGGTCCGGATCGTCGAAGATCTCGCCCACGATGAAGCCTACGTCCTCGAGCGCCACGAATTCCGTCACGGCCTCGGGACCCTGTCCGTTCCCGTAGCCGTTCTCAAGGATCTCCTGCTGTCGTTCCGCCGGCAGGAGGCCTTCCATGAAGGTGCCGGGCATCACGATGGTGTAGGGGGTCCCGGATTCGCTCAGGTGCCTGCCAATCTGCATCTTGGCCGCCCCGGGGAATCCGTCCACCGGGTGACCTGCGCCGGAAGAGCTGTAGACGAGATGTTGAACGCCGGCGGCGATGGCGGCGTCGATGGTGTCCGTGCCCATACGGACCTCCTCCTCCGCTTGCCGGATCTGCGGCAGTACGAGAAACATGCCATGAACGCCCTCGGCTGCCCTGCGCACGCTTTCCGGGTCATTGAAGTCGCCCTGGACCATCTCGATGCCGGACTCCGCGAGCGCGACCGACTCGGCTTTCCCGATGTCCCTGGACAGGCCTCGCAACGGAAAACCGCGACTCTCAAGCTCACGGGCTACGGCGCCGCCCTGGTTGCCGGTGATTCCGGTGACAAGTATCAGACGCTTTTCAGCCGGGACCCTGTCGGATTGCGCGATCGCGGCGCCTGTGAGGGAAAGGGCCGCACAGGCGATGAGGCTGGTAAAGAAGGATTTTGCGGTTGTGGCCATCCCTGGAAGTCCTCACTGAGTGGAAACATGACTGAATGGCAGCACTCGCCATTCATCGAGCACCTGCCGTTCGACCGCGACCCGGTCGCCGCGTCGGAGTATCCAATCTGGCGAACCGCTCGCCGTTGTGGGCGTGTTGCGGCCTGACCGCAGAGGCCGGGATCAGGCGTTGAGCGCCTTGAGGACCTCCCTCGGGCTCACCGGCAGGTGCCGGACCCGTTTGCCGGTCAGGCTGTAGAGTGCGTTCGAGATGGCGGGTCCGATCGCATAGGCGGGGCCATCCGACGTGCCGATTTGACGGCTTTCGGACGGAATGACGTGGACATCGATCTCGGGCACGTCCGCCATTCGCGCGATCTGGAAGTTGTGGAAGTTGCTCTGTTCCTGCTTGCCGTCCCTGAAGGTGATTTCCTCGGAAGTCGAGGCGCCGACGTAGAGCATGAGCTGCCCGTAGAACGAGTTCTCTGCGTTGCTGGGCTCCACCACCACGGCGTAACTGGCGACAGCCCAGATCTTCGTGGGCTTGACGATCCCGGTGCGCTCGTCGAGATCGATCTCCACCGCCAGCGCGTAGCTCGCGCTTCCCATGGCGCAGCCGAGGCCCGGCCGGCCGTCCCAGTTGCAGCGCTCTTTCAGCGTGTCGAACACCAACTGGGATTCCGGTTGACCCTCGAACAGCCTGCGCCGGTATTCGAGCGGGTCGATTCCCGTCTCGTGGGCCATCTCGTCCACGAAGCACTCTCTCGCAAAGGCGGTAGCGACGCCGCCGATGCCGCGCATGGCGCAGACCCGTGTGTCCGTGAACTCCATGACGACGTCGCCGCGGAACTTCTCCACGGCGGGGTATATGGCACCGTTCCAGAAACTTGCGGCCAGGTAGGGTCGCGAGTCGCCTCTTTCGAAGCGCTCCGGGTCGCCCCATCGCAGCGGTTCGTCCGAGACCGTGCGGTGCAGGAAGTTGTCGATGGCGCCCCTGTCGTTGCGGGTCGCCGTCACGAGATGTGCGCCGTGGGGCCGGTAGTGGCCCGCGATCAGGTCGTTCTCGCGGCTCCAGATGACCTTGACCGGCGCCTCGTACATCTTCGACAACATGGCGGCTTCCACGAAGTTGTCGTGGGAGCGGACGGCCTTGCGGCCGAAGCCGCCGCCCATGAAGTTGCGGTGCAGCGTGACGTTCTCGATGGGAATCTCAAGTACCTCTGCCACTCTCATCCGGGTCTGGGTGGGACCCTGTGTGCCGGCCCAAACCTCGGCCTTCCGGCCGTCGTCGGTGACATCGACCACCGCATTCATCGTCTCCATCTGGGCGTGATACATGAACCCCGTGGTGTACAGGCGCTGGTGCACCTCGTCGGCCGATGCCAGCGCCTCGTCGAGACCTTCGGCCTGGCCGACCTGGCCCCGCAGGCGCGCGCGCCAGTGGCCCATGACGTCGATGCCTTCCCGGGACTCGTCGTAGGCGATCGCCTTGAGCCGTTCGAGCTCTTCATCCGAGTTGTACCTGGCGTCTTCCTCGGCGTTGCTCCATTCCACCTGGAGGAGTTGTTCGCCATTGCGGGCGGCTTCGTACGTTCGGGCGATGACCGTGACCGAATCCAGTATGACGTCCACCCCGATGACGTCCGGCAGGGCCAGCACCTCGTCCTCGTTGACGATCCGCACGACCTCGCGGTTCCCGAAATGATTGCGCTTTGAAGTCGCGTACAGCATGCCGGGCAACCGCACATCCATGCTGAACATCTTCTCGCCGTTCATCACGCCGCCGAACACCTTGCCCGGCGTGTCCCGCCGCTGGATGTCCCGATTGTTGACGATGCGGTAGTCCTCGACTTGCTTGTACTCGGACTCGTCCACCTCGGGCAGCGTTTCGGGCACGTTGCCGAGCATCGAAACCTCGCCGTAGGTCATGCTGCGCCCGGTGGGCGAATGCACGACCAGGCTCGGCTCGGTGTGCACCTCGCCGATGGGCACACCCCAGTTGTCCGCCGCCATTTGCATGACAGTCTTGCGGATCTGGGCGCCGGAGAAGCGCAGCTTCTCGTAGAACGTCGAAATGGCGTCGCTGCCGATGGTCAGCATGAAGCCGTAGTAGCGGGGATTGCCGTACAGTTCGTCGCTGAGCGGCGAGAACTCGATGTCGACGAGATTCCAGTCCGCGTCGAGTTCCTCCGCGATGACCATGGGTACGCCGGTGTACGAGCCCTGTCCCATCTCGCTGGCGTGCGTGTAGATGGTGATCCGGTTATCGGGCTTGAGAATCACGTAGCTGTTGGCCACGGCGCCGTTGCCGGCGGTCTGGGCGCCGGCCAGACCGAGCTTCGATGCCAGCGGAATCGCAAAGGCGAGTCCGGCGCCGGTCTTGAGGAATTCCCGGCGGGTCTGATTGCCTGTCTGGATCGTCATGCCTGCATCTCCTCTGCCGCCGCCTGAATGGCCTTGACGATGCGGGGATACGTGCCGCACCGGCAGAGATTGGAGTTCATGTGGACGACGATCTCCTCACGCGTCGGGGATGGATTCCTGTTCAACAGATCCAGCGCGGCCATCATCTGGCCCGGTTGACAGAAGCCGCACTGGGGCACCTGTTCGTCGATCCAGGCCTGCTGGATGGGGTGGACGTCGCCCTCCGGGCCGTCGGGGGAGAGCCCTTCGATGGTGGTGATGGCCCGGCCCTCCAGGCTCCGGGCCTGGATCTGGCAGGAGAAGGTGCGCGCCCCGTCCAGGTGGACGGTACAGGCCCCGCACATGGCCATACCGCAACCGAACTTGGTGCCGGTAAGACCCAGGTGATCCCTGATAATCCAGAGCAACGGCGTGTCGGGTTCCACGTCTACCGAGACAGCCTCTCCGTTGACAGAAAAATTGACGTTCATCAAGCCCCCTCGCTCGGTTGGGTACGGACGCAGTCTGCGCCAGAGAAAAGACTAGCACTCCGAACCTTGATACATCAAGTTAAGACGTGTAGCTTGTGCATGAATCGGTGCGGTCAGGACTGTGGCCGCACCTGGACCGGAGCGGTCAGGGCTGCGGCCACAAATGGATCGGAGCGGTCGGGACTGCGATCGCACATGGATTGGGTGACAATGGCGGTATTACCAGGAGCAACAATGACGCGATTTACGGCCTTATTGCTGGGGATTGGAGTACTTGTCTCGCCGATCGGGCAGAGTGTTGCCCAGGAAGCACCTGTCATCGTCATCGACGACGTGACAGTGATCGATGTCGATCTGGGCGAGCGCGTCGAGAATCAAACGGTCGTCGTGAGCGGCAACCGGATCGCCTCGGTTCGTCCGGCCACAGGGGCAGATGCGCCGCCCGGAGCCCGGGTCCTCGACGGCCGCGGCAAGTTTCTGATTCCGGGTTTGTGGGAAATGCACGCCCATGCCTTCGAGCACTACGGCATCGACTACGATTTCTCGATGGACATGTACAAGCTGTTTCTCGCCCACGGCGTGACCGGCGTGCGGGACATGGGAAGCTATCTCGGCCAGTTGCTGGCGGGCAAGCGCCGCATCGCCAGCGAGAACCTGCCCGCGCCGCGGATCGTCGCCTCCGGTCCGTTCCTGGAAACGGCGCAGGCTCGACGGTTCGGCCCGGAGCACATGATCTACACGCCCGAGGAGGCTCGCAGCGCCGTCGACTCTCTCGTGGCCGGCGGCATCGATTTCCTGAAGATTCACAACGGTTTGACCAGCGAGGTCTACTATGCCGCGGTCGAGCAGGCCAGGCGGCATCACCTCGTGTTTTCGGGACACGTGCCACAGTCGATCACCATCATGGATGCGTCCGACTCCGGGATGCGCAGCGTCGAGCACCTCATGGCGCTGGGCAGGGCGTGCAGAGACGATGAGCCCACCGGCCGCGGCGAGAGCGAGACGCCGATCGAATTGAACGAGCCCGCTTGCCGCGCCGCAATCGAGCATCTCGCCGCAAACGGCACGTTCATTACGCCAACGATGATCTTCTCCGCGGAACTGGCGGTGGACAGCCCCGGCGTCTCCCGGGAGCGGCTGCAGTATCTGAAGCCGGCGAAGGCCGAGTACTACCGGCCGCCGCCGATCTATGCCGGCGAGGCGGACAGGAATCTTCACGAGTTCAACCAGCGGCTGCTGAGGTTGGTGGTGGAAGGCGGCGTCACGATTCTCGCGGGAACGGACACGGGGGCCTTCTATCGACTGCCTGGCTTTGCTCTGCACGACGAGCTTGCATTGATGGTGGAGGCGGGCCTGTCGCCACTGGATGCGCTGCGCGCGGCTACGCTGAATCCGGCGCTCTACTTCGACCGGCGCGGCGATCTCGGCGCCATTGAGGCCGGTAAGCTGGCGGATCTCGTGTTGCTCGACGCCGACCCGCTCGAGGATATCGAGAACACGACTCGGATCTCGGCAGTCATCGCCGACGGGAATCTCTACGATGCCGCGGCGATCGAGGATCTGTTGGCCGACGTGCTGGCGTCTTCCAGGCGGCTGCTATAAGTTCTGAAAATGACCCGAAACGGCCGTTCGCCATGATTGGTTTCCGAAGGATGACTCCAAAGATGAAGATTTTGTCCAACCCCGCCGCTGAATCTTGTGCCTCAATTTCTACTTCCCCGAACTCTTGTCACAAGTTGGCAATGGCGTTCCTGGCATTCTTCCTTGTCCCTGGTGTGTCCGTTGTATCGGCCCAGGGGTTCATGTCTCAAGCGGAACAGCCTGTTCTGACGGCATTGGATATCAATGCCGATGGCGTGCTTTCAACTGAAGAGGTTCAGTCCAGCCCTGGGTCACTAAGAGCACTGGATGAAAACGGTGATGGTGTCTTGTCACCGGAAGAGACAAGGCTGGTATTGCCGGAAGGAAGACAATACCCGCCAGGATTCATGGGGGAAATGATGCAGAATCCAAGGATTCAGCCCCTGATGAATTTAATTGATCGCAATGGCGATCAGACCGTTGATGCCGATGAAATCGAAGACTCAACCAGTGCCATAAGGCGCCTAGACGCAGATGGCGACTGGAACCTGAGCAGCGCCGAAACTGCGCTGCGCGGGGGCGATGCCGCTGCAGCCGGGGGTGGCGACGCAGAGGGCGGCCGGGCGGGGAGTCCGGACATGACCGGATTCCAGGGTTCAATGACTGAAGCAAACCGTGGTCCGTTTGGCGCTACCTTGTTCGATGATGGGGTTGGACCGGGCCAGGACAACCGGGCGTTTGATGGCTACATTTTCTACATGGAGCACAACACCAACATGAGCCGGACCGTTGGTAATACCACCTGGTTGTTGAATTCATTGTTTCAACCGGTACACCGCTGGGACAGTCCGAATCATGCCCACGAAGGCGTTGGTCCCTACCTGCTGGAAAATGGAACCGTAGTGCGTCCTTACTCAAGAGAAGACTGGCTGGGTATGGAAGATTATTACGTAGCCTCCTTTACCACTCTCGAGATCATCGACTGGGACGGGAATCAACTCTGGGAATTCGACTATTGCAGGCCTTATCGTCATTGCATGCATCATGACTTCGAACCCATGCCCAATGGAAACATTCTGCTGATCGTCAATGACTTCAAGACGCTTGAAGAAGCTGAATCACTCGGCTTTCGGCCCGTCAACGACAGGGCGATAGCCTTTGAACGCATCGTTGAAATTCAACCGAATCTCGAAGACGGCTCGACCCGTATTGTCTGGGAATGGAATGTGCTGGACCACATCGTCCAGGATCTGTATCCGGAACGCCCCAACTATGGCGATCCCGCAGATCATGTCGGCAAGATCGACATCAACTATGTTGGCGAATCAACCCGGTTTATCCCTGGAAGCATTTTTCACTTCAACTCCATCTCTTACAGCGAAGAGCGGGATCAGATTCTGATCAGCAATTTCGGCACCAATGAGATATTCATTATCGATCACAGCACCACCACGGCGGAGGCAAGTACGGATAGGGGAGGTGCAAGTGGCAGGGGTGGCGATCTGATGTATCGATGGGGGAATCCTCATGCCTACGGGATGGGAGATGCTGAATCGCGACAGCTTTTCAAGCAGCATGACGCGGCTTGGATACCCGACGGTGTTCCTGCGCGCGGGGATATCAGCGTATTCAACAACGGAGTGGAGCGGCAACCGGCTAACACAAGCTACATTGAGCTGACACTGCCTGCGCGTGGCGACGCGTACCAGCGTGCCGGTAACGAACCGTACGGTCCTGCAAGCCCGGATTACGAATTTCATGAGTTTGCAGGCGATCCGCCGGAGAGCTTTTACGCACCGTTCATGTCGGGGGCCAGGCGTCTGCCAAATGGCAATATCTTCGGCGTCAGCGGCCTGGTAAGTGGAATTTTTGAAGTTACGGAAGAGGGTGAGGAGGTGTTGCGGACAGTCCCGGGCAGTCGCTCTACTTTCTATCGTGCCTACAAGTTTCCAAAAGACTATCCTGCATTCAGTGGCAGAAATCTTGCCCTGCTTTCTACAGGCTGGAGTATTCAGGAGTAGTGCTGTATCAACCTGATTACGCCGTATAAGTGGCCGCAGGCGCGCGTCCGGCCAGGCGGGTCTCGAAAAGTCCCGGGATTTACGGGGACGTTTAATGTTCAGCGCTCGATCAGTACTCCAGCGGGCGGCCCAGACGGGGGTTGATGCCGTTGTGGAAGCCGCCCTGGTCGGCCACGACGCGTGAGCTTCCATCCTCGTCGTAGTGCACCCAGACGAGGCCGTGGGCGCCCCCCGTGGTCGGCATGTCGATGAGCGTCAACTGCTGGCGCGTTCCCGCATCGAATACGTAGATCCTGCTCTCCCGGTTGCTGGTGGCCCACATCTCCCTGCCGTTCGGCGACAGCAGGACATGGTCGATGGAATATCCGGCAAACAATGTTTCCAGGTGGCGCCCGCTCTCGTTGTCGAACACGGTGATGGTGCGACCGAAGAATCCGGCGGCCTCGCCCTTGTCGGCCACCCAGACCTCGGACTCGTCCGCCGTCAGTTCCGCGCCGTAGGGACCGACGCCCGTTGGCTGATGCCAGACGACCTCCCCGGTATCGAGGTTGATCTTGCTGAGGCTGCCGGAGCCGGCAGACGGGATGAACATGTGCTCGCGTGCGGCATCGAACTCGATCCAGTCGCCGCGATAGCCCGGATACGGGTACTCCCGCACGACCTCCCAGGTCCGCGGATCGATCTTGGCCACCCAGAAGGGTCTCAGCGCCACGACACGGCCGCGCCCCAGGTTGGTCGCTGCCACGTACCCCGACATCGAGAGGGGACCGTAGCCGGCCGGTTCCATCAACGCGTAGATGTACTCTCCATCCGTGAACGCGGTGGCCGTGCCGCCGCCCAGGTCCTCGTCGCGAACGCCCCCGACGATTTCGTCGGTGGCCGGGTCGAATAATGCGATGTCGAGGCCGCCTTCTTCGCGGGCGAACGTGTCGAAGAGAATGTAGCGGTCCTGAAAGATCTGTCCGTGGTGGATGCGACCGCCGACGGTCAGCTGACTGATCGGTTGCAGGGTCAGCGCATCCACCTTGATCAGTGTCCCTGGCGTGCCCAGGGCCTGGTATTCCTCGTTCGATTCTCCGGGTCTCGGGCCGACGATGTAGAGATACCTGCCATCCGGGGACATTGCGGTGGTGTGCACGGACGCGAACAGCTCGGGCGCGAATTCGTAGTGGGCGATGATTTCCCTGCTTCTGGCATCTCCGACCACGATAACGCTGGACTTCGACTCCGGTCGGGGGTCGGGCCCGTGCGCGAATGGACTCTGCCGATCCACGTTCTCGTAGAAATAGATGCCGCCGGGCTGCGGCTCGAACCTTGCCTCGCCCGGATCGAAGGTCGCAATCACCTCAACCTCGTACCCGCTCCTGATGCTCCCGGTCCTGGCGCGCCGCTCCCAATCCTCCAGCACCGTCTCCCAGGACTCGATCTCCTGGACCATCCGATCCCGTTCCGTGACGACGAATTCTGCCGGAATCTGGGCACCGGCCTCCGCGAGCGGTATCAGCGCGGTCAAGGTTAACGTGGCAGTAGCCGGAATTGCTTGCATGAAGAAATCCTCTGGCCGGTGACGCTCGGCCAGGTTGCAGTTTCGGTCATTTTGGCCGACTATGCTTGACATAACAAGCGTCGTGCCGGCTGCCATGCCGCAGTCTCAATGGGTCGAGATTCGGTGCGGCTGTGGCGCCGGTCGGTGCAGGGAACCCAATTGAGTTTTCGGTAATGACAGAAAAATTCGAGGAAGAACATGCTCAGGAATTATGACATTACAAAGTTCGGTCCCGAGGACCACGAGAGCCGCCGCGAGTTTCCGCCCAAGGGGATCGGGCAAATCCTGAACGAATTGGGAAACCTGATTTTCCGAAGCTCCATTCGCGCGTTTTCCTCCACTGCGGGCGTTCAGGTTGTCGAGGCCTGGGTGCTTCGAAAAATAGGCTACAAGAAGGTCATTTCCGCCCGCGAGATCGCAGTGGCCATGTCGGCGGATGAGGGACAGATCAGCAGGGTGATCAAGTCACTGCTCGACAAGAAGATGATCGCGCGAACACAGGATCCCAGTTACGGAAGACGCAAGCTCATTCGGCTGACCAAAAAGGGTGAACGTGCGTATGAACTCGTTGAGGCGATCCATCTGTCACGCGAGGGGCGGCTGCTGGAGAACATCGACGAAAACGAATACAGCCAACTCCTCGAAACGATCGAGAAGATCCGTGCGAATGCGAACGAACTTCTCGACAATACGGACTACAAGGAATCGGACTTCAAGCACCGGGAGCATATCGCATAGGCTCCCGGCGCCTCAGAAGTTGTACCGGAAAGCCACACCCCAATCGGCGCCGTACTGCCGCGTGACGTAAAACAGCGTTGCGTTACCGTCGGGCGCGTAGTCGTTCGTCCGCCGATTGTCGGTGACGTTGCGGCCGAAGACCGAGACGTCCCAGTATCCGTTGATCGGCCTCAGGGCGGCTCGAACGTTGATTCGTTCCCAGGGATCCTGCCACAACCACAATTCATCGCCGACAGCCGAATCCTCAAAGACGCCTGGATCCCCATAGGCCACCTGATACCCGTCAGCAAAGGCCATCTCCGTGTTCAATGTCAGTTCGTAGGCATCTCCAATGGGTGCGGACCAGGTGGCGCCGAACGCAGCGGACCAGTCCGAGGCCTGGATGAGTTCCCGTGGCGCACAATCGAGGCAACCGTAGAAGTTCATCATGCCCTGATCGGTCATTTCGGCATCCAGCAGTGCCCCGGCGAAAGTGATGGTGAGGTTGTCTGACGCGGCGAGCCTGCCATCGACTTCGACGCCCTGCTGTTCGGAATCCACGCCGGTGGTATAGAACACCACGCCAGGGGAAGGTGGAGGCCCGAAAGCGAATGCGGGCACAACCGTGTGCTGGTTGGTGAACTCCGTGGAGAAGGCCGCGATATTCAGGTCCACGCGTCCGTCGGCCAGCAGTGCCTTGTAACCGATCTCGAAGCTTTCCGATTCTTCCCCCATGAACTCGTAGACATCGGGCAAGGCCGGATGCAGGACGGAAAACGGCAGCCCCGTGCCCGGACCATTGCTGAATCCGCCGGCCTTGAAAGCGCTCGACCACAAGGCGTACACGTTGGCCGAATCGTTGATCGCGAACCGAACCGAAACATAGGGATCGAAGCTGTCTTCGGAATAGGTCCCGTCTCCGAGATCGGCAATCCCGTCCGCGAAGGTAGGCGGACCCGCCAGATTTGCGACAAACCCGGTGCCCGTATTCAGTATCTCACTGAAAGCACCCGGTGTGCCGTCAGCATTCAACGGGGCCCTGGACGTTATGTCGACAGCCGTCTTTTCCACATCCGTGTAGCGGCCGCCGAAGCTCAGATTGACTGCGTCGTTCAGGTCATAATTGAGATCGAAGAAGAGTCCGAGAATGTTGTCTTCCTGGACATGGGAGTTGGTTGTCCATACTCCATTCAGGTTGTGAACAACCTGGCCGAATGAGCTGCCATCCGTACCCTGAATCAGGCCGCCGACCATCCAGGCGAGGGGACCGTCGGTATTCGAGGTCAGCCGGAGTTCCTCGGTCCAGTAATCGTAGTCCTGGTAGCCATGAGTGAAAATGCCGGCAATCGGGGTCATGTCGGCGTCCCTCAAGGGGCTGCGTTCACCGGTCTCGATTCCGGTCAGGGAGGTCAGGGTGAAAGAGCCGAAATCGTGGCTGATGTCCAGGGCGGCCCGGGTGTTCTCCGAGAACGTGCCGGACCGCGACATGAAACGCGCGTCGGCGACGTTGGTAATGGTGCTGGTGACGTTGGACCCCATGCCGAAAATGCGTGTCGTGTAATTCGGCAGTATTGTCGCCCCTTCGGCTATACGATCGTCCACGCCGAGGGCAACGTCGGCCTGGCCGACTAGGCTGCCGCTTGCCGAGGGATCGAACGCCCGGCACGGAGCGGGCGCCGTGGGGTTACCGGCGCCTCCGCAGGTAATGGGTTCCCTGACCTCGCCCGTAACGTCGGCTTCATAGCGTTCCAGTTTGAAGAAGACATCGGTTTGATCGCCGGGGACCCACACGCCGCTCAACCTGAAAATGGAAGTGTCGTTTTTCGGTTCGTCCCTGTCCTGGGCAATGTTCTCGATATGACCCGAAGTATTCCTGAGCGCGCCCGAGAAGCGCAGGCCAAAGGTATCGGATAGCGGTGCGCCGTAGGCAAAGTCGACCTTGTTCCTGCTCTCGGCCGAGCCTTCCACGACGAGAAAGCCATCGGCTTCGTCAAGGGACTGGCGCGTCGAGCGGAAACTGATGGACCCCGCTGTGGCATTGTGGCCGTAGTAGGTCGCCTGCGGGCCTCGCTGCACTTCCACGCCTTCAAGGTCGAGCAGGGGGGCGCGGACAAAGTCCGGGCGCGGGTTGTAGATTCCATCCGTGAATACGGCGACCGGTGCTTCCAGGGAGGGATTGGGACCGTCCGAATGCACGCCGCGTATGTTCAGTTTCGTGGTGCTCGTTCCGTTCAGATAAAAGGTGACGTTCGGGACGAAATCCAGCACATCGGTGGTCTCGTTCCAGCCGTTGTTGATCAATTTTTCGGTGTCTATGGCCGAGATGGAGATGGGCACATCGGTGAGCGCCTCTTCCCGCTTGGTGGCGGTGACGATGATCTCTTCCAGCACCTGGGCGGAGACGGTGCCCGTGAGGCTTGCCGCGATAACGACGAGCCCGCATCGGTAGATTGTCCCCGGAAAAATCGAGCGCTTGACCATATATCCTCCCTCTTAGGCGTTGTGCTCATACAACGCCATAGTCGTTTGCCATCAACAAATGATATTTTCTTGTGAAGCTTGACTTATCACTTGATATATCAAAGTTTCTTTGATGCCCAGGCGCTTGTCAAGAAGCCGTACCGGAGCAACGACGCTTGACATCTCAAGCATCCGGCCCGATATTGAGCGGTGGAGAAATCACGGGTCATTTCCCGACGGATCGATGTCCTGTCGGAATAGGGCAAATGAATCTGAACGGCTGCGTGGAGCAACAGACCATGGTGACAGGCATTGGCAACAGGCTGACTGTTGGGACGACACTCCTTTTCTGCATGGTTTTCGGCCAGCACACGGCATATGCGCAAGACACCAGCGCAGAATCCCTGTTGAGAGAACACTCCAAAGAATTTCGCCGGGAAATCATCGAGATAACCGACGGTGTTTACATGGCGTCGGGTTACGGCGCTTCGAATTCAGCGATGATCGTCGGTGAATCGGGCTTGATCATCGTTGACACCAAGGAGAGCAAGTCTGCCGCGAGAGCGGTATTGGAAGAGTTCAGGGCGATCAGCGAGTTGCCCGTAAGGGCAATCATCTACACCCATGGTCACGTGGACCACACGAGCGGGACCACGGAGTTTCTCGGAGATGGCGAACTCGAAATCTATGCCCGTACCGGTTTCCGCAATAACCTGCTGCCCGATTCGGACCTGGGTGCAATAAGTTTCGCCCGTACCTCGCGGCAATTCGGCTTTTTTCTGGATTCGGAAGAGTTCATCAACATGGGTACCGCGGAGCACCCGATCCGGGACGAGGAAGGGGACGGCTATCTGCCACCGACCGTCACGTTTGGCGAAGAACGTTTTGAAGTCACTATCGAGGGAGTCGATGTGGAGTTGGTTGCCGCGCCGGGAGAGACGGACGATCAACTCTATGTCTGGCTGCCCGAGCAACGGGTGCTGTTCCCCGGTGACAACTTTTACAAGGCATTCCCCAATCTTTATCCGATCAGGGGCGCAATGTACCGGGACGTGAAGGTATGGGCCGAGAGCCTGGAGAAAATGCGGCAGGAAGGCGCTGAATACCTGGTCCCGGGTCATAGCCGGCCGGTTCTCGGTGAGGAACAGGTGGACAAGGCACTTGGGGACTACGCTTCGGCAATACGTTATGTCTATGAAGCAACGGTCGAGGGAATGAACGACGGCATGACGGCCAATCAGCTTGCGGAAACAGTCACGCTACCGGAAGAGCTTGCGGATTCTCCATACCTTACCGAGTTCTATGGCATGGTCCCGTGGGGAGTCAGGTCCGTATTCAACGGAAAGATAGGATGGTTTGACGGAAATCCAACCACTCTCCTGCCGCTTTCCGAGCGTGAACAGGCGGAGCGAATCATTGGTTTGGGAGGCGGTGCGGACAACATCTTCACGGAGTTGCAGGATGCTGTTGCATCTGAAGCCTATCAGTGGGCCATGCAATTGGCCGATTATCTGTTGGCGACTGATTATCGGACCACGGAAGTGACTGAAATCAAGATTCAGGCGCTCCGAGGGATCGCCAGGCAGCAAGTCAACCCGACCGCAAGGAACTATTTCTTCAGCGTTGCAAACGAATTGGCTCGGCAATAGCTTCGCCCAGCCAGCTATTGGCCGTTGCCGGACGGATCGGATGAATCCCACAGGGCGCATTCATACGGCTTGACCTCTTCCCCCGGTACCCACACCCAGAAAAATTCGTCCACCAGCGGCTCACGGAAGTTTGTCGGGTCGGTGGCAGTCTGCACGTAGTCCAGCCGGGTCGCGTCGCCGCTGAGGGTAAAGCGCTCGACGATGTGCACATCCGGGCTCTGAGGGGTGCCCCGGTCGTCGTAGTACGGCCAGCTGATCCTGTTCGTTTCGACGACCAGCGTGTTGCCCTCCCAGCGGCCGGCCGAAAATCCCAGGTGGGAGAATTCCGCCTGCGGTTCGGTCGAAGGGTCCACGTGGATCGTTCGTTCCACGTCCCACTCTTCCGTGCGCAGCAGGATAACGCCGTCTCGCTCGATAAACTCGATAGGGAAGGGATTCATCATGATGCCGGGCATGCCCTGCTGCGTGCACGTCAAACCGGGATCGTCCACCAGCGGGTCCCAGGCATCGCGCCGGGCCAGGGCGCTTTCCGTCAACGCCAGGGGGCGCATGGCCGCACGCTCCAGCGTGCGAATGTCCGTGCCGGGCGACCAGACCCTGAAGATGCCTTCGGGCTCCGCAGCGCCGTCCACCGCCTCCGGTACGGGAAGTCGGCCGCCGCGAACCTGCAGGGCATCTTCCGACCACCGGAAGCCCACACCTTGTCCGGCCATCATCAGGTATTC
This sequence comes from Gammaproteobacteria bacterium, assembly GCA_022820625.1. Taxonomy (GTDB): domain Bacteria; phylum Pseudomonadota; class Gammaproteobacteria; order Steroidobacterales; family Rariloculaceae; genus UBA6522. The sequence continues at coordinate 99,686 of JAJEFE010000169.1, read as the reverse complement.
CTCGCCGCCCGGGAGCATCAGATTGACTGCGCGGATCGCCTTGAGTCCCTGCCGGGAAACGGGGCCGTACACTCGAACCACATCTCCCGGCGAGACAAGCTGTCGATCGAAGCCGCCCCGCTGCAGGCTGTTGACCGAAGCGGAATCCGCCAACCATTCCTCGCGCGTGCCGTCTTCCATTGTCCGCATGATCGAGAATTGAACATGGGGATTGCGCCACAGTACGCGGGAGACCTCGCCTTCGAACTCGATGAAGTTGTCGTAGTCGTAGAAGGTCGTGCTGGAATGGTGCGCCGACGCGACGGAGGCGACGCACATCGCTCCCAGCAGGCCGGCCAGCCGGCGGACGCGCCTTCGCGGCGTGCTTTCATGGCGACCCGGACTCGCCTGGCCGTTTACCTGAAAGCTGTCCTGCATGGCCGGTTACCTCCTGTCATTGTGATACATGATGCGCAGGTAAGTTGTCATGTCAAGTAAGACGCTTGGGCCGGAGCCAGGCATTCGCTCGAAAAGCATCGAATTCGATTGAGATATCATTGTCGGCAAAGCGGCTGATCGGAATTGAGCCGTTCAGCGCGCCGGCCGTCCATTCAACGCTGAATCAGGGAGGAATCCCATGATCGATCATCGAGCCGGTCATGACTGTGCCGGGCGAATCCGGCCGGCAATTGTCGCCATCATCACGGCTTTCCTGCCCGTCACGTTAGTCCTGTCCGGATGTGAACAGCGATCCAGTCAGAGCGAGCCACAGGCCGTGAATCCGGGTGACGTGCCCGCCGCCGCCGGCCCCGTGGTCAATCCTTCCCTTGACTACCTTCCCTATACGCCGGCGCCCGATGACCTCGTCATATCCCGGCAGGCGTATGTCGACAAGCTCTATGGCTTCTGGCTGGGCCAGTGCATCGCGAACTGGACCGGGATCGTGACGGAATCGGACAAGATCGGCGGGGAGGGACCGGCCGGGGAATTCTATACCCGCGACGACTGGGGCCAGCCCGATCAGGTCAATATCCGGGGCGGAATTTCAACGACCATCGACTGGGTGCTTGTGGACGAGGACGAGATTTGGGGTGCCGACGACGACACCGATATCGAGTACATCTACCAGCACCTGCTGTTGAGTCATCAGACCAGCGTTTTGAGCGGCGAACAGATCCGCGATGGCTGGCTCACGCATATCTATTCCGACGAGAACACGCCATTTACCACCGCAAACGGCGACAAACAGAATTTTCTCTGGGTGTCGAACCAGACGGCACACGACCTGATGCGCGTCCAGGGCCTGGTGCCACCGGCCACCGGCGACCCCGCCAACAATCCCGACTCCGAGATGATCGACGCGCAGCTTACGACCGAGATATTCGGCCTGTTTGCGCCGGGCCGGCCCGACGTGGCGCTGGAGATGGCCTATTTGCCGATCCGCACCACCGCCTGGGCGAACGCGGCGTGGGCGGCCGAGTTCTATGTGGAGATGCATTCGCTGGCCTCGCGGGTCGATCAGGAACTGCCGATGAGGGACCAGATCTTCTGGATGGCGGACCGGGCGCGCCAGGGCGTGCCGGACGAATCCTATACGGCGAAGATGTTCGATTTCGTGAAGAGCCGCTATGAGGCGGGTGTGCCCTGGGAGCAGGCTCGCGACGAGGTCTATGTCCGCTACCAGGTCGAACAGGCTGACGGTTACGATATGACATCGAGAAACCTGGAATGCAATGGCTGCTACGCCTCCGGCATCAACTTTGCCGCGAGCATCGTCAGCCTCCTGTACGGTGAAGGCGACTACCGGGAAACTGTCAAGATCGCCGTCCTGGCGGGTTGGGACTCCGACAATCCTGCGGCGACATGGGGCGGGCTGCTGGGGTTCATGATCGGCAGGGAGGGGGTCGAGCAGGCGTTCGGAAGATCGTTTTCCGGCCGTTACAACATCCACAGAACGCGCGGCGGCTTCCCCGACGATGGCATCGATACGATTCAGGCCATGGCCGAGCGAGGCGTGTTGGTCGTGGACAGGGTAGTGCAGGAAGAGATGGGCGGCGGCGTCGATCTTGCGAACGATCTCTGGTACATACCGAATACCGACTCATCCACGGGCGCGGATCCCGAGTAAGCGCCGGAACAACTGCAAGGAACTGAAATGTTTGTACTGCAAAACTACGCAGTGGCGGTCGTCTTCTGCGTCATTACCATGCTCTGCTGGGGGTCCTGGGCCAACACCCAGAAGCTCGCCGGCAGGACCTGGCGCTTCGAGTTGTATTACTGGGACTACGTGATCGGCGTTCTGCTGGCCGCACTGCTCTTCGCGTTCACGATGGGAAGCGTTGGCTCGGAGGGCCGCGGATTCCTTGACGATCTGGCCCAGGCGTCGACAACCCATCTCGGCTCTGCTGTCCTCGGTGGGGTCGTCTTCAACGTGGCCAATATCCTGCTCGTAGCGGCCATCGCGCTCGCGGGGATGGCCGTGGCGTTTCCGGTCGGAATCGGCCTGGCGCTGGTGATCGGCGTAGTCGTGAACTATGTCGCCCAACCCCAGGGCGATCCGGTGATGCTCTTCGCCGGGGTGGGCCTGGTCACGGCCGCGATCATCATGGATGCGATGGCCTACAGGCGACTGCCGGGACAGGGCGGTTCGCGCGGCACCCTCGGTCTCGGACTGGCCGTTCTGTGCGGCATTCTCATGGGATTTTTCTATCGATTCGTTGCTGCGGCCATGTCGCCTGACTTTGTCGACATGCAGGCAGGCATGCTGAGCCCGTATACGGCCATGGTTTTCTTCTCCCTGGGCATCCTGTTGAGCAATTTCGTCGTCAACACGATCATCATGTTGAAGCCTTTCCAGGGCGATCCGATTGCTCCGTCCCAGTATTTCCGCGGTACAGGCAAGGACCATGTATGGGGCATTGCCGGCGGCATGATCTGGTGTGTCGGCATGCTGTTTTCCATCATCGCATTCGGCATTGCCGGGCCGGCGATCTCGTACGGACTCGGGCAAGGCGCCACGATGGTCGCGGCATTCTGGGGCGTCTTCGTGTGGAAGGAGTTCAGGGACGCACCTGCGGGCACGGATAGGCTGATCGGCATGATGTTCGTCAGCTTCATTCTGGGCCTGGTCCTCATCATCGCCGCGGGGGCCTGATCCAAGGGACTCCTCGGTTTCATCGCTTCGCGTCGCTGTGCCTCGCGTCGCGCGCCGAAGCGTTTCCCCGTGCCGAAAGAACGATGCAAACGACAATGGAAAAAACCGTGGACAAGACAATCGGAAATACCACGAAAACGACCAGAATCGCTGTCGTCGGCAGTTCCAACACCGACATGGTCGTGAAGTCCCGGCGCATACCAACGCCCGGGGAGACGGTTGTCGGAGGGGAGTTCTTCGTCGCACCGGGTGGCAAGGGCGCCAACCAGGCCGTTGCTGCGGCCCGGCTGGGAGCCGACGTTCATTTCATATCCCGAGTCGGGTCGGACCCGTTCGGCGACCAGGCCATCGCCGGATATCAGCGTGACGGCATCAACACGGACCTGATCTCGCGCGATTCGGAAAATGCAACCGGCGTGGCGTTGATCCTGGTCGATGAGGCGGGAGAAAACGCGATTTCCGTGGCGTCCGGAGCCAATTATGCGATGTCCCCCGAAGACATCGAACGCGCGGCAGGGGCGATTCGAGATGCGGATGTTCTGGTCATGCAACTGGAGTTGCCGGTGAGCATCGTCGCTCGAGCGGCGGAAATCGCCGCTCAGGCGGGTGTGCCGGTCATCCTCGATCCGGCGCCGGCGCCCGAAAAACCGCTGCCCGAGGCCCTGCTCCGCAACGTCACCTGCATAAAGCCCAATGCTTCGGAGGCGGAGGGCCTGACCGGGGTCCGGGTCGCCAACGAGTCATCTGCCCGTGAAGCCGCGAGCGTGGTGCTCGGAATGGGGCCGACGTGCGCGATTATTACGATGGGCGCGGCTGGCGCGCTATTGGCGGATGAGTCCGGAGCCGTCCTGGTGCCTGCCACGCCGATAGCGGCGGTAGATACGACTGCGGCCGGCGACTCATTCAGCGGCGCCTTGGCCTTTGGATGGGGGAGCGGGTTACAGCGAGCCGAAGCCGTGCGGTTGGCATCGAGTGCCGGCGCATTCGCCGCGACCCGGATGGGCGCACAACCCTCACTCCCTTCGATATCGGAACTCGAAGCATTCTGTCTCGAAACCGGGACCGAATGGCAACTCGCCAAGCTCGCGGGTCGACAATCGCCGTAGCGTGTTGCAAGTGTTTAAGGAAGCGACGCGCCGCATTGACCCGTTCGTCGCCGACCACCTACGGCATTTCAACCTGCCGCTTCCACAAATCCCAGGCACGCTCGAAGTCGCTGCCGGGCGTTTCGCTTTCGAACTCCAGATAGACGATTTCGCTACCCCTGGCCAGAGCGTCGCTTTGCATCTGTGCGTTTTGCTCGAGCGTGATACTGCGTCCCACCACCATGGGCAGCGTCGATCCCACTACCGCGACGCCATGGTTTCGCATCAGAACGGCGGGCCTGTCCGCAAGTGCCTCGGCTAACCGTTCCCCCCGCGCCGGCGTATGAACCAGTGCACCGTCCGCCGTGCCGAAATCGCGGTAGTCCCAGATCGGAATACCGTCAAGGAAGAATGCAGCCTGATGAAATACGGGACGCAGCGGTGTGCCGCCGATTCCAAACGTGATAACCGCGGGCGAGTGGTTGTGCACCACCGCGTTGACATCGGGGCGGACCTTGTAGATCTCCCCGTGAATGAACCGTTCGAGATAGTACGAATACCCTCGCGAATCGTCGGTGACACTGTCCAGGTCGAATGCCACGATGTCCTCGGCCGTCACCAGTTCCGGCGCGATCGATCTGGACAGCAGGTACCGCCCCGGATCATCCGGATGGCGCACGCTCACGTGGCCGTAGCCGGGCAGGATTCCCTGGGCCGCCAGGATGCGATTGGCGGCCACCAGATTCTCGACGGCGGCTGTCAGGACGCCAGAGGATTCCTGGGCGTTGCCGCCCGGTACTGCGAGAAGCGCCGCGATGCAGACAAGTAGGTTTCTCATGTCGATTTCCGTCTTTCGATGCCGGGTATTCCGGCATTCTACTGCCGAACAAACGCGCTACGGTGTTCGCACGTGGCTGAAGACATAGGCTGCACCCGAATCATCCGCGGAATCGTCCGCCGAATCGTCGGATCGGGTGTCGCCTGTTCCCCGCGCGGCGCTGTCTTCCTGGTGCGCGGCGACGACCAGTAGTGCGCCATCGCCGCTCAGGGTGACGGCGCTGCCGAACTCGTCTCCCGCGTCCGCGTTGGAGGCCTTGACGTAAGACCGTTCGGTCCACTGGCCGCCCGTACGTGTATACAGGTAAACGGCTCCGGACTCCTCGGCCCGGTTGTCTCCGGACCGCCACGGATCCAGATTGGGGACGATCAGCAAGGGTTGTGGCTCGGATGTCCGGACGCCCCGGGTGGCTTCGTCCTCCAGGTAGGCCGCCACGGCGAGCGTGTCGCCGTCGCCGCTCAACGCAAGCTTGACGCCGTAGGAGTTGTAGGGTCGGGCGTTGGAAGCTTTCAGGAAGGCCTGCTCGGTCCAGTATCCTTCCCGGTCGGGACGGGTAAAGACGTAAGCTGCCCCTACCCATATATTGGCTCCCGTGCCGGCCGGAGAATCGTTGTCACAACCGGGAGGATTCACGCCGGGGGTCAGGCAGTCCTCGTCTCCCGCTCCGCCGGCGATGGTGTTGCCGTCGTCGCTGATGGCAACGGAGTACCCGAGCTGATCCGTTCGCTCGTTCCTGGAGCCTTTCAGATAGGCTGTCTCGGTCCAGGCGCCGGCGTTCCGTTCGAAGACGAAGATCGCCCCGGCAGCCGAGGCGAGGTTGTCGTCGGGACCGTTGATGACACGTGTTCCCCCATCTTCGTCATAGCTGCTGACCGCCAGCGTATCGCCGTCGCCGCTCAGCCCCACGGCGAATCCGAACAGATCGCCGACTTCGGAATTCGAAGCCTTGAGATATGCCTGCTGGGACCATTCGCCGCCCGACCGGGTGAAGACATAGGCGGCACCGGACGAGGCAACCGTGTCGTCGTCCTGATCGCCGTTGACGGTGCGCGCTGCGCTGTCTTCGGCAATGGCGCCCACGGCCAGTGTCGCGCCGTCCGCACTCAACGCCAGCGAGTACCCGAACCTGTCGCCATCGGACAGTTCGTTGTCCCTGCCCGCACGACCGGTATTGGAAGCCTTGATGTAGGCCTGCTGCGCCCAGTTGCCCTCGCTGCGCGTGAACACGTACACGGCGCCGGCCTGGGGAAGGGAGTCGTCGTCCTGATCGCCGCCGATGCCCGTGGCGGCGCTCGACTCGAAGGGAGCCGCGACGGCTAGGGTGCTGCCGTCCGCGCTCAGTGCCACCGAAGCGCCGAAATGATCGTCGAATCCCGTATTCGACGCCTTGATGTAGGCGGTTTGAACCCAGCTGCCGCCGTCACGGGAGAAGATGTAAACCGCTCCGGAACCGTAGAGGGAATTGTCGTTCTGATCGCCGTCGATGCCCCTGGCGCCGCTGCTCTCGTAGGGCGCTCCGATCGCGATTGTCATGCCGTCCCGGCTGACGGCCAGGGAGTTCCCCGTGTGACCCGAAATGGCTCCACCGCAGCCGAAATGATCGTGGGCTTCGGCGTTTGAGGCCTTGAGGTAGGCGATCTGCGTCACGGCGGGTACCGAATCCGTACCTGCAGCGGGCGGCGTTTGTGCGCCGGCTTGCGTACCGGCGATGGCCAATGCCGCAGTCCATGGAAAACGAACGATACGGTTGGTAGTCTTCACCGGGATCTCGCTATTGTATGTGCCGGGGTTTCCTATTCTTGGGCAGCCGGCACAGATGATTCAAGCCGTGTTACAGGTCTGTCACAAATGGGAATGTCGAGAGCGAAAACAGGCACCATGGACACAGGCATGCATGCAACGAGCGGGTGGGCAGAAACAATGTTCGAATGGGAGCAGATGTCGTGATATGCAATAACGCTGGAAGGAGTGGCGCGGCGCATGCGCCGATGCAGGGGAATCCGGCCCGGAACGTGAGAACCTCGCCGGCGGCGGGGCGGCCGATTCGGAAGTCGATGGCGCGATGCGCAGTGTTGGCCGTCATTATTGGCGCCGTGCAGTTGCCGGTCACGCCCGTCGCCGCGCAGGAGCCGGCGCTGGTGATCACCGGCGGCACCCTGATCGACGGCAACGGCGGTGAGCCCGTCACCGATGCGGTCATCGTGATCGAGGGCAACCGGATCGTCGAGGTGGCCACGGGGTCGGCGGCTTCAATGCCCGCCGATGCGGCGGTGATCGACGCCACCGGCAAGTACGTCCTGCCGGGCCTCTGGGACGCCCAGGTGAGCTACAACTGGTACTACGGCGAGATCATGCTCAACCACGGCATCACCTCGACCATCGACGTGGGCAATTCCGGCGAACTCTCCGTGGCCCAGCGAGATGCGGCGATCAAGGGACACGTGCGCGGCCCGCGAAGCTTTACTGGCGTATCGCGGATCAGCCGCCGCCAGCCAAGCCCGGTGATGGAACTGGAAACCACGTTGACACCCAACGGCGGACCCCAGTCCGTCGACGACGTGCGCCGCCTGGTCAATGCCTACATCGACGCAACTGCCGACTACATCATCTTCCAGGACGGCCGGCTGCCGCCGGAGTACTATCAGGCCGGTTTCGAGGTGGCTGACAGCCGCAGTGTGCCGGTGTTCACGCGCGCCTACGGGCCGTCTTTCGGACCGCGGGACGCCGCCGCGCTGGGCTCGACGAACCTGCCTCACTCGGCGGGCGTGCCGTGGGCTATCACCCGCAACCCGTCCGAGGATGCCCAGGGCGACGAACTGGAGATGTACGCCGACATCGACCCGGAGAGGGCGGAGTCGCTGATCCGGTTGCTGGTCGAGAGCGGCACCGCGCTGACGCCCACCTTCAAGATCGAGTACCCGGGTTACCCCAGGGACTGGAAGCGCTTCGCGGAAGACGACCGGCGGTTCTTCGCCGAGGCCGATCCGGACCTGCTGGCGTACTACCCGCCCGACAGGATGATGGCAGCGCTGGACCGCTATACGAATACATCGGGGACGGCGCAGGGCGCTGCAGGCCCCATGGGTCCCAACGGACTGGCCGAGCTTGACGGGCTGACCGCCGAGGCGCGCGAAACCTACGACACCAGGATGCGGGGCTGGCAGGCGGCGCTTCAGTTCCACAAGCAGTTCGTGGATGCCGGTGGACGGCTGGTGCCCGGCGCCAACACCAACGCCCGAATGGTCCCCGGCAACAACCTGCACCACGAGATCGCGATCTTCGTTGAAGCCGGCGTCACGCCCATGCAGATCATCCAGGGAGCGACCCGGTGGGCCGCCGAGATGGTCCGCAGGGGCGATGACCTGGGTACGGTGGAGGCGGGCAAGATCGCCGATATCGTCATCCTGGACGCGGATCCGCTGGCCGATGCGGCCAACCTGCGCGCGGTGGATACCGTCATCTTCGACGGCAGGGTGGTGGAACCCGGCTACCAGTCGTGGCACGGCGGCCCGTTCTGGATCAAGGCGCCCGCCAATCCCCCGGTGGATGGCCTGCCGTGGGTGGTCGCGTACCGGCAGGCGCTGTTCGGCGACGCCGGTCCCCGTTCCACGGCGCTGCGCGACCCCGGTGAGGCGTTGCAACCTGCGATCGCGACCATCGATCCGATCATGGTCACAGCCGGCGCGGACGACCTGACGCTGACACTGACGGGCTTCAATTTCGTCGAGCGCTCGCAGGTGCTTTTCAGGGGCATGCCGGTGCCCAATCGGCCCCTGAGCGCGGTGGAGATGGAGGTCACGCTGGACGACAATCTTCTCGGTGAAGCGGGACGATTCGAACTGGTGGTCGTCAATCCGCCGCCGCTGAATGTCGCAGCCGTGGCCCCCTGGGGCGACGGCACGTCCAACAGTGCGTACCTGACCGTGGTTTACGGCGACTGACGACGGTTATCCCGGAGGGCGGGCCGGCGCGCACAGGGCACAGCGCGCGCTGAAGGGTTAGCTGGGGGTTCCGCACACCGCGGACAGCATCGTCTATCCCATCCACCTGAAACTTATTCTTTGCCAAATCCACAGCAACGCGAGTAATCTTCATGACGGCACCCGAGTTGAGGAAAGAGGCCATGATGATCAAGAGCAGAGCGTTAGCTGTCGTCGCAGGCCTGTGCGGAATCGTCGCGTATGCCGCTGAAGCGCAGGTGGTGGAGGGTCAGGCTGTCGACGCCGAAGGCGCGCCCCAGTACCGTGTCGATCCGTTCTGGCCCAAGCCGCTGCCGAACCAGTGGAGCATGCAGCAGGTCACGGGCATTCACGTCGACCACATGGACCATATCTGGTTCATAAACCGGGGAAGAGCCGCCCTGCCGATCGAACTGACGGCGGAACTCGGGCCGGGAGCGGCGCTTTGCTGCGTGCGCGGGCCGGAAATCATCGAACTCGATCAGGAGGGCAACGTCCTCAATGCCTGGGGAGGCCCCGGATATCATCCGCTGTGGCCGACGTACCTCCAGACCGTCATTGCCGACAGTGAGGGCTTCGTCTGGATCGCGGGCGAGGCGGCGCAGGACAGTATCCTGAAGTTCACGCGCGACGGCGAGTTTGTCTGGGACTTCGGCCGCAGGCCGCCAAGACTTGGCACCGATGCCGACAACCGCACGTCGCAGACGCCCCAGAACAACCAGGACGTGGACACGATCGTGAACGTGGGGCGCTTCCAGCTCGACGAGGTCGCCGACGAGATCTACATCATCGACCAGAAGCGCGTCACCGTCTACGACGCCTCGACCGGTGAATTCAAGCGTGGCTGGGGCGGGCACGGGATGCCGTTGAGCGAGGTCTCGAACGAACCGATTTCCGGTTACACATGGACGGGAGAACCACCGCCCGAGGAGCGGAATTTCGCTCCGACGCTGCACTTTATCGAGATATCAAGAGACCGTCGCGTCTACATCGGAGAGCGTGGCCAGAACCGGATTCAGGTGTTCACCACGGAAGGGGAGTGGCTGCAGAACATTCATGTCTCGCCAAACACGCCTGCGCAACGCGGCCGATGCGCCGGTCTGCGCGAAGATCCCGCCTCTCCCATGCCTGTCGGAACCTTCTACTCCTCGATCTGCGGCAGCATGTACAAGATGATCATTTCCAAGGATCCGGAACAGAAGTACCTGTTCGTCGCCGATGCGCACAACGACGTCGTATGGACGGTCGATCGGCAGAGCGGCGAAACGCTGGGATACTTCGGCGGAAACGGTCGACTCGCCGGTCAGCTGCACTTTCCCAATGCGATCGGAATCGATACGCACGGGAACGTCTTTGTCGGCGAAGTCGATACTGCCAAGCGGATTCAGAAGTTTGCCCCGGTCATGGCGGGTGGCGGCTAGGTGGCCCATGTGGCAAGCGAGTTGGGGAGATGCCGATGACGGAATACGATACTGCCTTTCGTGCCGCACGCCTCGGAGCCGTTGTTCTGGGACTGATCTGCCTGCCCGGCCTCGCCCTGGGACAAAGCACCTTCACCCACGTCCACCTTAGAGTGCCCGACGCATGGGCGGCCGCGCACTGGTATCACAACCTGGTGGGCGGCGACCTCCGGGTGGGAGGGGAGCGCGGCATGGGGGCCGCGCGCCAGCCGAACGGCAACATCGCCACCATGTTCAACGAGCCGGACGGGTCGGCGGCGCCGTCCAATGTCGGCAGCGCGATCGATCACTTTTCCGTCTACGTGGACGACGTGGATGCCGCGGTGGAGAAGGCGCGAAGCATGGGCGCGACGATCGATTCGGAGCCGCAGGAGGGTGTTACCGTATCCAGGATCGCCTATATCGTGGATCCCTGGGGCACGCGCATGGAGTTCCTTGAAGATCCCGGCAGTTCGGGCCTCGGACACGTGCACCTGATGGTGAACGACCGGGACCATGTGCGGGACTGGTTCCTGGAGATCTTCGGCGGGGAATACGATTCGGAGCGCGGTGGTGGGCGCTATCACGCCATCAGCTACGGCGATGTCTGGATCCATATTTCCGAGGTGGAAGAGGAGATGGCGCCGAGCCGCACCACTTCGCTGGATCACTTCGGCTTCAGGATTCCCGAGCCCCTGCAGTCGTTCGCCGAACGAATCGAGGCGACCGGCTATCCACCGTACCTCATAAGGCCCAATCCACCCGGGTCGGACTTGCTGTGGTTCGAGGGCCCAGGCGGCATCCACATCGAGATATCCTCCACCGCGGAAACGCCTCCGCGATAGGGTAACGGGCGGCTCCAGACTGCGGTTACTTCCTTCGCCGCAGCTCAAACGTGGGCGGTGAGTTTCACAGCAATGCGATCCGATCGCCCTCAACGGCCCGCGCAAATTGCTCCAGCGGATGGTCTTCTTTCATACGCCTGCAACAGTCGCGAGCACCGCCGCCGTCCTGGGTCAGTTGGCTCCGGTTTCCAACCGGCGGATCACGGGCATCGTATGCCCGGAGACATCCACGGGGTGAGCGGCGATACCCGATCCATGACCGCCCACGTGTTTCTCGACATCGATCCCGTGCCAGTCGATGGCATTCATCAGGTCGTCGAACCACAGGCTGAATTGCAGCGGGCGGTTGGGGGAGAACAGATCCGCGTTGAACAGCAGTTTCTCGTCAGGCACGTAGGCCGCGATCATGCCATCGGCATGTTCGGTATACACGTCGTAGGCGTGAATTTCCCGGCCGATCCCATCGAGGGACAGGAACTGGCCCACCTCGATCAGGTTCACATCCTGTGCCATCGTCGATTCAAACACTTCGCGGAAGTAGCCGGCATTCTTCTCGCTCGTGACGACGCTGGCGCCGGTCTCGATCACCGGCCGCATGCCACCCGTGTGGTCGATGTGGTGATGGGTCAGGATCAGGTACCTGATCGGCCTTTCCGGCCACCGCTCAGCCATACGGGCCAGCAACGTGTGTGATCGTTCGGGATACCAGCTTGCATCCACCAGGGCCAGTCCCTCCGGTCCCTCTATGATGAGATTGTTGTGTGTGCTCGGCACCAGGAAGATGCCCGGGGCAATTTCCTCGATGGCGACGTTGTCGATCTGTGGGTAGTTGCCGATATTTCCGCCACCGGCTCGCTTCAGGACGATATGTGACATGTCCCAGCCCCAGCGCCGCATGGCGGGATCCCCTGGGGGTAATTCGCTCACTTCAAAGGCCAGGACTGACTCGGCATCCTCGGTATTGACGTCCACCCCCGCCCTTATCTCGCGGCGCACCAGACGATCTCCGGTGAATTGCTCCAGTCGAAACGGGAAGGGGATGCTGTCGACGTCGCGCCAGTCGCTGAAATCGATTCGGTTCTCGATGCGTCCCCGGTGCGGATCGTTCTCCGTGGTACTTGCCGATGCCGGGAGGCCGCTCGTGCCGTCGATTTCAACGAGCCATTCAGTGCCTTCCAACGCAAGTTGGTGCGATTCGAGCGGTTGATCGTTGCGGTCCCCGTTATCGTCGCGGTCCCCGTTGCTGACTGCTCTTTGCTCCGCATGAGCCAGCAGGAGAATCGGGTTCGACAGCCACAGATCCTTGAAGTTCGCGCCGATCCGCGAGCTTTCCATGGGTTCGACTGATCGGCCGGCAAGGCCGCCGCTCTGTCTCCGGGTTCCCACCGTTTCGTTGCTTGTGAAGGAGATTTGCATCTCGCCGGGTAGCGGATAGATCAACTCCATGTCCCACGACTCGTGGGCGCGACCGCCGGCCGGATCCCAGACCGCCACCACGTCGTAATTCGACGTATGAATGGGGAAAGCACCGGCCACCACGCTCTGTATCGGTTCGAATCGCTGCACACGCGCCTCGATGCTGACGGTGCCGATCTCATTGCGGATACTGTCGTAGTCAATCTGTGCCGTTGCGACAGTTGCCATGCTGCCAACGAGTATGAACACGGCCGCCGATCCAGTCTTCGTCCAAGCAGACATCCGGTTTCATCTCCAGGAACCGCTGAAATTGCGTGTGCGAGTCTAACGCAGAGACGATGGCAAGGTCTTTGTCGATGGCGGTGGACAAAGGCTTGCCGGCCACCGCTCAAACTCCGCCGCTGGGGTCACTCGGACACCGCGCAGTTCCAGGGCTTGATGGCTTCGCCCGGCACCCACTGCCAGTTGGTCAGAATCGTGACCGGAGCGGTGAACGTGGCGGGGTCCGTGGCGGTTGCGGTTGACTGAAGTTTGGTCCGGTCATCATCCATCGTGAACCGCTCCACGATGACCAGCGATTCCGTCTGGGGCGTGCCGTCATCGTCGAAGTAGGGGAAGTCGATGTTGTCGGTCGTCACCACCAGGGTGTCTTCCTCCCAATGGCCGACGGAGTAGCCCAACCGGCTGGGAACCTGGTTCTCAGAGCTTGCACTGGCTCGCATGTGAATCGTGCGTGTCGTGTCGGTCCGTTCGAGGCGCAGGCTGATCGTGTCGCCATGATCGGTGAACTCGATGGGGTAGAAGGAATCCATCACCAGAGGCATCCCCTCGGGCTGACAGTTCCACTGGGGATGATCCCTCAATTCGTCGAACGACGCCGCCTGCTCGACCGCGGCGTGGGTCAGGGGGAGTTCATTGGGCACGACGTCGCGGCTCACAATACTCCAGACGCGAAAGATTCCCTCCGGTTCTGCCCCGGCCGCGGCGACGCTGTCGTCAATCGACCAATCGACACCGCCGACGACCGGTCCGCCGAAATACGGTTCTCCCTGGGAGCGCAGGACGATTTCGCTGCCGTCGGCAAGCATTGCGTTGGTCCCCAGAAGCAAGCCCGGGCGGCGCATGGACTCCCGTCCGGCCACGGTGACCCGATCTCCGACGTGAAACAGGTTTCCCTCGGGTACGCCCTTGCGGTCCAGCGTGTTCGCGGACTGCCAGGACTCGACCATCCAGAGCTTTTCCGTCCCCGCGGAATCGGCCGACTTTACGGTGATGATCGGGTGCGGATTTCTCCAGGCCACCTCGACGATTTCGCCTTCGATCTCAATAACATCTTCCGAAAACTCGGCGCGGGAGTGGTGGGCCCCGGTAACGGCCGGAAGAACGGACAAGGTCAGCGCAGCGATCACACTCGACCAGGGGCGCAAAATGCGGGCTCGGGCTGTCATGTTATTCCTCCCTGTTCGAATCGTTGTTATGCGTCGATTGTACGACAGACGGGATTCGAAGATTCCAGTCGTTGGAGATGGCGCGCCGTTATCGACGTAACGCCGCACGCCGGCCCGGTATGGCCTTGCACGACTCCGTGCGGTGGTCCGAATCTACAACGACAGCAAGTACTCGCTCATCCGCTGACGGGTCGCCGCGTCGGGGAGTCGGCCGTAGCCGGCGCGCATATTGTCGATGACGTGGCGGACCTGGCGGGTTTCCGTCACGACCCCGGTGACGGCCGGGTGTGACAGGATGTACTTCAGGGAGAACTGTGCCCAGGTCTCGATATCGAATTCGCCAGCCCACTCAGGCAACGGCTTGCCGGCAACCAGGCTGAACAGTGCGCCGTCGTCGTTCGTCCTGAACGCCTCGACAATGAGGACGGCGATGCCAAGATCCGCAGCTAGCGGAAGCGTGGTCTCGGCAGCCATCGGATTGTGGATCGAATAGCCGGTCATGATGAAGTCCGGGCGTTCGGTCCTCACAAATTGATCGAATTCAACGTAATCTTGTTGTCTTGTCCGGCTGACGCCGATATAGCGGGTCCGCCCGGCCTCCTTCCATTCCTTTAGTGTCGGCCAGTGCTCGTCCACCGTTCGCATGTTGTGGATCATGAGCAGGTCCATGGGCTCCTTGTTCAGGTTCGCAACGAGTCGCTCGAGATGCTCAATGCCCGCTTCCTTGCCGTTCACCGTGATCTTGCCGGTCAGGAACATCTGGTCCCGTATACCCATTTCTTCAATGAGTTCGCCGAGATACGGCACGTTCGGCCGGAAGAACGACGGGGTATCGAGAAGCCTGCCGCCCAGGTCGATCATGGTCTCAAGCACAGATATCGGGAGTTCCTTACCTTCAGGCGGCAGATCGATGAAGATGTCAGGTGCGCCCAGTCCGACAACGGGCAGGAATTCGTCGGTTCCCGGAATAGGACGGGCCCGCATGGTTTCCTGTGCGAACGACCCCATGGGCAGGGTGCCCGCGGCCGCGAGTGCGGCACTCCGAGCCAGAAATTCTCTTCGGTTGCTTTTGTTCATATCAGCCATCGCTCAATCTCCCGAAGGCAGCAGGGATGCCTTGCCTGACGCATCAACATGGTAACACCCGTTCAGGACGCTTTGGAGGCCTGGTCGCTGATCAGCCTTCGGAGTCCTGCCACTGAAGCACACAATTGAACGGCTCGATTTCGACGCCCGGCGCTGCTTCCCGGAATCTGTCCGGCGATGCAGGCGCCTGGGGCGAAAACGCCCTGTGCTAGTATGGTCAGGCTAGTCTTGGAGGGTGAAGAGTATGAAATGCTTATACTTTCTCACACCAGCCTTGAAGAGCGCCCATACCATCTCGGACGATCTGCACGCCGTCGGCGTCGATGACTGGTACATCCATGTCATCAGCAAGGATGAAGCCGGTCTGCAGAAGCATCGCATCCATTCCAGCAACTACATAGAGACCCTGGACATCGTCCGGTCCGGACTCACCGGCGCCTTTGCCGGGTTCATGGCTGGCGTGATCGGTGCCGTGGTATTGGCGTCGCTGCAACCCTTCGGCCCGAATGTATCCTTCGCCGCGTACGCCGGCGTCGTGGTGCTGGCGACCTTGTTCGGGGCGTGGGTGGGTGGCCTGGTTGGAATATCAACTGAAAACAGCAAGTTAGCGCCGTTCCATGACGACATAGAGGCCGGCAGGTACCTGTTCCTGATATACGCCCGCAAGGGCATGGGCGCGGTTATCAAGGCCATGATGCGCGAGAAGCACCCGGAATCGGTCCATGTGGCGACCGACCGGCATTTCGTCAATCCGTTTGGCGACCTCAGACGGAGGGATCATTCGGCGCATCCGACGTCGGGGTAGGTGTCGGGGGAGATTTGCGCCTGCCAGGGCGCAATCGGCCAGCGGCTGTTTCGCAGCCGGCTGGACGGGGATTCTCTGATTCGCAGAACTCCTCTTCTACGTTTCGGAGCGGGACGGCGGTCGGTGAAGGCGTCGACCTGGTAAAGATTCAGTTGCATATGGCCACTCTCCTCCTGGTGCCAGGCATTGTACGTGGCGCCCTTCGCTACGTATCCTGAGCGGCCGTACTTCGGATGTCACGCAGAGTTGAGTAACACGATGAAAGCGACCGGCCGTTGCGATTGGGGGGACCGCGGAGGCGAACTGCTCCGCCGGTACCACGATACCGAGTGGGGGGTTCCCGTTTACGATGACGGCAAGCAGTTCGAGTATCTCGTGCTGGAAGGTGCTCAGGCAGGCCTGAGCTGGTTGACGGTACTCAGGAAAAGAGAGGCTTATCGAAGCGCCTTCGCCGGCTTCGATCCGGTCGAGGTCGCCCGGTTCGGCGAGAAGGAAATCGAAGCTCTGGTTGGAAATCCGGGCATTATCAGGAACCGGTTGAAGATCGCCTCCACAGTCACCAACGCCAGGGCGTTCCTGGATATCCAGGGAGAATTCGGCAGCTTCAACGCCTATATCTGGGGGTTCGTGGATGGCGAGCCGATCCGGAACCGCTGGAAATCGATGTCCGACCTTCCTGCCACCTCAGCCCAATCGGACAAATTGAGCAAGGACCTGAAAAGCCGGGGCTTCAAGTTCGTGGGCAGCACCATTGTTTACGCTCACATGCAGGCGGCCGGCCTGGTGAACGATCACCTGGTGAGCTGTTTTCGATACCGGGAATGTGAAGCGATGTCCGGCCAGGGCGCGGCGTCAGCCAGAAGTACCTGCATGCCTGCCAGTCGAATCAGGGCCGGTACGACCCCGGCACCCACTCGCTTTCGTGGTCGATGAGGACCAGTCCCACGGTGTTCGTGCTGCTCTGGTGAATGACCAGGTTGCCGTCATGCGTGGCGCGCATGTTGCGGATGATTCCGATCCCGGAGGGGATGGGCCAACTCTGGAACTGCTCCGTCTGCGGGTCGAACCGCAGCAGCACGTCGGGTCTCATTTCGGATTCGTTGAGCCAGACGATGTCGTCGATCACCCGGATGGCGTAGGGGTGCGACCTGTGCCCGTTCGGCGTCAGCCACTCCTTGATTTCACCGGTCTCGGGATTGAGGCGTCCCAGGTAGCCGCGCCCGGAATCCACGTACCAGATCATGTCGTTGCTGTCGATCGAGAGCCGCCGGATATACTGGATTCCAGGGTGCGATTCGGGGTCGGGATTCGGGGTCTGGAACTCCGTGATCTCCCAGGAATCGGGGTCGACGCGAGCGATCGCGGGCGCGCCTCGGTAGGCGACCCAGATCATGCCGCTGGAGTCTTCATCGATGCCGTAGGGGCGGGCGTCTTCCGTGGGAGCGTCGGTCAGCCGGATGTCGCCCGTATCAGGCACCAGGCGACCGATCATGTTGCTGTTCTGGAGCGTGAACCAGAGGTCGCCGCTGCGCGTGAACAGGGGCGTATGCGGATCGCGCGCCGCAGGATCCGGCATCGGGTAGACGGTAATCTCGCCGGTGTCCGGATCGAGCATTCCCAGGGTGCCGTTGCCGTTGCCCGTGTACCAGATGTTGCCTTGCGCATCGTCGATGATGCTGTGCGGCGTGGCCTGTGGATCGAGCTTCCACTCCGTCATCTCGCCCGTGGCGGGATCGAGCCGGCCGATCAGGCTCCCGAACATGCCGGCCCACCAGATCATCCCGTCCGGCGTCATGAGCGGGTCCCGCGGCCGCTGCCCGAGCGTGGGGACGCTCCACTCCTGGAACGTGATGTTGAAGTCACCCGGCACGACGATCGGGCGGCGATCGTATCGCTCCGGAAAGGTCGCGGCGAGATACTGCGTGAGGTCCGAGACCAGGGGCTCGGGGAGATCGATCATCGTGTCGACGACAAAGCGCCACCGTTCATGGGTATACCCGGTGGAACTGTAGATGATGTCGGTGTCGTGACAGGCCACGCAGGCGGCCTCGACCAGCTCCTTCCCGGCGCCGTCCGGCAGCGCGGTCAATGGCTCCTGCGCGTAAGCCGACAGACCGGCCGACATCGCGCCGGCGACAATCAAACGATGAGGTGACATCCGGATCATGATCCTCTCCACGGCTCGAAACGGAAACGAGCTTCATTGTTGATATTCACGCTCAATGCTAACCCCGATCGGGATTCATGCCTAATGTCCCGACGCTCGAACCGGTGCTCAAATCGGTTGGCATCGCGCATGAATCCTGATAGAACCTGTCGTCCGAATCCGCGAAATGGAGAGGCACGTGTTGGACAAGCGCCAGTTCTATATCGACGGTCGGTGGGTTCCGCCCCGCCAGGCCAACGATTTCGACGTGATCGACCCTTCCACCGAGGATGTCGTCGGCGTGATTTCGCTGGGAGATCAGGCGGACACCGACGCCGCGGTGGCGGCCGCGAATTCGGCCTTTGACGGCTGGTCCGCGTCATCCAGGAATGAACGGGTCGTCTTGCTCGAACGCATCCTCGAACTCTATGAGGCAAGGTACGACGACGTCGCGCACGCGATCAGCCTGGAAATGGGTGCGCCGATCGACCTGGCCAGGACCCAGCAAGCGGGTTCGGGCCTGGGGCACATCAAGGGCTTCATTCGCACACTGAAGGAATTCGAGTTCGAACGGATGCTGGGCCCGCACGCGCCCAACGACCGGATCTTCTATGAACCGGTGGGTGTCTGCGGCCTGATCACGCCGTGGAACTGGCCCATGAACCAGGTCACCCTCAAGGTAATCCCGGCGCTGGCGGCCGGATGCTCGATGGTGCTGAAACCTTCGGAGATCGCGCCGTTGTCTGCCATGGTATTCGCCGAGATCATGCACGATGCCGGAACGCCCCCCGGCGTCTTCAACATGCTCAACGGCGACGGACCCGGCGTCGGCAGGCAGCTCAGCGGGCACCCGGACCTCGACATGATTTCATTCACCGGTTCCACGCGCGCCGGGGAGGACATCTCGAAAAACGCCGCCGCCACGCACAAGCGCGTACACCTGGAACTCGGTGGGAAGGGCGCGAACATCATATTCAGCGATGCGGGCGAGCAAGCCGTGAAACGCGGCGTCCTGCATTGCTTCAACAACACCGGCCAATCCTGCAATGCGCCGACCCGGATGCTTGTGCAACGAGAAGTTTACGACGAATGTGTCGCGGCGGCGGCCGAGGTTGCGGACAGCCACGAAGTGGGCCCGGCATCCAGGGAAGGACGGCACGCGGGCCCAGTGGTGAGCCGCGGGCAGTTCGACAAGATTCAGGGCTTTATTCAAACGGGGATCGACGAGGGCGCGCGCCTGGTCGCCGGGGGACCGGGATTGCCGGAAGGCATGGATTCCGGCTATTTCGTCCGCCCAACCGTGTTCGCCGATGTCTCGAACGACATGACGATCGCGCGAGAGGAGATATTCGGGCCGGTGCTGTCGATCATTCCCTTCGACACCGAGGAAGACGCCGTTCGCATCGCCAACGACACGCCCTACGGACTGACCAACTATGTCCAGAGCGAAGACGGCGCCAAGCGCAATCGCGTGGCGCGGCGCCTGCGTTCCGGGATGGTGGAGATGAACGGTCAGTTTCGCGGTGCCGGGAGCCCGTTCGGCGGCATGAAGGCCTCGGGCAACGGCCGTGAGGGCGGCGTCTGGGGCCTGGAGGAGTTTCTCGAAGTCAAGGCCGTCTGCGGCTGGGCGGAAACTTGAGTAACCGTTAGCGGCCCGGGGAGATGGTTCGCGGCGAAGGCAACCCGGAATGGCTCGAGGCGGAACTGGGCAGGCGCTACGATGTGCCGGTCAAGTACGTCATCCCGAGCCATGACCACGAGGATCACATTATACCCGGGCATGCCGAACCCACCACACAACAGGGGTTTCTGGACTTTCGGGACTACGTGGTGGCGCTCCGAGATCGTGTGTTGAATGAAATGGTGCAAGGCGCGAGTATCGAGCAAATCATCGAGCGCGTCACGATGGACGAATTCGCCGACTACCTGAACATGGCATCCTGGCGCCGCACGAACATCATCTCCATGTGGGACAACATGTACCGCTGGAGGGAGCCAAACTACGACGACTCGCCGGGCAACTACCAGAGCCTGTATCCCGTCGGCTATCCGATTGGCGAATTCGGGTTGCCGGAGTAAACTGGGGCCGATCCTGGAACGGTGAATCGATGCGTTATGCGCGCTAGCTTCCTCCTCCTCGGTGTCGCGTTCTGCGCCGGCGTTTCCGCCCAGTCCGCAGACGGACTGAGCATATCGGCGATCGATGGCCCGCCGACGCTGGCGGACTTTGCGGGCATGGAGCCCTCCGCCGAGATGCGCGAGAGCATGACGCTTGTCTCGGACTTCGTGCAGCGACTGCCCGATGACGGCGATCCGGCCACGGAACGAACGGATGTCTACCTGGGTTACGACAACCGGAACCTGTATGCTGTCTTTCTCGCCTTCGATTCCCGGCCGGAACTGATCCGGGCCAATCTCTCGCCGCGGGAGAACATCGACAACGACGATACCGTCGGCCTGTTGATCGACACCTTCAACAACCAGCGCGCGGCGTACGCGTTTCGTTCCAGCCCGCTCGGCGTGCAGTGGGATGCGCGCTGGAACGAGGTGGCGAGGACCCCCGCTTTCGACGCCGCCTACCAGGCTGTCTGGTACACCGACGGCCGAGTCACGGACTCGGGCTACATGGTTCTCATGACCATTCCCATGCGGACGCTGCGGTTTGCCGAAGAGGTCGAGCAGGTGTGGCGCGTCATGCTCGAGCGCAAGATCCCGCGCCGCAGCGAGGAGGCCTATTGGCCCGAGTACTCGATAGCCATCGAGGGCCGGCTCAACCAGGCCGCTCCGCTGGCCGGCGTCCGGGACGTTTCGCCCGGGCGCAATATCCAGGTCGTTCCGTTTGTCTTTGCCCGGGACTTCGATGTGCTGGACCCGGATGCGGGCGCCGGCCCCACGTTCAGGGACGACTCCGAAGACGATATCGGGCTGGACGCCAAATTCGTCTTTCAGGACAGCATGGTGCTGGATGTCACGCTCAACCCGGATTTCAGCCAGGTTGAGTCCGACGAACCGCAGGTCACGGTAAACGAGCGCTTCGAGGTGCGGTTTCCGGAACTGCGGCCGTTCTTCATCGAGAACGCCGACTACTTCCGCACGGAAACCCAGCTGGTGTTCACGCGCCGCATCGTCGATCCCGAAGCGGGCGCCCGGTTTACCGGAAGGCTGGGGGACTGGGGCATCGGAACGATGCTCATGAACGACGAGGCGCCCGGGCAGGTGCGCGACCCGGCGGATCCGTTGTTCGGGGAAAAAGCGGACATCAGTGTCTTTCGCGCCTTCAGGGACATTTCCGAGCAGTCGCGCGTCGGGATGCTTTATACGGACCGGCAATTCGGTGACGCCTCCAACACGGTCATGAGCCTCGACGGACGGTTCAAGCTGAATGACAACTGGACGACCCAGATGCAGCTCACCGACACCGAGAAGCTGACGCAGAAAGGGCAGCGGCTCGAAGGCAATCAGAAGAACATCCGTTTCGATCGAAGCGGCCGGCACGTCGCCGTGCACACCCACATCATCAACTCAAGCGAGGACTTCCGCGCCGACCTCGGATTTTTCAACCGCAACTACGCGGCCGATACCAACGGCTACCATAATCGCGTGACGCTTACGCGTTACCCGGAAAACAGCCGCCTGAACAGCTGGAGCCCTGTCTTCTACTTCAGCCATCTCGACGATCAGTCAGGCA
The DNA here is from genome assembly GCA_022820625.1 of Gammaproteobacteria bacterium. Taxonomy (GTDB): domain Bacteria; phylum Pseudomonadota; class Gammaproteobacteria; order Steroidobacterales; family Rariloculaceae; genus UBA6522. Next base: position 77,798 of record JAJEFE010000169.1, on the reverse strand, counting down.
CGCGAATATTTTCGAACTGGCAATACGATCATGTGTGGCGATGGGACGGCGCCACCGAGCTCAGCCTCGCCTACCAGGAGGCCCGCGAGCGCCTGCGGCCAAAGGATTTCCTGGGCCTGGTCTCGAACCGGGACTATGAGTACGACAACCTGTCCGCCTCGTTCACTACGGAAGCGTTCCCCCAGGTCGGTTTCAACCTCGAACTCGACACAGGGGGCACGATCAACCTCGTTCCGCCCTTCGGTTTCGAACCGGAGCCCGCAGACGTCGTCAGTGGCCAGTTCGGCCTTTTCTGGCGTCCCATCGACCGGTTTCGTCTCGATGCGACTCACCTCTTCAGGGAACTCACGGACGCGAAGGGTGGCACGGGAACGATCTTCAAGACCGAGATTACGCGTCTGAAGCTCAACTATCAGTTTTCGAAGGAACTCTCGGTCCGCCTCATCGCGCAGCACGAAAAGACCGTCCCGGGTGTCATGACGCGACTGGACCTCGGCGAGAACATGAACTGGGACGTGCTGGCGCGCTACGTGCTCAACCCGTGGTCGGCGTTCTACGTCGGCTATAACAGCAACTCGAGCAACTTCGACCTCATCGATACCGAGTTCGGAACGGAACTGGTGACGACAACCGACCTGCGGCGGGATGGCCAGCAGATCTTTGCCAAGTTCTCCTATCTCTTCCAGCCGTAGCCGCCGGAAGATTGCCCGCGCGTCATCAACGCCTCGTTACGGCGGGCTGTCGTTGCTGCAATTGCCGCCGGGGCACCGATTGCCCGCTTCGCACGCATACTCCAGCAGGCCCAACTGCTCTCAGTCGGGGCGCAGCGTCAGCTCGAAGTCCTGGGACCAGGGCCGTTCGAAGATTTTCGGATCGTCGATGGTGATCTGATACTCAAGTATGTTGCCGACGCGGCGCAGCCGCTCGGTAGTCCTCAGCGCGTCGCTGTGCCAGCGGCTCCGGGTCGGGTCCGTATAGTGGTAGTCGTCGAGAATCCAGCGCTTGAAGTTGACGGATTCTATGACCAGCGTGTCACCCTCCCACCTCCCCACGGAATCTCCGTAGTAGGTCGGCTCGATTCCTTCGCGGTGCGGGCGCCCATCCGTCGGAATGATGCGGGCGGCACGCTGTTGCTCCGGGATGATGACCAGGTAGTTCGGGTGATGGATGAACTGGATCGGCAGGATGTACAGCATCCCCGAGGGGAAGCCTGCCGGCAGGCACATCGCGCGTGGCTCGTCGATGCGCGTATCTCCGGTGCGCGGAACGTAGAGCAGGCTCTCCGCTCCCGGCTTTACCGGAGCCATGTTGTGGGCGTTGAAGATCAGGTCGCCGCGCGGGCCTGTCCCGTTGATGGTCGCAGGCGGCGTGTCCACCGAGCACGACGCCGAGAACCGACACGAGTAGAGTCAATCGTTCATGCGCCATGTGGCCGCCTCTGGAATGACGATAGGGAAATACTATCGTGACAGTTGGACATGCTCAGGAGTTTTCCCTGACTGCTACTCTGCGCCATACCTGCTGAAGGCACCCCCGGCAATGGGTATCGAGGCGGGTCCTTCGGCGACGAAAACCGTGCCGTCGCCGGCCACCGCCACTCCCTCACCCGCGGTGGATTGATAGCCGCGGGTCTCGGTGGGATATCCCGGAATAAAGGCAACGATCCGATCTTCGTCCAGTGGGCCGATACGAACACCTGCGATCCAGTTGATGTGGTTGTACGGGTTGGACTCGGAATCGATCGCGTAGACCATATCGTCGTCGGTAATGAAGATGCCGCTGATGCGGCCGTAGCTGTAGCGGGATTCCAGGTAGTTGCCCTCCAGGTCGAATATTTCCAGGCGATGGTTGCCGCGGTCCGCTACCCAGAGGCGATCTTGCGAATCGATCTCCAGTGCATGGGGCGTGCGAAACTCGCCATGCGCAGTTCCAAGCTGCCCCCACTGCGTGATGAAGGTGCCGTCGGGCGCGAACTTCATGATGCGGCCAGTCTGACCGGACTGCCGGCCTTCTTCGACCGCGTCAGCAGTTGTCATGCCCTGGCCGTTGTGGCCGTCGGATACGAAAATACTGCCGTCTGCCGCGACGACCACGTCGTTCGGTTGATTGAAACGGGCGCCGTCGGTACCCGACTGCCCCGCGACGCCCAGACTCATCAACAGCTCGCCGTCGGGACTGAACTTGTGCACCTGCTGGCCCTTGGTGCCGTCGGCGTTGGTGGCGAAGTCGGTGACCCAAACGTTGCCGTCATGGTCCGCATGGATTCCGTGGGGAATCGTGAAAATGCCCGCACCGAAATTGGCCAGCACTTCCCCTGTGTTGCGATCGAACTTGAATATCGGATCCACCGGATTCGTGTCGCAGTTGACAGGCCCGCCAGCAGCCATGCCGGCAGCGGACCCGCAGCGCTCATAGGCCCAGACATGGCCGTCCGTGGGATCGATATCGATCCCGGCCGTGTGCCCCCAGGTCCTCCCGGAGGGAAGTTCGCCCCATTGGTTGGTGAGCACGGGATTCGGGTTGGGCATGCCTTCGCCGGTGATGATATTTCCGACGACCGATCCGGCGCCGACGAGAAAAACGAAAGAACCCAGGGCAGCCAATGTTATTCGTGCGTTTGACATGTTCTTGCTCCACTACCATCCCCTTGAATTCAGGATCATAGGCACTTTCGGCAAGGCTGTCAGTTCTCACCATCCTCCGGATCCCGTGCGCGTGATGGATGCACGGCGCGCAATGCCGAAGCGGGCAGGCCGCCCGATCGCACTCAGATGTCGCCCCCGGGATTGAGGCCGCTGGGGACCTGCACGGGAATTGTCCGGTCGAAATCGTCGTCGTTCAGGGCGTTGAGAAACGCGATCAGCTCTCGCTCATGGTCGTCGGGATCGTCCAGGGTACGGGTGAGAGGATCCACCTGGTTACGTTGGACGTTCACGTTTCTCTCATCGCGATCCCCGACATCGTCATAGAACTCGACGACGTCCTCGAGCGTCGGGAACAGGCCGTTGTGCATATAGGGCGCCGTGTAAGCAAGGTTGCGCAGCGAAGGCGTCCGAAAGGCGTATGGTTGATCGACGGCGCGCCCACGTCCGATCGGCGGTCGCCGCCCAGGCCGGCTCCGTCCACGCCGATGGAGAGGTCAAGATCCTCGGCGTAGCCGAAATCCGGATGATGACAGGTGGCGCACGCGACCCGCTGGTTTCCCGAGAGGATCGGATCCCAGAAAAGCAGCCTCCCCAACTCCACCTTCTCCGGGGTCTGGGGATTGTCCGGCGGCGCGTCGAAATCCCGGGGGAGAGCGGTCAGAGGGAAGTCGTCGATGGGTCCTTCGAAGCGATTCCGGTCGCGGTCCCTGCCGCCCATCTGCCCTTCACTCAGTTCCGCGAAACCGAGTGCCAGTACCAGGAGGGCTGCCAGCGTCATGAACGTGAGGAAGACTTTCTTCATGTCAGGTTCCCTTGGCTTCAATGGTGTACTCGCCTTGCGAATCCAAGGTTACAACCGCTTCCGCCGAGCGTCAGTGAAGATTCCTCAAGACCGTCCAGGACGCCGATAGCGCCTCGTTCCTTGCGTCGTCGTTCACGAGCCGGATCATCTGCTGTATAACAGGCACGGTCGCGATTAGTGGCAGGCGATGGAGGGTGCTATGGCTGTTCAGACGAGAAGCATGTTGAGTTCAGTTCTGCGAGCCGGCGTTGCCGGCGTGTTTTCGGGGACTCTGGGTATGGCCGCATTGGCCGATCCAATTCCCGAGGGCTACCGGGCCGGGAACGTAGAGGTGGTCGGCTATGTCGATGCAGCCGGCTCATCGCCCTTCAAGATGTCGCTGCTTCAGGCGGGCGACACCTGGTACATGTACACGTCCAACCTCTTTCACAGGGGTTGGAGCATTCTGGACGTCACCGATCCGGCGGACCCGAAGGTCGTGAAGTTCATCGAGGGGCCGGAGAACACCGGGACCTGGCAGGTGGATATTGCCGACGGGCTAATGATCACGGCCCTGGATGCGCTTTCCGCCACCTGGGGTGGCGATCCCGACGCGCCTCATGCGCCCGAGGCCGTGCTGATATGGAGTCTGGAGGATCCGCTGAATCCCAGGCGGATCGGCAGCTTCACGACCGGCGGCGGCACCCACCGCAACGGCTATTTCGGCGGGCGCTACATGCACCTGGCAGCCAATCATCCGGACTATCGCGGCGAGATGTACATGATCGTCGATATCAGCGATCCGTCGAATCCCGTCGAGGCCGGGCGCTACCAGCCCGGCGGCCTGCTGCAGTCCGATCCGGGCCCTTACGACAGGGCTCGCCTGCACGGGCCGGCGGACGTGAGGGGCGATCTGGCGTTTCTGCCGTTCGGCGGTGCGGGCTTCATCATTACGGATATCTCGAATCCCGCGAATATCCGGGAGATCAGCCGGCTGGATTTCACACCGCTGTTCGGCCCGACCCACCTGGGCGTCCATACCACAACGCCGTACCTTGCGAAGAACCTGGCCATCGTGAACGGCGAGGCGATCGCGGAGGAGTGCCAGGAGGCCCTGAACTTTGCGGGTCTCGTGGACATCTCGAACATGAGTCAGCCGCGGCTACTGTCCCAGTTCCCCCTGCCGCAACCTCCCGAGGGCGAGCCCCTGGACTATTTCTGTACCCATGGCGGACGATTCGGGCCCCATAACCAGAACCAACTCCAGCACAATCCGCTGGTGAAGAATCAGGACGACCTGGTCTACCTGACTTACTTCAACGCCGGATTGCGGATCTACGACATTTCAACGCCGATCAATCCCCAGGAGGTGGGATGGTTTCTGCCGCCGGATCCCAGGGAGCGCCGCGGCCCGCTGCCAAGGGGGGCGCTCGCGCTTCAGTCCGAGGATGTGCTCGTGGACATCCGGGGCAATATCTTCGTCAGCCACAAGAACCAGGGAATCTGGGTGCTGCGGTATACGGGCGAGTAGAAGGGTTTTCGGCGAGCGCCGACACCCGGTCGGGGCTCGAAGGGCTTTGCTATACGAACGCCTCGACGTTCAGGGCATCACCTCCGCACTCCCTTCATGCCAGCGCACTTCCATGGCCGGTCCTCCGGAGGGGCTGCCATCCGCCGTTGCGCGGAACAATTCATAAACGATCGATCTGTCCGCCGCCTGCGTGCTTTCGATGACGCGGATCGGCTCAAACGAATTAGGCACGGCGGCGGCCGCGGCGCGGACCGGTTCCGGCACGGTGGACCACTCGATATCGCGCTGCACCTCATCCACCGTCCACGCGCCGTTCGACTGCACCATATCGACCTCCACCTCGTCACCGTTCGGCAACGTGCCGGTGACCTCGAACTGGTTGCCGGAGGCATTGAGTCCGCCGCCCGTAATGGCGATTTCGGGCACAGCGGCCGAAACCAGGGCCGCGACGTCTGCGGGGACGGGGGATGCGGAGGCTTCTGTCTGCGCTGTTACTGTAGCAGGCGTCGAGCAGACTGCTGCAGCCAACACCGCCAGCGCAATGAGTTTTCTATTCGCGTACATCGGTATCCTCGTTGCCAGGATCAGTTCGACCTGAGTGTTCTTTGCCAACATACTACAAGAACCGGAGGATCCGGGTGCTGCGGTATAGTCGGAGATGCCATGAAAATCACCAACAAAATCCCTTGCCTCATCCTGCTGCTGGCATCTGCCGCCGGCGCGGAAGCCGTCCGCTTCGATGTGGAAGTTCACGAAGACGTGCTCGGCGGCAGGTCCTGGGGCCTTGCCGGTCCCTATGAACGCCTCGCGGGACGAATACACTTTGAGGTCGACCCGCGAAACAGCGCCAACCGCATCATCCGCGACATCGGCTACGCGCCGCTCAACGCAGAGGGCCGCGTCGAGTTTTCGGCCGACTTCTACCTGCTGAAACCGAAGGACATCGAAGCGGGCAACGGCACCGTATTCCTCGACGTCATGAACCGTGGCCGCAAGCGGATCCTGCGATACTTCAACGCCACCGCCGCGACCAACGACCCGCGCTCCGAGGCGGATTTCGGCGACGGCTTTCTCATGCATCACGGCTTCACGCTTCTCTATGTCGGATGGCAATTCGACGTGCCCGAGCAGCCGGACCTGATGCGGGCCTACGTGCCGGTCGCCACGAACGGCGGCGAGCCCATCGAAGGCCTGGTGCGCAGCGACTTCGTGGTCCGCCAGCCGGCTTTCGATCATTCCCTGGGCGACCGGGGACATATCCCTTACGCGGTGGTGAATCCCGACGATCCCCGCAACACCCTGACGGTCAGGGACGCTCCGGCAGGGGAGCGAACGGTCATACCCCGGGACGCATGGCAGTTTGGCCGTCTTGAGGACGGGCGGATGGTGGCGGACCCGACCCGCGTCTATCTCTCCAGCGGTTTCGAGCCGGGCCGAATCTACGAAGCGGTGTTCGTGTCGCAGGACCCACCCATCGCCGGGCTGGGACTCGCCGCGATGCGGGATGCCGTCTCACGGCTCAAGTACGGCGGCGCCGACCCATTGGGTATTCCGGCGGGCAGCATCGAACGGGCGATCGCCTTCGGCGATTCCCAGGCGGGCAGGTATCTGCGCCACTATGTCCACGACGGCTTCAATTCGGACGAGGAACAGAGGAAAGTCTTCGATGGTCTGATTCCACACACGGGGTCCAATGCCCGTGGGAGTTTCAACCACCGTTTTGCACAACCGTCGAGAGCGGTGGATGCGAGCTACTTGTATCCGGGGGATCAGTTTCCTTTTTCGGATGTGATGCAGACGGATCCCGTGACGGGCGCAGAGGACAGTCTGTTGGCCCGGGTATCGCCCGAAACGACGCCCTATATCTTCTATACGAACACCTCGACCGAGTACTGGCGCCTGCCGACCGCGTTGATCCACACGACGGTCGATGGAAGCACCGACGTGCCGCCTGCCGACACCTCCAGAATCTATTTCTTTTCGGGCACCCAGCACGTACCCGCCCAATTTCCCGCAAATCGAACCGACGGCTTGCGCGTGGGGAATCACAACGACTACACCTGGCTCCTGAGGTCGCTGCTGTTGAAGCTCGATGCCTGGGCGAAAGACGGCACGCTGCCGCCGGAGAGCCGCTACCCGCAGATCTCGAACGGTACGCTGGTGGAACTTGAGGCCCTCGAATTTCCGCAGATTGCGCGGGTCCGGCCACCGGTCGACGTCAGCCGCGCCTACCGGCTGGACTACGGACCGGATTTCGAAACCCTGGGCATCATCGCCAACGAGCCGCCCGAAGGGGACACGCCCTTTCCCTTCCTGGTGCCCCAAGTCGACCAGACGGGCAACGAAATCGCGGGTATACGATCACCCGAACTCGCCGTGCCGCTGGCGACGCATGCCGGTTGGAATCCCTTCAGCCCAATCGCCAGCCAGGGTTCGTACATCCCACTTTCGCGAACCCGGAACGAACGGGAGGCCGCCGGCGATTCCCGACTCTCTGTGGAGGAGCGTTACGCGAGCCGTGAAGAATATCTGGGCCTGGTCGCGGAAGAGGCTCTGAGCTTGATCGAAGAAGGTTACCTGTTGGACGGCGACCTACCAGCGATCCTGCAGAATGCCGGGATGCACTGGGACCATTTGATGGGGGATTAGCGCGACCGCGACGAATTGCGATCCCGTTTTTCTACGCCCCTGCTCGAACATGTCCAAGATTTCAGCCGCCGCTGCGGACGACATCGCCACCGGTAGCTTCACGCCGCCGCCCGGTCTCAGGCACCGGCACGTGCAGACGATGCTCTCGAGAATGCCGCTCCACGCTCCGGTTGCGGGCCACCGCATCAAGGCGCTACTCAACGCGTCGCGCGAGGAAATCGTCGAGTGTGGCGATGGCGTCCGCCTCATGGGCCTCATGAGCGCCCGTTCCCCGGCCGCACGCGGGCTCGTCATAATGCTTCACGGCTGGGAAGGCTCTGCCGACTCGATCTACATGCTGTCCGCGGGCGCGACGCTGCTCGAGCGCGGCTACGACGTCTTTCGCCTCAACTTCAGGGATCACGGGGCTACGCACGCCCTGAACGAGGGCGTCTTCCATTCGTGCCGGATCGACGAAGTGGTCAACGCCGTCAAGGCCATCCAGGACTGGCACCGTGCCCCGCGCACCGTCCTTGTCGGCTTCTCGCTCGGCGGCAACTTCGCCCTGCGGGTGGCCGTGCGCGCGGCCGGCGCGGGCATCGATCTCGACCGCGTCGTCGCCGTATGCCCGGTGCTCAGGCCCAGGAACACCATGCAGGCGCTGGAGACGGGACTCTGGGTCTATCGGCGCTACTTTCTCAAGCGCTGGCGGCGCTCGCTCGCCGCGAAGTCGCGCTGTTTCCCCGGGCTATACGACTTTGGCGAACTGCTCAGGCTCCGCACGCTGTCAGCCTTGACCGAGTTTCTCGTCACGCGCTATTCGGGCTTTCCCGACCTCGATACCTACCTGGAAGGCTACGCGATCACCGGCCGCGCCCTGGAAGGGCTCGACATACCCACCCGGATCATCGCCGCCGAGGACGACCCGGTGATACCCGCCAGGGATCTCGCCGACCTCGCCCGGAGCAGCGCACTCTCGGTGAGCCTCTTCCCGCACGGCGGTCACTGCGGCTTCGTCGCCGGCTACAGCCTGCGTAGCTGGCTCGACGATGCGATCGCCGACCTGCTCGAAGCGCCGGTTTCAGAAATTCGGGCCGCCTCGCCTTAGCCGCGCAGCAGATCCGCGACCATGCGGCGGTGCGAGTAGAGCAGTCTGTGTCGCAGAATTGAAACGCCTGGGCCACTAGCGTACGATGCTACCGGAATACTTGTAGCGCTCGCACAACAGAAGAGCATCGCTCAAGACATGCGCTGCACACCATAGGGGGACTCAGTAATGCTTGAATCTGGCAAACTTTCTTACATTGCCATCGTCGGCACTTGCATCGCGGCACTCTCCCTCCCGCTCCAGGCTCAGGAAGATCAGGGCGTGGAGTTGGAGGAGATCGTCGTCACCGGCTCCTTTCTCTACACCGGCATCGACTCGCCGTCACCGGTTTCGGTGATTGCGGGCGAGGACATGGTGGCTTACGCGCCACCCGATCTCGTCAGCTTCTTCATCAACAACGTTCCGCAGAACTTCGAGGACGATATCGGCAGCCAGATCGAAAATGATGGCCAGAGCCGGGCGCGTTCGGACCGTAACGCGACGATCAATCTGCGCGGTCTCGGAGACATGAACACGCTCGTCGTGCTGAACGGGCGTCGCACAATCCCCTATCCGAGCCCGACCGGCACCGGCTGGTACCGCACCGCGATCAACTCGCTCGTGCCGCGGATTGCGGTGCAGCGGACCGAGCTGTTGCTCGACGGCGGCTCGGCCACCTTCGGTTCCGATCCGGTGGCCGGCGTGGTCAACTTCGTCACTCGCAACAACTTCCGCGGCTTCGACATGAGTATCGGCAGTCGGACGCTGTTGGAAGCTACCGATGCCAAGAACGCGACCATTTCAGGGATCTTCGGCGCCGGTGACGATGACACGAGCATCATCGTGGCCATGGAGTTTCACCAGGAGGATCTGGTCGAGGTCATCGACGTCTCTCCGCAATTCGACGAGTTCCTGGCGAACCCCGACGTCACGTACCAAACGGGCTACGGGCTCGAAGCCAACGAAACCCTGGAGTATCGCAACGCGGGGGGCGGCGCCCGATACGTCGATCCGGACTGCGGCAACCCGGCCTTCGGCCACCCGTTTTATGCGGGTTGGCTCATAGACGATGAGCCGCTTGTGCAGGACTCGGCGGTGGAAGCGTCCGACTACGCGTCTGCTACCGCCTGTGGGCGGCCGTACGACAACGGCCTTTTTGACGACGCCGGCAGGCTGCTCAACAACAATGTCAAACAAATCAACCTGTTCTCCCGCGCCGAGCACAATTTCAGCGATGCATTGCGGGTCAACGCCGAGATCTCCTACAGCCGCCAGCGATACGACGACATCGATCAGTGGGGCGACAACGGTTCCCAGGGATGGCTCATAGAACAGAACGCACTGGGCCCCGAGTTCGCGATGCCGGCCAACCATCCGGGCCTGGTCCGCGCACAGACGCTACAGCCGGGTTTCGGCATGGGCCAGCCCGTCTACGCCCGCGACGAGACGCTGCCGTTTCTGAGTGAGATGTCCGCATTCAGTCAAAACGATCTGTTCCGCGGAGCGTTCGGCGTCGAAGGCGACATCAATTCCAACTGGACATGGCTGCTCGACGCTTCTGCCCAGTACAGCGATCTCCGCGCCGGCGTCCGTGACGTGGTCCTCGACCGCTATCCGCCGGCCATCAGCGGGCTGGGTGGACCGGACTGTCTCCCGGACACCGGGACACCGGGCATGGGCGACTGTTATTTCTACAATCCGTTCATGAGCTCGGCGCTGCCTGATGCGGCAACGCGGCAAACGAATCTCTCCCAGACCGGTCTTGCCAACCACCCGGATCTGCTGGGCTGGCTGATTCCATTGCGCACGGATGTTTTCGAAGGCGAGCTCTTCACCCTGGACGCGCGTATCACGGGCCAGTTCGGCGCTTTGCCGGGTGGGCCGATCGGTCTCGCCGCCGGCATCGCTTACCGCGAAGAAGAAGTCGGGCGCGATGCCGACGCCATGGTCAATGCCGGCGAGATGGCTACGCTCGGCGTATTTAACGACTTCCGCGGCAAACAACAAGTGAATTCGGCGTATTTCGAGCTGGCCTTGCCGGTCCGCGAGGATGTCAATGTCCAGGTCGCCGGACGCCAGGAAGAGTACGATATTGGCTTCAGCGAGTTCTCACCGAAGATTGCCGCGCTCTGGACGCCGACCGATCGGTTGACGCTGCGTGCTTCCTGGGGTACCTCGTTCAAGGGGCCTTCAATCAGCCAATCGGCGGCGGAAACGATCTTCACCGGCATGGGCCCGCCGCGCACAACCGTCGGCGGTATGACATATGGCATGGGTCCCGGCACCGGGTTCATTTGTATTTCGAAGCCGAACACGGCCCTCGATCCCCAGACGTCGGACAACATCTCGTTTGGCGCCGACTTTGTCGTCAACGACCGGATCAGCGTGGGCGGTAGCCTCGTACAGATCGACATCGAGGATCTGATCGTCTCGACGACGGCGAACAATGTGCTCTCGCAATGCTACGTTCGCGATGCCAACGGCATCCCGTACACGCAGACCGGAATGAGCAATGGCTCGCTCATGTACCCGGTCGTCGGCCCCGACGGCTCCAAGTGCGTCGGTACGGTGATCGACGCTGATCCGTCCCTCTACTTCGATGTCGATGGGGATGGCGTTCTCGACACGACCCGGCAAAATATCGCTACGCTGCTCAACTCGCCGGTGAACATCGGTTATATCGACACGCAGTTCTTCGATTTGTATGCCAACATGAACTTCGATACACCGATAGGGCCGTTGAACTTCCGACCCTCCCTGACCTTCACGCTGCAGTACGACTTCCCGCTCGGGGATATCGGGGGCCGCGACGGTCTGTGCAGCGACGGCGTCTGTAGCGGGATCGGCCGTAGCTTCGGCATGGGTTTCAACGGTGTAACGGACATGCCCCACTGGCAGGGGGTCTTCCCCGCGACGCTCAACCTCAACAACCAGGACATCCGCGTTGTTGCGCGCTACCGCGACGGGCTGAACAACGCCTTTGATGATTTGCCGCAAGATGAGTTCCTGACTGCCAGGTGGGAACGCGACGAGGGTCAGTTGACGATCGACGTCAATTGGGCCTACCGATTCAACCAGGGGTCAAGCGTTGCGCTTTCGGTCTACAACCTGTTTTCTTCGGATCCACCCGCTCAGGACGCTCAGCGTTTCAACCAGCGCAGACGTGAGATAGGCCTTCAGTTCCGGCACTCGTTCGATACCAGCTGACGCCGTGGACTTCGTTCCAGTGTAGCTCGCTGGGGCGGATGTCGCCGTTGCCTGGTTGAATTCGGGCCACGCGCAAGGTGCGGGTCGGCGCTGAGTTCAATTCGTCCCGCCGACGATGCGCTCCGCTGCCGCGAGCAATTCCGCGCCCGTGCCGCATTCTATGATCGCGTCGCCCACCGCCGCCAATCGCTCCGGCTTCGAAACGTCTGCCAGCAACGCCAACAGGCGTCCGCCAGCATCAGCGCCGAAGCGGAGCGCAGCCTGACTCCCAAGTTGGCGCCGATGGAATTCAAGGCCCTCCGCACGGCCCTGCGCGAAAATCTGCGCCTCTTTCTTCCGATTGCGCTCCTTCCACCTCTCAAACGCCAACGATCCCATCGCTTCCACCTCTCCCGCATTTTCCATTCGGTCCAGCTCGACGTGCAACGCCCCGTCCCCGTCCGCGAACACACCGTAGTCCTTCGTCCACGACCACCGCAGCCACGCGGCGAACGCCTGCCGCAGCCCCGCGTGTTCCGGGCCGGCCAGCACCGTCTCCACACGGCGCCAAATCGGCATCGCCGACTCCTCCAGCATCGCCTGTTCCAGCGCCACCTGCAAGGCGACCGCGTTGTCCGCCGGCACGCCGCTGGACTCTGCCCGTTGCATGTCCAGCAGCACGTACCGGTTCGAGGGCTGCAGCCGCGCCAATTCCCGTGCCGCCGGAGCGACCAACTTCGAAACGTCCAGCGGCGCCGTCCACAGCGGATTTCCATTGTAGATTACGAAGGGGATGACCGGCGGCAGCGGCGGCCCCGGACGTTTATTGTCGCCGGACTCCTTCCCCGTCCGCAGCAACCCCTCCGGTGTATGGCGCGGTGGTGGTTCGGACAGATGAGCATCATATTGTGCAACTCATCATCGCCGCCCCGGCTCAGCCAGTGTACGTGGTGCGCTTCACAGAGATCCCGCCGGTACAGGAACTTGGGGTTCCATCCGCAAAGTTGGCACATGCCTTCGTACAGTTTCCGTAGCTCTTGAACATGCTGTGGGTTGCGCCGTGGTGTTTGCTCGAACAAGTAGCGGCGACGCTCTTCGGCGATTCCGGGGGCCTCAGTCGTGATGAGACTGCTTACAGCATCCGGATCGCCGAGGTGGATTCGGGCCTCCAACTCCTCCTCCGGTAGCAGGCGAGCCCGCGGCTCAAGCGGCAGGTGCAGAGCGTAATCCACGAGCACCCGGTGGTCTGCTGGGGTCAACCGTCTTACGGCTGCGTGACCCTGAAATGAACGCCCAATCACCGGGGCGTTGGCCTTGACGGAGAGTCGTCTGATCAGCTCGGAAATGTCGGGTGGCGCACTGAGGCAAAGGCCATGTAGACGATGGCTAGGTGCGCACGGATGCGCTTGGGTGTCCAGTGATAAATCGGATGAACCCTCCAATCGTGCTTGGTCGCGAGGGAACTCCATCCATCCAACGCTACAATGTCCGCACACATCCCCATGGACACCCGCACCCCCCAGCAACGCCGGCGCATCATGCAGGCCGTCAAGAGCCGCGATACGAAGCCGGAGATGATCGTCCGGCGCTGCCTCCACGCCATGGGATACCGCTATCGGCTGCATTGCAAGGACCTGCCGGGAAGGCCGGATATCGTGTTCGGCAGTCGCCGCAAGGCGATTTTCGTGCACGGTTGCTTCTGGCATCGGCACGATTGCGCCAAGGGGAGACTTCCCAAATCCAGGCTAAATTACTGGAAACCGAAGTTGGATGAGAACGTCATTCGCGATAAAACAAGGCTGGAGGAACTCGACGACCTCGGATGGCAAACGCTTGTGATCTGGCAGTGCGAACTTGACGATATGGAAGCACTGGCTGCCAGGCTACAAGATTTTGTGGGCGAACGGTAACATGCGATCGATATGTGGTGTTTTCCGTGCTAACATCCGATAGCGTCCGGGACGCGGATCAACGACCGAAACGAGGTACAAGGCGGGTATGCGGCCCATCGGAATCGATCTATTTGCAGGTGCGGGCGGGCTGAGCCTCGGCTTCGAGCAGGCCGGATTCGACATCGCCGCGGCCGTGGATGTCGATCCGGTCCATTGCGCCGTTCACCATTTCAATTTCCCCGACACGACTGTCATACCGCGTTCGGTCGACAAGCTGTCGGCGGTCGAGATCAGGGACGCGGCCTCCATAGGTGATCGGGCCGTGGACTGCGTGTTCGGCGGCGCCCCGTGCCAGGGATTCTCCATGATCGGCCATCGCGCGCTGGACGATCCGCGCAACGGGTTGGTGCGTCACTTCGTGCGCCTCGTGGCGGAATTGCGGCCCAGGACTTTTGTGTTCGAAAACGTCAAGGGCCTCACGGTCGGCAGGCACAGATCGTTTCTCGAAGAGTTGGTGGCGGAATTCGAGGGCGCGGGGTACGCGGTACGGCTGCCCTGGAAGGTGCTCAATGCCGCGAACTACGGAACGCCGCAGTCGCGGCAACGCTTGATCGTCATGGGTGCGCGCGGTGGTGTGCCCGTCCCCGGTTATCCTGAACCGACAACCGGAATCGCCGGGCGCCAGAAGGATCTTGTCGGATTGCCGGACTGTCCTACATGCGGCGATGCGCTTGGAGACCTGCCTGACGCTGATGGCTTGCCCGAACTCCTGCTGGACGATGAAGCCGCAACCGGCGCGTACGGCAAGCCGTCGGCATACGCGAACGAGATGCGGTGCCTGTCCAACAGCGCGTGGCATTTCGGCTACGTGAGGAATTGGGAACGAACCGTACTCACATCTAGCGCTAGGACCCGCCATACGGAGATTTCGCAGCGCCGGTTCGCCGAAACGCAATCCGGCACCGTGGAACCGATCAGCCGGTTTTTCAAACTGCACGAAGACGGCGTGTCCAACACGTTGCGCGCAGGCACCGACGGAGCGCGAGGGGCATTCACCAGCCCCCGGCCGATCCACTACCGCTACGACCGCTGCATCACCGTGCGGGAGATGGCGAGGCTGCACGGTTTCCCCGACTGGTTCCGCCTGCACGCGACCAAGTGGCATGGTGCCCGACAGATTGGAAATGCTGTACCCCCGCCGCTGGCCAGGGCGATCGCGGCCGAGATAGCGAAAGCCCTGGAGATAACGCCAACGCGACCGCGTGGTGCGATCGACCTTGGCGACCCGGGTCTTTTGAAACTCGATGTTTCGGGAGCGGCCGCTTACTTTGGAGTGGACCCGCTCCCGAACCGGCGAGATCGAAAGAGCGGGGCGACAAAGCGCAGGCAGGTGGATATCGAGGCGGAGCGCTTGGCGGCAGCAGGGTTCCATGGCTGAAGAGGGCAACCGCTACGATGCGCTGATCGAATCCATTTTCTTCGATCATTTTCGCGAGGGCGAGAGCGAATTCGAGTTCGAGAGAACCGAATTGGAACCGGCAGCGGAGTCCCTCGGTATCGAACTCCCGAAAAATCTGGGCGATGTGATCTATTCGTACCGATTCCGCAAGGACTTGCCCAAGTCGGTCATCGCGACGCAGCCGGACGGGATGGAATGGGTCATCGAACTTGCCGGCACAGGACGATACCGCTTCAAGTTGGGCAGGATCGTCCGGATCGTCCCCCGCAGCGACTAGGTCGCCATAGATATTCCAGACGCAACGCCGGAGCTGATCCGCGTATACAAGCTGGACGACGAACAGGCCCTGCTGGCAATCGTGCGTTACAACCGCCTCATCGACACGTTCCTAGGCCTAACAACGTACAGCCTACAGAACCACCTTCGAACGGCCGTCAGGGGAGTCGGTCAGATTGAGATCGATGAACTCTATGTGGGCATCGACAAGCGGGGAAGGCACTACGTAATTCCAGTACAGGCAAAAGGTGGAAATGACCGGATCGGCACGGTTCAAGCTGCTCAGGATATCCGCTTTGTCCAGGAGAGATTTGAGGGAATGCGGTGCAGGGCCATCGCGGCTCAGTTCATGGACGAGGAAATCGTCGCGCTGTTTGAGCTAACTGAACAACGGGGCGAGATAAGGGTGGTTGAGGAGAGGCACTATCGGCTCGTGCCCGCGAAGGAACTCGACAGAGAGACTATTCGAGATTACTCGTGACTGGCCACTTGCTCCGAAAAATCCTCATTGCGATGGTAGCGAACGAACAGCCTAGCCAAGGCCGCTCCCGGGACTGACTTCGGCACTTCTTACGTAACGGTCTGCCAGATTCTTGGTTTCAGCCGCGGCAATCTTCGCTCGTTCAGCGGCGAATTGCCCGATCTGGCGAACGCTCACCCTTTCCGTCGCCTTGTTGACGAGAATGCCAGCCGAAAGACCGACCAGCAGAGCCAGACCAGCAGGGCCGCCTACTACCCCAACCTGTGCCACGGCGGCTAGCGAGGCCACTGAGGTGATGCCGCCCTTGATGTGGCCATCGGCGAATTCCGCATATTCTCCTGCGCGATGGGCCTTGTGGAACGCTCTGGCGAGAGCGACTACCGTGACGACCAACAGCAATGGGTTCGCGCCCATGACGGCGGAAACACCCATCCCGCCAACGAGCTTTGCGAACTCCTCCGTGTCGGCCCGGTTCCAGCAGAGCGCGGTGGCCACGACGCCTATGACGCCTCCAATCAATTCGGTCGTTCGGTAGCTATTGAGATCGTAGAAGTACTCCTTTGGAATGCCGAAGTTGGACTTCAGGAACTCGGCCACCTGGTTGTACGTCGCCGTGTCCCAGTTCACCAACGGCAGGCCCTTGGGCGTGGACATGTCCCGGAACATGCTTTCGACGAATCCCATCGCCTCCTGGATGACGGTGTCATCGGGCGACGCATCGCGGATCGCCCTGATCGCTCCCAGGATGGTGTGCCCGCCATCGAACATCCGGTGATTCGCGCCGCCGATGTACGTTTCGAGGTACTTGGCGTCCATCGCCTTGTCGTAAATGGTCGCGGGTCCCTTGACCATGTTCTGGACCAACGCGTTCAGGTCCGTGGACAGCGCGCTGGCCAACATCCCCTGGGTCGTACCCAACAACCCGTTCGCAAGGGGAATCGCCGACTCGATGGCTTTTCGGGAGCCAGCGACCACCATTCCGACGACCTTCCTGGCGCCGGTTGTCCCCTTGTCGGCTACCGTCCTGGACCCGGTTGTCACCTTGTCAACGGCCTTCCTGGAACCGACCGCCGCCCTGTTGACTGCCTTCCTGGATTCGGTCGCCAGTTTCCCGGCCGCCTCGCGGGCGGCGCTCGATGACTTCTTCGGAGCAGATCGAAGCGATCCCGCGACCGATGACGCCATGCGCGTGGCCTTGGTCAGATGTTCCCGCCGAACATAGGCGGCGGCGTCGGGATAGCGTTTTTTCAGCGCCGCAAGTCTTGCGGAGTCATTGGCCGCGCGTGCACGACGAATAGCGCGAAGCCCCTTGATGCGGTACTCTGGGTTGCTCGCGCGCCGGTGTTTCCGCCACTCTGCCTTGAGTTCGGCCAATAGAGCCTCGACCGCCGGTCGGCTGCCGGCGCGCAGTGGGAAGCCGCCGCGTCGGCGGCCGAGCAGGTAGTGCGAATCGGGGCCGAAGCCTCGTTCGAGGAGCGCAGCGGGAAATTCGGTGTGGGTCCTTACGAGCGGCCCGATGTGAACCTCTTTGGGCCGCCCATCGCGATCGTCCTGACCGGGAATCTCACACCAGAGCTCTCCGGTGTGGAAGCTGAATCCCATCAGGAGTCCGCCGCCCTCTGGCACGACGTTGTAGGGGAATCGTACGACGCGGATGGTGTATCCGTCAGACGGATCGGTCCAGATTTCGTCTTCAAGTGCGACCGTCATACCGTGCCCAGAGTACAGAGCCGTTGCATTTCTACGGCGGCCAGTTTACGCCCGGAGGTTTCCTGTTAGCAGACGGCGTGAACCTTGAGGTGCACGCCCACCCGCTCCATACGAGATCAGCGGGGACGTCATTTTGCAGTTGTCACGTTGCCTGGAGCGTGTGGCGGGAGATCTGCAGGGATTCCCGATTCTTCGGAAACAGAAAGCTCGCATCCGCCCAGTCGAAGGGTGCGTCGGTTCGATGTATAGCACGATGGTGGTTCGGACAGATGAGCACCATATTGTGCAACGCATCATCACCGCCCCGACTCAGCCAGTGTACGTGGTGCGCTTCACAGAGATTCCGTCGGTACTGGGATTTGGGGTTCCATCCGCAAAGCTGGCACATGCCTCCGTACAGCTCCCTTAGCTCTTGAACATGCCGTGGGTTGCGCCGTGGTGTTTGATCGAACAAGTATTGGCGGCGCTCATCTGCGATGCCGGGGGCTTCGGTGGTGATGAGATTGCTTACAGCATCCGGATCGCCGAGGAGGATTCGGGCCTCTAGTTCCTCCTCCGGCAGCAGGCGAGCCCGCGGTTCAAGCGGTATGTGCCGAGCGTAATCCACGAGCAGCCGATGGTCAGCTGGGGTCAACCGTCTTACAGCTGCGTGACCCTGAAATGAGCGCCCAATCACCGGGGAGTTGGCCTTGACGGAGAGTCGTCTGATTAGCTCAGAAATGTCGGGCTGGCCTTCGGTGCGGAAGTATCGCGACCGCTTGAGGTCGCCCCAGATCCGATACGACCCGTAACGAAATCCGTTTGGATTTCTTGTTTTGGCGCGGACGACAAGCTCCATCGCGAGGACGTACTTCCCAGTAGTCGTTCTCGTGAAAGCCCAGAGGCTGTCACCGACGTATATTTCGTGTAGAAGCGGATTCGATTGGTTCAGGTGATAACCGGCACCCCAGTCCAGGTCGCGCCGATAGTTTTTCCCCACCCAGTGGTATAGCAGCGGCATTGGAGTTAGTTAACTGAGAGTGAATTCGAGGAGCCGCCCGACCACATGGTGTTCAAGATTCGGTCGACCTTGGACTTCAGCTCACCGGTGATCATGCTTGGGAGTTCAGACCCTGGCTGACAGTTACCGATTTTGAGGCGGCGGCTGCCAGGGAAGAGCTAGATTAGATTCTTCTCCTTCCAGGATCGTTTTTCATAATGCGGTGTCTGCATCGGCGTTTTGCCGCTGCGCATTTTACCCTGATGCGTCGGTACATGATTGAAATTGTCGATCTGCTCATCCAGATCGCATGTCTGGGTGTAGTAAAAATGTGGGACTTTCCCTCGGTTGAGGGCTATCTACGTAAAGGGATAGTAGGGGTAGCGCGCCGCATGCGCGACCCATCTACGAAGCCAATTTCTCCAATACTCCAGGATGAATCCTGGCGACATTAAGTAGTGTCTTGGCTGCTCCTCTCGGCGAGCGGCGACCCTGCTCCCAATCCTGAACCGAATCGACCGACACGTTGAGCAAGCGCGCGAATTCCTTCTGCGTCAAGCTGACCGACTGGCGTGCTGAAATCGCCAACAACTGCTCGGGTGTGTAGACACGCCCCTTCTTCCCCGCCTTCATCTGCTCGACGGCCTCGAGAAGCTCAGCGCCTTCGGGACTCATTTTTCTCTGTCTAGTCACGACTAATCGCCTCCTTGATTACTCTCAATTCGTGCGCAGGAACCGTCGACCTGTCACCTTACGATGATCGGCCGGTTGCTGGCGGTCCTGGAAGAGACCGAACGCTCCGTGCGCAAAGCACGGCGGGCGCCCGACCCCGCGATCAGTCCGGCAACGCGAAGATGAACAGGTTGGTGTCGACGCCGGCCTGTAATTCCTCCGATACCAGGCTGTTGAGCTCCCCCAGAGCAAACGAGGATCCGGTACTGACGGCAACATACTGTCTGCCGCCCACCGCGTAGGTCACCGGGTACCCTGACACCTGCGCCCCGAGATCCGTCTCCCAAAGTACCTCGCCCGTCGTCAGGTCCAGCGCCCTGAATCGGCCGGCCGCATCGCCTCCAAAGAGCAACCCCCCGTCGGTGACCACCAGCGAGGCCACACCCGCGGGTTGTTCGTAGATCCAGGAAGTCACACCGGTTTCGGCGGATATGGCGTGAATCGCGCCGACGTTTTCCTCACCGGGCGTAATCTCGTCAGTGTTTTCGAGTGCGTACAGGTCGTCAGGATCAGGCACTTCCGCCGTGGACCGTGCGCTCATGCAGGTGTTCTGCAGCGGCATGTACATCGTGTTGGTGGTCGGACTGTAGGCGCCGGCCGGCCAGTTCTTGCCGCCGATCAGCGATGGACAAACGAAACGCGTCTGTTCCGCACCGGTGAACTGCACATCCTCGGCGCCCCGTACCGCGCCTGTCGCGCCGTCGATGCTTTCGATGACGTTTTGCACCACAGTGGGGGTCGCCCACAAGAATTCGCCCGTCTCACGATCGAGCGTATACACGATACCGGTCTTGCCGGGGATGCCGGTGACCACTTTGCGAACTTCGCCGGACTCCAGACCGGGATTGATCCATCTGACCGCGTCGGGATTCGGCGCCACCGCCGTATCCACCAGCAACCGCTCGAACGGATGGTCAAGATCCCAGTGATCCACCAGGTGCTGGTAATACCAGACGATTTCTCCGGTGACGGCGTCGAGCGCCAGCGTGGAATTGTGATACAGGTACTCGTGATCGTTGCCACCCAGCATGAACTTCGGCGCCGGCGCGGTCACCGATGTGCCGATGAAGACGCGCTCAAGTACCGGGTCGTAGCTCGGTACCATCCACGTACCCACGTGCCAGCGCTCCCCGTAAGGAACATCTCCCCATGTGTCGCCGCCGGGCTCGCCCGGGGCCGCAATGGTCCGCGTCCGCCACAGCTCTTCCCCGCTGGAGCCGTCGTGCGCCATGATAATGCAGGCGTCCGGACCGCTCACGGGCAGGCAACTGCGCCCGGAAATGATCTTCCCATCCGCAATGATCGGGCCCGAAGACTGCAGTCCTCCGACACGATAATCCATGATCATATGCTCCCAGACCAGTTCGCCGGTGGCCATGTCGAGCGCGTAGAGATAGTCATCGGCACCGGAGTCAATGATCTTGTTCTCGTAGATCGCCAGGTTGCGGTTGGTGTCCGACACGGAAAAGTACTCGCTCAGGTCGGTCGGCAGGGCGCGGACGTACTCCCAGAAAAACTCCCCCGTAGCTGCATCCAGAGCCTGAACGACATCGCCGGGGTTAGGGAAGAACATTACCCCGCCGTACACCAGCGGCGTGCCTTCCTGCCTGCCCGGATGCAGCGACCGGGACCATACCAGTTCGAGTTCGCCGACATTGTCCGCGTCGATCTGATCGAGCGGGCTGTGCGCCCAGCTATCGAGCGTGCGCCGCCACATGAGCCAGTCGGCGGGGTCGGGATCCCGCAGCATCGCATCGGTCACGGGGTCAGCCGAACGCTCTTGAGCAAGCACGGGCTGAACGAAACAGACCGGGAGCAGCAGCGCAGCCAAACGTATCGGATGGCTCATCGGTTTTTCCTCGAGAATCTCAGGTGGAACTGAGTGTCCAGAAGTGCGCAGAGTATCCGAGCGCGGTTACCCCCGCAATGGCGATTTGAGCGCCTCATCCCGGGCTACGGTCTAACGGCCAAGCCTCCGGTCGAACCGGAAATCGGAAACGGGCCCGACCTCGATGAGAGCCATGTCGCGATGGGTCGGATTGAGGATCAGATTGCTATCTCCATGGACCACTGCACTTGGCACCTGTAGCGCGACGGACCGTCTTCCGGCAAGCCAGCGGTCGCCGATCTCGCGTGTCGTGATTCTCGATCCTGTTTCCCATCCGGCAGGCAGTTCGCCGGGTTCGATGTGCATGACAAGGTCCTCGGGGATGTAGACTGCCATCTTGCGGTAGGTTTCCAAAACGTCCACGTTCCGCAGGTGGACGAGCAATTCCATGGCTGCGAGTGCGAGACTGTCGCCGAGATACACTGCGGGCCTTCCCGGACTGTTCCAGCGGCCCCCGTACAGGCTTGCGCCCTCGCCGGACAGCAACTCGTCCTCACTTTGAGCGAATTGCGGCGCAGCCAGGCGCCAGGCGACAAGCACTAGCTGAATACGCCGTGACGAAGCTGGCCGATGAGTTGCTCCACCTCGCGGCCGCCGGCTTCAGTGGAAGCGTGGCGGAGCGGTGATTCGCCGCCCAGCAGCCGGTGTGGCGTAGTCATCCAGTCGCGCGCGGCGCTGGGGTCTCCAGCCATCAGTTCACGCGCCAATGCAGCAAGGCGCGCGACCCGCACCACGTGGTCCGACTCCGTCGGCGTGAGACGCCCGTTCTTGCGGCGCCGGCCGAGAGTCGTGGCCGGCATTCCAACCACCGTGGCGACTTCCCCCTGGGGCGCACCCACAGCTTGAACCAGGTTCTCCAGAGCAGCGAATGGCAACCCGCCGCGTATCAGGTCCAGGATGCCCCTGGACTGCGCATTGGGCTCCGCCGCCGTGCCCGACGTCAGCATGGCAACGACTGACCGGTCCAGCGCCGTGGCATCGCGTTCGACAGACAGCCCGCGGGCATCGACACCTACGCGGCCTTCGGACTCCTCAACAAGGAGGGGACCTGGATGAGGCACGGGAATCGGATTAACCATTTGGACATATTCTAATGACTATACGGTCAGAATACATCGAGTGCGTCACCAAAACCAAGGCGCTTTTCCATCTGTGAGTTTCGGAGAGGGAGGGATTCGAACCCCCGGTCCGCGCAAACGGACAACGGTTTTCAAGACCGCCGCATTCGACCACTCTGCCACCTCTCCTTGCGTGCCATTGTCGTGGGGACATTGAACCGACGCAAGGTGCGCGCTGTCCGATAACACATCCCCCAATAGGCGCTCCCATCACCGTAGGGGTAGAATGACCGCACTATGAACCGACTCACGGTCTCCAGAAACCCGCTGCTCCAACTGGCCGGTCTGGTCGTCGGCGCCGTCGTCGCGGTGGGCGCCGTTCTCCTGGGCGCGGTCGTGCTGGCCTTCATCCTCGGCTTCGCGGTCATCGCGGGGCTGATCCTGTACGTTCGGCTCTGGTGGATGCGACGCCAGCTCCGGCAGCGTCGGCCGGGCCCGCGAGGACGGGGAGGAGGGGATCCGCCGGGAGAAATCGTCGAAGTCGAATACACCGTAGTCGAGGAGCGCACGGTCCGCGATCAGGACCGCAATTGACCGAACATGTTCTGGCGCAGGAAAAGACGCAGGGCGCCGGTGCGGCGGGTGCAGCGGCGCAGGTCGAGGCTGGTGCCGGTCACGGGATTCGTGCTGGTCTGCGTGGGGCTTGCCTGGTTCTTCGAGCAGCAGGCGACGACCACGATCATCTTCGTACGCCATGCCGATACGGTGGTCGATGCCGGTGCGGATGCGCCCTTGAGCCGCCTCGGCCAGCAGCGCGCCGAACTGCTCGCCGACGTCATCCAGGACATCGACGTCGTCGCCGGCGTCGACGCCATCTACGCAAGCCAGCACCGCCACACCCAGGAGACCGCCGCCACCGTCGCCGGACGCCTGGAACTGGACGTATCCATCAGGGATCCCTACGAAGTCGTGCCCTTCATGGCGCAGGTGCTCCGCCAGCACAAGGGCGACATCGTCCTGGTCGTCACCCTGGGCGACGCGCTCGCGCCCCTGGTGGAGGAACTTCACGGCAGCAAGAACATCCCGACGTTCGGCCCGGACGACTACGACGACATCTACATCGTCACCATCCCGTGGTTCGGCAAGGTCAAGACCCTGCGCATGCACTACGGGTTCTACGAGCCGCCGGGCGCGAAACTGCCGAGCCTGTTTTCCAGTTCGGACGAGGTGCTTTAGACGGGATCGCTCAGCGAAAGAACTCGCGCATCACTTCGGCGGTACGCGCCATTTCGTGATCGAATCCGATCGTGAAGCGCACGCAGTCAGAGAAGTTCGGCATAGGGAATCGTCTGGCTGCGATGCCGTTTTCCAGCAGGTAGTCATAGGCCATACGGGCGGATCGGCCCGGATCGGGAAACGTCGCCAGCACGAAGTTGGCCTGGCTGGGATGCACGATTATCCCGTTCTCGGTCAGCGCTTCGCCGAACCAGCGCCGTACCCTGACCGTCTCGGCGTACACTCGGGCGGTGTGCGCCGTATCCTGCAACGCGGCAAGCCCGCTGCAATACGCCGGCCCGGACACCGGAAACGTGATTCCGACGCGGCGCAGCAGGTCGGCGATGGCAGGGGGCGCGTAGGCCCATCCCAGACGAAGGCCGGCCAATCCGTAAATTTTCGAAAACGTCCGGGTCATGATGACATTGTCCGTCTCTTCAACCAGTCCAGCCGGGTTCTCGTAGTCCTCCGCTTCGACGTATTCGAGATAGGCCGAATCCAGCACGAGCACCACGTTGTCCGGCAAACTTGCGTGTAACCGCCTGATTTCCTTGCCAGACACATACGAGCCAGTGGGATTGTCAGGGTTGGCGATCATTACGGCGCGAGTACGGTCGGTGATGCAGCTCAGTATCGAGTCGATGTCCGCGGTGAATGCCCTGTCCGGCGCAGAGACGGCCTCGGCGCCGTTGGCGTAGGCGTAGTTTGGGATTTTCTGGTAGCCGTTGGCGCTGTGGATCAACTCGTCCCCGGGCGAGAGAAAGATGCGGGCCGTTCGCGCCAGCAGGTCATCGGAACCGAAACCGCAGACGACACCGTCGGGATTCAGATCGGAGTGTTTGGCAATCGCATCCGCAAGCGTCTTCTCCGCATGCTCGGAATATCGCTCGATACCCCGCATGGCCTCGATGCCGGCAGCGATCGCCGCCGGGCTCGCGCCGTAGGCGCTTTCGTTGGAAGCTAGGTTGATTTCGATGTGCGTCCCGCCGCCCGCGTCCTCCAGGACCATGTACGGGCGAATTCGAAGCACTCCAGGGTGTGGCGTAACGTTTGTCATGGCGCCCTAGGATACAGACCGCCCGGTCGCTACATTACAAACTTGAAATTGTTATCCTGCCCCTGTGCATACAGAATGACCGTTCAGCAAATCCAGCCTGAGGGGAAACAACAATGAACCCAATCCTGTCGGATTCGCGTTACACAAGCGTATTGGGAATCGCGGTTACGTTGGCGTTGGCCGCCTGTCAGCCCGGAACGGACGCAGACAGCGCCGGCGAGGCCATGGCGCCGGAGAGCGACGAGGCCATGTCGGCCGCCGCACCAGAGCCCGCCGAGACGGCCGCCGCCTCGGAAATGTCCCCGGCCATGCCCCCGGACACCATCCCCGTGTTCTCCACCGAGCACCTCGCACGCA
The DNA here is from genome assembly GCA_022820625.1 of Gammaproteobacteria bacterium. Taxonomy (GTDB): domain Bacteria; phylum Pseudomonadota; class Gammaproteobacteria; order Steroidobacterales; family Rariloculaceae; genus UBA6522. Next base: position 52,776 of record JAJEFE010000169.1, on the reverse strand, counting down.
AGAGCTCCTACTACGTGGGCGGCGACTACGTCGGCGACCCGCCGGTGATGGGCGGGCAGATGTACGTTGATGTCTGGGAGCCCGCTGAAATCACCCAGCCCTGGCCCGTGGTGTTCTTCCACGGCAACGGCCAGACCGGCGTGGACTGGCAGCAGACGCCGGACGGGCGCCCGGGCTGGGCCTACTACATGCTGGAGCAGGGCTACGTGCTCTACATGGTGGACTACCCGGCCCGCGGCCGTTCCGCCTACCTCCCCCGCGGTGAGCACGGTGATCTCGGCATCCGCACGGCGGCGCAGCTCCAGACCATCTGGACCAACGTCGACGAGATGGGCGACTTCCCCCTCGACCAGAACCACACCCAGTGGCCGGGCGAAGGTAAGCCGGGCGACCCGATCTTCGACAACTTCATCAAGACCCAGGTGCAGTTCGCAGGCCAGAGCACGACGCTGGCCCGCTACGCTGCCATCGAACTGCTTGAGCAGATCGGCCCGGTGGTCCTGTTGACCCACTCGCAGGGCGGCGGCGTCGGCTTCGGTGTCACCGACGCGGTCCCGCACCTGGTCGAGGCCCTCATCACGGTGGAGCCGGGCGGCCCGCAGATCGGGCGCGTCAATAACGCCGAGGTTGCCTACACAGGCGCGCCGGCCAACTCGTGGGGTCCGGTCAATTACCCGCTGACTTACGATCCGCCGGTAAGCGATCCCTCCGAACTGGTGACCTACCTGGAAGAGGAGGGCGATCAACCCGGCGAGGTCCCCTGCTACCTGCAGGAGGAGCCGGCCCGCCAACTGGTCAACATGGCCGACGTGCCCGTGCTGTCGATCTCGGCGGACGGCACCTATCACCGCGTCTTCGACGCCTGCATCCCCAAGTGGCTGAACCAGGCGGGCGTCAGGACCGACTTCGTGCGCCTCGAGGACGTCGGCATCAGCGGCAACGGCCACATGATGATGCTGGAACTCAACAGCGACGACATCATCGCCTACATCCACGAGTGGATTCAGGACAACGTCGAATAAGGAAATCCGAGGGAGTTTGTTCATGGATATTCGAAATCTGATTATCGCAGCCGTGGTTGGCGCCGTGGCCGGCGCCGGCGTCGCGTACGTGATCTCCGGGGACGGAGACAGGAACGGCGGCAGGGACGGCGACGGGAATGGCGACAGGAACGGGGACCGGGACATGGAGGTGGTCGCCCAGGGGATTTCCGCCATCCCGGGCCAGAAGGGCGGCCAGGATATGTTCGGGCCGTACGAGGTGGTGGCGGACTGGCCTCAGGATATTTCCGAGCTGCCCGGCAACGAGGGTTGGACCTGGGGCGCGGGGCAGAGCGTCTTCGCCGAATCGCCCGACCGCATCTACCTCCTGCACCGAGGCACACTGCCCAATATCGAGCGGCCCCAGGCGGCCGTATACGCTGACGTCGGGCCGGCCCTGTCCTTCCCGGTCGCGCAGCTTCCGTTCCGCAATGCCTCGGTAGGCATTCGCTCCAGCCTGCCGGGCGCCCTGGACGGCGACGATACCGACCGCGGCGAATCGGGCGTCGACCACCTCTGGCAGTACTGCCTGGTGGTGGTGAACCGCGAAGGCGAGATCATCGAAACCTGGACGCAGTGGGATTCGCTGTTCCGCCGCCCGCACTACGTGACCATCAACCCTTACGATCCGGAGAAACACGTCTGGGTGGTGGACGACTATCGCCACGCCATCTTCAAGTTCACCAATGACGGTTCGGAGCTGGTCCAGACTTTGGGTACGCCCAATGAGAGCGGCGCTGACGAGTCGCACTTCTTCCGCCCGACCTTCATGGCGTTCCTCGACGACTCGTTCTTCGTCGCCGACGGTTACGCCAACACCCGGGTCGTGAAGTTCGACAGCGACGGCAACTACCTCATGTCCTGGGGCGAGGCGGGCGATGCGCCCAACGAGACCCGCCCCGGCTACATGAACAACGTCCACGGCGTGGCCGTCGACGTGCAGACCCGCCGCGTATTCGTCAATGATCGAGCCAACAACCGCGTGCAGATCTTCACCGAGAACGGCGAATACCTGGACGAGTGGAGTTTCGGCCCCGAGCCCACCGACATCCACCTGTTCTACATCGGCGCGGACAACGTGCTGTGGGCGGCGGACCGGGCCACCACCAAGATCCTCGGCTACGACCTGGAGGGCAACTTCCTGTACTCCTGGGGCGTCTTCGGAGAATTTCCGGGCGGCCAATGGGGCACCCATGGGCTGAGCGTCGACCAGGAAGGCAACTTCTACATCGCCGAAGTCGGCAACGGCCGGGTCCAGAAGTTCGTTCCCAGGCCCGGCGCGCGCCCCGAGACAATGGTGGGCAGGCCGGTCTACGCGGCTTGGGAGTAGAAAACGAGAATTTGAACAACGATGAATCATCCCGGCGAACGGCCGGACCCGAAGTTCGGGCCGGATCAACGCGGAGGAATTGACGAATGAGAAAGCAGAATAGAAACCACGGGCCGACCGCCCCGATAGCGCGCAGGGCACTGACGGGGTTGGCAGGTTCGGCGGCGCTTGTTGCGCTGGCCGGCGCAGCCCAGGCGCAGCAACCACCCGATGAAATCGCCATGATGTCCATGGACAACGTGGCCTACCACGGCTTCCTCTACGCCGGCGGCGAATACGTGGAATACGGCAACGACGTCACCATGGGCGGCGCCATGTACGTGGAGGTGATGGTCCCGCACGAGATCCGGCAGGACTATCCCATCGTGTTCCTCCACGGCGCGGGCCAGACCGGCGTGGACTACCTGCAGACCCCCGACGGACGTCCCGGCTGGGCCTACGACTTCATCGACATGGGCTACGTGGTCTACGTGCAGGACTTCCCCGCGCGCGGCCGCTCCCAGTACGTGCCGGAAGTCGACGGCAACATCAACATCCGCAACGGACCCCAGTTGGAACAGATCTTCACTGCTTCCGCCGCCACCGCGGATTTCCCCCAGGCGGACAAGCACACCCAGTTTCCGGGCACCGGCCTGATGGGCGACCCCGTGGCCGACTACTTCATGAAGACCCAGGTGGAGTTCATCGGCGGTCGCCAGGCCCAGCTCACCATTGACGCCAACGTGGCGCTGCTGGACATGATAGGCACACCGGTGATCCTGCTGACGCACTCCCAGGGCGGATGGTTCGGCTGGAATATCGCCGACGAGCGCCCGGACCTGGTGCACGCCATTGTCACGCTGGAACCGGCGGCCCCGCCGATCCGCGGCGTGGATACGACCAACGTTACCTACCGCGAGTCGGGCGGGTTGGCCTGGGGCGTCGGCAACACGCCGATCACCTACGATCCGCCGGTCAGCGACGCGTCCGAGCTCGAAGTCGAGTTGCAGCCGGAGCCCGAAGGCCCGGACCTGGTGCCGTGTTACCGCCAGGTCGAGCCGGCCCGGCAACTGGTCAACCTGACGGACATCCCGGTGCTGTTCATGAACGCCGACGGCGGTTATCACCGCATCTTCGATCACTGCCTCGCCAACTGGCTCAACCAGGCCGGCGTCGAGACCGAGTACGTGCGCATGGAAGACGTTGGCCTCGCGGGCAACGGCCACATGATGATGCTGGAACTCAACAGCAAGGAAATCGCCGAGTACATCCACGGCTGGCTGGCGGAGAATGTACTGTAGCGCATAGCCCGCGCGCGAACACGGGCGAGAGCAGTCTCCTACCTCAGAGAGTGCGCAAAGATCGTCGTAGTCCGCACATGTGCGGACTACAGACCATCTACCAGATCGCCGCCGTCTACAGCGCCACGCTCACCTTCGCAAACACCAGCATGCCGTTGTGCCCGGCCGGTGCGTAGCGCGGGTACCTGCGCCCGTTGCCGTAGTTGATGGCCTCATCCGGGTACTGGTCCAGCGCGTTTTCGGCGCCCACGGTCAGGGCCAGTCCGCCGGCGAAGTTGTAGCGTGCCTGGATATCCACGAGCCCGTAGCCGCTGAAATCGGCGCCGGCGTGATCGTCGTACCAGTCGCCGAAGAAGCTGTAACGAGCAACCAGGTCCCATTGATTGAAGGTCTGCCGGTACGTCAGGTTGTAGCGCGTTTCCGGCCAGCCGTGTTCCAGGTTTCGGATGGTGCCGGCGGAGATGCTGGACGAGTCCACTACTTCAGTGTCGGTCTTGTTGTAGGAGAACTGGATATCCGCGTTGCCGTTCGCGGTCACCCAGTCGTAGCCGGCCACCACGTCGAATCCGGCGGTCTCCGTATCGAAGTCGTTGGTGAAATAGCGCACAGTATTGAATTCGTTCGCCTCGGGTACGCCGTCCGCGACCAGGCGCTGCTTGATCTCGTCGGTCACGCTGAACAGCCCCGACAGGGCGATCCGGTCGTCGATATCGATGCTGAAGTAGTCCACGGTCAGCATGAAGCCGTTGGCAGTCGCGATTACCGCGCCCACCGACAGGTTCTGGCTTTCCTCCGGCTGAAGTTCGCGACCGCCCAGCGCCATGGCCACCGGGTGGGTGGAACCGATGGTGCCCCGCTCCTCGAACTCATTGGTGACGGGGTGGACCACCGTGGACAGATTGCGGGCATTGGACTGGCCAGGGGTCGGCGCGCGGAAGCCCGAGCCCACCGAACCGCGTAGCGCGAAACTGTCGGACAAGCGCAGGTGCGTGGCCAGCTTGAAGTTGGTGGTGCTGCCGAAGCCGTCGAAGTCCTCGAAGCGCACCGCGCCGCCGATGCGCCAGGCTTCGGTGGCATCGAGTTCCAGGTCCAGGTAACCGGCGATGTTGCCGCGGTCCCAGGCGCCCGACGCCGCCGGGTTGAAGCCGCCGAAGCCGTTCGAACCGGAGGCGAAACCGTACTGGTTGTACGGGCCGATTTCCCAGGCGGCCCGTTCGCCGGTGGAGATCCGGAATTCCTCCGTGCGCGCCTCGAAGCCGGCGGCGACGTTGAGGTTCGAACCGGCGAGATCGACCGGGTAGACCGCATCGATATTGAAGTTGGTGTCCCGCTGAGTGTAGTCGCCGATGTCGAAGTCGCGCGGCGTGTTCGGGCCCAGCGAAGCGTTCAGCGTGTTGTGATTGAAGGCGGCCAGGCTGTTCTCGCCGATACTGGCGGAAACGTCCCACAACAGCCCGTTGGCCATCTCGCCCCGCAGCCCCACGACGCCGGAGAAGTCGCTGAGGGTCGCGCCGAACTGCGGCGTGAAACCCTCCGGAAGCATCTCGACGAAGGAGAAACAGCCGTTGTCGGCCGACACCATATCGATAAACGACAGCAGGTTGTCCGCCGTGGAATCGATGTCGCCATACTTCGCGGCACAGCCCTCGCCCCCGACCAGGAACTTGTTGGAGCCGGTCTTGTAGACGCCGTTTCGGTTCATGGGGCTGCGGAAGAAGAACGCCGTGGAGACCTCGCGGCTGGCGTAGTTGCCGAAGGCGTAGAGTTCGTTGCTGTCGCTCACGTCGACGCCGATGTTCGCCACGGCCTTGATGCTGTCGTTGACGGTGGGCGAGCCCCAGGGCTTGGCGGGCACGGCGACGTTGGGAATGCCAAGGCCGATCAACGCGGTGGCGTCGCGGTGCTGTACGCTGCGGTTGGTGGGTGCGGATTCGCCGTATTCGAAGCTGAAGTTGGCGAAACCGCTGCCGGTCAGCGGCAGCCCGACGTTGGCGGCGATGGAGGTCATATCCTCGCCGGAAGTTTCGGTATAGGCGCCGTACCGGGCTTCAAGGGCGACGCCCTCGTCCGCGTCCTTGAGGACGAAGTTGAGCACGCCGGCGATGGCGTCGGAGCCGTACTGGGCCGCCGCCCCGTCGCGCAGCACCTCCATGCGCTGCAGGGCAATGGCGGGAAAGGCCGAAATGTCCGGTCCCTGGGCGCCGTTGGAGGCGCCGTTGGAGATCCACTGGATGACCGAACCGCGGTGGCGGCGTTTGTTGTTCATCAGCACCAGCGTGTGGTCCGGGGCCAGTCCCCGCAGGTTGATGGGGCGCAGCAATGCCGCAAGATCGCGCGAGGGATTGTCGCTGACGTGAAACGACGGCACCGTCGAGCGGATCAGGTTGGACATGTCGAAGCCGGCCTGATTCTCCAAGTCTGCACTGCTGATGATGTCCACCGGGACCGAGGACTCCTCCACCGAGCGGGGCAGGGCGCGGGTGCCGACCACCACCACTTCCTCGATCGGCGCCTGCACGGCATCGGACGCATCCTGCGCGCCGCCGACAGCGGGTGCGCCCAGCAGCGCCGCAGTCGTCAGCGTTGCCGCGAAACTGGAACGGCTTGAACGTAAAGGAAAACCAGTCCGAACGTACATGGGACATCCTTGTGTTTTGAAATTGGAAAGTTTGGGGGGAGAACATTCCCCGGCGCGAAGTATAAATGACTTGGGCCTATGTGGCCTCAAGTACGTGGGTGATGGCGGTCGCGCCCATGCCTCCGAGATTCTGGGTCATGGCGACTGCCGCGTTCCGGACCTGGTTGGCGCCTGCGGCGCCCCGCAACTGCTGGACGGCTTCGACCACCTGGTATATGCCCGTGGCGCCCACGGGGTGGCCCCGCGACTTGAGCCCGCCCATGGTGGAAATGGGCAGGCGGCCATTCAGCGCGAGAGCGCCGTCCTTGCCCAGGCGCACGGCCTCCCCGGGCGCGGCAAAGCCGTTGGACTCCAGACTCAGCGCCGTGATCACCGTATAGGCATCGTGCAGTTCGAACAGGTCGATGTCGTCGTGACGCATCCCGGCCTGCCGGAAGGCCCGCCGGCTGGATGCCTCTGCGGTGGAAATTTTCAGATCCGTGATGAAGTTCGTCGCCTTCAGGGAGCCGGATGCCACGGCTGAGGCGAGAATCTTCACCCGCGGTCTTGCTCCAGTGGCCGGACCACCCGCGGCGAGATCGCCCTTGGCAAAGTCGCCCGCAGCACGACTGTCTTCGGCAAAACCGCCGCCGGCAAGGCCGTCCCCGGCAAGACCTACAGCCACTCGGCCGCTGGCCAGGACCACCGCGGCGGCGCCGTCGCAGATCGGCGGTGCATCCATGAGGCGGAGCGGTTCGAGCAGCATCCTTGAGGACAGGTAGCGATCAAGGTCCAGCGGTTTGCGCAGCACCGCGTTCGGGTTGTTCCAGCCGTTGCGATGGGCGTTGATGGCAAACGGCGCAAGGTCCTCGGGGCTCAGATGGTAGGCGTCGAGGTAGCGGCGCATCAGGGCCGCGTTGAGCGTCAGGAAAGACTCTCCGTGCCGCTTCGCATCGTCTCCGTCCAGGGCCGCAGTCAGGGCCTGGGTGGACGCCTCGCGGGGCGCGTGGGACAGCCGCTCCGCCCCGCAGACAACGACCACATCGTGGAACCCGCCCGCGACCGCCATGTACCCCGTCCGAAGCGCAGCGGCGCCCGATGCGCTGCTGGCCTCCAGCGTGAAAGCCTCCGCACACGTCAGGCTGCAGGCGTGCGCACACAGCGAGGCCAGTTGCTGCTGGCGTTCCATCACCCCCGCCGTCATGTTGCCCAGGTAGAGCGCCGAAACGGCTGCTGCCTCGACGCCGGCATCTTCGATGGCGCGGGTGACCGCATCGCCCGCCATTTGAGCGACGCTCCGTTGCCGTCCCCGGGTAACCGGCGTTTGTCCGATCCCGGCGATGTATACGTCAGTCAACTTCGAACGTCCGTGTAGACGGCGGCGTGAAAGTGAATGACATGTCCGGCTTCGCTGGCGCCTGCGGCTTTACGGCTCGGGCACGCATTCCAGGTGCTCGTCACGTCGATCGTCGTTGTGGCAACCGCCGCCCTGCTGTATATTTTTCCTGCCGGATCATGAAGATGCTCAAGAAAGCGGTTGTCTCGCGCGCGTCGGTGGCGACGCTCGCCATGGTGGCGCTGATCGCCGCCCAGGTGGCCGTGCTCAATCATGATCTGGCGCCCGAGAATCATACGCCGGACAGCGCCTGCGAATTCTGTGTCACCGGTGCGGGCCTTGCGGGCGCGAATGTCGGCGACACCCCAACCGCCGTTCTCGTCAGCGTTTCGCTCCGCATCCCCGATGCTGTCCACCGCGTACACTCCAACGTTCCCCTACGATACCACTTCGCACGCGCACCGCCGACTGTCTCCTGAAACTCGTTGCAGACCCGCGGCGCCGGGACCACCGAGTCCGCGGGTTATTCGTCATTTGACGTCATTTGAGTTCTGGAGCAGACAATGCGATTTTCAAGATCCCTTCCATTGCTGGCGGCATCGTCGCTGGCATTTCCCTTCGGCGTCGCCGCGCAGCAGGCGCAAGAGCAGGACAACGACGATACCGGTGTTCATTATCTGGAGGAAATCCACGTCACGGGCGTGCTTCGCGAACGCTCTGCGGACGAACTGGCCCAGTCGATCTCGGTCATTCGGGAACAGACCCTCGAGCGGATTGTCCGCGCCACCCTGGGCGAGACGCTCGCCGGCCAACTCGGCGTCAATGCGTCCTATTTCGCCGCCGGCTCGTCCCGGCCGATCATTCGTGGGCTGGCGGGCGCGCGCGTCCGAACCATGGAGGACGGGCTCGACTCCATGGACGTCTCCACGGTGAGCGTGGATCATGCCGTCAGCATCGATCCGCAAATTGCCCGGCAGATCGAGATCTTCCGCGGTCCGACGACCCTGCTGTACGGCAGCGGCGCCGTGGGCGGAGTGGTCAACACGGTGACGACCCGCATCCCCGAGTATGCGCCGGAGGGTGGATTCGAAGGCGTGGTCGAGCTCAGGGGGGACACGGCGGCCAGCGCCCGCAGCGGGGTCATCGCGCTGGACGGCGGCGGTGAGGACTTTGCGTGGCACTTCGACTACGTCAGCCGGGAAACGGACGACTACGAAATTCCCGGATACTCCGACATCCTGGCCGGCGAGGACGACCACGAGGAGGAAGAGGAGGATCACGACGACGAGGAGGGCGAAGAGGAAGAGGATCACGACGAGGAAGAGGAGGATGATCACACCGCGGACGACATTCCCGGTTTTGTGGAGAACAGCAGCATGACCGGCCAGGCCTTCTCGCTGGGCGGTAGCTGGTTGCGCGAGAACGGCTTCTTCGGTGTATCCGTAAGCAGCTTCGACACCAACTACGGCATTCCGGGTCATCATCACGAGGATGAGGGCGAGCACCACGACGAAGACGAGGAAGAAGGCCACGATGAGGACGAGGAGGAGGACCACGACGAAGACGAGGAGGAGGGACACGATGACGACGAGGACGAGGGCCATGACGAGGAAGAAGGCCACGATGAGGAGGAAGTGCCCGTCCGCCTCGACATGAAACAGACCCGGATCGACCTGAAGGGCGGTTGGGTTGGCCTTGAAGGGCCGTTCGAGGCGATCAACCTGCGGTTCGGCATCAACGACTATGAGCACGTGGAACTTGAAGGCGATGAGATCGGCACGCTCTTCGAAAACGATGCCTGGGAAGGCAGGCTGGAGTTCATGCACGCGCCGTGGGGCGCCTGGGACGGCGCCTACGGATTCCAGGTCAGCCAACGGCAGTTCTCGGCTATCGGCGCGGAAGCCTTCGTCCCCCCGGTGGATACGTCGAGCTACGGCGCCTTCATCATCGAGCAGCGCGATCTGCAGGAGTGGCAGGTGTCAGTCGGTGCGAGACTGGAGTACCAGCAGCAGGATCCGTCCGGCGATTTGCCCACGGTGAGCGATACGGCCACGAGCCTGTCGCTGGCAGGCATCCGTAACCTGGACGACGGCTATTCCTTCGTCGTCAACGCGGCACTGGCGCAACGGATGCCGGTCGCCGAGGAACTCTACGCGGACGGGCCGCACCTCGCGACCCAATCCATAGAGATCGGCGATCCCAACATCGGCGTGGAGACATCCCGGCACCTGGACGTCGGCCTTCGCAGCAGCGACGGAGAGACGAGCTGGAGTCTGACGGCGTTCGTCACCAGCTACGCGGATTTCATTTATCTTGCCAATACCGGCCAGCTCGACGAAGAGGACGAGTTGGGAATCTTTCTGTTCTCGCAGGAAGACGCTGATTTCTCGGGGATCGAAGCCGAACTGTTCACGCCCGTCTTTGTGCGCGGAGAGTCCGAAATCGACCTGCGCATCTTTGCCGACTACGTCAGCGGCGAACTGGGTAACGGCGAGAACCTGCCCAGAATGCCGCCGCTGCGCTATGGATTCCGGGTCCAGTACCACGACGACCGGTTGCTCGCGGGGCTTGAAGTGACCGATTACGACGGTCAGGACAGGACCGCCGCCGCCGAAACGCCCACGGCGGGCTACACGATGGTCAACGCCGACCTCAACTGGACAGTGACGACACCGGGCGGCACGGCGTTCGAAATATTCCTGACCGGCTCCAACCTGTTGGACGAAGATGCGCGCAGGCACACCTCGTTCGTGAAGGATACGGTGCCGCTGCCGGGACGGAATCTGACCGCCGGGTTCCGTTCGCACTTCTGATAGGCTTCGGGCTGCGATCCGGCAACGCCCGGGTCGCAGCCCACCTTGCAATACGGCAAGGCCAGGGACGCAGTCCGTACAGACAGGCAATTGATCCGAAATTAAACTGGCTCCATGGGCGCGCCCGTTTCACTCAAGCCCGACGCACACGGCAGGAATGTCCGGAGAATCTTCTGGGCGCTGGTGCTGATCGGCGGCTTCACGGTGGTCGAGGTGATCGGGGGGATCATCTCGGGTTCCCTGGCGCTGCTGGCCGACGCCGCGCACATGTTCGTCGACACGGTGTCGCTGCTGTTCGCCTGGGTCGGATTCAAGTTGAGCCGGCGGCCGGCCGACCGCGCGCGCACCTACGGTTACCATCGTTTCCCGGTGCTGGTGGCCTACACAAACGGCGTCTTCCTCGTCATCGTCGTCGGTTGGATATTCTTCGAGGCCGTCGAAAGGTTTTTCAGCCCCACGCCGATCCTTGCCGGACCGATGCTGACGGTGGCTGTGCTGGGTCTGCTCGTCAACATCGCGGCGTTCGCGGTACTTCACGGCGCCGACCGGCAAAACCTCAATGTCCGGGGCGCTCTTCTGCACGTACTCGGCGACATGCTGGGCTCGGCGGCGGCCGTCAGTGCAGCGATCGTCATCATGACCAGCGGCTGGACACCCATCGATCCGCTGCTCTCGGTCTTCGTCGGCCTGCTGGTATTGCGCAGCGCGTGGTTCCTGCTCAAGGACGCCGCACATGTGCTGCTGGAAGGCGTCCCGGGGGAACTGGATGTCCGCGAAATCGGCCGGGACCTGGTTTCAAATCTTGACGTGGTCGAGGACGTCCATCACGTGCATGCCTGGTCGCTGTCCCAGGAACATGCGCTGCTGACGCTGCATGCCCGCATCCTGGAGAACGCCCATCCGGATTCGGCGATTGCGGCGATTCAATCCCGCCTGGCCAGCCGCTTCGACATCAGCCACGTCACCGTCCAGATCGAATTGGATGTATGCTCGGACGAGCACGCCACTGCACCGGATTAGCGTGGAATCGGCAACCGCCGGGGAGCCTGTCCGGTCGTCGCAACCCTGATTCGGGCCGGGGGGGCGGGAACGGCACAGCTCCTCAAGAGAACAGTCTGTCACCGTCTGCGTAGGGATACGCTCCGTCGTAGCGTCCGGGAACCGGCAGGTAAACCCGCTCGACCGTCATGCCGATTTCGGACGTGTAGTACCCGGTAACCGTGAGCTGTTTGATGGTGTCGAAGAAGGTGTCTTCGGCGCCGTCAAGTTGCTGCTGCTGCGCCAGGGAGACGATCGTGTCCTGTTGGTCCGGCTCCAGGCCGGCAAACGGTGCACCGTACCGTTCCCCGGCGTAATCGTCGGCGGCCTGCAGGTCGCGCAGAAATCCTTCGCGTTCGTCCGGCGCGTAAAACTCGTCGACGATCATCTCGATATAGCTGGTGACACCGGCTTGCATCGCCCCCGGCGTATCCGTCGTCGGGATGATGCGTTCGACAAGCGCATCCACCAGCGCGCGCTGAGTATCGGAAAAGATGACGCTCTGCGGCCCCATGCCCGGGTCCGCGTCCTGGGCAACGGCGCGTTGCAACGGCGGTATCAGCGCGGCGCCGAAGATGGCCGCGATCCCGCCAAGCGCCTCGCGCCGGTCGATTTGTGTCGTGAGCATGCTTCGTTCCACCCGGCGCTAGATCGCGTCGTTCCTGACCAGGTCGATGGCATGATCGGCCGCCCGGGCCGTCATGGCCATGAACGTCAACGTCGGGTTGACGCAACTGCCGGAAGACATCGCCGCACCGTCGGTGACGAAGACGTTGGGCGCCACGTGAAGCTGGTTCCAGCGGTTGACGACGGATTGCGTGGGGTCTTCGCCCATGCAGGCGCCGCCCATTTCGTGGATGCCGCTCCCGGGCGCCCCCGGAACAACATCCTGCTGAATGTCGGCCGCTCCCGCCGCCTGTAGCATCGCGACGGCCTGCGCCGCGATATCCGCCATCATGCGGGCTTCGTTCTCCCGCCATTGGACATCGAACTGCATCTGCGGGATACCGAAGCGATCGACGGCCGTCTCCGACAGCCGCATGCGGTTGTCTCGATAGGGCAGAACTTCACCGAATCCGTAGAGGGAGGCTCGCCAGGGGCCCGGTACGCGCAGGCGCTGCTTCAGATCGGCCCCGAAACCGCCGCTGTCCTGGGGCGGGCTGCGTCCCGCTCCGCCCTGGTAGCCGTAGCCGCGCACGAAATCCAGCGCGGATTCCTCGCCGGGAAGATTGCGAAACCTCGGAATGTAGATGCCGTTGGGCCGGCGCCCGTACTGGACGTACTCCTCGAACTGCCCGTGCAGGGTACCGTTTGCGCCAACCGAGAAGATATGGTCGATGATGTAGCGCCCGAGGACGTCATGGTTGTTGCCGAGGCCGTTTGGCATGGCCTCGCTTCTCGAGTTCAGGAGTATCTGGGTGGTGGGAATGCACGACGCGCACAGAAAGACGATCCGGGCCCGATAGACCGAACGCTCACGCGTACGCGCATCGACAACCCGCACGCCGGTTACCCGCTGCTCCGCCGCGTCATACTCGAGCGATTCCACCACGCTCGAGTCTTGCAGGGTAAGGTTTCCCGTGGCCCGGGCCATGGGCAGAGTGACAGCCTGGGTCGAGAAATAGGCGCCGTACGAGCACCCGCGATGGCATCGATTGCGGAACTGGCAGCGCGTGCGGCCCTGTTCCGGCATGTCCTGAGTCAGGTTCGCCACGCGGCCGATCGTAAGCACGCGGCCGTCGAACTCGCGGGCGAGCACATCGCGTAACCGCTGTTCGGCGATGTTGAGCGGCATCGGCGGCTGAAACTCGCTGTCGGGAAGCTGCTCGAGTCCAAGCGCCTCACCGCTGATGCCGACGGTCTTCTCGACGTAGCCGTACCAGGGCTCTACATCTTCGTAGCGGATGGGCCAGTCGATGCCGTGCCCGTCCGCCCGGTTGGCCTCGAAGTCCTGCCTCGACCAGCGGTAGCTCTGGCGTCCCCAGACAAGCGACTTGCCGCCGACGGCCGACGGACGCACCCAGTCGAACGGCTTGTTCTCGTCGTATACGTACGGATGTTCGTCATCCGTCGCGTAGAACATGTGGTTGTCCGGGCCTGCCGTGTAATTTCGGCTGTACTGCTGCTGCAGGCCGGGCGCCCACCTGTTCCGGTACGGCAACTCGAAGTCGCCGAGTCCCTCGGTCGGGTAGTCCTGCCGGTGCTCGACCATTCGGCCGCGATCGAGCATGAGGGTATCGAGGCCGGCTTCGCACAGCTCCCTGGCGGCCCACCCCCCGGTTGCGCCCGAACCGATTACGATTGCATCGAACTCCACGTTTTCCGGTAACCTCGCCACCTGTAGGGGTCGGACGTAGTATATTTCCACCGGGCGACGGCATGCCAATCGAAACGAACATTCGGAACCGCATGTAGCGGAACAACCATTTCAGGGAAAGCGCCATGACCACTCTCGCTTACCGGACAGGCAGCGCGGCGTTCTGGCTCGGGGTGGCCGCGCTTGCCTTTGCCCAGGAGGCCCCTCGCGGCGATCCCGCGGATACTGAAATCTGGGAACCCGAACCGGTCGCGGTGACCCCGGGGACCGGCGGCGCGCCACCGTCCGACGCGATCGTGCTCTTCGACGGCTCCGATCTCGACCAATGGCGGCACCGGGACGGCGGCGACGTCCAATGGTCGCTTGCGGATGGCGCGGTCACGGTCGTGCGCGGTATGGGCGACATCTTCACCAGGGAGTCGTTCGGCGACATCCAGCTGCACGTGGAATGGAGGACCCCTGCGGTCATCGAAGGGGAAGGGCAGGGGCGCGGCAACAGCGGCATCATCATTCAGCAGCGCTACGAGGTCCAGGTGCTCGATTCCTGGGAAAACCGCACCTATTCCAACGGCCAGGCGGCGAGCATCTACAAGCAGCACATACCGCAGGTCAACGCGAGCCGCCCGCCCGGGGAATGGCAGTCGTACGACATTTTCTTCACGGCGCCCCGTTTTGCGGAAGACGGCACTCTGACCGCGCCGGCCCACATGACCGTCGTGCACAACGGTGTCCTGGTACACAACGACGTCGAGCTCGCGGGTCCGACGCGTTTCATCGGCGAGCCGTCCTACGAGGCGCACCCGCTCGAACAGCCGCTGCAAATACAGGATCATGCCAACCCGGTGAGTTTCCGCAATATCTGGATACGCGAGCTTTGACTTCGTGACGATTTCCCGACGGCAATGGGTAATCGGCGGCGCCGCGCTGGCGGCCGGGGCCGCCTTGCCGGGTGTGCCGGGGGCGCAGGGCCGGCCGGAACGATTCGGAATGAAATTTGCCCCGCACCCCGGATTGTTCGCGGGCGTCGCCGGCGAGGATTACATCGCGCAACTGGAATTTGCGGCGGAGCAGGGGTTTCACGCCTGGGAGGACAACGGGTTCGGCGCTCGCGACGTGGCGGAGCAGGAGCGCTACGGGCAGAGGATGGCCGATCTGGGCATGACCATGGGCGTGTTCGTCGCCTCGGGCAGCCTTGACAGGGTGACGCTTGCTTCCGGAGACAGTGCGGAACTGGAAACGTTTCTTGCGGAAATCAGCGAGGCGGTCGACGTTGCCCGGCGCGCCAATGCGACCTGGATGACCGTGGCGCCCGGCGCTTACGACCTCAAGCTCCCGTACGGGTACCAGATGGCCAACGTGGTGGAGGCACTGCGGCGCGGCGCCGATATATTCGAGCCGCACGGCCTGGTCATGGTACTGGAGCCGCTGAACCGGCATACCGATCACCCGCACGCATTCCTCACTCATATCCACCAGGCGTACGAACTGTGTGTAGCAGTGGACAGCCCCGCCTGCAGGATCCTCTTCGACATGTACCACCAGCAGATCACCGAAGGGAACATCATCCCGAACATCGACCTGGCGTGGGAGCACATCGCGTACTTCCAGGTCGGCGACAATCCCGGCCGGGGGGCGCCGACGACCGGGGAGATGAACTACCGCAACATCTTCGAGCACATCAAGGCGAAGGACGAGAACATGGTGCTCGGCATGGAACATCTGCCGTGGCGCTCGACGACGGAACAGGAGGTTTGGGATGTGATCGCCGCGTATCGCCAGGTCGATCCCGCGTAGTCGGCGAATGAGAGAGCGATGGCCATGAGCGAGAGAATCCGCATGGGTATGGTCGGCGGTGGCGCAGGCGCATTCATTGGCGACGTGCACCGCAGGGCCGCGGCGCTGGACGGGCAGGTCGAGCTCGTGTGCGGCGCCTTCAGCCGTTCCGCGGAAAATTCCAGGGCGACGGGCGAATCGCTGTTCCTGAATCCGGAACGGGCATACGGATCCTGGCAGGAGATGCTCGACAGGGAGCTTCAACTGCCCGCGGAACGGCGCATGGAGCTGGTCTGCATCGTCACGCCGAACGACGTCCACCTGCCGGTCGCCCGGGCGGCGCTGGAGGCAGGCTTCCACGTGATTTCCGACAAGCCCGCGACGCGGGACCTGGCCGAGGCCCTCGAGCTGAAGTCGGCCATAGAGTCGGCGGATGGGCTCTATGCGCTGACACACACCTACCTGGGCTACCCGCTCGTCAAGGAAGCGCGCGATCAGGTTGCAAGGGGCGAGTTGGGCAAACTCAGAAAGATCTACGTCGAATACCCGCAGGGCTGGTTGTCGACATTGCTGGAAGCGACGGGGCAGAAGCAGGCCGACTGGCGAACCGATCCGGAACGTTCGGGCCCGTCGGGCTGCATGGGTGATATCGGCACACACGCCGCGACGCTGGCCGAATACATCAGCGGCGACCTCATCGACGAGGTGTGCGCGGACCTTACGATCTTCGTCGAGGGCCGCAGGCTCGACGACGACGGCTCCGTGCTGATCCGAATGGCGGGCGGCGCCAGGGGTGTGCTGACCGCAAGCCAGGTGTGCAGCGGCGAGGAGAACAACCTCAATATTCGCCTGTACGGCGAATCGGGCGGGTTGGAATGGCGCCAGCAGGAGCCGAACACGCTGTGGCTGAAGCGCCAGGGCGAGCCCGCGCGCCGACTGCGCGCCGGGGTCGACCAGGGCTACTTGAGTGCGGCGGCTCAGGCCCACATGCGCACCCCGAGCGGCCATCCGGAGGGCTATTTCGAGGCCTTCGCCAACATCTACCGCAACTTTGCACACGCCATCCGCGCACACGCGGCCGGCGAGCCGCATGACGCGCTCCTCGATTATCCGACGATCAGGGAGGGTGTCTCGGGACTCGCATTCATCGACGCGATCCTTCGCAACGACCACAGCTGCGAGAAGTGGACAAGAGTGTCGCGGGATTGATCGCAATTCTGGATCGGTGTCATCGCGCTGATCGCCGGGCGGCGAGTCGCCGAAGAGGCCCGCATATTCTTCGGGTCGAAAATTCGGTAGATTGGCCAGGTTGACCGAACAAGGAGCAGGAGAATGAATCGGAGGGGTTTTGTTGCAGGTGCGCTGGCGGCCGGTCTTGGAGGCGCCCTGCCGTTGCGGGCTCAGGACAACGGCGGCTCCGGACTCAGCCCGGGGCTTCAGCTTTACACGATCCGCCAGCTGATGCAGGACGATGTGCCCTCGGCGCTGGCGCTCGTCGCCGACGCCGGTTACCGGCACGTCGAGTTCGCGGGCTACTTCGGCCGTCCGGCCGGAGAGTTGAGGCTCATGCTCGACGACATGGGCCTCGCGGCGCCGGCCGCGCACGTTTCTCTGGAGGCCATGTCGGATAATCCGGACGCCGCTATCGAGTCGGCGTTGACCCTGGGACATCGATACCTTGTCGTGCCCTGGCTCGCTCCAGAATCACGCGCCACCCTGGATGGCTACCATCGTCTGGCCGAGCAGTTAAACGCCTTTGGCGAGGTCTGCGATCGGGCCGGCCTGCGGTTCGCCTACCATAATCACGATTTCGAGTTCGCATTGACCGACGGCGGCGTTCCGTACGACGTGCTGCTGGACGAGACGGACCCGGCGCTCGTGGAGTTCGAGCTCGATCTGTACTGGATTCGCGCCGGGGGGCGTTCGGAACTGGAATACTTCGAGCGCTATCCCGGCCGGTTTACGCTATGGCATGTCAAGGACATGGATACCCGGGGCGAGATGGCCGACGTGGGCGATGGCGTCATCGACTTCGCGGCGCTTCTCGACCGTGACGACACCGGCGTTCGTTACGCCTTTGTCGAACGCGACGACTCGCCGGACCCGGAAACGACGATCCGGCGCAGTTATGCCGCCCTGGAGCAGATGCTGAATCGGGCGTGACCTAAGACCGGTACGCTTCCCGTCCGACACCCTGTACGGGAATTCCCTGAGACGCCATCACCTCGTTCTGCAGCGCGTACATGGCGGCCGCAGCCTCGTCGATGGCTTTGGTAAAGGCGACGGAGCCTTCGAGAATCGGCGCCAGTTCGTCCTTGTCCTGGATCCTGGCAGGCGGATACTCGTGCTCCACCACCAAGTAGGTTTCGGCCGGATCGATATCGAGCAGCTCGCGGGCCGCCAACTGGTGATCGAGCCAGTCGACGGTGCGGTTCTGCAGGTACGCCAGCGGATCGTGCCGCGCGGTACCCGGCAGTTCGTGCTCGCACAGGGTGACCTGCTTCTTCCAGGCGTTGAGCTGGTCTGCCGGGTTGTCCGACGGGGCATCGCCTGTCCAGTCGCCGCGTTGCATCGTTTGCCCCCCGTATCCCCAAGCGGACACGCCTACGGAATCGACCACTTGTCCTTTCACGTGAAAGGCGTCGATCAGAAAGTTGTAGCCCTCGTCCTTGAGGTACTGGAACATCGAGCGCGTATCCTGCCCCATCAGGACGGAGTGGGACGGATCGTAGTGAATCCGGAACTGATCGCCCACGCCGTGTTTCTCGCAGATGCGGTGCAGCGCAATCCACGGTCCCGGCGCGTAGGCAATGTTGTTGTGCCACCGGTCCAGGGGCGTCCATCCCGGCATCGGGCATTGCTCCACACGGTACGTCAGCCCACGCGCCTTCGCCTCCTTCAGCAGCGGGATGAATACCTGCTCGAACATCTCGAGATTGGGATCCATCTCAAGGTCGTAGTTGCGGCCGACGAATCCGCACACCGCGTCGGTCTCCAGCAGCACGGCCGCATCGAATACGCGCAGCATGAATTCGTGCTTGACACGGCGGGCTCCGTCGTCGGCGACCAGCATGTTGTCGAAATAGGCCAGGTCCGACAGCCCGACACCGGTTTCCCTCATCGCCGCCTTTACGCGCGCGGCTCTTCTGCCGTCGAAGGGCTCCCGCAGGTCCAGCGTGTTGGCGACCGGGTCCAGCATGGCTTCGGCCGGGACGTCGCTGACGCTCGGGTGAAGCGCCGTCGACAACTCGATGTAGGGCGACCCGATATCCCTGGAGAACTGCAGCCACTCCTCGACCGCCAGGTCCGGGTCGGGATCGCGCTTTTCACGGGGCGTCAGTTCCTGCAACGCCGCTGTCAGTACGCTTATCTTCATCGGTTTTGGTACGAAACCCGCCACCGGCTTGCTCATGGGACATCTCCTTGAATTGGGCTTGAACAGCCACTATCACATGCTCGATTTCTGTACGGACAGCGCACTGATCCGCGATCGAGCCAACGGATTCGATAGCCGTTCCGGTCAGAAGAAGAGCATCAGCATCACGATGCTCGCCAGTCCGCCAGCCAGGAATGTTCCCACGCTCACTGCCCCCAGCAACGTGGCGAAGTCGGCCAGGCGAAAGCCCTGCTCATCCACCACGAACAGCACTTCCGACCGGTCTATTTCGCCATCGACGAACTGTTTGAGGCCGGTCTCGGCGCCATGCGCTTCCTTGACGGCGATCAGGGCGACCAGCACGGTGGTCAGGGACGAGGTCAGTATTCCCGTACCGAAGATCGCCAGGATGGCCAGTGCGAACCAGTGATACGGGGTGTCCTGGCTACCGGGGGCCGCGCTCATGAATCCGACGATCAGCGCCGCACCGCCGGCGTTCCCGATCAGCAGCATCCTTGCGGACTGATCGATCAGGCGGAACATCACGCCGCGCCGCCGGGCGACGACCTTGTAGAGCTCCCGCAACCACTCCTCGCCGGTCTCTTCCCTGGAAAACTGGTCTACCTTTTTCAAGAGCTACTCTTCCCCGATCGAACCGAAATCGATGAGCCGAATGAAGTCGGTGCCCGTGCTCGACCCCGGTTCGAATACGAGTTCCCAATCGTCGATCCGCACCGGTTCCGCCGAAAGCGCCGTGGCCACGAAGGCGTCGCGCGTCCACTCGTCCTCCATGCGCTCGAGCACGGAAATGACGAAGCGGCCCAGAATATAGCCTTCCAGGGCGACTTCGTGCGGCGTCTGGCCTTCGAGCGCATCGCCGGGCATCGCCGCCATCGCGCCATGAAAGCTCCTGACCAACTCAAGGTCCGGATCGCGCACGCTTGGCATCACCTCGGTCATGATGATCCGCGGACTCGGTTCCGCGATCTCCCGGGTCAATTCGTGCGAGGGGGCGAACGAAAGGCTTGCCATGATGTAGGTGTGCCCGAGCGAATTCGCCAGGTTGATGATCTCCGCGCCGGCGGCATAGGAACCGACGATCAGGATCGCTTCAAGATCCGCCTTTTCCAGCGAGAAGAGCGCCGAGTGCACGGCGTGCGAGTTGCGCGTGTACGACGCCTTGGCGAGTATCGGTATATCGTGCCGGTCCAGGACCGTCTTGTAGTTGGCGAGCACCGTGCGGCCGAAGGCATCGTCCTGGTAGATGACGCCGAAACGCGTCACGCCGCGATCGAGCAGCATGTGGTCGACCAGTACCTCGATTTCCTGCAGGTAGCCGGTTCGCAGGTTGACGATGTACGGATAACGTGCAGTATCGCGCAGGAAATCCGTGCCCGTGAAGGGCCCCACGAAGGGAATTTCGGCGGTGCGCAGGATCGGCGCGATGCGGCGGGAAGTCGGTGTGCCGACTGCGCCGATCACTGCGAACACGTCGTTTCCCGCAACGAATCGCTCCGCGTTGGCGGCGGCCTGGTCGGGTTCGTAACCGTCGTCCAGGCTGATCACTTCCAGCGCCCTGCCGGCCACGCCGCCCGTGGCGTTGCGCTCCGCGAAGGCGGCCAGCAGGCCCGCCCGGTATTGCAGCCCCAGGTTGCGGTTCGGACCGGAGAATACCGCGCTCTGGCCGAACACGATCCGGTCGTCGTGCACGCCGGTGGCGTTGGCAAGCAATGACGACGAGGTGAGCACAATCAGTGCAACCATTCTGTTCATGCCGGTTTCCCCCCTACTCGTCAGCCGGCGCTTCCGCTGCGGCGGGCGGGTCCGGCGCCGCAGCGGGCGGGCTCGGCGCGGCGGCGGGTACCCCTGAATCGGTCCCGGCCGTCGCCGGAACCGCGACAGGCTCCGACGCCGGCGTTTCGGCGTCCATGTCTTCCGCGAGCGTGTCGACCATCGGCTGCAGCACCTGCTGCTGGGCGGCGACGGCGCCGCTCGGCACCACTTCCCCATGAGCGAAGATCGCGGGCGTGTCGAATATTAGCGACCGCGGACGGCCCGCCATCAGGTCGTCGCGCTCGGCCGTGCGTTCGTGCCAGGCCCCGAGCGACAGGAAGCGGTCGACATCCGCCGATTCCATGGCGTGCGCGGTCTCGGGCGCCGTGAACGCGGTCAACGGCCTGGACGGCGCCCCGCTGGCCGCAAAGGGGGCTGGCGCTGGCATGCTCAACGGCGGCACGGCGGCGACGCCATCGATCATGTTGACGTCGATGACCGAGTCGGCCGCGGGATTGACTGCGGCGAGGCTGGCTTCGTTGAAGATCGTGCGCATGCGCTGCCAGTAGCGGGTGATCGCGACCTGCTCCCGGTCCCGGTTGTATTCATCCAGGAGCATCAGGAAGGCGCTGGCGCTGCTGCCGGCCTGAGCCACGCGCTCGTGCGCCCTGGCCTGGGCTTCGCGAACCACCGCTTCGGCCTGGCCGCGCGACCGGGAGAGCATTCGCTCCGACCGGAGATTGGCGTTGCTGATGGCCTCGTTGCGCTCGGAAATCGCGTCGGTGACGTCGCGGAACGCCGCGCGCGTTTCGTCGATGGGGCGTACGTCGACAATATTCAGCGCCACGAGCTCCACGCCGACATCGTGCAACTCCAGCGACTCGGTTATTTCGTCGAAAAGATGATCCTGGATGATGTTCCGGTTGAGGCTGAGGATCAGGTCGATGAAATTCTGGCCGAGGATGCTCACCAGTTCCTGCCGGGTCAACTTGGTCAGGTGGCCTATGGGATCGGGCGTCGCGAACAGGTAATTGCGCAGATGGTCGATGCGGTACTGGATGGCGACGGTCACCTCCAGCAGGTTCTGGTCGCCCGACAGGATGGTGAACATTTCCTGGCCGTCCCGGCGGCTGGACACCGAATGTTCGGCGATGCGATGCACCGGGCGAATCCAGGCCCGCTCGATCACCGGGATGCGGTAGTGCAGGCCCGGGGCGATGTTCTCTTCCACGACCCGGCCGAACCGCGTTCTCAGGGCCTCCTCTTCCTTCTTGACCACGTAAAACCCGTTGAGCACGATGGCGGCGGCCACGACCGCCACGGCCGCCCAGGCAATGCGCAGCCGGTGGGCCGCCACGTAGTCGAAGATGGCGTAAATCGCCCGTGTGCTGGACGGCAGGCTCTCCGTCCCGCCGCCGCGCCCGTCTTCCGGCCGATCCGTCATGAGCGTATCTCCGGCATCACTCCGGCTCCGGGATTTCGTTGCTGTCCAGGTACCTGAACAACTCGTTGTCCGCCGGCAGCATGAGGGTGGTGTTCCGGTCGATGATCAGGTCGTAGCTGTCCAGCGCGCGAATGAAAGTGTAGAAGTCCGGATCGTCGCTGTAGGCCTGACCCAGCAGCGCCATCGCCTCGGCTTCGGCCTCGCCCAGAATGACCGTGGCTTCGGCGTGGGCGTCGGCCATGATCCGGTCGTGTTCCTCGATCGCCAGCGCCTCGATCCGTATAGCCGCCTCTTCGCCCTCGCTGCGGTATTTCGTGGCGATGCGCGCCCGCTCGGAAATCATGCGCTGAATGATGCTCGGCCGGTTCTCCGCAGGCAGCGTGTACTCCACGATGCCGGCCCGGAGCACCTCGATGCCGTAGTTGTCGCGGGCGATCGGGGCGATTCGCGCAAGTATCTCCTCGCTGGCCTCGTCCACGTCCTCGTGTTCGAGCCCGAGGCTGATGAACGCTTCCTGGCTCCGGTTGCTGATGACCACGCCGAATGCCGACAGGTACAGGTCGTGGAGCTTTGCCAGGGCGCTTTCGTCGGTACGGATCGCCTCGACGTACAGGATCGGGTCGATCACCTGCCACATGAGGTAGCCGTCCACCCGGACGCTCTTCTGGTCTTCCGTGATCAGTTCGTGGGGCAGATTGCCCATGGTCTGCACACGGTAGTCCACCTTGTAGATCGTGGAGATCGGCCGGGGCCACTTGAGATGAAATCCGGGCGGCCGTTCGGGCGGCGCGATCCTGCCGAAATGCGTCAGTACGCCCCGTTCGGTCTCGTTGATGATGTAGAAACTGTCCCAGGCCAGCCAACCCAGGACGGCCGCGGCAACCGCGGCGACAAGTTTGTTCTTCACGGGCGATTCTCCCCGGCGTGTGCCGCGCCGGCGGGCGCCGGCGTCCTGTTCTTCCATAGCGCCACCTTCTCCAGGCTGTCCCCGTTCGGCACGATGATCTTGGGGTTGTCTGCCAGGGCGCTTTCCAGCTTCTCCCGCCACAACATGGTCCTCAGGACATAGGGCGCGCCGCTCACCGCATCGGAAACGACCATCAGCGCCCCGGCCTGAGCGCCGGCGGCGATCGTTCTCCCGTAGGCGTCGCCATCCGCCTGGCGCACTTCGTAGAACGCATTGCCGTGCGCCTGCGGAACCAGCCGGGCCATGAAACTCTGCGCATTGACGATGACGCGCTCCCGGTCCTCCTGGGCGCTCGACACGTCGCGGAAGGCGGCCACGGTCTCCGCGGCGGGCCGGATGAAGCGAAGGTTCACCTTCACGATATCGACCGCCTGCAGGACTTCCTCGTGCTCGGCGTCCTCCGGCGGCGGTTCGCTGTGCCCGCCGTACGGGAACGCCGCCGCGATGTAGTCCTCGACCGCCCCGCGTTGCGTCACGAACAGGTCCTCAAGGCCGCGGGCGCCCACAAACTGGCGCAGCCGGTCCCGAACGACGCCCTTCAGGACCGCCTCGGCGTCATTCGTCTGGTAGTGATACAGGTACGGATCGTCGACCCGGTACTGCACATCGAGTCCGATGACCGCGACGTTGAGGTCTCCGGAGACGAATTCGTTGTCGATCGCCGTGCGGAAGGACTTGATTTCACGTACCGGCCACTTGTCCACCTGCACGATGGGCGGTGGGCCGAGCCAGTAGAGGCCGGGCGGCAGATCCCGCCTCACCACCTTGCCGAACACCCGGCTGTAACCCACGGACTGCGGCGGCACGATGGCGAAGCCGCTGAGCAGGACCGCGATCAGGACCACGGCGCACAGCGTCTTGCCCATCGGCGTCCCGGGCGAGAAGACGCCCGCCAGGGGGCGTCCCAGGGTCATTTGGCTCCAGGCGCGCCGCCACGGCAGGGAAAGGGGGCGGATGTTGCTCATCAGATCCTCGTATCCGCTCTTCATGGCCCCGGCGCGGAACCGCCACACGATGAGCGCGAACAGGCCCGCTGCGCCGCCGTACTGGAGGGCGAGGATGGCCGGCGACTCGGAGGCGCCGAGATTGACGAAGATCGAAATGCCGCCGGCCAGCAGCAGCGAGTCGATGAGGATTCCGAGGACGACCGTGACGAGAATGACCGAGCCGACGTAGACGGAGGCGAACCGGGCGCCGAACTGGCTCAGCATGATCGCGATCGTGCCGGTGTTCGTGGCCGGGCCGGTCATCAGGAACACCAGCGCGGCCCCCGGACTGAAGCCCTTCGCCACCAGCGCGGCGGCGATCGGCGTGCTGGCGGAGGCGCAGATGTAGAGCGGGATGCCGACCAGCACCATCACCGGGTAGGCAAGCCAGCGGGCATACTCGTTGGCCATCAGGTCGCTGGGAATGGCCAGGTAGAGCACGCCCCCGATCAGGATGCCCACCAGCAGCGCGAACAGGATGTCGTCGGCGATCTCGACGAACCCGTACCGCAGGACATGCCGGGCCACGGTCCGGATGTCCGGTTCGGACGTTTCCGCGGGATCGGATGCGGCGCCGCCGGATTCCGGCGCCGCGCGCCCGCGGCGCTCGGCGTAATAGAAATCCGGCCTCAGCCAGGTGACGGCTCTCCACTGGCCGACCGCCGCCGCGCTGCGCCTGAACCATCTCGCGGCCATCTCCTTCAATTGAGCGAAGCTGACGAAACAGTCCTCGGAACCGGGAAACAGGTTCTTGTGCTGGTGGTCGTGGCCGTGATCGTGGCCGTGATCGTGGTCGTGGGAATGGTCATGGGAATGATCGTGCCCGTGCCCGTCCCCCTCCGCCGGCGCTGCGGCGGCGTCGCGGTCGTCGCGTATCAGTCCGATGCAGAAGATGCCTGCGACAACCGCGGTAATGAAGCTGACGATCGGCCGCACGACCGCGACGATCCAGCCGAAGAAGGCGTTTGTTACCAGGATGGAGTCCGCGCCGGTTTCCGGGGCCGTGATCAGGAACGACATGCACGACGACCGCGACGCGCCCTTGCGGCGCATTTCCGCGACCACCGGCACGACCGAGCAACTGCACAGCGGGATCGGCACGCCGACCGCCGCAGCGGTGGTCACCGACTTGAGGCTTTCGTGCCTGAGCCAGCGCAGGACCGCTTGCCGGGAAATGAACACGTGAATGAGCCCGGAAAGAAACAGTCCGAGCAGCAGCATGGGCGCCAGTAGCAGGAACGACAACCAGAGAAAATCGAGGAACAGGCCCGCAGCCTCGACGAGGCGGGATCCGAATTGCGCTCCCCAATTCATCCTGTCGTCATACTACCACGCTGCGGTCGTGCCGTGGCCTTGCTCCAGGCACCGGGCCAGGTTGTCGGCGTTGCCCGTCATCATCGCAAAGTAGCTGTCCCAGGCCGCATCGGAATCGACTCCGATCGGATCGAACTCCGCACTCGTCAGCCGGCTTTCGGACGCCAGCGCCTCGATCAGCGCAGGGGTGAATTGCGGTTCCGTTACCATGCACACGACGCCCCCCGCGCTCAGGTGCTCCCTCAACTCGCGCACGCTGCCCGCGCTGGGCTGGCGATCGGGATCCAGCGTGACCGCGCCGACCGAATGCAGGCTGAATGCGCTCTCGAAATAGTGCATCGAATCGTGCATCGCGACGAACGGGACGCCGGCCACGGGCGAAAGGCGCGCCTCCATGTCCGCGGTCATCGCATCGATTCTGGATTTCATTGCCGCGCCGTTTGCGGCGTATATTTCGGCGCGCTCGGGGTCGACTTCGCCGAGGACCCGCGCGATCGCATCGACCATCGCCTTCGCATTCCCGGGCGCCAGCCAGATATGCGGATCCGCCGACCCGCTATCGTGCTCATGCTCGTGCCCGCTTTCCCAGAGGGTGCTCGTGCGCGCCGGATGCAGCTCCAGACCGTCGGCCTGGAGCAGCGACAGGACGCGTGCGTCTCCGCCCAGGTTGCGGATCGGGCCGGCCAGGAAGGTCTCCAGCGGCTCGCCGATCCACAGAACCACGTCGGCGCCCGCGAGCGCCCGCGCCTCCGATGGACGCATCTGGTAGAAGTGGGGCGAGCCGTAACCGCGCACGATCAGGGCGGGCGCGCCGAGATCGCCCATCACGCCGGCCGCGAGCGAGTGGATCGGCCGTATGCTGGCCACCACGGCGGGCGGCTCCGACGCGGGCACGCCCGCCACCGCCGAAAGGCCCAGCGCCAGTACTGAAGTCATGCACGCCCTTCTCATGTCGCCGAGGCTCCCACGGCATCCATTCCCATTCGGCAACCTACCACCGCTACGTTTCCTCTACCAGTACCGATTTCCTGTGGGAGCCATAAGAGAAGCCAATACCGCGGGTCGCGCAATCGCCGGCTCAAGCAGCCCCTGGCATCGGGATTTCGTATACTGCTTGCGAATGGACAAGCCTCCAGCACCGTCGGAACGGACTGAACGGCCGCCAATGCGCAACGATGCGCTGCTGCGCGGTACCGGGCTGTGTCTGGCCTACAATGGCCGGCAGATTCTGGACCATGTCGATATCGGTGTCGACAGGGGCGAAGTGGTGACCGTCGTCGGCCTGAACGGCTGCGGCAAATCCACCCTGGTACGCGCCCTGCTGGGGCTGACGCGAGTCGACTCCGGAGCGGTGTGGCACCGTCCCGGGCTGCGGATCGGGTACACGCCGCAGCGCATGAAAATGGACCCGGTCATGCCGATGACGGTGGCGCGGTTCCTGAGACTGGGCGGGCGCTACGATGACGGCCGCCTGGCCGCCGCGCTGGACGAAGTCGAGTTGAACGGTACGCTGCACGCGCAGATGTCGAAGCTTTCGGGCGGAGAATTCAACCGGGTCGCGCTGGCTCGCGCGCTGCTGCGCGATCCCGACATCCTGGTCCTGGACGAGCCGTTGAGCAGCGTGGACTACGTCGGGCAGGTCAGGCTGTACGAACTCATCGAATCGATTCGCCGGCGCCGCGGATGCGGCGTGTTGATGGTGTCCCACGATTTGCACCTAGTCATTTCCGCGACCAACACGGTGGTTTGCCTGAATCATCACGTCTGTTGCTCCGGACGGCCCAGGGAGGTGATCGGCAATCCCGAGTTCGTGGCCCTGTTCGGCCGGCGGCTGGCGGAGTCCCTGGCCCTGTACGTGCACCAACACGACCATTCGCACGATGCCTCCGGACGGGTAGTTTCCGAACCCGGCGATCGGGATGTTCGCCCGCCGGCGCCGGGCAACGGCGGCGCATGATGGAGGACTTCATTCTCCGGGCCTTGATCGGCGGCACGTCGGTGGCGGTGATCGCGGGCCCGCTCGGATGCTTTGTAGTGTGGCGGAGAATGGCTTACTTCGGCGCCACGATGTCGCATTCCGCGCTGCTGGGCGCGGCGCTCGGCATCGCCGTTGGAGCCGACCCGACCGCGGGCACCATTGCGGTATGCATCGCGATCGCGCTGGTCGTCGTCTTCATGGAGAGCGGGCGCCTGCTGGCCAGCGATACGGTCATGGGCATACTGGCGCACAGTGCGCTTGCGTACGGAGTGGCGGCGATCGCGTTGATGCCCGGCGTGCGCGTGGACCTGATGGGTTATCTGTTCGGCGATGTCCTTGCGATCGGCTGGGGCGACATCCGGGTGATTGCGGCGATCGGATTTGCGCTGGGGGTCGGGATCGTGACCCTCTGGCGGCCGCTGCTGTCGGTCACCGTCGACGAGGAACTGGCTCGCGTGGAAGGGGTGCGCGCGGCTGCGGCGAGAGTCGCGCTGATGCTGATGCTGGCCCTGCTGGTGGCGGTCGGGATGAAGGTGGTCGGAATCCTCCTGATCGTGTCGCTGCTGGTAATCCCTCCGGCCGCGGCGCGGATGATTTCGGCCACGCCGGAGGGCATGGCGCTCAAGTCGGCCCTGCTGGCGGCCGCTTCAGTGGCCCTTGGCATGTCCCTGTCATTGACTGCCGATGTCCCGGCCGGCCCCGCGATCGTTATTGTTGCATCGCTGTTCTTTGCTTTACTCTTCCTGCTGCGGCGGGGATTCGATGGCCTGTCGGCGCGGCCGCCGACGTAGGCGTGGCCACGGGGGGATTCCCGAATCCATGCGGCATGCGTCACCTGAAGGCGCCGTGAGCCCGGAGAAGATGATGATGCGGAAAGGCACTACCCGAGCAGCCCTCGCAGCCGCTTGCGGCACCCTCCTGGTGGCGGCGCCGGCGTCGCCGCAGAGCCCTTCGGTCACCCAGCGCGTCGAGTCGCCGGAACTGCTGGAACTGGCGCGCCAGACCGTCTACCGGCATCCCGAGGTATTGGCGGCCCGGGCCGCCGTCGATGCGAGCGGTGCATTCCGGAGCGCCGCCGAGCGGCCCCTGTACAATCCGGAGATCGGCATCGAATTTGAAGACCGGCTCCATCACGAAACGCGAATCCTGGCCATTCATCAAACCGTCGATATCGCAGGACAGCGCGGCGCGCGCGTCGGCGTGGCCGCGCAGGAAAGCGAACGCGCGGCGTCGCAGTTGACGGGCGTGAGCCGCCGCATCG
The DNA here is from genome assembly GCA_022820625.1 of Gammaproteobacteria bacterium. Classification (GTDB taxonomy): domain Bacteria; phylum Pseudomonadota; class Gammaproteobacteria; order Steroidobacterales; family Rariloculaceae; genus UBA6522. Next base: position 24,133 of record JAJEFE010000169.1, on the reverse strand, counting down.
CCGGCGAGTTCCTGCACCTGCTCGGCGACTACTGGACTGCGGCGTCCCAAGATGAACTGGCCGAGACCAGAATCGGCCTCATGCGCTCGTTTGCGGACCTGACGCTGCGGCGCCGCCAGGCCGGCGACCTGACGCAGGTGGAGTTGAACAGCGCGAACCTGGCCTACGCCCAGGCGGAAATCGCGCATGCCACCGCCGAATCGGCCCTTACGGCAGCGGACCAGGCGCTCCGCGCCGTTGCGGCGGCCCCGCCGCCGGCCTCCTGGCCGGCGCTGCCGATCGAACTGCAGCCGATAACCGTTGACGGGCCTGTGCTGGAACGGTTGCTGGCCGGGCTTCCGGAAATCCGCACCCGGCGCGCCGAAGCCGCCATGGCCGAGGCGGCGGTCGAACTGCGCGTACGCGAGCGCCGCGCCAATCCGGTCCTGAGCCTGGGGATCGGCGAAGAGGACGACGAGAGTTTCGTCGCGTTCAATGTCTCCATGCCTCTCAACATCCGCAACCGGTATGTCCAGGAAGTCGCGGCCGCGAGGGCCGTACAGACGATGTCCGAGCGGGAAGCGGAAAACACCGAAGTTCGGGCGCGCCAGCGGCTTTTGGCGGCCCGCGAACGCTACCGGCTGACGCGCGAGGCGTGGATCGCCTGGCGGCAATCCGGCGAGCCGAGCCTGGCGGGGCAGGCCGAACTGCTGGAGCGGCTGGTGCTGGCGGGTGAACTCAGCACCACGGACTACCTGGTGCAACTGAACCAGACGCTCGACGCGGCCATGAACGCGCTCGAGCTCAGGCGCGAGTTCTGGCGGTCGTGGTTCGAGTGGCTGGACGCGTCGGGACAGACCGACGCATGGCTTGGACTTGATACGGGGGTGGAGCGATGAGGTCGTTGATATCGATGGCACGTGTGCGTTCATGCAGTATGGCGGCGGGGACGATCGCGGCGGTCTGGATCCTGATCGGCTGCGAATCGCCGCAGTCCGCCGGTGACGCGCCGACAATGGCCGCGGCCGCCGGCAGCCCGGAATTGCAGGACGCCGTAACGGACGACGGCCACGAAGGGGGCCACGCAGCCGATCACGAGGATGAGCTCCAGCCCGCGGCGGCCGTCCACCTCGAACCTTCGCAGCAGGAGGCGGCGGGCATCCGCAGCGAGATCCTTCAGCCCCGCAGGCTGGAAGTCGCGCTGCGCGCGCCGGGCGAGGTGCGGCTCAACGCCTACGCGACATTCCGGGTGACGCCGCGCATCCGCGCCCAGGTCGTCGAGCGGCACGCTCAACTGGGAGACCCCGTGGTCGCGGGTCAGCCGCTCGTAACGATGTCGAGCGTCGAAATGGCCGAAGCACAGGGGACGCTCGTGGTGGCCGAGCGCGAATGGAGCCGGGTGAGGGAGCTTGGCCGGGAGGTCGTTTCCGACCGGCGCTACATTGAAGCCCAGGTCACCGCTCAACAGGCACGGGCGCGCGTCCTGGCCTTCGGCATGGCGGACGAGCAGATTGAATCCCTGGTCGGCGGCGGCGACGCAAGTCTCGCCCAGGGCGAGTTTACCCTCACCGCACCCGCTGCGGGTACGATCGTGCGCGATGACTTCCTGGTCGGCGAGTCCATCGAACCCGGACGCATGATGTTCGAGATCACGGACGAGTCCACGCTCTGGGTGGAAGCCCGCCTGCCCGCCCAGGAGGCCGCCGCCTTCAGCGTGGGAAGCCCCGCGCGCGTGGGCATTGCGGGACATTGGACCGACGGCCATGTGATCCAAGCCTATCACGCGCTGGACGAGAGTACCCGCACATTGCCGGTCCGCGTCCAGGTGCCCAATCCCGAGGACGAACTCCATCCGGGAATGTTCGTTGACGTCCTCATCCTGAACGAGGACAGCCAGCCCGTGCTGGCCGTCCCGGAGACGGCCGTTCTGCGCAGTGCCGACGGCGACTGGCAGGTGTTTGTCGTCGCCGGCGAGGACGGGGACGAGTTCGAACCCGTTGAAGTGACGGTCGAGCGCACAACCGCCGGTTTCGCGGTGATTGACGGCGTGGCGCCCGGAACGCGCGTCGTGACCGAGGGCGGGTTCTTTCTCCAATCCGAGTACGCCAAGTCCGGCTTCAGCATCCACAACCACTGATCGCGCGGCCGGGCCGTCATGCTGAATCGCATCATCACCTGGGCGGTCCATAACCGGCTGCTGGTGGTCCTGGCGCTCGCCGGTCTGGGTGTGGGCGCCGCCACGCTGCTGCCGCGGCTGAACCTCGATGCCTTTCCCGATGTCACCAACGTCCAGGTGACGGTGAACGCCGAGGCGCCCGGTCTCGCCGCGGAGGAGGTCGAGCAGCTCATCACGTTCCCCATCGAGGCGGTCATGTATTCGCTGCCGGACGTGGATGAGGTCCGTTCCATCTCCGCGACCGGGCTGGCGGTGATAACCGTCGTATTCGACGAGGGCACCGATATCTACTTTGCCCGCCAACTGGTATTCGAACGCCTGCAGGAAGCCCGCGAGCAGATACCGGAGGGTGTCGGCGTCCCGGAAATGGGCCCGAACACCTCCGGTCTCGGTCAGATTTTCAAGTATTACCTTCGTGCCGACGACCCGTCGCAGTACGACGCGATGACCCTTCGGAGCCTGAACGACTGGGTAATCAAGCTGCTGCTGATGCCGGTGGAGGGCGTGACCAACGTGCTGTCGTTCGGGGGCGATGTCCGTCAGTACCAGGTCCGCCTGGACCCGCAGCGCCTTCTCGCCCACCAGCTCACGCCGCAGGATGTGGCTTCGACGATTCAGGCCAACAACCGAAATGCCGGTGGCTGGTACATGGACCGCGGCGCCGAACAACTGGTGATACGCGGCGTGGGCTGGGTCCGCAGTGGCGAGGCGGGCCTCACCGACATCGCCAACGTGCCGCTCAAGGAAGAGGACGGCGTGACCGTGCGCGTGCAGGATGTGGGTGACGTCACGTTCGGCGCGGAAATTCGCCAGGGTGCGGTGACCATGACCCGGCGCGGCGGCGACGGACGCGCGGAGCATCTCGGAGAAATCGTCTCGGGCATCGTATTGAAGCGTATCGGCGCGAATACCCGCGCCACCATCAACGGCGTCAAGGAGCGCCTGCCGATCATTCAGCAGGCGTTGCCTGAAGGCGTGACGCTGGAGGCCTTCTACGATCAGGCGGAACTGGTCGACAGCGCGGTCCGGACCGTTACCCGCGCGCTGCTGCAGGCGTTCGTGCTGATCGCCGTCATTCTCACGCTCTTCCTGATGAACCTGCGTGCCATGCTGCTGGTGCTGATATCCGTGCCGATATCCATCGCGCTGGCGCTCATGGGCATGGCGTACTGGAACGTGTCGGCCAACCTGATGTCCCTCGGCGGACTCGCCATCGCGATCGGCATGATGGTCGACGGATCGGTGGTCATGATCGAGAACATCATCCGTCATCTCCAGGAGAAGGGGCCGGCAAACGGCCCACGACCCGGGGAGGCGATCGCTGCGGACACTGACAGCGCAGCCGGTGGCGGGGAAGGCATGCCCGGGCGCATCCGGCAGGCCGCAAGCGAGGTGGGCCGCCCGGTTTTCTTCGCCGTGATGATCGTCATCATTGTATTCGCGCCGCTGTTCGCACTCGAGGGCGTCGAGGGCAAGCTGTTTCGACCCATGGCGCTTTCGATCGTGTTCGCCATGCTGGCCGCCCTGGCCGTCGCGCTCGTCGTCGCGCCCGCGCTGGCCGCCTACTTCTTCCGGCGTACGCCCCGCCATCGCACCAGCGTGTTGCTCGCCCCGCTCACCCGTGCCTACGAGTGGACGCTCCGGTGGTCGCTGGCACACCGTCCGGCCATCGTCGCCGGCGCCGCGTCGCTGTTGATCGGCGCGCTGGCGATCACGCCCTGGCTCGGGACCGAGTTCGTTCCGGAACTGGAGGAGGGCACTCTCAACATTCGCGTGACGCTCGCGCCTTCATCCAACATGACCACGGGGCTGGCGATCGCCGAGCAACTGGAAGCCCGGTTGATGAGATTTCCCGAAGTGCTGTATGCGGCCAGCCATATTGGCCGCCCCGAGCTCGGCGGCGATCCCGAACCCATCTCGAACATCGAGATTTTCGTTGGTCTGCGGCCGGTGCGGGAATGGACTTCGGCGGACGACCGATACGCTCTGCAGGCGCTGATGGAGCAGGAGATGTCGGTCGTGCCGGGCGTGTTGTTCTCGTTCTCTCAGCCCATCGCGACCCGGGTGGACGAACTCCTGTCGGGCGTCAGGGCTCAACTGGCCATCAAGCTGTTCGGCCCGGACCTGGACGTCCTCGCCGAGAAAGGCGCCGAAATCGAGGCGCTCGCCTCCGGCGTTCAGGGTGCGCGCGATGTCGCCATGGAGCAGATTTCCGGAGAAGCCCAACTGGTTGTCCGTCCCGACCGGGATGCGCTCGCCCGGTTCGGCATACCCGTGGACAGCGTCATGTCCCTGGTGGCCGACGCCATTGGCGGACAGACTGCCGGCCAGGTCATTCGCGGCAACGAACGATATGACATCTACGTACGGCTGAACCAGGCCCAGCGCGACGACGCGGACAGCATCCGGCAACTCGTCCTGCAGGCTCCGAATGGGGCCTGGGTGCGCGTGGGAGACGTTGCGCAGGTTCAGATCGAGTCCGGGCCGCCGCAGATCCGCCGCGACGACGTTCAGCGGCGGGTCGTCATACAGGCGAATGTGGTCGGGCGCGACATGGGAGGGCTGGTGACCGAGTTGCGCCAGCGAATCTCGGCGGATATAGACCTGCCGCCGGGCTACAGCGTCGTATTCGGCGGCCAGTTCGAGAATCAGCAACGCGCTCAGGCCCGACTGGCGATTGTCGTACCGATTTCACTGGGCCTGATTTTCCTGCTGCTGTATTTTGCGTTTCACTCGGTCGGGCAGGCCTTCCTGATCATGGTCAACGTGCCGTTGGCGCTCATTGGCGGCATCATGGCGCTGTTCTTTTCCGGTCAATACCTCTCCGTGCCCGGTTCCATCGGATTCATCGCGCTGCTGGGGGTGGCGGTTCTCAACGGCGTGGTCATGGTAAACGCAGTCAATAACCGCATAGAGAGCGGCATGACCGCCGAACGGGCGGTGTTCGACGGGGCGATGTCAAGGCTCCGGCCCGTGCTGATGACCGCCACCACGACCGCTCTCGGGCTCATTCCGATGCTCCTCTCCAGGGGCGTTGGAGCGGAAATTCAGCGGCCCCTGGCGACGGTGGTTGTGGGCGGACTGGTCTCTTCGACGCTGCTGACTCTCGTTATCCTGCCCGTCCTCTACACCGTGTTCTCAAGGAGAAAATACGCGCACGTTGCACTGCCCGTCACCGGCCGGGCCGGATAATGCCCGCTGCATCGCCCGTCCGGGAAGCGCCTATTTGATGGGACGGGCCGATCCGGCAGTGTTCCACTGAGCGATGCTCAAGGCGACTGCGGCCGGTTCATGGTGTCAATGTCCCGTTCGGCGATCGTTGCGGTGAGCGGTGCCGGAGTGTCTTCCCCTGCTGCCGCGCTCACCGACTCCGATGCCTCGCGCGAGAGTAGGAGGGGCAGGCCGAGCGCCAGGGAAACGCTGACCGCAAGCCCGATGCCCGCCTTGCCGATGTCCTTGCCGGCGATGAGCGCGGCTTCCTTGAGCGGGCGATGCCTCAGCAGTATCGAGAGCGCGATCTCCCGTCCCGCCAGCAGCCCGAGGAACACCCAGGTTGTGCTCATCGGGATGTTCGATAACTGCTTGAAATAGAGCAGGATCAGGGCGTAGGTGAAATCGATGATCGTTGCCGCCCGGATGTCCGTCGTGTTGGTCTTGGAGGTGACGATGCCCTGTATCTGGCCGCCGCGGTTCCTGAAGATGATCGCGTGAAGGATCAGCATGACGACGATCGCGAAGATCAGGAAGCCCGGGCCCAGCGTCCGCGGCAGGTAGACGAAGATGTTGGCCAGGTCCTGGATGAGCCACTGGCTCCACAGGAAGGCGGTCGCGCACCACTGCAGCACGACCCAGTGCACTCCGGGACGCCGGTCCCTCGACGCGAGGAAGCGCGACTCCACGATCTTTGCCACAATCAGGTACAGGAGGAGTCCCACACTGATCGCGACGCCGTACCCCGCCAGCGACTTCATCAGGATCTGCCCCAGGTTGGTTGGCGCAAATACCGTAAGGACAAGGAACGTCGTGCTGACTGGGACGCCGAAACGCGTCAGCAGCAGAATGAATATCGGCGGTATGACGTGAATCCATGACAATCCGCCGGCAGGCTCGGGAAATTTCTCGAGCCGCCCGTAGGCGATGTCCCCGAAGTTGACGAACCAGCCGTACAGGAGCACCGCGACCAGAATCGAGCAGGCGTACAGCCAGAGAATCCACCACGGCCGATGCGAATTGGAGCTGAGAAACGTGCCGAGCGTCTGAATCGCATCGTTCGCCACGATGGAATAGGCCGCGAGAATGAATCCGACGAAGACAAGAACTTCGGCAACGCCGACGGCCATGGATCCGCTACCCGTCGTCCATTAGCGCGCGCTCGGATGCCAGCACCCGCCCCGGCAGCGGGATGAAGCCCGTGTCGTGGGCGAGCCTCTGTCCCGTGTCGGACAACACGAACTCCATGAAGGCGCGAACGGTGGCGTCGGCGTGATCGTCGCCCTCGTCCGTGTAGATATACAGATACCTGGAAAGCGGATACCTGCCCCGGACGACCCAACCGTAGCGCCGCTCCAGATCGGGGTCGTCGCTGTACTGCTCCACGTAGTAGGAATAGTACGCGCCTTCGAAGTTCGAAGCCTGCGGGGAGAGCGCCACGGCCCTCACGCCGTCAGTCCGGTAACCGATGCCGGCATATCCGATCGCGTTGGGATTGGCGGCCACGGCATCCACGATCGCGCGGGAGTCTTCCAGTTCGACGATGCTGTCCTTGAATTCGCCATTGCACAAAGCCGTTTCCACGAAAAAGTCGTAAGTTCCGGAAAGCTCGTTCCTGCCGTAGAGTTCGATGGTTCCCGAACGGTCGAACGTTACGTCGCTCCAGTCGTCTATGCGGCCGCTGTCGGAGAAAAAGCCCCGGTGACAACTGTGGTCCTCCGAGAATATCGAATCGACCTGGTCCATCGACAGTCCGCGTACGGGGTTGTCCACGTGCACGAAGAGGGCGAGCGCATCCAGCGCGACACGATACCGGGAGGGTTCGTAACCGTGAGATTGGCGAAACGCCTCCACTTCTTCCGGGGTCATCATGCGGCTCATCGGCGCGAGATTGCCCTGATGCCGAATCAATGCTTCTGCCGCGGTACCCGATCCCCTGGCCTGAATCTCAAACGTCACGCCGGGATGAGCCTGGGTGAATTCGTCCACCCAAAGGGCCATCAGTTCTCTCATGGTGTCGGAGCCGACGCTCGTCAACGACCCTGCAAGCTGAGCGTGTCCACTCGCCGCGAAAAGCGTTAACGCAATACCGAAAATCAGGAAACGCCGCATCGTGTCGGATCGGGGATGATTGTCATCGAGAATTTTGTCAGTTCTGCCCGCGTCTGAGATTCTCCGGGATCAATACTACCAGATGGCAGTATCGGGCTCCGATCGCCGGCGAATCGAGGAATTCAGCGCTTTCGTATGAAGCCGAAATACACGTAGGCGGCCACCAGCAATGCTGTGATCAAGAGACCGATATTCCCGTATAGCGGCCGGACCTGCAGTCCGAGGAACAGCGAGAACGAGAACACGAGATAAAGCAGCGCGATCACGATGACGTGACCGAGTATTTTCAGCCCGATCCGAACGGCCTTGTGTTGCATCGCAGAATCCTGTCGGGGTTTCGGTTCTACCGGAACGTCGTGTTTATGGACTCGGTAACCGCGTCCAAAGTTGCACCGCTGATGGCGCCCGCGACGATGCACGCCAGATCGGCGCGGGACGCAGAGTCAGGTTCGACTCGGCATCGTTTCAAGTAATTGATTAAATTCAGAATACTACATGTTATTTGTGAAGCTGAATCTAACAGTTTGAGGGGCGAGTTCCCGGCCAGCTCCTCCAGTGTATTCTCCTGAAGTTGCTCGGCCTTGAGTTCGGTTCGCTTTATTTGTTCCCGCAGCGCACCGCACTCTTCATTCGATACAGTGGGCTGAGCGCAGCCGGTGTGTTTCATCCAGGTTCGCACGGCGCGCAGCGGGCGCACCACGTTGTCGGCCCAGGGTTCGGAAAAGGCTAGGACACGGTTCCACAGGGGTTCGTCAACCACACCGCGGGTGCACCCGAACCAGCAACAATAGAGCAGTACGTTGACATCCAGCCCGTACCGTTCCTGCAATGCCAGGCAGGCGTCGGCGACGCCCGGCTTTCCATAGGTGCGGACGGAATAGTTCCAAAGGCTGTCTGGTTGCTCCATGGCCGCCGGTTCCGTTGCGTTCGGATCAAGTCACGTGTGCGGCGCTGCGACGGCAAAAGCTGGCGGCCTCGGCAGCGAAAGCGGGCTGAGGCGGCTGCGGCAGGCTATTGCATGGGGCCCCTGGCGCCCCGGCTACTTCGCCTCGCTCGCCAGCGCCTCCCGTTCCTCGATGATCTCCCGCATCTCCTGCTGTTTTTCCCGGCTGATAGGGTAGCCCCACAGGAGCGCGACGACGATGGAGTAGGCCAGGACCGGCAGCGCCACGATCAGGTAACGGAGCCGCTGCAATGCTTCCTCGGTGTTGTTCATTCCTAGCTCGGGATCGAATCCGAACGCGGCGAGGAACGAGAACCCGATGAAGATGCCGGTGCCGGAGGCCAGTTTGCTCGATAGCTGCAGCAGCGAATAGTAGAGTCCCATGCGCTCGGAGCCGCTCTCTACGTGATCCTGGTCGCAGACATCGGCCATCATGGTGCGGGGCAGGAACTCGTTGGCCGATGTATTCAAGCCGACCACCAGGAATGCCGCCACGGTCCAGAACAGCATGCCGGGTGGCAGCGCCAGCAGCACCAGCGGCGCCAGCGCGCCTGTCGTGAACGCGACCTGCATGGCACGGTGCTTGTTCCATGCCTGGGCGAGGTGCAGCCACACGGGCAGGCCGAGAAGGCCCCCGACGATCAGGAACGCCAGAATGAAGCCGATCCGGTCTTCCAGGCCGAGCGAGTAGGAGACGAAGAATACGAACAGCCCCTGAACGAAGTACGTGGAGAAGGTCAGCAGCGCATTGACGATGAGCAGGCGCAGAAGCGCCATGTTCTTGAACACGATGGCCGCGCCGCGCTTCAGGCCCAGGTGGGGGCGGTTGGGCGTTTCGCGTTCCGGCAGGCTGAACAGGCTGATGACCGCGGTGACCGGCAGCAGGATGATCAGGAACACCCCGACCGACCAGACCAGCTCCTGGTAGGTCGATTCCCCGAATTGCTCCAGCACGGCGGGCACCAGGCTCATCAGGATGCCCCCGATCATGACCATGACCTGCAACAGCCCGGTGATCCGGGAGCGGCGGTCGTAGTCGCGGGACAACTCCAGCGCCCACGACGTGTGGCTGATCGACCAGGCGTTGAAGCCGACGTAGAGCAGTGAGAGCGAGAAGAACAGGTAAAGTACCGAAGCCGTCTCGGGCGGGTTGTAGACCAGCAGCACGGCCAGCACCAGAATGGGTACCGACGCGGCAAGCCACGGCCGCCGCCGTCCCCAGCGCGTGGTGTAGCTGTCCATCAACACGCCGCAGGTCGGCGCCACGATCATGTCCACCACCTTGGCGAGCAGGAAGACCAGCCCGACCGTGGCGGCGCCGAGTCCCTGCTGTTCGGCGTAAAGTGCCGGCAGGAATACGAAGACCGATACCAACAGGGAGTTCAGCCCCAGAGCGGGCAGCGAGAATCCCATCATGCGCGCGTTGCTGGCGTAAATGTCGCTCATATGAAAATCTTGCTCCCGGTTTTCTGGTGAATCGCCCTGGCAGGGTAATTCGGAGGCGGACCCAAGTATAAGGCCTGGGCGCCTGCCGCGGGCGGCTATACGCCGGTGGGGTTGACTGTCTCGGCAGAACTGTGCGCAACGATCTCCCTTGAAGGTGTGCCGCCATCGATGTTCTTGCCGGTGGGCAGCCACGCGCAGACCAGCTCCGGGTTGACCCACACGGTGCGGCACTCCGCGGGAACGAAGTACTCGACAAAGACCAGGTCCTCGTCGCCGTCGTTGACGAAGTTGTGCCGTTCGAACTCGTAGTTGTACAGCGTATCCCCCGCGCGAATCGGGTGGGGTTCCTCGCTCAGAAGCGCCGTGCCCCTGCCGCTGATGATGTACTGGAAATGCTCCGCGCCCTCATGGTGGTGGTTGGAGGCCTGCGTACCGGGCGGATAGATGATCATTTCGCCCTTGACGGCCCGCGTGCCGAACAGCGTGGGCGTGACCAGGTAAATGCGTTTGCGCGCGTCGTGCTCGGAGTCGAGCATGGGTTCGGCCCGCCAGTCGACACACCGGAACCCGGGTCGCGACGCCTCGAATGCGGAGTCGTAGCGCTTCGCGTCGGGCACGCGCCCATACAGAACCGCCGCTCCCGACTCGCTGGCCAGAGAGCCGCAGAAGCCAGGCGGAAGAAAGACCACATTCGAGGTATCCAGTCGATGACGGCCCTCGCTGCCGTCGAAAACGGCAGACCCTTCCAGCAACTGAAACCACGCCAAATCGGTCTCCCTGACCTTCACCTCCAGCCTTGAGCCCGCATTCATGGCCCAGCGGTCCAGCGCGATGCAGTCGCTTCCCACGCGCTCGGGTGTGATCAGCGCGCGTCGGGTCACGCCCTGCGTCACGGGAATGGCATCCACGTCATCGAAGTTGAACAGCACTGGCATATGTCTCGTTCCTCTCGGGTCCGGCGGCGCATGGCGAATGTACAACAATTTTGTCTCAACCGGTGAATTTCTGCTTCAATCCCGGTGGCGTGCGTCGTACACTATGCGCGCCTCACTTGGGGAGCGTGCAAGGGTCATGCAATTTCCAGGGCGATCCGGTCAGTCTTGAGCGATGCCCGAGTGCGCGTGCCCTTGCAACACTAGACTGTGCAACGAAAGTTGTGACAACGGAGAAGTCGTGAACAAACAATCCAGAAATCGTACACGCGGATATTTGTTGGCCTCCCTGGTGGGTGCCGCGCTGGCCGCGCCACCCGTGATTGCCCAGGACCTGCTGGAGGAAATCGTCGTCACGGCCCGAAAGCGCGAGGAGAGCCTGCAGGAGGTTCCCGTGTCGATTTCGGTCATCAACTCGGACCTGCTGGTCGAGTCGGGCATCCGCGACGCGTACGACCTGTTCGAAATGACGCCGGGCATCAACTGGGAGCAGGCCCAGGATCGCCAGGGCAGCCGTCCGTCGGTACGCGGCGTACAGACCGCGGCGCAGAATCCGGTACGCCAGAAGGTGACTTCCTTCCTCGACGGCATGCCGCTGCTGGGGCAGCAGGGCGGATTGCAGTTCGTCGGCGTCGACCGGGTCGAGGTCATGCGCGGACCGCAGAGTTCCGCCTTCGGGCGAGCCACCTTTGCCGGCGCCATCAACTACGTCTCGCGTACGCCGGGCGACGAATTCAGCGGCGACATGCGGCTCGCGACGAGCAGCCTGGGCCGGAACGAACTCCAGTTCGAGATCGGCGGCCCCATCAACGACACCTTCGGGTACACGCTGGACGCGAACTTCGACGAATTCCGCGGTGCGGACGAGTGGGTTTCCAGCGACGGTTACGAGTTGGGCGGACAGCAGACGACCTACGTCACCGGCAAGCTGACATTTGCTCCCAACGATGCCTTCGACGGCTACGTGCGATTCATACATTCGAACATCGACGACACGCCGCCCATCGAGTGGTTCCCCACACGGGCGGAACGCGACGCCTGTTCGAACATCACGCTTGGAATGGGAAATCGCTACTTCGAGGGCACCTACAACTGCGAGGTGGCTGTTCCCGCGGGCGGTTATCCCAGGAACCACAGGCCCGAGCTGATCTTCGAGGAGGGTACGCCGGAGTACTATGCCGCGCAGATCTACAGCGTGCTGGATCCGTCGTCGCGCGTCGAGCGAAATCGCATTCAGAGCCAGCTCAACTTCAACATGGAGAGCGGCAGCACCGTGGAACTCCTGGCGTTCTATTCCGAGGATGAACTTCGGCGCTGGTACGACTCCGATACGTCCGGGGCCGATCCCGTTGTCTCCTTCCCCATGGGGATGTTCATGGTAGCGGGTGTCAGCTCCATGGCCAATCCCAATATCATCGAGGAGAACTACGTCGAGGCGCGGTGGCTGTCGCCGGGCGAGGATCGGCTGCGTTGGCTTGTGGGCGCCTCTGTGTACGACTATTCGTCCCTGACGAATGTATGGTCGGTGTACGCCGGCGTGGTTCTGGAGCTGGAAGACGAAGTCAACCGGGGCAATCCGTTCGTTCCCAACCTGGTGTTGTCGGATACGTCGACGAATACGGGCGTATACGCAAACGTCACCTACGACATCACCGATCAGACGACGGTGTCCTTCGAGGGGCGCTTCCAGCGGGATGACGTGACCAACATCGACAACATCACCGGGGCCAGCTTCAACCTGACGACCGACAGCTTCCAGCCGCGTATCGGCCTGAACCACAACCTCAACGAGGACGTTTCGGTCTACGCCCAGGTTTCCAGCGGCACCAATCCGGCCGGGGTCAACCTGCCCTTTGTGGAGCAGTTGCGCATCGACTCGCTCGCCGCTGCCGCCAGGGCAGGGGCCGTGGCGTTCGACGAGAATACGTTCCTAACGTTCGAGGAGGAGTCGTTGACCAATTTCGAGGTCGGCCTCAAGGCGAACGCGCTGGAAAACCGCCTTCAATTGGCGGCCGCGGTCTACGTCATGGAATGGGACAAGATGATCAATCCCTTCACCCTGAGTTGGGATGGGGATTGGAATGACGGCTCGTTCTCCGATGGCACGGTCTTCAACGGCCCGTTCGTGATGGCGCGGACCTTTATCAACACCGGCACAGGGGACTTGTCCGGTGTCGAATTGGAGGCGACCTGGGCGGCCACGGACAACTGGACCGTGCGCGGCGCGGCGACTCTCTCCAGCCTGGAATACAGTCAGTTCTGCGATCCTCTCTCGGTGCAGAACCTCGGGTTGCCGCCGACGCATACGGCCGCAACCGGCGCCGCGACGGCGTGCGTCGAGGTGGGCGGCAATCGGCTGATCGAGCAGCCGGAGCAGACGCTGGTCCTGTCGCCCACGTTTCGATCAGACCCCATCGGTACCAGCGACTGGACGTGGATGGCCCGGCTCGACATGCGCTATGAGGGCGACTGGTTCGTGGATGCATCCAACATCATGGCGTTGCCCGCGACGACTACCTTCAACGGGTCGCTGGCGTTTCGTAACGGGGATCTGACCATTCGCCTGTATGGCAGCAACCTTACGGACGATGCCACGCCGCGAAGAATCGATTTTTCCAACGACAACGCGATCGCCCCGACAGGGCCCGGACGGCGGAATTTCCGGATCAGGCCCAGGCTTCCGAGGGAGGTGGGGGCGCAGCTCACCTACCAGTTCTAGCTGGCGCGCGGCAAAGGTCCTGCCGCATTGGGGGACGCCATGCCGAGACGGCGGGTCGGCCAGGTCGTGTCCCGACCGGCTTCGCCGCTGGCTGGCTTGGCTCGCCGGGCTTGAGCAGGGCGAATGCAGGGGGCATTCATGGCCAACAGGAAATCGGCGTCAGGGCGGAAACCGCGCAACCTTGAACAGGTCGCGGGTAACGGCCTGCTGCATCGGCGCCTGTTTCTGACCAGGGGCGCCGCGGCTCTCGGCGCCGGTTCCCTCGGGCTGCTGACGGCGGCGCGAGCACAGGAGTTGCCGCCATGGATGAGGATCCCCGGCGCACCCATGACGGGCCACGGCCGCCGAGCGCGTTACGAGGAACACATCCAGCGGCTGACCACTTCGGCTCCCGGCACCGATGGCAGCGGCGGATCCCGGACGCCGCTGGAAGCGCTCGAGGGCATGATCACGCCCAGCGGGTTGCACTTCGAGCGCCACCACAGCGGCGTCCCGGACATCGATCCCGATGCGCATCGCCTGCTGATCCACGGTCTGGTGGACCAGGCGCTGTTCTTCGACATGGATGCGCTGTCCCGTTACCCGATGGTCTCGCGCATCCAGTTCATCGAGTGTTCCGGCAACAGCCGGTTGACCGGGCTCGCACCGGAGCCGGTCAGCGGCACCTGCGGCGAGTTGCACGGTCTTGTCTCCTGCAGCGAGTGGACCGGCGTGCCATTGTCCATCCTGCTCGATGAGGCGGGGCTTGATCCCTCTGCCCACTGGATTCTCGCCGAGGGCGCCGATGCCGCCGCGATGACCCGGAGCGTGCCCCTGGCCAAGGCCATGGACGATGCGCTGCTGGCGATCTACCAGAACGGTGAGCGCCTGCGGCCGGAAAACGGCTATCCGGTGCGGCTGTTCCTTCCGGGCTACGAAGGCAACATGAGCGTGAAGTGGCTGCGCCGCATCAAGGTCACCGCTGCGCCCATGATGACGAGGGAGGAGACCTCCAAGTACACGGACCTGCTGCCGGACGGGCGATCGCTGATGTTCACCTTCCCCATGGATGTCAAGTCGGTGATCACGTCGCCGTCGCCGGGGCTGGAACTGGCGGGTCCCGGGCTCTACCAGATCTCCGGCATGGCGTGGTCGGGATTGGGACGGGTCGCGAGGGTCGAGGTTTCCGCGGATGGAGGCACGAGCTGGGCGGAAGCGGCGCTGACCGAGCCGGTACTGGACAAGGCGGTTACCCGTTTCCGAATGGCCTGGCGCTGGAACGGCGCGCCGGCCGTGATCATGAGCCGGGCCGTGGACGAGACCGGCGCCGTGCAGCCGGCCCGGGACGCGATCATCGCAGCAAAAGGCGTGAATTTCGCCTACCACTACAACGGGATACAGGCCTGGCGGGTGGGCGCCGATGGACAGGTGGTCAACATTCATGTGTAGCGGGCCGGTGGCGGGCGTTGATGCCGGGTCAGCCGGCGGCCGGCGTTGACTCCTGGTTCGCCAGTGGCCGCTGTTGGCTCGTCGATTCTCCGATGGGCGCCGATGATTCGTAGCCTGCCGATCATCCTGTGCGCGGGTCTGTGCAGCGGGGCATTTGCCCAGGAAAGCCCGAATCTCGGTGTCCCCGCAGATCCGGAGGAGGTCGCCGCCTGGGACATCGACATCGGGCCCGACGGCGCCGGACTGCCGGCCGGCGCCGGGACGGCATTGGAGGGGGAGGCGGTCTATGCAATCCAGTGCCTGACCTGCCACGGACCGGAAGGCAACGGCCAGTTGAACGACGTGCTGGTGGGCGGCCACGGCTCCCTGACGAACCCGGCCCCGGTGAAGACCATCGGCAGCTTCTGGCCCTACGCGACGACGATCTTCGACTACATTCGCCGCTCCATGCCGTACCTGACGCCCCGCACGCTCAGCGATGACGAGATCTACGCGTTGACGGCCTACCTGCTGTACCTGAACGGAATCATCGCCGAGGACGAGGCGATGGACGCGGAGGCGCTGCCCGCGGTCGTCATGCCGAACCGCGACAATTTCATTCTGGCGTATCCCTAGCCGCCCATGCCCATGCCCGCTGGGGCACCGAAGGTACGTCCCGGACCAAATACCTCGATCGTCATCGAGTCCACGATCGCTTCATAGTGGTGGTCGACATAGGCCGGAAACACCACGAGTTCGCCCGCTCCCAGCTCCACCTCGTTGCCTCCGCTGAATACACGGATTCGACCCTCTACCACGTAGACCATTTCCTCGTCCGGGTGGTTGTGGTGAGTGGTGGACGTCCCGGCGCTGACTTCGGCCCGAAGCATCCGAATGGTCGCGGCGGAAACGAAATGGGCACTGAAACCTTCCCTGCCGCGGGGTTCCATCTCGCTGAAGTTGTAAAGCGCCATCTCCGGCTCCATGAGCGGTTGCTGGGAGAGGCCCTGGTGCGCGAACGCGAGGATGACTACGGCTGAGCTTGCAATGATGAGTCTGATCATGGTGACCGCCTGTTGTCGTATGAAGAATTATTTCTTAAATTCATTAACTTAGGTATGTTTATTCGGGAAGATTCGACATATGATAGATCGAAGCACAAGTAACAATCGCGTGTAAGCCATTTGTTGTAGTACTGTCGCTGATCGTGCGACCGGCGCACACCAATCTATTGCGGACCGACAAAGTGCACCGGGTCCAGGTTGTTCTCGTTGCACAGGTATTCGACGATTTCAAACTCCGTCCAGGGCAATTCCCAACTCGCTGTCCAGGGACGCGTATAGGCCGCCGGATCGTCCACGGTAACCTCGTAGCGCAGCGTGCGGTAATCGGGCCGGGAGATGCGTTCCACCAGGTGCAGCGATTCGGTATGCACCATGCCCATGGGCTTTCGGGTGAACCAGAACCTTTCGTTGAATCCCACCGAGTCGATGACCAGCGTGTCGCCCTGCCAATGACCGACGGAATGCCCGAAGAAGGTGGGCGTAAAGGTCTCCAGGTCCGGGTGCGGACGGCCGTCCATGTGGATTTCGCGCCAGCGCCGCGACCAGCCGACCAGTATCAGGATGCGCTGCCGGTTGGCATCCTGGACGAAATCGATGCCGTAGGGCGTATCGAAGGTGCGTGGTCCACCATTCCCCGAGCATCGTGGATGCGGGTCGTGGAGTCCGAGGTTGGCCTGCCGTGCCAGGAACAGTTCCCGCGCCCATGGCTTGAACGGCGCCACCCGGTCCACATCCGACGGGTCGACGAGAAAGAAGCCGTTCAGTTCCACGTTGTTTTCCATGAGAGCGCCGCCGCGTCCCGTATCCCAGTGGCCTGTCTCTCCCGGCGCAGGGCCCAGGTTCACGGTGCCGTCGGGCAGTCGCGGTACCGGTCGCGCCGATTCGCCCGGATTATCCGGACTGGCCTGAGCCAAAGCTGCCCCGGGGACGACCAGCGCAGCCAGGCAGGGCAGGGCGGTTCGTGCTAGGAATTTCATCGGCAACCGCGCTGCTGGTTCCTTCGGATGAGCCTGCTCCGGACGACACTATTCCGAAAGTAGCTGAGTGGTGGTGCCGGAGTGCCGTTCTCCGGTACGAACGATGAGCAGCGTTTCAGCACTCGCCAGGCGGCTGCCGTCCCTCGCAAGATAACCATCGACTTCGATTTCTTCGCCGATCTGAAGCGTGTTGCGCGTCCAGCCGCGGCGCTCGAGCACGATGGGCGCCACCATCTCGAAGGCCCAGTTCTCGACATCGTTCTCCTTGCCCTCCACATCCAGATAGAAGTACACGTGCGGATTGGTCCACTCGACCTTGGTCAGCCACCCCTGGATGGTGATCGGCCTGGTGTCGTCGTACTGCACCGAAAATGAATGGTGTCCTGATGCCGGTAACGAAAGGACTAACAAGGGAACAAGCACGTGAAGGGGGGATGAGAAAACGCGCGCATGGTCCATTTTCACTTGTTTCACCCTGTCAAATGGTCATGGTGTCGATTCTAGCAGGCGCAATCGCCGCCTGAATTGAAAAAAACGCGAAGTCGCATTGCTATTTTGCAAGCCCGAACCAGGGCCGCATGCGGATACCCAGCACACTCCCCGCGAAGGCCGCCACCAGCCACAACCAGCCATGCAGACTGGTCGAGGCGACGCCGCTGAAGAACGCCCCGATATTGCACCCGTAGGCGATGCGGGCGCCGTAGCCCAGCAACAGTCCGCCGAGTACCGCGGCGGCCAGCGATCGGGCCGGAATCCGCCAGACAGGGGAGAATCGCCCGGCCAGCCCCGCTGCCGTCAGCGCCCCGAGCAGGATTCCCATGTTCATGACCGAGGTGATGTCGCTGAAGACGCTTGCCTCCAGCGCGGCCGATCCCTGCCAGTACGGCCAGGAGGCGACGTCCACACCCAGCGCGGCCAATGCCTTCGAGCCCCAGAGGGCGAATCCGGATGTGATGCCCCACGGCCTTCCCGCCAGCGCCAGCGTGGCGACGTTCACCGCTGCCAGTCCCAGCGCGCCGGCGATCAGCGGCCAGGGTCCGCGCAGCCACTCGGCCCGCGTTGGTGCGGCGCTCACAGGTGCAATGTCTCCGTGGCGCCGGCGCTCGATTCTGTTGGTGATGATCCAGGCCGCCGCGAGCAAGGCCAGCGTCGCTGCCAGCGCCCCCGGCATGCCCAGGAGTCCCTCAAGCGAGACCGGACCCGCGCTCGGCGCCGCGGCTTCCCAGGCCGGCCGGTGAAAGGCGCCCAGCGCGGAACCGGCAATGAAGGCAGCCAGCGTGGCCACCATGCGGACACTGCCGCCGCCAACCGTGAACAGCGTTCCCGACGCGCAGCCGCCGCCCAGTTGCATGCCGATGCCGAACAGGAACGCGCCCGCAGCGACCGACAGGCTCAGCGGCCGAACATTGCCGCGCAGTTCCATGCCCCAGAGTTGGCCATCCGCAATCAACGGCAGGAACGCCAGCGCCGTGACAGCCAGCATCAGCAGTTGCGCCCGCAATCCCGCCGAACGGCCGGACCGGATGGCACGGCGCCAGGCCGAAGTAAAGCCGAATGCCGCGTGGTACAGGACAATGCCGGCACCGAACCCGACAACGAACAGCGCTCCCTGGCGCCACCCGAAACTCTGGGCGAGATAGACGGCAAGCACGATACCGGCGATTACACCAATGCCCACCGGGCGCCGGTTCATGGGCAGCATCACGGTGGCTGATCCACCGGCAGTCATCATGGAAGCACTCATGGTGCCGGCAAGCATACCGCAACCGGCAGGCGCGAAAAGAGCGTGATGGACATGCCGCATACCTTGTCGCAGGCTAACGCCGCTACGTTGCACGCAATTTCGGGTAAGCTCGATACCGAGAGTCTCCGATACGAATCAACGAAGAAGGAGAGCAATGAAACAAGGAAGCGTTCCCGTCCTGGCCATACTCTGCCTGGCATTGCCCGCAGCCAATGCTCAATCCTGGCTGCCACCCGCCGAAGAGGACCGCTGCCCATCCAGGTGGGGGGAGGGCGACGAGCGGGGCTCGGCGAACCACATGGGACCGTCCACCGTGCTGCGGGCGGCGCGCCTGATCAACCGTGGCGAAGTGGTTGAACTTGGGCATGAGCTGCATGAGTCCATCCCTCTGGGTAACCGCCATTTCGACCTCTATCTCAAGCCGACGGGGATGAATCCCCAGAGCAACCGGCGGGGGTCCAACGAGGAAATCGTCGTCACCGAGTTGGGCCAGGTGGGTACGCAGTTCGACGGCTTCAGCCACCAGACCATCGGCGACACGCTCTACAACTGCTTTCGCGTCAGCGAGTCGCTGACACGGTCGGGATTCACGAACCTCGGGATCGAAAACGTGGGCATGCTCATGACCCGGGGCGTGCTGCTGGATATTGCCCGGCTCAAGGGCGTCGACATTCTTCCCGATGATTACGAGATCACGATGGACGACCTGCAGCAGGCGCTGGCCGACGCAGACCTGTCGCTCGAGCCCGGCGACGCTGTGATCATCCATACCGGATGGGGGCAACTCTGGGAAACCGACGTTCCACGTTTCCTCGGCCGGGCGCCGGGTATCGGCATAGCCGCCGCTGAATGGCTGGTGACCCAGGACCCGATGCTCGTGGGCGCCGACAATCAACCCGTGGAGATCCAGCCGAATCCGGATTCCGGCATCTCGCTGCCGGTCCACCAGATCATGCTGGTGGTCAACGGGATCCACCTGCTGGAGAGAATGAAGCTGGATGAACTGGCGGCACGGCAGGTGTACGAGTTCGCGTTCGTCATGCAGCCGCTGAAGATTCGCGGGGCGACGGGCTCGACGGTGGCGCCGGCCGCGATCTACTGACCGATTTTTCAAATGGGGATACGACAGTGACAAGACTGCTGTTCGGTGTGCTGGCGAGTTTCTTTGCCGGCGGTCAACTCATGGCGCAGGCCCATGTCGGGCAGTACGAACAGGCCGACATTGCCTACGGTTCAACCCTGTACGCTACCTATTGCGTGGTGTGCCATGGTGAATCCGGCGACCTGTTTCCGGGCGTCAACCTGCGCAGCGGCGTGTTCCGCCACGCTGCCTCGGACCGTGATCTCAGGGGTGTTCTGCTCGACGGGATTCCGGGCACGGCTATGGTGGCGGGCGCGTACGAGAATGCCGAACTGGTTGCGCTGGTCGCCTACCTCCGCAACATGGACACCGAAATCGGCGGAGTGGCATTGGGGGATGCAACCAGCGGTCAGGCGTTGTTCCAGGGCAGGGGCGACTGCGGAAGTTGTCACCGCGTCGCCGGACAGGGTCCGCGGTTCGCTCCGGACCTGAGCGATATCGGCGCGGTCCGCAGCGCGGCCGTCCTGAGCCGTGCCCTGGAGGACCCGCACGGCTCGACCCTGCCCATGAACCGCGCCGTTCGCGTGGTCACGGCGGACGGTACGGTGATCAACGGTCGGCGCCTCAACGAGGACACCTACTCCGTGCAACTCATCGCCCAAGACGAGCGGCTGCTGTCCCTGGACAAGGCGGACTTGCGCGAGTACACGATTCTCGCGGCGTGGGATCTGCCGTCCTACGCCGGCGTTTTCTCAGAAGAGGAGGTGGCCGACTTGCTGGCCTACCTGCGATCGTTGAAGGGGATGAACTGATGTCTCGGATCACGCTATTGCTGCTGTTGGCGCCCCTCGGCCTGCAAGCGCAGGTGAGCTTCGAACGGCTGCTGAACGCCGGCGAGGAGCCTCACAACTGGTTGACCTACTCCGGTACCTACGCGAGCACCCGGTACAGCCTTCTGGATCAGATCACGCCCGCGAATGTGGGCGAACTGGAGCTGAAATGGGTCTTTCAGGCCCAGTCGCTGGAAAAGTTCGAGAGCACGCCGCTGGTCGTGGACGGGATCATGTACCTCACCGAGGCTCCGAACACGGCCGTCGCCCTGGATGCGGTGCGCGGGCGCGTGTTCTGGGACTACCGGCACAATCCTTCCAACCTGTCCCGCCCCTGCTGCGGCCGGGTCAATCGCGGGCTGGCGATGCTGGGCGACACGCTGTTCATGGCAACACTGGATGCCCAGTTGATCGCCATCGACGCCGTCAACGGGCAGCCCGTCTGGCGCAATGCGGTCGCCGATCCCAGCGCCGGCTACGCCATGACACTGGCCCCGCTGGTCGTGAAGGACAAGGTGATCATCGGAGTCGCCGGCGGGGAATTCGGAATCCGGGGCTTCATCTCGGCCTATGACGCCGAGACGGGCGAGGAGGCCTGGAAGTTCTACACGATTCCGGGACCCGGCGAACCGGGCCACGAAACCTGGGAGGGCGACACCGACGCCTGGCAGCACGGCGGGGCGTCGGTCTGGCTCACGGGATCGTACGATCCGGACCTCGACCAGACCTACTGGGGCATCGGCAATCCCGGGCCGGACTGGAATCCGGCGCAACGACCCGGCGACAACCTGTATTCGGATGCCGTGGTGGCCCTGGATCCGGACACCGGCGAACTCCAGTGGTATTTCCAGTTCACCCCGAACGACGATTACGATTATGACGCCGTTCAGATCCCGGTCCTGGCCGATATCGG
Organism: Gammaproteobacteria bacterium; assembly: GCA_022820625.1. GTDB lineage: Bacteria > Pseudomonadota > Gammaproteobacteria > Steroidobacterales > Rariloculaceae > UBA6522. Next base: position 2,600 of record JAJEFE010000169.1, on the reverse strand, counting down.
CCTTGAGACGTTCAGCAGCGGGAGGCAGATGCTCTGGGCCAACCGCAATGGCTTCTTCTACGTGCTGGACAGGACGAACGGAGAATTCGTCCGCGGCGAACCGTTCACCGAAGTCAACTGGGCCAGCGGCCTGAGCGAGAGCGGCCGGCCCATCGAGACACCGCAACCGCCGGGGGAGACGACCTATCCCGGCGTGCAGGGGGCTACCAACTGGTACTCGCCGTCCTACAGTCCTCGCACCGGGCTCTTCTACGTTTCGGTGTGGGAGAATTACGGCTCGGTTTTCTGGCCGGAGGAGCAGGAGTACCAGGAGGGGCTGAGGTTCCTGGGCGGCATTCCGGGCACCCCCATACCGGGGGGACCCAACATACCGAGCCTGCGTGGCAGCCGCATCAACAACTGGACCGAGGCGGTCGGTACGGGTGCCGTGATCGCCATCGATCCCGTTACCGGTGAGCATCGCTGGAAGTTCGAAATGACCGACGTGACCACCAGCGGGATCCTGACGACGGCAACCGATGTTCTCTTCACCGGAGGACGCGAGGGCTACTTCCACGCCCTGGACGCGGTGACGGGGGATCTGCTGTGGCGAACCAATCTCGGTGGCGATATCGCCAACGGGCCGATCAGTTACGCAGTAGACGGCACGCAGTACGTGGCCGTCGCCGCCGGTAACGGCCTTTTCGTATTCGGGTTGCGGGATTGACTGCTGGAGACTTTCGCGACTAGTCGATCGCGAAGCAGTAGAACAGGCCCGCGCCGCCCGAGCTGACCAGGTCGTCCTGGCTGCAGCCCGTTGTCGTTCCGGCGGAGTTCCACGACTGATTGCCGCCGCCGATCCGGTCGGAATGGCCGAACTGGGCTGCGCCCTCGCCGTTGCTGGTCCAGTTGTTGCACGTCCGGTCTTCGCCTGGAGGGAAGGCGCGGCCGTCGGTTCGGGAGCCGGTCAGAATGGCATGGAGCGTGGGCAGCGGATCGCCGATGCCGTTGACCAGTTCGCCGTGTTCGGTGAGCGCGAACTGCTTGGACATGTTGCTGCCCCGCTGCGCCTCCAGCAGCGTGTCGCCGTGGATTTGCGACTTGATGAGCGGGCGATTCAGCCGCCGGTTCAGGTAGTCGAGAATCCTGGCCTTGGAGTGGTACCAGGGGCCGTCGCCGATGCGGTCGCGGGCGTTCACGGCGGGCTGGCCAGGACGTTCCTGAGTGCTGAGATAGGCGCGCCAGGTCTTGTGTCCCTGGTCCACGGCCGCGGCCAGCGCCTGGCAGTGGGCGTCGGCGCCTTCCAGGCCGCCGAGATTGCCCCCGTCGCCGACAGGTTCGCTGGTCACGAAGAACGTCATCAGGCTGGATGGTATGTCGTCGGATTCCGGCAATCCGGGACCCGGGGCATTGGCGCCCTGGGCAAACGCGAGTCCGGTACCTGTCAGGGCGATGACCAGGACCCCCAACATCTGTTGGATTGTTCTCATCGTGGGCACCTCAATCGATGGCGAAGCAGTAGAGTTTGGATACAAGTTCGTCGTAAAAATCGAATCATATGCTGTAACGCATTGTTATTACGGCCTTTTTCTCGTCGGCTTACAAGTTCTGTCAAGCAGTATTCTTGACCGAATCAACACTGTGTAAACACGGGAAGCTGGTGCCGGTCCTGTCGATGCCGGACGCGCCAGAGGTGCGTGTTCGGGTACGTGTGCGGCGCCCCGCGGATAATCTGGAATGTGGTGCATGCTGGACAATGCTCACAATCAATTGCTCCTGCCAATGCGCTCCGGTTGTAAGCGTTCGTTCCCCGGGGGGGGGGGGGGGGGACGCAACGCCGATACCTGCGAAAATTCCACGAATTCCTTGCACAACTTGCGATAGAACTCATTTCATCCCCCGGCCCCAGAACACTTACCTCCGATTCCCAAGCTTCCGCACGCATTGCTCATTGCACCACCAAATCAGCATTGCTTTAGGCTGCCGTTTGTTGACCGGTCTATTGCGCGGCCGGTCCACGTCCCGGCGCAGAGAACCCGCAAGAACACCGATCGTGCATTATGCCGGCGTCACAACTGCTGGCTCTCAGGGCCGGCGTCCCGAACTCACCAGGTCCGTCGCGCCCGCGGCGCGCAGGTCCTCCACCAAGCGCGGGTGGCCGGCCCGGTGGGCGGCGACCAGCGGCGTGCGGCCGCGGTTGTCCCTGGCCTCCGGATCCGCGCCGGCGCGGAGCAGCGCCCTGGCTAGGCTCCGGCGGCCCAGGCTCGCGGCCTTGTGAAGAGGCGTCATGCCCGTGCCGTCGGGAATGCCCGGGTCCGCGCCGGCGCGGATGAGCTCCCTGGCGATGCCGGCGCGGTTCTTTTCCGCCGCGACCATCAGCGCGGTCGCGCCGAAGGTGTTGCGCCGGTCCAGCGGCGCGCCGGCGGCGATCAGGAAGGCCGCGGCGCCGTCATGGCCGCCGGCCACGGCCAGCTCGAGCGTGGTCGCGCCCGAATCCTCCCGCGCGGCGTGAATGTCCGCCCCGATCTCGCCGAGCAGCCGGAGCGCCCGCGCATCCCCGGCTTCGGCCGCGCCAAGCGCCGCCGAACGGCCGCCGACGCGCTGGCCGGGGTCCGCGCCTG
>JAJEFE010000082.1 GCA_022820625.1 Gammaproteobacteria bacterium | reverse complement strand
GGCAGACTACTCAGGCCGTCATCCGCGTCGGCGCTCCTCAGGGTGGCAACTTTGTGCCGTAATCGGTGGCAACTTTCGCCCGAAATGGGTGGCAACTTTCAGCCGTAATCGGTGGCAACTTTCAGCCGTAATACGCACCTTCACTCGCCCCGCACCGAGATCAACGCCATTCAACGTCGAATACGGCTTCGGCAACTGACGAAATGTAAGCAAACCGTAAGCATTCAGCATCAAATTCGGGCGTTTCCCAGCGTGCGGGTGTCGCCGACTCTACCTCAACCGTCGCGTGAAGTTCAATAAAAAATATAAGTAAAACAATACGTTATAGAAGTCACGCGTAGTTCTGCGTACTGCCGTCGGCGGTTGGCGAAAGTACGTGGTTCCTAAGCGATGAAAAGGGGAACGCTCATGGTTCTGAAACGTTTTTTTGCTACGGCGCTGGGCGCGCTGGGATTGGGCGCTCTGGCTGCAGGGTCGGCGTTCGCTCAAACTCCCGGGGAAGGCAACATCCCGGCACCGAACATCTTTGATGATCAGGTCACGTGTACCGCCAACCTGCCGTCACTTATGAGTAGGACTCCGACCCGGATTCCACAAGGAGGGAAGACGAGTCCGCTGGATGACGCGATCGGCATGGGTACAGCCACCATCAACGAAAAAGCCGCCACGACTGACCCCGACGGCATATACGAGAACCTCGTCTACGTCATTCCGCCGGAAGGCAACAACTGCGGTGGCGTGCTTCCGTTTGGTGCGATGGACGTTTTTACTGATCCCACCGACCCGACCACGCAAACCACTATTGGCGCAAGCGCCGATACCATCGCCGTGGCTCAGGGTTACAGTGAGTTGCTGCCGAAGTTCGCGGCCGTCTACGGCGCGCCCGACGACACGTCGAGCACCGGCACCGCCGGCGCTCTGAGAGCTGCTCAGAAGGCGTTGACCGATGGGATCGAAAGTGGATTGAGCGGATCGGCCCTCGAACCGCTGCAGGAAGCCGTAGACGATGCCCAGGAAGCGCACAACAAGGCCAAGGCCATCTTTGACGACGCCGCGGGGGGCTCAATCTACATGGCCGGTGTTGCGGAGTGGATGGCGAAGGCCGCGGTGACCAAGTCCATCGAGGACTACAACATGCAGGTCACGGCGACCGCCATGGCGAAGACGGTCCTGGATAACCTGGACTACGGCAACTACGTTTCGCTAATCAACGACAGCTTGCTGACCGTCGTTACCGTTACCGCCGGAATGGCCGGCGATCCCGATCTCGCGGCGCTTGCTACGTACGCCAACGCTGTCGTGGGCATGTCCACGGTCGGGACGGTCGACGACATGGGAGTGACCACGACCGCGGACAGCAACTTCGATGCGGCGGGCAGGCTGCTCGTGCCGATGGAGCTGAACACCGACACCGCCGACGATCCGGACGATCTGAGGCCCGTCGTGGACAGCACTGACAACGGTGTAGACCAAATTCGACAGCGACGCGACGACTACCGGGTGGCCGCGGATGCATTGCAGAAGCTCGCTGACGATACCCGGGAAGCGACGGGAGGAACATCGCCGTTGCAGCTCGCATACGATGAAGCCGCTCGCCGAGCCAATGTGGAGGCGAATTACTACAATGAGGTCTACACGGCCATGCTGTCCGATGACACCGTGCAGACTTCGGCGGATTTGACCGACGATGCCGCGACGACCGATGTGGATGAGTCCATGACCACCATTGCGGCGCGCAACGCCATCTACAACACGGCGAACAACAAGCGGTTTACGGCCGAACAGGATCTTCGGTCAAAAGCTGCGGCACGCGAAGCGGCGACCGCAAATGTTGCGGCGCAGTTCAGCAACCCGACGTCGTTCTACAGTCAGTTGGTTGCCAGGCGTCAGGCTGAGAAGGTCACCGCTGACCGAAATGTGGCGAAAGCTTCCGAGGACGGCGGCACGGCTTCGAAGGCCCTGACCGACGCTGCCGCTACGGCTCAGAAGAACCTTGATAATGCGAACAAGGACAACGACGCAGTGCAAGCACAGTTCGCAAACGAGGATGATCCGACGTTGGCGCTGGTCCAGGAGCTGCTCAAGAACGACGGCGACGATGGCCAGGCCCTCGTGGATGCGATCGGTGCGACCTACGACAAGGCCGCGGGTGCTGCCGCAGAGGCGCAGGACGCTGTCGATGAGGCGATTGAGGGCTTGACGGGCGAAGGCGGCGCGATTGATATGAACACGCAACGCAGCATGGAAAACGCTGAGTCCATCGGCGAGCTGGACGGACGCGTGACTCAGAACGAGGACGACATCGCGTCGCACTCCACGATGATCATGACGAACTCCGAGAACATCGCTGCGAATGCCGAGGGCATAATGACCAACGCGGGTCACATCATGGAGAACCGTGGCATGATCGAGACCAACGCGGCCGACATCGTGACCAACGCGGGTCACATCATGGAGAACCGCGGCATGATCGAGACCAATGCGGCCGGTATCTCTTCGAACGCGGATGCCATTGCCGCCAACATGAACTCGATCGGTCAGAACTCCAGCGCGATCAGCGACAACCGCAACATGATCGGTGAGCTGATCGAGGACCTGGATGTCGTGAGAGCCGGTGTGGCCGCCTCCATGGCCCTTGCCGGTATGCCGGCCATCAACGGCCGCGGCATCTCCATCGGTGTTGGATCGTTTGACGGTGAGTCCGCCTTCGCGGTGGGCTTCCAGATCCAGGGCGAGATGGCGTCGTTCAAGGTTGGCGTGACCAGCGCCAGCGGCGCGACGGGTGCCTCGGCTGGTGTGGGCTTCCAGTTCTAGGTCCCTAGCTTCACACCCCTAAGAAGCAAAGCCGGCGGTCCAGAGATGGGCCGCCGGTTTTTTTATATCGAGGAGCCGTGACATTGGCGCCGCGTAGGAAGCGAAAGCGACACAAGACCGCGAAGCGCCGCAGAGCGAACGCGGCGGCGCCCGCGCAGCCTTCGGTGCCTTCCCCGGTACAGCCGACCCCGCACCCACCGGAGCAGGCGTCCTGGCTCGTGTATTTCGGGGTCATCGCCTGCTTTTTCCTTTCGGGCTTCGCCGCGCTCCTGTACCAGACCGCCTGGCTCAGGCAGTTCTCCCTGGTTTTCGGCACGAGCGAACTTGCCGTGGCTACGGTATTGGCTGCGTACATGGGCGGTCTGGCCCTGGGTTCGGCCGTCGCGGGAAGATACGCCGGACGCGTCACCCGACCGGTGCTGGCGTACGGCCTTCTCGAGGCCGGCATCGCCCTGTCGGCGCTGGCCGTGCCGCTGCTGCTGTTTGCAGCCAGAGCACTCTACACGGCCATGCTCGGCGGTCAGCCGGCGCCCCCGGACGCGGCCACTTTCGGCCAGCCAGTCTTCTACCTGCTCGTGGCGTTCGTGGTGCTCGCCATCCCCACCGGCTTCATGGGGGCGACCCTGCCGCTTCTGATCCGCTATGCGGTGCGAACCGATCGGGAAGTGGGGCCGAGAGTGGCGCTACTCTACGCCATCAATACTGCTGGCGCGGTGGGCGGTACGCTGGTCGCGGCATTCATTCTTCTGCCCGCGCTTGGACTCAACCGCACTGTGTGGGTCGGCGTCGCCATCAACGCGCTGGTCTTCGTCATTGCGGCGGCGCTTGCGCGCGACCGCCGCGACAGTGCTCTTGCAGAGTCGGCTGCGACCGCGACAGGACCGCCGAGTTTCGTGGCGTCCTGCATACGACCGCTGTTTCAGGGTTCCGCATCGCTGAAGGACAGGTTGACGACAGTCTTTCAAGCCCAGCCGGCGTGGATGCTTCCGCTCATGCTGGTTTCCGGTGCTACCGCATTTCTCTACGAGGTGCTTTGGGCGCGGATGCTCACCCACGTAGTTGGCGGCAGCATTTACGCGTTCGCCACGATGCTCGCAGCGTTTCTGACTGGCATTGCGGTTGGCGGCGCGTTCGCGGGCAAGATCGCCGAGCGTCGTGAGAGGGCCGCAGTCGCATTTGCGTTTACGCAGCTCGCGGTCGGCGTGCTCTCGATCGGAGTCTATGCCTGGATGGGACCGCTAATTCCGGACGCGCGGACCACTTATGCGCTGGCGGCGTTCGCCGTGGCCGTGATGCTACCGGCAACGATCTTCATCGGCGCTACATTGCCACTGTCGGTCCGCGTGCTGGCACGGGACGAGAGCGAGGCCACGTCCAGCACCGCGCGTATCTACGCCTGGAACACGGTGGGCGCCATCATCGGCTCGGTGCTAGCAGGATTCGTGCTGATTCCGGGTCTCGGCTTCGAGGGATCGATCCGCTTCGCGGTTGGCGTCAACTTCTTCCTGGCGCTCTGGGCGGCCGCGTGCGTGGCGAAGCCCAGACCCATCCCAATGGGCATCGCCTGCGCCGGCATCGTTGCTGTGCTTGCGATCTACAACCCGGCACGGCCGCAAGCCGTGGTGACAAGCTCCGCGTTCGATGCGGGCTTTCCGGAGCCACCGCGCGAACTCTTTTACGCCGTCGGGCGCTCCTCCACCGTCATGCTGTTCGCGTCCGACACCTACTACTACGTGCGTACGAATGGACTTCCAGAGGCATCCGTAGCGATCAGTGGTTCGCCGCCTGGTCTCAATACCGCGCAATGGCTGACCGCGCTGCCCGTGGCGGCCCGCCCGGACGCCCAGAACATGCTTGTTGTCGGATTTGGCGGAGGGGTCGCGCTCGAGGGCGTACCCGCTTCCGTGCAAGATGTCGACGTGGTCGAACTGGAACCGAAGGTCATCGAGGCCAACCGGCTCATTGCGGGCATGCGCAAGTCCGATCCGCTCGCGGACCCGCGATTCAACATCGTGATCAACGACGCGCGCAACGCACTCAGGTTGACCCGCAAGACCTACGACATAATCGTCTCCCAGCCTTCGCATCCATGGACTGCCGGTGCCTCGCACCTGTTCACACGCGAGTTCGTGGGCGACGTCAGGAACAAGCTTAGCGAGGGCGGCGTGTTTCTCCAGTGGATGAACGCCGAATTCGCGGACGAATCCCTGTTGCGGACCCTGGCCGCGACGCTGGTCGCGGAGTACGAGTACGTTCGGCTCTACCGTCCTTCCAACCGCGTGCTCATGTTCATGGCCTCGGACGCGCCGCTCGACGTCGAACTGGAGCTTGCGCAGACCGGACGACCGATCGTCGACGACGTCCCGCACTTCAGCCAGCTCGGCATGATCGGAGTCGAGGTGCTGCTGGCGTCTCTGGCCCTGGACGAACAGGGCATCCTGTCCTTTGCGCGCCGCGCCGAGATCAGCACCGACGACAACAACCTCATGGCGACGCGAAGCCGCCCCCAGGGAGATGGACTGACGATTGAGCAGTTGGCGGAGTTGTTCAAGCCGTACGATCCGCTCGTACGGGCCGGAAGCTGGGTCCACACTCAGTTGGGTGGCCGAATCTCCTACAGCTATCTCGCGCGATGGCTCGTGAGCACGGGGCAGACACCGCGCGCGACGGATATGGCGGCGCTGATAGCGGATTTTTCCACACAGTTCGAAATCTACGGATCATTGTTCAGAGCGACCGAAGAACCTGACCGGGCACGCGAGGCCCTGACTAACGCACTTCGAGCCAACCCGCTCAATATCCAGGCACGCTGGAGCCTTGTAAGCGACCACCTGGACGAGATGCAGCGCGGCGAGGCGCTGGATGAGGAAATCCTGGAGGTCGCGGCGCAACTCACCGCCGCGCCACTTGCCGTGATCGAGGGTATGGCCTATCAGACCGACGCGGACTGGGTCTCACTCGCGGCGTTGGACGACGTGCTGGCCCAGAGCATCGTGACCGACCGGTGGTATGTCGACGCGGTGCGGCTGCGCGCCGCCTGGCGAGTGAACGCGGTCGAAGACCGGGAGCACCTCGCGGCCGAGGCGCTGGCGTTAATCGAGCAGGTCATGATATTTGTGACCGACGAGGAACTACACAGGATGCGGGCCATAGCCGCCCGGACAATTGGTGACGCCAATCGGCTCGTGGAATCTTCAAACCACCTATTGAAGCTCAACCACGATTACCTGACCGCATTGGCCGACGACGACTACAGGTTGTCGGTCGAGGAACATGCAGTTCACCGCCAGAATCTCATGGTGATCGCGAGCAACCTCGAGGGCGACCTCAACGCCGCAGATCCTCAACGCCTAGCCGAAGTGCGCGAGAATGCAGCCGGGCTGATCCAGTACCTTGACGATTATCCCCTTGAGCCGTAATTGGATGCCTCCGTTCCGGAAGATTCGGGCCGCCAGATTCCTTGTGTGCCAAGATGAAACGAATGTCACCATGGAGCGAACCACCATGAGACGATTATTGGGGGCGACAGTCGCGATATTTCTGCTGTCCGCCGGCTCCACGACAGACGCCCAGACCATTGACGAGGGTGTCGCGAAGTTCCAGGGGGGTGATTTCACCGGCGCCCTGGGCGACCTGATGCCGTTCGCGGAAGGGGGAAGTTCCATCGCGCAATTGTTCATTGCCGTGATGTACGCCAACGGACTGGGGACCGTGCAGGACAATGTGTCCGCCGTGAACTGGTTGTACCGGGCGGCCGAGCAGGAACACGCCGAGGCCCAGTATTATCTCGCGCAAATGGTGGAGCGCGGGCAGGGTGCCGAGGAGGACTTCGCCGAGGCGTCCAGATGGTACGGGCGGGCCGCGCAGTCCGGATACGCGCCGGCGCAGTTCAACCTCGGTTCAATGCATGAACGAGGTGCCGGAGTCGATTGGGATCCGGCTGAGGCAGCGGTCTGGTACCGGCGCGCGGCCGAACAGGACCACGTTGAAGCACAAATCAGTCTCGGCATGTTGTACGCCACCGGCCAGGGGGTCGCCCAGCACTTAGGCGATGCGATGATCTGGTACCGCCGGGCGGCGGATCAGGGGTCCGCGCTGGGCCAGTATTACCTTGGATCGATGTATGAGAACGGTGAGGGCGTCGACGCTAACGAGGCGACGGCCGCATCGTGGTACCGTGCCGCCGCTGAGCAGGGGTACGTCCAGGCGCAATTCAAGCTCGCAACCATTTACTCACTGGGACAGGGTGTCACCCGGGATCACGGCGAGGCGGCCGACTGGTATCGTCGTGCTGCCGAGCAGGGACATGCAGGCGCCCAAGCCAACCTCGCCATGATGTATGTCCGCGGGCAGGGCTTGCCCCGGGACTACATCGAAGCCGTCCAATGGCTGCGCCGCGCGGCCGGGCAGGGTTTCGCCAGGGCCCAGTTCAATCTGGGCGTCATGCATGCCGCCGGTCAGGGCTTTGCCCAGGATCATGCCGAGGCCGCGGTCTGGTACCGTCTGGCCGCCGAACAGGGCCACAGCCTGGCCCAGTACAACCTGGCGCACTTGTACTTCGACGGCAACGGCGTGGACCGGGACCTGGTGCTGGCCCATGTGTGGGCCGATCTTGCCGCGGCCAACGGCCACGCGGATGGGGTAACGCTGAGAGATGCGGCTGCCGGGCAACTCTCCGATTCGGATGTTTCGCTGGCGCAGGAGATTGCGCGCATGTGTCTTGAGCGGGGTTACCAGGGCTGCGGACTATAAGAGTAGCTGATTCGGGTACTCGCTTGGCCAATCTTGCCGCGGCCGCGTCGTCGGCGACGCGGATTCGCTTCCCGGCCCGCACCCGGCGGACCATTCTCCGCCCGGATATTCGATGGTTTCTTGCCTTCGACATGTGATTGCATGGCCCTAGCCAGTTTTCGTCAACTAAATGAACTGATCGCAACGTAACAACCGGTCGTCCGGGTTGTTCAGTCTCGGACGCAAGAATCACGTTTGCGTGTCGATCCCATTCCTGTCGTAGAGAAACCATTTCTCAAGTACCACAAGCCATTACGCGCTCCCTCCGACTACATCGATTCCATCGCCTCCAACCGTGAGGCGCCTAACGGCACTGGCGATGAATAGGGGAACGACAATGGTTCTGAAACGTTTATTTCTTATGGCGCTTGGTGCGCTTGGATTGGGTGCGCTGGCGGCGGGACCTGCATTTGCTGATCAGATTCCGGCACCGAGACTGTATGGCGATATCACTAATTGTATGACGACCGCGCCGGGATCTGTAACGAAGGGAATGGGGAGGACCGCAAGCGTCTTGGATAGGGTGTTTGAACAAACTCCAGCTGTGATTGACTCGGCACGTATGCTTGGTACCGGAGCCAACGCAGTTGATGTTCGAGCAGCCCTGTTAGCAAGAATTACCAACCCCTGTGCCGCGGGTGACTCCTCCAACGACATTGCCAGAGGGTTTGCAGAGGCGCGTCGCATCTATAACAATGTGGAAGGGCTTCGAGGAGCCGCGTCGGGCGACAATCCCACTCAGCGCGCTATCGACGATTTCAACGACGCACTCGCCAAGCAAGAGGCGTACGGTGGCGCGGTGTACGATGCGGTGTATTCGGAAGAAGCCGCCTGGAAGGCAACCAGTAAAGCAATTAGTGATTGGAATTCGCTTTTCACTGGTGACGACCCCGTATATACCGATGCACTGGCTGGTTATGGTGCGATTGATATCGCATCAGCTGCACTTCAACCGGATGATCCAGCAACAACGGTTGACGAAAGCGCCGACAATGCCTACAACCCCTACGGCAGAGACATGATTAAGGGGTTTCAGGCAATTGGCTCCCTTACCGTAGCTGCCGACGAAGCGGCTATCGTCTCCGCCGTCGACGCGACCCCGGCAGACGACCGCAGCACCGCTTTCGACACGGATGGCAACCTACAATTCGCCCAAGGCTTTACTGGTGCGCAACGAAATAATGAGGTTGACGATTCTGTGGCATCAACTAGCGACATTAATACGCTAAGTGAAATAGTGGCTCATCTAGGCGCATGGCAAGATGCAGTCGATAGTGCGCAGGAAACCCTGGATGACGCCAATCCTAATACCATTGATGTTGCACCGCTTCAGCAAAGGCTAGCCAAGCTCAAAGCCGGTCGCGATCACGTTCAAGGTGAGCTTAATCGTCTGACGCGGGTTGCCAGAGCTGTGAATCCAAGCGTGGATCACGACGGAGACTCTGGTACAGCTGCAGTGAGCGCAGTGTCGCTCTTGGACGGTTACGAGACGGCGCTTGGCGAACTCAGGGCGACCGAGAGTCGGATCAGGGGCGCGGCGGGCAACCTTGAAGCGGCGAGGAATCTCGTTAAGGAGCGTCTTGAAGGTGCAGACAGCTATCTTTCCCAACTGGTTCGATTGCGCGAATTCGAGAAACAGGACTTGCTTGATCGGTATGATGGAAGTCCTCCCGAATCCGCGTTGGAAGCAGCCAATGAGGCGCTGGATAGGGCTCGAATGCAGCAAACGGCCCATTCCGCGTTGGCTGGGGAGGCGGACAACCCTGCTAACGTTTTGCTGAATGAACTGGTGAAATCGCGAACGAACGCTGATGGCGACGTTGTTGACGACGACGGTCAAGCGTTGATCACGGCGATTTCGGACACGTACAACGTGGCCAAGGGTGCTGCGGACCAAGCCCGCGAGGTGGTCGAAGAACTGACTGGTGAAGGCGGTCAGGTTGCGATGAACACTGCGGCCATTTCGGAAAACGCCGATAACATCACTGCTCTTGATGGACGCGTGACTCAGAACGAGGAAGACATCGCGTCGAACACCACGATGATCGGTGAGAACCGCGGCATGATCATGGCCAATACGGCGGGCATCGCCGAAAACAGGGGCATGATCATGACCAACGCGGACGAGATCGTGAGGGTCGAGGGTCGAGTGGATTCGAACTGGGATGCCATCGCGATGAACCAGACGGCCATCGCGGACAACACGGCGGCCATCGGGTCCAACGCGGATGCCATTGCGGCCAACATGAACTCGATCGGTTCGAACGCCAGCGCAATCAGCGACAACCGCAACATGATCGGCGAGCTGAGCGACGATCTGGATGTCGTGCGAGCCGGTGTGGCCGCCTCCATGGCCCTGGCCGGTATGCCGGCGATCAACGGCCGCGGCGTCTCCATCGGCATTGGATCGTTTGACGGTGAGTCCGCCTTTGCGGTGGGCTTCCAGATCCAGGGCGAGATGGCGTCGTTCAAGGTTGGCGTGACCAGCGCCAGCGGCGCGACGGGTGCCTCGGCTGGTGTGGGCTTCCAGTTCTAAGAAGCCCTTAGCGTCAGTCATCTGAAAGCAAGCCGGCGGTCCGAAGCGATTCGGGCCGCCGGTTTTGCTGTCACACTGGTCGGGGACGGTTTTCACGGCGAGTTGAATGGCTGAAGGGGCCGATGCGGCCTGCCCTGTTCGTGTCGGCGTCCCGGCGGTCGTTCGCTCTGCCGTCCCCGGCCACCCACTGGCGCTCAGCCATAGGCTCGTTCAGTCTCTCCGGCGGAAAACTGCGTTGAAGCCGAGCTCCCTGAGAGCCCGCAGGCTCCGTCATGACGCCGTGTGGCATACTCAAGGAATTGCGACGAGCCGATTCGAGCTGCGAACGCTGCATGTACCGCAGTGGAGAGCGGGTCGAACAGGAAGGGAGAGCGCCATGACCGACACGCTCATTGAAAGAAATCCGGAAATTCTTGGCGGCACCCCGGTGTTTGCCGGAACCCGGGTGCCCGTGCGCATTCTTATGGAGCACCTTGAAGCGGGTGACCGGCTCGACGATTTTCTCGACGACTTTCCCACCGTGACACGCGAACAGGCTGTGTCATTGCTGGAACACGCGGAGAAGCCATCGCGCAATGAGTAGCGGCTATACTTGACCTATGAGCGCGGTCCCAAAGGTTGATCTGACCGACCCGTCTGTGGAGCCCACGGACGAGGAACTGCACGCGCTGATGCTCGCCGTGCAGGAAAGCGTAATCGCGAGAAAGAAGGCGGCGCACGCCGCATTCCGCCGCCAGATGGACCGCGCGATTTACGGCCGCGACGGCGTTCCCCGGCCCGCGTCCGACGACGTGCATGACACCGACCGCTGACGCTCAACCCGTACTCATCGTTGTAGCCGGCCCGAACGGCGCCGGAAAAACCACCCTCACACGGGAGATCCTCAATCACGAGTGGATCGAGGGCTGCGTCTACGTCAACCCGGACGAGATCGCTCAGGATCGCTACGGGGACTGGAACTGCCCGGAGGCAGTGCTGAAGGCCGCCCGGCACGCGGAGCGCATCCGCGAGGACTGCCTTGATGCCGGGCGGTCCCTCGCGTTCGAGACCGTATTCTCGACCGACGAAAAGGTCGACTTCGTTCGACGGTCCATAGCCGGGGGCTACTTCACTCGCCTGTTCTACGTCGGCACGGACGCCCCGACCATCAACGCCGCCCGCATCGCCGACCGGGTGCTTGGAGGCGGACACGACGTGCCGGTCGCGAAGATCATCAGCCGGTTCAACAAGTCCCTGCGCAACCTGCGAAGAATCATCGCGCAAGTGGACCGCGCGTACATCTACGACAATTCCGTCGAGAACGTCCTTCCGGCCCTACAGTTCCGAACGGTTCGCGGGAAGGTTCGCCGGGTCTACTCGACCGACCACCATTGGGCCGACGCCCTGCGCGCCCAGGTACCGCATTACCGGCGGCGCAATTGAAACGTTTTCTCGGCGCTCAGGCCTCCCAGGGCGGGGAGGCGGTCAGTGTCTTGTGCAGGATTTCGCCGGGCTCGACCGGCGAATCGCGCGGGCAACATTTCATCCAACGCGGATGCCATTGCTGCGAACATGAACTCGATCGGTTCCAACGCCAGCGCAATCAGCGACAACCGCAACATGATCGGCGAGCTGAGCGACGATCTGGATGTCGTGCGAGCCGGTGTGGCTGCCTCCATGGCCCTGGCCGGAATGCCGGCGATCAACGGTCGCGGCGTCTCCATCGGCGTTGGATCGTTTGACGGTGAGTCCGCTTTTGCGGTGGGCTTCCAGATCCAGGGCGAGATGGCGTCGTTCGCTCTGCCGTCCCCGGCCGCCCATTTTCCATGCTGCGCGTCTCGTTAGCATCGATTCGGCCTGAAAGTCAGCGCGCATTTCGGAACCGGGCGGTTCGCCCGACACGCCGCTTTGTTATGCTTGCCCGCATGGCCGACTACCCTCGCATCCCCTACGGATTGGCCGATTTCCGCCGTATCCGCCGGGAGGGCTACCTGTACGTGGACAAGACCCGCTTCCTGCGCCCGCTCGAGGAAGTGGACTTTGCCGTGTTCATCCGTCCGCGCCGCTTCGGGAAGTCCTGCTGGATCTCCCTGCTGGAGCATTACTACGACCGGCGCTTCGCCGGGGAATTCGAGCGACTGTTCGGCGGCACCGACATCGGTTCCGATCCGACCGGGGAACGCAACAGCTACATGGTGCTGCGATTCAACTTCTCCGCCTTCAAGATCGCTCTCGACACGCTGGAGGGGGAATTCGAGTCCTATTGCCACACGGTGCTCCGGGACGCTCTCGTGTGCCACCCGGACCTGTTTCGGGAAGCCGACCGCGAGGGCATTCTGTCGGCGCCGTCGGTCAACGGGAAGCTGACCGAACTGTTCGCATTTGCCCGGCGCCATGGGATCCGCCTGTACGGCCTGATAGACGAGTACGACAACTTCGCCAACACCATCCTTTCCGAACAGGGCGAGGAAGCGTACCGAACGTTTACGCACGGCGGGGGGTTCTACCGCAATTTCTTCGCCACGCTCAAGGCGGGAACCGAGCAGGGCGCCTTGCGGCGGCTGTTCATCACCGGAGTCTCGCCGATCACGCTGGACGATGTCACCAGCGGCTTCAACATCGGCGACAACATCAGTCTGGATCCCCGCTTTAACGAGCTGCTCGGCTTTTCCGAGGCGGAGGTGCGGGACGTGGTACAGCGTTACCGGGACCTCGGGGCGTTCGCACAGGGCGTGGACGAGGCGCTGGACACCATGGGCGAGTGGTACGACGGCTACCGATTTGCCACGACGGCCGATGCGACGTTGTACAACACGGACATGGTGCTGTACTACCTGAAGCAGTCGGTGCAGCTCGGTGCCGTGCCGGAGAATCTGATCGATGTAAACGCGCGCATCGACTACACCAAGCTGAGGCACCTGCTGGTGGTGGGCAAGCAATTGAACGGCAACTTCGACCTGTTGCGGCGCGTGGTCGGCGAGGAGCGGGTGGAAGCCGAAATCCAACCCAGTTTTCCGCTGGAGAGACTGAACGAGCGGGAGAACTTTCTCTCCCTGCTGCACTATTTCGGGTTGTTGAGCATCCGCGAGGTGGAGGATGGCGAAACGGTTCTGGGCATTCCCAACCAGACGGTGCGCAACCTGTTGTACGGACATTTGCGCGACGCTTACCGGGATGTGGGCGTCTTCTCGGTGGATGTATTCCGGTTGGGGCGCCGACTGCGGCGCATGGGGAGCGAGGGCGCCTGGGAGCCGGTGATCGGGATGATTTCCGAACGCATTGCCGAGCACACCCGCATCCGGGACTACATTGCCGGGGAGAAAGTGCTGCAGGCGTTTCTGCTGGCGTATCTGACGCTGAACGAGCGGTTTGTGTCCCGTTCGGAGGTCGAGTTGAGCGGGGGGTACGCCGGCCTGGTCCTGGAGCCCAACCTGGCCAAGTATCCTCAGGCACGCTTTGGCTACGTGATCGAACTGAAGTACATGAAACGGACCGTGGCCGGCCATGCCGAACGGGCGCAGGCGCTTCGGGGCGAAGCGGCGGCGCAGCTACAACGCTATCTCGTCGACAAGCGCCTGAAGCGGCAATATCCCCGCACTCGCTTCATCGGCCTGGTGCTGGTGTTCCACGGATGGGAATTGACACACAGCGAAGCGATTTCCGCTGAATCGGCGCTTACTTGAACGCTACTCTGGAGTGGAACATTCCGGTTTAATCGGCTGAACCCGGCAATACGGGCAATTTGGACGGAAGATGAGCGGGCATTTCGGAACCGGACGTACCCCCTTCCCCGCCCGCACCGTCTTCCTGGCCGGCCACCGACGGACCCTTTCTCCGCCCGGAGACCCGATGGTTGCTTGCGTTCGGCACGTGACTGCATGGTCGCAGCCAGTTCTCGTCACCTGAAAAAACCGATCGGAACGTAACAACCCGTCGTGCGTAATCCCGTGAAAGGTACCAGTCGATCCCACTCAAAGTTACCAGCCGTTCCCTTTCAAAAGTACCACCCGATCCGCGGCAAAGTTACCGCTTCGCCGATGGTCGTCGAACGATGGCTGGGCGCGAGGCGACGCGGGGCCGGACTTTAGTGCTGAGCTGTGAGTGATCCACCTCCTTTGGCTTTCATTTTACGCATGGATTCGCCCTCCAGCGCGATTCGATAGGCATTGTGCACGAGCCGGTCGAGGATGGCATCGGCGTGGGTGGGTTCCCCGATCATTTTGTGCCAGTGCTCCACGGGCAACTGACTGGTCACCAGCGTGGAGCGGCGCTCGTGCCGATCCTCGAGGATCTCCAGCAGTTCACGGCGCTGGGGCGCGGTGAGCTTGACCAGGCCCCAGTCGTCCAAAATGATGACGTCGGTCCGGGCGAGTTTTTTCATGACCTTCGGATAGCGGCCGTCGCCGTGCGCATAACCCAGTTCATCGAAGAGTCTGGAGAGGCGGTGGTACTGCACGGTGAAGCCGTCGCGGCAG
>JAJEFE010000012.1 GCA_022820625.1 Gammaproteobacteria bacterium | reverse complement strand
CGCGCCCTGCGGGCCATGGGGACAGCCCGTGGACAACGCCAAGGCGTTGCCCACCGCCTGCCCCCATTCGCGGGCCTCTCGCCCACGAACTCCACAGGCCCCACCATTATTTTGGGAATTAGAAGAAAAGAGGAAGACACTTTCGGAAGTTTGATGACAGACTTGAAAGGTCAATCCATATCAGTGCCAGTTACCGAACCATTTACTACTGTAGGCGCATTGCTTGATCGTCTTGATGGCACGACGGATGATCCAGGAGACACTGCTAACGCGGCGACCCGAGGCATCGCGCAAATTAAGAAAGACTACGACGATCTGCTGAGCAGTCAATGGGGCCGCGCGAATCTCACCGATACGCAAAGGGAGTACTACAGCAAGGTGGCTTCAGAAGCGGGCAAGGCGATAACCGGATTACAGACCTTGCTGACCAAGGCCGAACGCGGTAATACGGTTGCGGATCCGGACGGCCAAAATTCCGTCGACACGACTATCACAAACCGACAGGATGCGGTAAACAAGGCATCGGCCTATCGCACGCGTCTTGGCGAGTTGCAAAGCCTCACGGATAGAGTCAATACAGAGATTGATGAATTCAAAGCTGCCAGGGATGCCGTCAGGGCCGCAATCACCGACCCTTCGATGCACTTGCAGCAGCTGGTGAATTCGGCGATGCAGGCCCACCAGGCTGCTGTGGATAATCAGGAGAGCGCGAGCAGTATCTCCGATTTCGACACCATAGCGAAGAGGATAGGGCGGATTCAGTCGACCTACAACGACGCGGTGGGTGACGGGACCACGCCTTCGGCTCAGTTGCTGCAGGCGATCGTCGAGCAAGACGATACCGGTCAGGCGCTGATCGATGCAGTTTCGGATACTTACAAGGTGGCCAAGAGCGCCGCGGATGACGCCCGAATGGTTGTCGACGAATTGACGGGCGAAGATGGCGCGGTAAGCCAGAATACAACCCGCGTCGGCAACGTGGAGACCGAGATCGGCCTCGACGCGGACGGCAACGGTACCGTGATGTTGGCCGATGGAACCATGGGCAGCCGGATCGACGATCACGAAATGAAGCTCATGCAGAAGAAGCAATACATCGACAACCTTGGCGCGGAGATCGGAATCAACGCTGCGACGAACGAAGGAACCGTCATGTTGGCCGACGGGACCATGGGCAGCCGGATCGACAAGAACGCCGAGGACATCGTGGCGGGCGACAACGCCGTTCGTGGCGAGTTCAAGACGGCCGATGACATGGTTCGCAGAGATTTCGCGGCGGCCGACGACATGGTCCGCAGCGATCTTGGGGGCAGGATCGATGGTCTTGTCGGCCGGATCGGCTCGAACGAGACCGCGATCATGGGATTGCAGGATCAGATGGAAGTCGTGCGAGCCGGCGTGGCCGCCTCCATGGCCCTGGCCGGCATGCCGGCGATCAACGGCCGCGGCGTCTCCATCGGCATTGGATCCTACGACGGCGAGTCCGCCTTCGCGGTGGGCTTCCAGATCCAGGGCGAGATGGCCTCGTTCAAGGTCGGCGTCACGAGCGCCGGCGGCGAGACCGGGGCCTCCGCGGGCGTAGGCTTCCAGTTCTAGCCCGCTGACTCCTTAGTGCCCCTTGCATCAGCCGGCGGTCCGAGCGATCGGGCCGCCGGTTTTTTCATTGGTCGGGGACGGACTTCACGGCGAGTTGAACTGCTGAGGAGGCCGATGCGGCCTGCCCTGTTCGCGTCGGCGACCTGCAGGTAGTTCACTCTGCCGTCCCCGGCCATCCATCGCCGCTCCGCTGGCGCCGGACTCACGCGGGAAGCGTTTCGAAGGGATTCGTTGCCTGGACGCCAACCGGTGCGAAATGTCGCAAGTTGCGCGTAAGAACAGTCAGGTCGCGGCTTGCAGCCGTGGCCGCGATGGCGAGGTCCGCGAATCCGGGCGAATGACCCATCGCACGTGCCTTGTCCATGAGCAACCCGGCCTGTCGTGCTGCCGCAATGTCGAACGGGATCACACGCTCGCTGTAGAGATGCAGCACAAGGTTCAACCAATCGGCAATACGGGTGGCCCGGGTGGACGCACCCGTACGCTTCAACTTGGCAATTCCGTCAGATACTTCGGCGATGGTCACCGTGGATACGAACAACTCGTCCGAACGGGCATTCATCCAATTGACCAACTCCGCAGACCTTTCCTGCCTGCCGGGCGCCCCCACCGAGAGAACGTTGGTATCGACCAGGTACACCGAGTGCCCTACAGCGCGAGGTCGCGCGGAGGGCTTGTGTCACGTGGTGGAATGTCGCCGTCTTTCAATCCCGAAACCATCAACAGGCGGCCGAACGAGGGCACATGGCGCAGGCGGTTCCATTCCTCAACTCCGAGAATGACCGCTCGAGGCCGGCCATGCCGCGTAATGACCGACGATTCTCCGTTCGCGGCTCCTTCCACCAGCGCGGACAGCTTCGCCTTTGCCTCTCGCAATTGAACGGTACGCATGAGTACTTCCCTCGAACCAATGTAGTCACTTTAGGCCATTGGGTTCCTTCGGGCAATAGATGGGCTCGGCAAGTCGACCAGGGTTCGCGCTTATCGATCCCTGAACAGCCTTACGTCGAACGGATGTCGATTGGAGGACTCGATCGTCACGCGCCCGGCATCCTCATGACGCGGGTTCAGGAGAAAATTGAAGCTGTCGGGAACGATCACGCTCGGGACCTTCAACAGCGCCGTGGACAGCGAGGCAAGCCAGTCGGTACCGAGGCGTCGGGTGAAATCCCGGTCGTACGCCCAATTTGTAGGCAACGGCGAGTCTGACAATGTGGCCACTTCGATTTCGTCGGGGCAATCGACTTGCAGCAACTGATAGTCGGCCGGAACCTCGTCCGGCGCCAATTCGAAATGAATCAACGATTCGAGCATGGCCAGGGCGGCGCTTTCGGCCAGGTACACGACCGGAACGCCGCGATGGTGCCAGCGGCCGCCGCTCCTCAAGCCGCCCACGCCGCGCAGGTCGGCGTGGTTGCTGATTCGCCAGAGGATCAACCGTTAACCGGGGCTAGGAGGCTGCGCCGTAGGAAATTAATGAGATAATTGTGTCGCAGTTTGTGGGAGATTGCGATGCCGACGACGTTTCGTCCCTATCATCCGGATCAGGGTTTGTTGCTGCCGTCCGATATGAGGGACTGGTTGCCGGA
>JAJEFE010000059.1 GCA_022820625.1 Gammaproteobacteria bacterium | reverse complement strand
TGCCCACCGCCTGCCCCCATTCGCGGGCCTCTCGCCCACGAACTCCACAGGCCCCACCATTATTTTGGGAATTAGAAGAAAAGAGGAAGACACTTTCGGAAGTTTGATGACAGACTTGAAAGGTCAATCCATATCAGTGCTCGATCCACTGATCCGCAATTGTCAGTCGGATGGCGCCAGGTCCGTTTGCCGGTTCTGCAAGCGCTGTGCTAGTGTCTAGCTTCCATTTTTCCGGCCTCCATGGGTCCGGGAGCCGGGCTTGAAGCAGCGCACTCTCAAATCGTCCGTACGGACTACCGGCATCGGACTGCACGGCGGCGGCAAGGTCTACATGAACCTGCGCCCGGCACCGGTCAACTCGGGCATCACGTTTCGCCGCGTCGATCTGGACGAACCGGTGGCGATTCCCGCGCACGCGTTGAATGTCACCCAGACAACGCTGGGCACCACGCTGGAAAACCGCGGCGTCCGGGTATCGACGGTGGAACACCTGATGGCCGCCCTGGCCGGACTGGGCGTGGACAATGCATTCGTCGACCTGACGGCCGGAGAAGTTCCCATCATGGACGGCAGCTCGGCGCCCTTCGTGTTCCTGCTCCAGTCAGCGGGCATCGAAGAGCAGAATGCTCCGAAGCGCTTTATCCGTATCCGCAAGCCGGTGGAAGTCAGGGAGGGCGACAGGTGGGTGCGGTTGGCGCCCCACAACGGCTTTCGGCTGAACCTTGAGATCGACTTCGATCACCCGGTGTTGCGCCGGCGCCGGCAACAGGCGAGCCTGGACTTTTCCACGGCATCGTTCCTGAAAGAAATCAGCCGCGCGCGTACATTCGGTTTTCTCTCCCAGATCGAATCGCTCAGGGAGCGAAATCTCACCCTGGGCGGGAGCATGGACAGCGCGGTGGTGATGGACGACTATCGTGTGCTCAACGAGGACGGCCTCAGGTTCCAGGACGAATTCGTCCGCCACAAGATCCTGGATGCGGTGGGCGACCTGTATCTGGCAGGCAGTTGCTTCATCGGCGAATTCTCCGGCTACAAGTCCGGTCATCTCCTGAACAATCGGTTGGTGCGTGCGCTGCTGGAGCGCAGCGATGCCCGCGAAGAGATAGAGTTCAGCGATCCGCGGCGCTCGCCGGTATCGTATCGGCCTGTGCCGGTACGAGCCGGCTGACCCGAACAAGCCACCGTATATGCAGCGAGGGCGCGCGCAAATGGCCAATGCGCGTTGGTATGCCGTATCGATCTTCTTTCTGGCCTACCTGATCTCGATCGTCGACCGGCAGCTCCTGTCCCTGCTGTTGGTACCCATACAGAACGACCTTCAGGTCAGCGATACGTTGATGAGTACCCTTCATGGGTTCACGTTCGCGTTCTTTTATTCCGTCATGGGGCTGCCGATCGCGCGGATGATCGATGCGGGCAACCGGCGCCTGATAATCGCTGTGGGAATCTTTGTGTGGAGTCTTGCCACAGCCGGCTGCGGACTGGCAACGGAATACTGGCATCTGCTCATCGCCAGAACGCTGGTCGCGACGGGAGAGGCGGCGTTGCTGCCTGGCGCATGCTCGATCATCGCGGATTTCTTCGCGCCCAACGAGCGCGGCAAGGCCATGGGGATATTCAGCTCCGGAGGCACTTTCGGCAATTCCCTGTCGATGTTGGCCGGGGGTGTGCTCTTTGCCGCATTTTCCGACGTTGATCTGGCACTGCCGTTCGTAGGGCGCCTGGAAACCTGGCAACTTGTGTTCGTCGCAATTGGCATGCCCGGCATCGTTGTGGCCGCGCTGGTGCTTACGATCCGGACGCCTGGGCGAAGGTCATCGTCCGGCAACGCCGGAGTGCCCCTGGCCGTTGTCGTTCAGTACTTCAGGGGGAACAGATTCAGCTACACCCTGACCATTACCGGCATCAGCTTTTATTTTGCCGCCATGCTCGCGTATCTCGCCTGGACCCCGACGCTGCTGATCCGCAACCATGGATTGGAAATAGGACAGGCCGGGAGGATCTATGGCCTGGTGCTGCTTTTCCTGGGACCCGCTGGCACCTTTCTGTGGGGCTGGCTCGCCGACTGGATACAGCGAAACAGGGACCGGACCGACAGCAAGATCCTGTGCACGATGTTCGCTTGCCTGGGGATGATCGTTCCCGGCATCGCCTACCCGCTGATGGAAAACCTGTCCACCGTGATTCTCTTCCTGGCGGTATTCGTGTTTTTCGCTTCGGCTCCATTGGGAACCGCGCCGGCCAGTATCCAGGACATGACGCCCGGGCCGATGCGCGGGCAGGCGACCGCACTGTACACCGGGATATTGAATGTCATCGGTTTTGGCGTGGGGCCGCTCCTGGTGGCGCTGTTCACGGACAACCTGTTTGCGGATCCCGGGCTTCTCAGGTATTCCATGGTCATCGTGCTGGTTATATCCATTGTGATTGCCCTGGGATGTCTCGGCGCAAACCTCGCCGCCTACCGGTCGACGGTGGCGGTCTGCGAGAGCTGGGGAGAGGAGTAGTAAATGAGCAGCGGCGCACTACGTCCGGTTGCCGTCAGGGGGGAATGCGTGGTTGACCCGGCAGGTTGGTCCGCCGGGGACCTCTCAGAGAACGACGACTGGATTGTCCGCCTCGATGACCGGGACATCGATGGTCTGCATGAAATGGCAGCGAGCTTCAGGTACCGGTATGGCGATGATGCGAACAGTCTGCTCGAAAGAGACCGGAGCGACTTCGATCTCGGCAGTTTCCATGACAAGCTGGGGGAAATAGCCCATGCGTTGAAAGACGGGACGGGCCTGGCCCTGGTACGTGGACTGCCCATCCATCGGCTCGAACTGATCGACACCGCGATCATCTACTGGGCGATCGGCCTGCACCTTGGCATGCCGGCGTCCAATAATCCCGACGGCGACATGATTGGCCATGTGACCGACCTCGGCAAGGACAGGCATCATCCGAAGCACCGCGGCTACCAGACCCGCGCAACGATGGATTACCACAACGATCAGGCCAATGTCGTGGGACTCCTTTGCGTGCGAACCGCGAAGCATGGCGGCGAGTCCAAGGTTGTCAGTTCGATATCGGTCTACAATGAATTGATCCGGCGCCGCCCCGACCTGCTCGGCACGCTTTGCGGAGACTTCTGCTGGAGCATGATGGGAGAGGTGGACGAAGACGAGTCTCCCTACTACACAAGCCCGGTTTTCAATTTCCTCGAAGGCTTCCTGTGTACGTCATTCGGGCCTGATCACATGAGGAAGGGCCACGATCTCCCCGAAGCGCCGGACATGACGCCCGGGCAGTCGGAGTCGATCCGGGTCGTGGAAGAAATCTGCGAAGACCTCCACTATTCGATGGAATTGGAAGCTGGCGACATCCAGTTTCTCAACAACATGGTTGCGCTGCATACCCGCAACGGCTTCGAGGACTGGCCCGAGCCGCAAAGGAAGCGGCTGCTGTGGCGGCTCTGGCTGACCGTCCCGGGCATACGGCCGTTGACGCCGTTCATGGAACACTGGCGCACGGGATTGTTGCTCAAACGTACGGAGCCAAGGATCAACCTCAGGCCCGGTTGAGGTCAGCCGGCCCTCGATGCGGGGCCGCTGCCGTGCGGAATCACCCTGACCCTTATGCGGTCCTCCCCCAATTCCCGGGCCATGTAGCGGACCCGGGCGGCCCACACCGGGGCGTCCATGACCAGCACAAGCCGGCCTTCCTCATCCGTGTTGGCCGCCACCAGGTGTGCGGCCTCCTTTTCGGGAAGCCGCCGGCGGACGTCCTCCGCAATATCCTGCCGCCGTCGGGACTCGGTGGCCAATCTGCCGAGACTTCCGGTGTTCAGCAATTCCGCCAGCGAGTTGGCGGGCATGGGATTCATCGCGCTACGCTCCGCCGCCGCGGCTCGAGTAGAACTGGACGATCGCCATCATCAACCCGATGGCGGGAATCAATATGCCCACCACGATCAGGACCGCACGCATCATTTCCGCGCGTAAGGTGGCTTCCAGCGATTGCACCCTGGTGTCGATCTTGGCGTTCAACGTTGCGATCGCCGCGTCGAAGCGCTCTACGGTCAGATCGAAGCGCTCTATGGTCAGATCGAAGTGCTCTACGGTCAGATCGAAGTGCTCCCGGGTCACCAGTTGATTGACGGATTGGCCCATGACCTCCACGATGGCTTCGGCGGGTTCGGAATCGATGCCCGCGGACTCGAGCCTGCGGGCGGCTTCCAGTGTATCAAATGCCGGTTCGGGCATGTTCGGCCTCCTTCCGCCCGCTGCCGGGGACGGACTATCGCTCTGCGGAACGCGAGTTCACGATAGCACCCGCGGCGCAGTGCGCAACGCCACTTTCTGGGCGGATCCGCAAGAAAGGCGTGCAGCCTTTCGTATCGATGCGCTTGTAAACGGTGTTTCGCGCCCCAAAAACTTCGATGTGACCTTAGAATAGGGTTATCAAGCCGCAACACCGGGAAGTCGTTTGCTGGAACAAACTTCCAAGTTCTTCACGAACATCTTCGGCAGCCGCAACAAGCGTCTGCTGAGCGGCTATGAGCGATTTGTCATCCGGGCGAACGCCCTGGAGCCGGAAATCAAGGCGCTGGACGATGACGAGCTAAAGGCCAGGACCGGGGAATTCAAGGCCCGGCTCCAAGAGGGCGAGGACCTGGACTCGCTTGTGCCGGAGGCGTTCGCGGTGGTTCGGGAGGCCGCCGTGCGTACGGTCGGCATGCGCCACTTCGACGTACAACTGGTAGGCGGGGTAGCGCTTCACCAGGGCAAGATCGCCGAGATGCGCACCGGCGAGGGCAAGACGCTGGTGGCGACGCTCAACGCCTACCTCAACGCGCTGTCCGGCAAGGGTGTGCACATCGTAACGGTGAACGACTACCTGGCCCAGCGGGATGCAAACTGGATGGGTCCGATCTACGAGTTCCTGGGGCTGAAGGTGGGCGTCGTCAAGGCAGGCCAGAGCCGGGAAGAGAAGCAGGATGCCTACAAGGCGGACATCACCTACGGTACCAACAACGAATTCGGATTCGACTACCTTCGCGACAATCTCGCCATTCGCCTGGAAGACCGAGTTCAGAGGGAACTGAACTACGCCATCGTCGACGAGGTGGACTGCATTCTCATCGACGAGGCGAGAACGCCCCTGATCATTTCGGGACCGTCCACGGAGAGCACAGAGCTTTATCTCAAGATCAACAAGCTCATCCCCAGGTTGACCCCTCACAAGCCGCCGCCCGGCAGGGCCAACGAAAACATCGAGGTCAGGCGGGTGAGCGTCACCGGTGTGACCGGCGAGGACCTGGGGGAAATGTCCATCGACGAGGCGCTGGAACAGGCGTACGACAACGGTCATCACCTGATCGAAACCGAGCCGGGAGCGAGCCCTCCCGGATGCCGGCTCATCGTCCCCGGCGACTACACCATCGACGAGAAGTCCAAGCAGGCGCATCTGACGGAGGAGGGTCAGGAGCGCATCGAGCCGTTGCTGGCCAGGGCCGGTGTTCTCAACGAGGGCGAGAGCCTTTACGACGCGGGCAACATCCGGCTCATGCACCACATCAACGCCGCGCTGCGCGCACATACGCTGTTCAACAGGGAAGTGGAGTACATCGTCAAGGATGGCGAGGTGGTGATCGTCGATGAATTCACCGGCCGTACCATGCCCGGGCGGCGCTGGTCGGACGGCCTGCACCAGGCGATCGAGGCCAAGGAGGGCGTGCGCGTCAAGGAGGAAAATCAGACCGTCGCCTCGATCACGTTCCAGAATTACTTCCGCCTCTACGACAAGCTGGCGGGGATGACCGGCACCGCCGACACCGAAGCCTACGAGTTCCAGCAGATTTACGGTCTGGAAGTGGTGGTGATCCCGACCCACATGGAAATGATCAGGGACGATGCCCCGGATCTGGTCTACCTGACCAGGAGCGACAAGTTCGACGCGATCATCGAGGACATCCAGGATTGTCATGACCGCGGTCAACCGGTCCTCGTGGGCACCACCTCCATCGAGACCTCGGAATTCCTGTCCGGGCTGCTTCGCAAACAGAAAATTCGCCACCGGGTTCTGAACGCCAAGTACCACGAGCAGGAGGCGGAGATCATTGCCCAGGCCGGCCGTCCCGGGACTGTCACCATCGCGACCAACATGGCCGGGCGCGGAACGGATATCGTGCTGGGCGGCAATCTGCAGGCTGAACTGGCCGGGATGGGCGATACCGACGAGGAATCCGGGGCTGCGGTCCGGGAGCAATGGCAGGAGCGCCACGATGCGGTCATCGACGAAGGCGGGTTGCATATCGTCGGCACCGAGCGGCATGAATCCAGGCGCATCGACAACCAGTTGCGCGGCCGGTCGGGGCGCCAGGGCGATCCCGGTTCGAGCCGCTTCTACCTCTCCATGGAAGACGATCTGATGCGCATCTTCGGCGATCCGGAGCGTACCAAGCGGCTGCTCTCCCGAGCCGGAATGAGGCAGGGCGAGGTCATCGAGAGCAAGCTGCTGTCACGGCAGATCGAGCGCGCCCAGCGCAAGGTAGAGGCCCACAACTTCGACGCCCGCAAACACCTGCTGGAATACGATGACGTGGCCAACGATCAGCGCAAGGTCATCTATGGCCGGCGCAGCGAACTGATGGAAGCCGACAACGTCGAGGAGGAGATCAAGGCCATGCGCGTGGATGTCGTCGCCGCGACCATGGCCGAATTCATCCCGCCGGAAAGCGTCGAGGAAATGTGGGACAAGGACGGCCTGAGCCAGGCCATGGAGCGGGATTTCGGCATCCGGGTCGACGTGTCGTCCCTGCTTGAAGGGGACCACGCCCTGGACGAGGCAGGGCTGCAGGATGAACTGGTTTCGCGGGTGGAGAAGGAATACGAGGAGAAGGTCGAATCGGTGGGCGCCTCGCCGATGCGCGAGATCGAGAAGGGCATCATGCTCAGGCAACTGGATATGCATTGGCGCGAGCATATCGGTGCGCTTGACTACCTTCGCCAGGGAATCCACCTGCGCGCCTACGCCCAGCGCAAACCCACCCAGGAATACAAGCGGGAAGCGTTCGAAATGTTCAGCGGCATGCTGGAGCGAATGGACCGGGATACCATCGCATTCCTGTCCAGGGTCCAGGTCCGCAGACAGCCGGAGATGGAAATGATGCGGCCGCCGCCCACCGACACCAGTGCAATGCGCTTTCACCACGCATCGGCATCCGCGCTGGCGGCAGCGGCGGCGCGGGCGATGCCGGCGGGCGGCCAGCCAGCGGGAATGCCGCCGGCGCCCCCACAGCCGTCTTCCCAACCCGGCGCCCTTCCGGGGTCGCCTCCGGTGTCCCGACCCGGCGCACGTCCTGCGTCGCGACCGGCTCCCCCGCCCGTGACGCCTTTCACCCGGGAACAACCGAAGGTCGGGCGTAATCAGCCGTGTCCCTGCGGCTCCGGCAAGAAGTACAAGCGCTGCCACGGGCGACTGAATTGACCGGGACGGCCGCCGCCCGGCCTCCGCAAGCGCAGGTTGAAGTCGTGGCGGGGTTGATCACCGACGCGTCCGGCCGTGTGCTGGTAGGCCGCCGCAGGGCGGGCACCCATATGGAAGGCTACTGGGAGTTTCCGGGTGGCAAGCGCCGCCCGGGTGAAGACCCCCGAGGCGCCCTGGAACGCGAGCTGCGCGAAGAATTGGGCATCGTTGTGCTGGGCGCGGAATTCATGGCCGAACTCACCCATCGCTACCCTGACCGGCGTGTGCACCTTGAACTGTGGCGGGTCGATCGTTTTAAGGGAGAACCCGGCGCCCGGGAGGGGCAGGCGTTGAAGTGGGTGGATCCCGAAGATCTCCTGGCGTTACCGTTGTTGCCCGCCGATCAACCCCTGGTCGAGGCCCTTTCGGCATTGGGGAGCTGAGCCGATGTCTGCGGCCACTGATACGGCGTTATAAGGTCGATGCAGCACCAGTAGCGTGTTACCAACCGACGCTTCGCCCACCGTCCACCGCCAGGATCTGGCCGTTGACGTACGGCGCATCCCGTACCAGAAAGAGCACCGCCGCCGCTATATCCCGCGGCTCGCCGGGCCGCTTCAGGGGAATCTGTCGAATGATGCTCTCGCGGGTCCTCTCGGGCAGGCCGGGCTCCGGCCAGAGGATCGCGCCGGGGGAAATCCCGTTCACCCGGATATCGGGACCCAGATCCTTCGCCAGCGAGCGCGTCAGCATGGCCAACCCGGCCTTTGCGGCCCCGTATACGGGGTGATTCTTCAGCGGCCGCTGCCAGTGAACATCGACGATGTTGATGATCGTCCCGCCGGTCTCGCGCAGGTGCGGCAGGGCGGCCTGGGAGAGAAACAGCGGCGCTTTCAGGTTGGTGCCGATGAGATCGTCCCACTGTCCGGCCGTGATCGAGCCGGCCGGCGTCGGGTAGAAGCTCGACGCATTGTTGACCAGGACATCGAGACGCCCGCTGCGATCGACGACCTTCGATAACATGCGATCCAGCCCTGACGTCTCGCGCAGGTCGCACTGCACGGTGAGCGCCGATCCGGCCCGCTGGCCGTTGAGCCGGTCCGCCAGTGCGTCGGCGGGCCCGGCGCTGTTGAAGTAGTGAACGATCACGCCCGCGCCCGCCTCGTGCAGCGCTTCGGCGATCACGGCGCCGATCCGCCTGGCCGCACCGGTCACCAATGCCCAGCGGCCTTCGAGCGACTCTCCAACTTCAGGCGTCACCAAACGTACTCCGGGAAAAGGAAAAGCGTAAGGTTACACTACGGCGCAATCCCCACAAGCGCCCACCCGCCTTGTTGTCGTCTGTTGACGTCATCGGCGAGCCGATGCCGCGCATCCGGACGCCAATGGGTGCGCTGATGCGCAATTGGTCGATTGGATGGAGCACTGATTTTGGCTACCGATTTATCCCGGCCCGACCCGGATGGATCCGGGATCAGCCGGCGGCTGACCCGACGGATCCGGACCGAGATCCGGGCGCGCGGCTGGATCGGTTTCGAGCGATTCATGGAGCGGGCGCTCTACGAACCCGAACTGGGTTACTACAACAACGGCAGCACCAAGTTCGGGCCCCTTGGCGACTTCGTCACCGCTCCCGAACTGTCCCCGGTGCTGGCCGGGGTGCTTGCAACCCGGATTGCCGACGTGTTGCGGCCATTCGACGAACCGGTGGTGCTTGAAGTGGGCGCCGGCACCGGCAGGCTGGCGGTGGACCTTGCGCGCGCGCTGCGGGCACTGGATATCCGGGCGCAATACTGGATACTGGAACCCAGTCCGGAACTGCGTGACCGCCAGCGGCGACGCTGCGCCGCCGCGGGTATCGAGATCCGCTGGCTGGACGATTTTCCCCGCGAGCCCTTTGACGGTGCGATCGTTGCAAACGAGGTGCTTGACGCATTTCCGGCGACCTGCTTCGTCAAGCGAGCCGGCGAAGTGCGGCCGCTGGGCGTGGGTTGGGCGGAAAGGGAGTTTGCATGGATGGAAGGCCCGGCCGACGCGGAACTGTCCGTGTATATCGCGTCGCTGGAGAGACGGCTCGGACGTCGCCTGGCTGACGGTTACCGGTCCGAAGTCTCGCGGCAGCTACCCTCGTGGATGCGCCGCGTTGCCGCCGCGCTGTCTCGCGGCGCGGTGTACGTCCTGGACTACGGGCTGACCGAGACCGAGTACTATCACCCCCAGCGACCCCACGGCACACTCATTTGCCACTACCGCCACCGCGCCCACGACAACCCGTTCCTGTTCCCCGGCCTGCAGGACATCAGCGCCTGGGTCGACTTCAGCGCCTGCGCCCGGACCGCGCGCCAGGCGGGCCTGACCGTCGCGGGATTTACCACCCAGGGCCAGTTCCTTGTCGAAGCCGGGACGATGCCTGACGCTGGCTCCCGGCCGCAAGCCGCGGACCTGGCAGCCGCCCAGGCGCTGAAGACGCTGGTGCTACCCGGAGAAATGGGGGAGCGGTTCAAGCTCCTGGTACTGAGCCGCGGCATGTCACTGGACCCGCCGCCCGGACGCGACTTCCGTGCCCGCCTCTGATGCCCCTGTTGCATGGGTGAGCCCGTAGCGTACAGGATACCGCCGTGGAAACCGTGCAAGCCATCTTCCTGGCGCTGCTACAGGGCATCGTCGAATTCCTCCCGATCTCCAGTTCCGGGCACCTGATCCTCGTCCCCGCCTTGCTGGGCTGGCCGTACCAGGGACTGGCGTTCGACATTGCGGTGCACCTGGGTACGCTTACGGCGGTGATCGCCTATTTTCGCCGTGATCTGCGTGCGATCCTCGCCGCCATGGCAGGCGCCGGAGGTCCCCACGCCCGGCTGGGCTGGTCGGTCATCATCGCATCGGTTCCCGTCGCCGTCGCAGGCCTGCTGTTCTCCGACATGATTGAAAGCAGTCTGCGCTCGGCCGGCGCGATCGCGGCCGCCACCGGCGGCTTCGGCCTGCTGCTCTGGCTGGCTGACCGCTACAAGCGGGAGCGGTTCAGCGAAACCCGGTTGCGCCTGGCGCCTGTTCTTGTCATCGGCCTCTGTCAGATCCTGGCGCTGATTCCGGGAACCTCCCGATCGGGGATCACCATGACCGCGGGACTGGCGCTCGGCCTCACCCGCACCGCTGCGAGCCGGTTTTCGTTCCTGCTGGCCATCCCGGCGCTGGGGATGGCGGCCGGCTGGCAACTATGGCAATTCTCCATCGGCACGGAGCCTGTGCCCTGGGCCGTGTTGGGCCTTGCCACGGCGGTGTCGGCAGTGACCGCCTTCTCCGTCATTGCGGTATTCCTGCGGGTGATCGAACGGATCGGCTTCTGGGCGTTCGCCGTTTACCGCGTGGGACTCGCGATACTGATTGTCTACCTGCTGCCGTTCGACTACGTCATGCAGGGTTAGCGCACGAGGCGGCGATAACGCGACGGGACCCCGCCGGGCCTTTCTCGGCGATGTGAGCGCCGTCAACCGTCGACAGCGGCGAGTGCCTCGTCCCGGGAGGAATGGGTGGAGATGATCTGGTCGAATCCGCTGATCTGAAAGATTTCTGCAATGGGTTCCGACAGTGAGCACAACGCGAACTTCACCTGGCGTTTTCCCAGCGTCTTGGCGATCAGCAAAATCGCCCGCAGTCCAGCACTGCTGATGTAGGAGAGATTCTCACAGTCGATAATGACCGCGCCTTCGCAATCGCGCACCGCGGTTTGCACGGCGCTCTCGAAGTCCCGCGCGTTGGCGCCATCGATGCGGCCCTCGGCCTTTGCGATCAGGGCGCCATTCCTGGTTTCTGTACTTATCTCCATCGGCCCCTTATTTCCTCTGTTTCTATAGTACTCTCATAGGATCGCGTGGTCACGGTCACTCATCCAGCGAATCCAGCGCTTCGCGCCTGGAACCGTGAATCCTGACCACCCGATCGAATCCGCTGGAAGCAAAGGCTCCCCTGAGTTGATCGGACAGCGAGCAAAGTGCGAACGTGGTCCCCTGTTTCCAGAGGCTCTTGGCAGTGACGAGGACCGCTCGAAGTCCCGCGCTGCTGATGTACAACAGTTGTTCGAAATCCATGATCACCGCACGGTCGCTTTCCTCGATGGCGCTTCGCAACATTTCCTCGAACCTGGCGGCGTTGGAGCCGTCGATGCGTCCGCCGACCCGGGCCGACAACACGTCGTCTTCACGTTCCGTCTTTAGGTTCAGTATCTCCGTTTGCAATAGCCTCTCCACCGGGACCGAGATTGACGACGAGGCATCGGGCCATCGGAAAGCGACGCCTCGATCACGAACCGGTCCGGTCAGCTGTCCATTTCCTCGGGCATCAGAACGAATTCGGGATAGGCCTCGATCCCCAGTTCCGCCGTATCCTGTCCCAATTCCTCCACGACCTTTGAAACACGCGCGCCCATGGTCTTGTCGATGATAAGCCAGGTTCCCATCGAGGTTGCGAACACGAAGATTCCAACCGCGACAATGCCCGTCAACTGCACCAGCGGGTTGCCGCCCGCCGCGATACAGACGGCCAGTGTGCCCCAAACGCCGGCGAACAGGTGGGCGGGAACCGCGCCGACGACATCGTCCACCTGCATGCGCTCCATGAAAGCAATTCCGCTAACGCAAATCACGCCGCCGATGGCGCCGATCACGATGGCCCAGTAGTGCGCCACGATATCCGGGCCCGCGGTAATGGCGACCAGTCCGGCAATGGCGCCGTTGAGTCCGGCCAGCAGATCGACTCGCCCCAGAATCGGCCGCGACACGATGATCGCCGCCAACACGCCGGCTGCTGCGGCGAGATTCGTATTGGCCAGGATATTGCTCACGGCTACGGCGTCGATGGCGCCACCCAGCGCCAACTGGGACCCGCCGTTAAAGCCGAACCAGCCGAGCCAGAGGATGAATACGCCCAGCGTTACCGCCGGTACGTTCGAAGGCGGCGTGGACTTGACCGTACCGTCCGCCCGGAACTTGCCCTTTCTCGGGCCAACCACGATGGCGCCCGCCAGCGCTGCCCACCCTCCGGTGGAGTGCACGACGGTCGAACCGGCGAAATCCTGGAAACCCATCGCGGACAGCCAACCGCCGGCCCATGTCCAGGATCCCACGATCGGGTAGATTATCGCCGTCAGCACGGCGACAAATACGAAGAACGACCACAGCTTGACTCTCTCGGCCAGGGTTCCGGAGACGATCGATGCCGTCGTCGCGACGAACACCATCTGGAAGAACCAGTCCGACATGGCCGAATAACCGTTGGCCACAACGGCGCCGACGGCTTCCTCCTGACCCTGCAGGAGCGCGATCTCATCCGGAGTCGTACCGTGGAACAGCCGCAGCGTACCGAACCAGCCACCTTCGGCCACATCGACGTACATCAGGTTGTAACCGACCAGATAAAATGTCAGTCCCGCGATGGAATACAGGCCGATGTTCTTGAGGCAGATGACGGAGGCGTTCTTGGTGCGTACCGACCCGGACTCCAGCATCGTGAAGCCCGCGCACATCCACATGACCAGGGCGCCCCAGATCAGGAAGGAGAAGGTGCTCAGTACGAACTGCGTTTCGCTCTCGACCGCTGCGTTAGCGGCCGACGGGAAGAGGCAAACCGAC
This sequence comes from Gammaproteobacteria bacterium, assembly GCA_022820625.1. Classification (GTDB taxonomy): domain Bacteria; phylum Pseudomonadota; class Gammaproteobacteria; order Steroidobacterales; family Rariloculaceae; genus UBA6522. The sequence continues at coordinate 6,607 of JAJEFE010000059.1, read as the reverse complement.
AGAATCGCGATAATCCCCCCAACACCGGCGAGATGGCGTTGGCGACGCCCGGGAACAGCGATGTCGCGTGGAATCAGGTTCATTATTGGTTCTCTGGGCTTGCAGTACCCGTTTTCTTGGTCAGCGTAACGATGTTACGGCCCTCGTCACGCCTGTAGTCAAAGCTGTCCATCATCTGGCGCGTGAGGAAAATGCCCAACCCACCGATGGGCCGATCTTCGATGGAGGCTGCCGTGTCCGGATCTTTCGCACTGTCCGGTGCGAACTCGATCCCGTCGTCGGATATCTCGATGGTGAGAACATCGCCATCCCGCCGAATCATCAGGTCGATGCGGTGTTCCTCGCTGTCCTCGTAGCCGTAGCTGATCGTGTTGGTCAGGAGTTCGTCAACCGACAGGTTGACGGCGTAGGCGGTGGCTGGAGGTATACCCTGCACCGAGCAGAATTCATCGATCCTGTCGGCCGCAACAGCGATTTCCCGCAGGTCGTTCAGCACCGCGAAGTGCAGGAGATGGTCGTTGCCAGTATCGTCAGAAACGCTCATGCCGTTTCACCATCCACGCGATCGAGACGATACCCGTGGCTTCCGTCATAGCCATCCATCATAGGCAGGAGTGCAGGCGAATTCAATATGGCTCAGTTCCCCGGGCGGAAGCGGAAGCGAACATAGAGCGTGCGGCCCTTTATGTCATGCACGAAGCCGTCGAAGCCGGGCCGCAGGTTGTAGCGGTGAACGCCTTCGCGCCCGGTGGGTAACGGCGGCGGATCCTTGTCCGTCAGGTTCCGGGCGCCCAAAAAGAGCGTGGCCTCGCCGCCGAACAGGTTCTCCAGGGCATGGCTGTAGTTCACGTCCAGGGTGGTCCAGGCGGCGATTTCGGGCAGCGACGCGACTTCATCGTTCCGGTACGAATCGATGTAGCGGACCGTCAGGCCGGCCGTATGCGGTTCCCGGCGCCAGGTGAAACCGAGATTCAAGCGCAGTTCCGGGGTGGGCGCGAAGCCGTTGGTGTCATTGCGGTTGCCGAGCTGGTCGGAAAAACCCTCGCCGGAAGAATTCACGTCGAAACGGGTCAGGAGAGTGGCGTCGGCGCTGATTCGGATATCGCCCACGGACGACTCCATGTCGTAGTAGGCGTTGAGATCCAGGCCCCGGCTTCGGACAGCTCCGATGTTTTCGTATTCGGTTGTCAGCACGCTGAGCTGTCCGGAGGAATCGCGTTGCACCCGGGGGTCGTTGGGCCGGCCGTCGTCGCGGCAATCGTCGTCGACGATCGCCTGGAAACTGCGTCCCTGGGCGATGACGTCGGTATAGTCAAGCGTCCAGTAGTCCAGGCTGACCGCGGCGTCGTCTGCCGGCTGCAACAGCAGACCGACGTTGGCCAACCGCGCCGTCTGCGGACTCAATCCCCCTCCGCGCAGCACTGTGGCGACGGCGAAATTGTCGCCGCGGTTGACAATCTCGCCGGATGAATCGATGGTGCATTGCCCGACGCCCTGTCCGTCGAAGCGGAAGGGGTCGGTGAGCGTGCGCGAACTGGTGTTGCCGGCGGCCTGAAATACGCTGGGCGCCTGAAAGGACGTGCCCCAGGAGGCGCGCAACGACAGCCGGTCGCTGGCAAAGAACTGCGCCGCGATCTTTGGGTCCGTGGAGCCGCCGGCCCGGTCGTAGCGCTCGTGGCGCGCGGCAAGCTGCAACTCGGCGCGGTCGCCGAGGTACGTCAGGCTCTCGGCAAAAAACGCCCACACGTGCTGATCCGCGTCTCGGGGAAAGTCGCGAATGTCCCGCGGACCTTCGCCGGAGGCGTTCAGCGGGTCGGGCCGATACGAATAATGCAGATCGCGATACTGGACACCGGCGGCCAGCGTCACCGGCTCGCCACGCCACTCGAACAGGTCGCCGGTCGCCACGAACTCCGCCACGTTCTGAATGCTCGTGGCGCTTTCCGTCCTTACGCTTTCGAACCGGCGCAAGGTCACCGGATCGTTGGCGGCGCGCCTGCCGGCCAGCGCCGGCGCCAACCCATCGCCTGCCACGGTCTTGGGCGTCACCAGGCCGGGCGCGACCAACCGCGTGGCGAAGGGGTTCCACAACCCCTCCACCACCACCCCGGCGAACTCGGCGGCCACCCAGTGGCGCTCCGCGTTCACGGAAAGATCCGACCGTGCGCGCACGATGTAGCCCTCGCCGGTCCAGCCGCCGGGCAGTTCCGCCTCGAGACCGGCCATTACCCTTCGATTGTCGAACTCCCGCAACTCGTCGCCGGAGTTTTCGCCGAAAGCTTCCGCGCCCAGCGGCCGGCCGAAATAGCCGAGCGGCACCGCCTCATGCACTCCCGGAATCCAGTCCGATGGCGGGACATGGGCAAGAACGCCATCGCCATCCGGGTCGGTCCAGAAATTGAAGGGGTGGTTCGCGGGCACGAAGAACTCGTTGGTGCGCTCGACGTTGCCCCTGAACAGCAGCATGTTGCCCACGCGGTCCTTCACCTCGTTGACCGACCAGCCGATTTCGGAGAAAACAGTGACTCCGCCGGCCAGCTCGAACTCGGCGTCGGCGAAAAACTGCGCCCGCTGCTCGGCGGCGATCATCGTGCGCTGGTCGGAGAAGTCCATCCGGCACAGCGAACCGCTGGGATAGCCCCCACCTTCCCGGCAGTCGGGATCGGGGAAGCGGGGCGTGTCCACGCCGCCGACCTGAAAGGGCGAGTAGCTTCCATCGGCGTTGTGGACGGCGCGGCGAAAACTGCCGGGCGAGCCCCTTCCGGAATCGAACGAGCCTTCCACGATGTCGCCGTCCCCGTCGGGGTCGACGATCCTCGGAATCAACCAGTCGAACTCGGTGCGGAAGTTCTCGTCCTGCCTGAGCCACGCGCCGTAGAGGCTGACGTAGCCTCTCGGCGCCTCGAGACCGGCCGCGAAACCCAGGTCATGCGCGCGGTTGCTGGCGGTTCGATAGCCGCCGGTGACCTCGAGCCCCGTGAAGCCCCTTCGCGTGACGATGTTGGCGACCCCCGCCACTGCCTGGGAACCGTACGTGGCCGAAGCGCCGTCGCGCAGCACTTCGACCCGCTCGATGAGCAACACGGGCAACGTGTTGATGTCGAAGAAAGTCTGTCCCACGTCGTTGGAAACCGGCGCGAGCCCGGCGCGGCGGCCGTTGATCAGCGTCAGGGTGGAGGACAGGCCCACGCCGCGCAGGCTGAATTGCGAAACACCCTGTAGATAGTTCTGCTGCGTGGCGATATAGGAACCCGTGTTGGCGGTCAGGCTCGCAAGAACGTCCACGGGCTGGGCGGCGCCGACTGACTCGAACAGTGCCGCATCCAGCGTCTGCACCGGAGCACGGCCCTCGTAAACGACCCGCCGCTTGATAAGGGAGCCAACGACCACGATCTCCTCGATCGCGGGCTCATTGGCTACGGATCCGTCCGGGTCTTGTGCAAATGTCGGAAACGGTGCGAGAAACGCAATGACGGACCACGGGACCGCGAACTTCACCGCGCAAACCTTCCGGACACCCGATCCGCTTCATTCACGACGCGCAAGTATAGCCCAGGCATCGATGTGCGTTGCTCGCGCGATTTTTGCCTCGGGCTATTGTACGTCTTGTATGCTTTAAAATCGGCGATCGCGTACTCAGGCATTGTGGCGAACAGCGCCTGTTCCGTGCTCAACGAATGCCACCGAATCACAATCGCATTGCCGTAGTAAGCCAGAATCCATTCATCATCCCCGATTACGAGACCCGCATGAACAAGTACCTGACCGCTTCAGCCATCCTGCTTTCCCTGACTCTGCCGGACCTTGTGGCTGCCCAGCCCCAGCCACCCGGGCTTGAGCAGTTGCAAACCGTCATGCGTACGCTGGATGTCGACAGCGACCAGGCGTTGTCGACCGACGAAGTTCAGCAGGCGACTGAACGTCTGCTGAGCCTCGACAGCGACAGCGATGGGGCTCTGAGCCTCGAAGAAATGGGCGGCCCGGCGCCGATTCGCGGGATGATTCGACAGCAGTTCGTCATTCGCGCACTGGACGAAGACGGCGACCTGAGCGTGTCTGCCGATGAGATTGCCCGCGCGAGCCGGTCCTTGGCCTACCTCGATCAGGACGGCGACTGGAATCTGAGCCGCCAGGAACTGAATCCGCCGGGTCCCCCGGGAGCGCCTCCCGGTGGGCCGCCTCCGGGTGGACCGCTTCCTGGCGGAGCACCGGACGGCGGCGGTCCCGGCGCCGCGAATTTCGCCAACATGAACATGATGCGGCGCATGATCGAGTACGGCAGCGAGATCGTCGGCGACATTCTGCCAGGCGCCGACAGCCGCGCATTCGACGGATACACGCTGGTTCACGATGCCGCCTTTGGCGGGCAAAACGCCAACCGAATCTATCTGACCGACATGAATGGCGAAACCGTGCACCAGTGGGAACCAGGACCCTATCAGCCCGAGGGCGCCGTTGCCTATCTGCTCGAAAACGGTTTGCTGCTGCGCACGATATCCAGCCACCACTGGCTGCACGACGAGCATTATCCGGTCGGCGCCGCGGGCACCGTTCAACTCCTCGACTGGGACAGCAACGTCGTCTGGGAATACGAAATGGACGTGCCCGAAAAGCACGTGTTTCATCACGACGTCGACTACATGCCGAACGGCAACATCCTGGCGATCGCCTATACCGGGTTCAGCCGCGAAGAGGCGCGTTCGATGGGTTGGGACGGTGAATTCCCGGTGAATGCCGAAACCATCTGGCTCGACAAGGTCGTCGAGCTGCAGCCCGATCTCGTCGATGGCTCCACGGAAATCGTCTGGCAGTGGAACGTCTGGGATCACCTGGTCCAGGACAAGTTTCCCGACCGCCCGAACTTCGGCGATGTCGAGTCGGAAGTGGGCAAGATCGACATCAACTATCTCCGGGAAGACTACGTTTTGTTCATCGGCGGGCAGATGAACCATGTCAACAGCGTCGACTACAACGCGGAGCTGGACCAGATCGTGCTGAGCTCGGCGGCTTACGGCGAATTGTGGTTCATCGATCACAGCACGACGATGGCCGAAGCCGCCGGGGACAGCGGCGGACGGCACGGCCGTGGCGGAGACCTGATCTATCGCTGGGGCAATCCGTTCACCACCAGGAGCGGAACGCTCGACGAGGCGACGCTTTACTGGCAGCACGACGCCCGATGGATTACCGAAGGTCTGCCGGGAGCAGGCAACATGCTCGTCTACAACAACGGCACGAAACGCAGACTCGACGGCACGTTCGATCCCGAGGCCGGCATGGACTTCGAGAATTCCTATTCGAACCTGATTGAATTCCGGCTCCCCATCGGCGCCGACGGACTCTATGACACCGGCCGCGAACCCGAAATCGTCTGGACGTGGAACGCGGATGCAACCGAAGGCTACTTCTCGCCATTCATGAGCGGCTGGGACCGCTTGCCGAACGGCAACACGATCTTCGTCAACGCCCACAACAAGCAGATCATCGAAGTCACGCCCGAGGGCGAGCGCGTGCTCGATTACGAGGTTCCGGAGAGCGGGCGAATGTATCGCGTCTACAAGTACGCCGGGGATTACCCGGCGTTTGACGGGCGAGAGTTCTGAGTTCCTTGCGAACTCGAAAGCAGGTGACCCGTGCTTGCTGTCCGCACCCTGGATTCAAACGCCCTATAACGTGATCGTTCCTTCCAGATAGAGTGTGGCGTAGCCGGAGATCGAGACCCGATCGGCCTTTAGCGCGCACCAGAGCGCGCCGCCACGGGAGGAGACCTGGCGGGCGAACAGCTCCATCTTGCCAAGCCGTTGCGACCAATAGGGGATCAGGATGCAATGGGCGGAGCCCGTCACGGGGTCTTCGTCGATTCCGGCTGCCGGCGCAAAGAAGCGCGAGACGAAATCGCAGTCTGTGCCCGGGGCCGTAATGATCAGTTCCGGAACGTCGAGGGCGGCAATCCTGGCAAAATCCGGCCGAATCGCGCGAACCGTCTCTTCGCTGTCCATGACCGCCATGGCGTACGGCGCGGCGAGGACCGCTTCGGGCTGCGCACCCAGGGCATCCGTGACATCGCCGATCTCGGCCTCTGTCGGCGGCTGCGCCGGAAAATCCATCGCCAGCCGGCCGCCGTCGCGCGATACGGCCAATGGCCCGCTTCTGGTATGGAAGGTGATGCTGTCGCCGGTTTGCTCCAGCCGGTTGAACAGAACCCAGGCGGTAGCCAGCGTGGCGTGACCGCAGAGATCGACCTCGATCAGCGGTGTGAACCATCTCAGATCAAAGCCACCATCGTCGCGCGGCACGAAAAAGGCAGTTTCCGAGAGATTATTCTCCAGGGCAATCGCTTGCATCGTGTGCTCGGGCAGCCATTGGCTCAGTGGCACGACCGCCGCGGGATTGCCACTAAAGGGGCCGTCGGTGAAGGCGTCGACCTGGTAGAGACTCAGTTGCATTCGGGTTCCGCTTCGCTAACCGGAACTTCACACCGCTCCAATCCTGTTTGATTTTCTTATCTTCTTGATTTTGCGGTAGTTCCTGCCGCCCCGATGGCGTTTCCGCCTGTATTTATGTTTCCATGTATCAATCCCAATATATGGGTTGTATTTGCCTTGTT
>JAJEFE010000114.1 GCA_022820625.1 Gammaproteobacteria bacterium | reverse complement strand
TGCCCACCGCCTGCCCCCATTCGCGGGCCTCTCGCCCACGAACTCCACAGGCCCCACCATTATTTTGGGAATTAGAAGAAAAGAGGAAGACACTTTCGGAAGTTTGATGACAGACTTGAAAGGTCAATCCATATCAGTGCTGCGCTAACCCGATAATGCCGCATCACTGGCGCTTCAGGCCTGCCGCCAGCGTTCGTATACGGATGTTGCAATTGCGATATCCTGAACGGCGACCCCTGTCAGATCGGCGATAGATACCTGTTCCGGCGTCTCACGTCCGGTCGCCCGGCCTCCGATCACGTCTCCGAGCTCCACAAGCTTCGACGCATCGATGAGGCCATTGGCGATTGCAGTATGAGTTTCGCCATGATCGATGCACTGTGACGCGGAATCGACGACGCAGATGTCGGCTTTTTCCATGAGCGCTTCATCGAGTTCCTGTTTTCCCGGGGCATCGGCGCCGACAGCCGTAATGTGTGTGCCGGCTTGTACCCAATCGGCGCAAATCAGGGGTTCCTTTGCCGGTGTCGTGGTCACGATGAGATTACTTGATCGAACCAGGTGTTCCAGATCCTCCGCTACCTGCGCGTCCAGGTTCGAATCGGACAGCGACCGCACCAGCCCCTCCGCGTTCGCCAGGGTCCTGTTCCAGACCAGAACCCTGCGGCAGTCCGTTATCGAGCGAAGACATTCCAGTTGCAATCGGGCCTGGATGCCGGCGCCGACGATACCGATCCGCCGGATACCAGCCGGCGCCAGGAACTTTGCCGCTATGGAACCTGCTATGGCCGTGCGCATGTCCGTCAAATGACCTTCATCGTTCAGCACTGCCAGTGGGTAACCGGTTTCTGTGGAGCAAATCAACATCATGCCGGTGCTCGGTTTGAGTCCCTTGTCGACATTCCGGTAGAAGCCGGCGGCGATCTTGACGACAAAGTAGGGGTCGCCCTTGATGAAGCCGTACTTGATGTGGCACTCGCCGTCAGGGAAGGCCAGGTAGCCGACCGGCGGGACGACGGAATTGCCCTTGCTGTACTCGTCGAAATTTCGTTCGCAATCCTGGCGCACCGCGTCGATGTCCAGGTGCCTCCTTATGGTGGCGAGGTCGAGTATGTCCATGTGTTTGCGGTTCCTTTATTGGCGCCCGTCTCAGGCACTGGTGTGTCTTCTGGCGTATTGTAAATCTCGTGCCATTCGTTTTTCGGAAGCACGAATTCGAACCTCTCGTCCGTACTGCACCGGAGTTTGAATGAACCCCGATCCGGCCGGGATCAGAGGATGCTCCGGCCCAGGGCGCTCTGGACCAGTGTCACGGCTCGTTCGGCGGAGATGTTGGCGTGATCGAGGAACGGATTGAGTTCAACGACTTCCATGGACGTCATCCGTCCGTCCGCCGCGCATTCTTCCAGCAGCAGGTGCGCCTCCCTGAAGCTGACCCCGCCGGGGACAACGGTTCCGGTGCCGGGAATGACTTCCGGGTCGCAGCCGTCCAGGTCGAAGCTGACGTGAAACCCCGCCGTGCCGTTGTTGACGATCTCAAGCGCCTCGCCGGCAACCCGGTTCATTCCGAGTTGGTCTATTTCGCGCATGGTGAAGGCCGTGACGCCGGATGCATGAATGAAGTCGCGCTCGTCCTCGTCGATATCCCGAATCCCGATCAAAACGACGTGTCGCGCATCGACCGCGGGGTAGACGCCCAGAATACCGGACAGTTGCGGATCGCCATAGCCGAGCAGGTGCGCGAGCGGCATGCCGTGCACATTTCCTGACGGCGAGGTCTCGGGAAGATTCATGTCGCCGTGTGCGTCGAACCAGATGACGCCGAGCGTGTCGTCCGAGCGTTTCAAGTGTGCGGATACGCCCGACACGGTGCCCATGGCGATGGAGTGGTCGCCGCCGATCACGAGCGGCCACTCCCCGGCTTCGAGCGCGTCGCGGGTGTGCTCGGCCAGTAGCGTGCACGCCGCCAGAATCTCGGTCTTGTAGCGTGCACTGGCATCGCCCGGCGGCGCCGTTTCCATGGATGGGATCGCAACGTCCGTTTCCCTCACGTTCGAATATCCCAGTGAATGGATCGCCTTTTTGAGACCCGCCACGCGAAACGCCGACGGGCCCGCGTCGGTTCCCCGGCGCGACGCGCCCAGATCGAGCGGCACGTTGATGATGTGAATGGGTTTCCCGGTCTGAATCATGGCCCGTGTCACCCGGCGCGGCGCTTCGTCAAATCGAACAGGTCTCTGGGGTCCTTGAGGTCAGGGACCAACTCGATGTCTTCTCCCTCGTCGAACTCCATGGCCAGTTCGTAAACGTAGCGGAGGGCGGAGAAATCCTCCAGCGCAAATCCAACCGAATCGAACACGGTCACCTGCTCCTCGCATTCGCGCCCCGTTTCCGTGCCTGCGATCACCTGCCCCAGTTCGTGGACCGGGTAATCGCCGGAAAGCTGCTGGATGTCACCTTCGATCCTGGTTTGCGGTTCGTACTCGACAAAGACCTTCGCACTGCGGAGCACGTCGACGTGGAGTTCGGTCTTGCCCGGGCAATCCCCGCCAATCGCATTGATGTGCATGCCGGGTTCCACCATGTCCGGCGTCAGGATCGTGGCCAGTGTCTTGTCCGCGGTACAGGTCGTCACGATGTCGGCGCCTGTTGCTGCTTCGGAGGACGACCCGACCGGCGTTACCTTCAGTTCGATGGTGTCCGACAGGTTGCGGGCCAGTTTTTCCATGGCGCTTGTGTCGATGTCGAATATCCTCAATTCGTCAATGCTGAGCATTTCGTGAAAGGCGATGGCCTGAAACTCGGCTTGCGCGCCGCACCCGATTATCCCCATCGCTCGCGAATCCGGTCGGGCAAGCAACTCGGCCGCGACGGCGGATGCCGCCGCTGTCCGAAAAGCCGTCGTCAGCGTCATTTCGGAAAGGAGCATCGGGTAACCCGTCTCGACATCGGCCAGCACGCCGAAGGCCATGACCGTGGGCAGCCCCCTCTTCGCATTGGCGGGATGACCGTTGACGTACTTGAACGCGTACCGCTCCCCGTCGGCGACCGGCATCAACTCGATCACTCCGATCTCGCTGTGACTGGCGAGCCGGGTGCTCTTCTCGAACGATTCCCAACGCCGAAAATCTTCGCGCATGGCCGCCGCCAGGCCGGACAGGAAACGGCCCGCGCCAGGGCGGTTCACAATCCGGCGCAGGGCGGAAACGTCAACGAACCGAGTCATGCCGGACCCTTCGAGCCGTCACATTTTCAGATTCAAACGAGATACTCGCCAAGACGAACGGCCAACGCGGCGAGAGTCAGGGTCGGATTGGCTGCCGCGATGCTGGGGAAGACGGCATTGGAACAAACATAAAGATTGTCCGTGCCGTGAACCCGTAGATTCGGATCGACGACACCGTTTGCATCGGAGCGACTCATGCGGCAGGTGGCAGAAGCGTGCGCCCCGTCGGGATTCAGGGCCCCGGTTTCGATGCTGTCTTCCCTGCAGCCTGCCGTCTTCAGGATCTCGACAAACGTCTGCACGTGTTCCTGTCGTGTCTGAAGGTTGATCTCATGAACACCAACGTGAATGTCTGTCATGGGCAGCCCATGTCTCGTCGTGCCTCGTCCCAGGGTCACTCGGTTTTCCGGGCTTTCAAATTGCTCCATCTCACCCCCCAGGGAAACCATCAGCTCGGAAGTCAGGCTTGCATTCATTTCGGGCCGTGAAACGTTTGAAATAATCTGTTCTTCCAGAGAGGTTGTCATGCCGGCACTGCCGGAAAACCACATCTTGCCCTTGTGTTGATACTCCGGTGAATCGAAATGCCGGCTGATCAGGGAGTCAAAGCCAAGTTCACTGGCAATCTTGTCCGGGTTTCCGGGCCGAACACCCGCGGCGAAAAACACCGGATGACCAATCAGGTGCCGGCCGACGTGATCCGAGTCGTTGCCGATACCGACAGGCCAGTCCTCGCTGGTGGAGGCGAGCAGGAGTTTGCAGGATTCGAAAGTACCGGCGCAAACGATGACAGCCTCAGCTTCCATTGAACCGGGAGCGCCCGTCCTGAGGTCAAGAAATTCGACGCCACGCGTTCGATTCTTTCCATCCATCAGTATTCTTGTTACCGGCGATTCGGTCCGCAGGGTCAGTTTGTCACCGTATTCGATTTGCAGCTGTGCGAGATCGAAGAGCGCCGTATAGCGTGCATTCACGGGGCAGTAATCGCAGGTGCCGGTCGTGATACATCGATTGCCGGCGCGGGCGATCGACATGTGTCCATAGGAGATACCATGGCTTTCCAGGGCATCGATAACCACCCTGTCACCCAGAGTAAAGGCCGTTGCCGGGAAGGGGTACCTGGCGCCGTAGCGCGGAGGATCGTCGTTGTCCGAATCGCCCGTGACGCCCAACAGGATTTCCGCTTGCGCGTAGTAGGGCGCCAGATCATCGTAATCGATGGGCCAGTCGACCCCGTATCCCGTGCGGGATCTCAGTTCGAAGTCTTCCGGCTTGAAGCGGGGCGTGAGCCCGCCCCAGTGATTGGTAGTACCGCCTGTCATGAACAATCTTGAGCCACGTAATCCGAAATACTCGTTCTCTTCCCGCGGGTCATCGACGAACGGTTCGTAGATACGGTCATTGCCCACCAGGAGATCAAGCCAGATGCGGCGGTTGCCCGGTGGAAAATCGGGGCCGGCTTCGAACATGGTGATCTGAACATCTCCATTGGCCAGGAGTTGCCTGGCCAGCACTGCGCCCGCGACGCCGGAGCCGACAACAATGATGGACTTCATCTCAGACAGCTCCCCGTCTGTAACTGGCCGCAGACGAATACGGGCCACCGAAATAGCCTCTGTAGTTCACGAGGCCGAAGCTTCTGAAAGCCCCCGATATGGGAATTTGATGTGCGATCGTTTCGGAAAAGACGAAGCGTCGTGCACGCCCGATACGGGTCGAGGCAAGATCCTCCGCTGGAATTTCGGCAAACAGAAGCGATGTCCAGGACTGATCATCCGATGCAAGTTCGCTGCGTACTCTGTCTACAAGCCGTACGGCGTTTTCGTATTCGGTGAGGTAAGCCGGCCTCTCGCGACACTTGAGTTGCAAGTCCGTTTCCAGTTGACCGAGATAGGCGTCCAGTTCGGTAGGCAATTGCCAGGACCGGGCAACGTAGTCGCACAAGGAAGCCAGCTTCTCGAAACTCTCACTACTCAGCACGCCGGTACTGTCACTGTCGACAGGCATGTCCGAGTTGCTCACAAATTCGAGCAGGAAGTCGCGGGTCGAGAGCGCGACGGTACACCCTGCAAGCGGTACGCTGGCCAGGACCCCCGTTGAGATGCCCAGCTTTAGCAGGGTCCGCCGGTCGACGCTCAATGTTATGTCCATGGTCATCTCCCTACCAGCGCTCTTCCAACTCATTCTTCTATCGGATCGCCGTTAATCAGGTTGAACGTGGAAAGCCCAGGATGCCAATGTGGTTTCGTTCGTTTTTTTCCAGTACACGGCAGCCGTCATCGGCACGAACAAGCTGACCATCAGGATTGAGAACGATTTCACCATGAGCTGATAGACGTTCTGGAAGAACAGCGCGGTCGCAAGACCCAGTATACCAACGACAACGATTGTGAGACGGCTGACACGCAACACCCGCTATACCTATCAGCACCGGAATCATCGCGATGGTCAGATACAGAACGGTGCTAAGGCAAAGACTCCACTGTGCGACACGTTCGTCGCGAGCACTGAATACCCGCTGCAGCAAATCCTGCGACGCAATATTCCCGAGTCCGATGACCAGCAATCCCGGCATTAACAAGATCCAGCCGTAGAAGGACTGCTCCGGTGGAATATCGAAGTGGCCTGCCGGCGATTGGTCGATCAGCGCCTGCCAACCGCCCAGGCGCCGAGTACCAGGGGAAACAGGCGTACCGCGTCGACTTCCAGGTGCTTGTTGATGGTGGGTGAGGTCGAGTATATCCATGCGTTCGAGGTTACCCTGTGGTGCTTGTCTCAGGCATAGATGTGCCTTGTGGCATATTGTAATTAGCGCGATGGTGCGGCGGTCGATTCAGGTCGGAATGAGTCGCCAGAAACCGCAGATAGCTGTGGACCAGAATTGCGGCAATCGATCTTCGCAGGACATGGATGGAAATGACGATGGGGGACTGACTGGTGTATCCACTCCACAAGACTCTCGGTGATCTGCCAATGCGATCGCACAAGCACAAGCTGGGAAGAAGACTGTGCGTCCTCGCTTTCCTTCTGACGAACATCGCGTTGCCGAATCAGGGCAACGGCAACATTGTTGATCCAATCCGATTGCAGGCAAAGGAATTTCGATTTATTGGGACACTTCGAGGCGGAAGGGCATCGGCTGTGACAGGAGTTCAAGGCGAGTCGTTCCGATATTTCATGGGGACATCCGGTGGCGGCGTGTGGGAAACCAAAGACGCCGGGACCACCTGGTCCAACGTCTCTGACGGATTCTTTGCTGCGTCTTCGATTGGCGCCATTGCGATCGCTCCGTCAGATTCCTCGATCATCTATGTGGGGACTGGCGAATCCTGTATCCGAGGCGATGTTCAGACCGGCGTCGGCATATACAGGTCCAGCGACGGCGGCACGACCTGGAATCACAGCGGACTATCGGATTCCAGGCATATCGCACGAGTCCGCATTCACCCGGAAAATCCGGATATCGTCTATGTGGCCGTTCTGGGCAACGTATTTGGCCCGAGTGAAGACAGGGGTGTCTATCGTTCAACCGATGGCGGCGAGAACTGGACAAGATCCCTGTTTGTCAGCAACCATGCCGGGGCTGTCGATCTTGCCATGGACCCCGGGGACCCCGACATATTGTATGCGGCGATTTACCAGGTCAGTCGGAGCCCCTGGAGCCTGGTTAGCGGCGGTGAGGACAGCGGGTTGTACAAGAGTGAGGACGGGGGCGAAAGCTGGAAGGAACTCACGAATGGCCTGCCGCAAGGCGTAAAGGGACGAATTGGGGTCTCGGTTTCACCTGTCGATTCCAATACAGTCTACGTCAATATCGAAGCACTGGGGGAAGGCGGCTTGTATCGCTCGGATGATGCCGGTGAGACATTCAGTTACATGAGTGACGATGGGCGGCTGATCACTCGCCCCTTCTACTACACACATGTCTTTGCAAGCCCGCAGGCCAGAGAATCGGTTTACGTACTCAATCTGGATTTATTGAAATCGGAGGACGGTGGCGAGACCTACGAAGTCGTCAACAAGGAGATCCACTACGATTTTCACGATCTCTGGATCAACCCCACCGACCCCGACATCATGATTACCGGTACGGACGGTGGAGCGGCGATCACCCTGAACGGCGGAATATCCTGGTCATCTCAACTGAACCAGCCCACCGGCGAGATCTATCGCATGACGACGGACAATCGCTATCCCTATCGAGTATACGGTACTCAGCAGGATGACTGGACTGTGTCGGTGCCCAGTATGTCGACTGGAAAGCGCGTGGTGGAGGATGTTTATTCAGTGGGTGGAGGCGAGCACGGGCACATTGCAGTTCATCCCGAGAATCCGAACATCGTGTACGCCGGCAACTATGAAGGAATCATTACGCGATACGATCACGGTACCGGGGATATGCGAAATATTGAAGCCTACCCACAGTTGGCGGAAGGCGTGCCCGCAATTGAGCTGAAATACCGCTTTCAGATGAATGCCCCGATTCGGATCTCGCGGCATAGTCCTCATGCTGTTTACCAGGTCTCGCAATACGTTCATCGCACACTGGACGAAGGCCAGAGTTGGGAAGTGATCAGCCCGGACCTGACCAGGAATGACAAGAGCAAACAGGGTTTTTCCGGCGGTCCGATCACCAGGGACCACACGGGCGTCGAAACCTACAACACGATTTTCGCGTTCGAGGAGTCATACCAACATCCCGGTGTCTTTTGGGTCGGAACCGATGATGGCTTGATACATCTATCCCGCGATAACGGTACAACCTGGGAGAACATCACGCCGCCGGATATGCCGGAATGGGGGACGGTGAACATGATCGAGCTCTCCGCGAACCATCCCGGCAGGGCGTTCGTACCGGTACATCGATACAGGCTGGACGACTTCACGCCCTATGTGTTCCGCACCGATGACTACGGGAGAAACTGGGTCCGACTGTCCCTGCGGGGAATTCCCGGTACACATTTCGCGAGGGTTATCCGTGAGGACCCGGTGCGAACGGGCCTTCTGTACCTTGGCACCGAGTTTGGCCTCTACATCTCTTATGACGATGGGGAAAACTGGCAGAATTTTCAGCTCAACCTCCCTGTCGTACAAATCGCGGATATGGCCATCAAGTCCGATGATCTGGTCGTCGCGACGCACGGCAGGAGCTTCTGGATACTGGATGACTTGAGTCAGGTTAGGCAGGCCGATCGGGATAGTCTCGATTCGGAGCCCTTCCTGTTTCCCTCCAAGGACGCGTTTCGCCGAATCGAGATGATCGACGGGAGAAATCCGTTGATGGGTCCAACTGAATTCGGCAGGAAAGACTGGTCCGACCTTACCGGACTATCTGTCTTCTATCATCTCCCGAATCGACCCGATGACGAAGTGACGATAGAGATTCTGGAGTCTGACGGGGATGTCGTTCAACGATATTCAAGTTCGACAAATGACTTGCCTGTCGATCGCGGCATGAACAAGCTTTTCTGGGACCTCAGATACCCGCCTGCTGTCCTGTTCGGTGACAAGCTGTTTCGAGGCGGGAACTATGGGCCTCAGGCGGTTCCCGGCGACTACCAGATCAGAATGACGGTCGGCGATTGGTCGCAAACACGCAATTTCACGGTGCGTCCGGATCCACGCATCGGGTCCTCTCAGGATAGTCTTCAGCAACAATTCGATCTGGCAATTGAGATTCGGGATACCATTTCCAGACTGAATGAGGATGTCGCGCGGATTGCAGCCGTCCGTCAACAACTTGGAACGGTTTCCGATCTTGTTCGACAGCGAAACCCACAGGATTCGTTGGCTGATCGGGTCGATGCGCTTGACTCCGAATTCAGGGATGTCGAGTTATCGCTCGTGCAGGAAAACGTGACGAACCCGCTTGAAGCTACGCTCCTGATGCCAGGCATCGAAGGGCAGCTGATTCAGGTCTTGAACATTGTATTGAGCTCCGAGCATCGGCCGACCGATGGCGCGATCCAGAGGTTCGAGGATTTGCAGATGGAGCTTGACGAATACCGAGACCGCTTGACGGCACTTGCCGATGATCGTGTTCGGCGCTTGAATCGTCTGTTGGCAGAAGAGAATCTACCCGTCCAGATTCAATAGTGATAGTCGCCAAGGCGAACGGCCAGCGCGGCGAGAGTCAGGGTCGAATTGGCTACTGCGATGCTGGGGAAGACGGCGTTGGAACATACGTAGAGATTGTCCGTGCCGTGATCCTGTCAATTCGAATCGACCACACCGTCTGCATCGGATTGACTCATGTCCTCACTGGCAGAGGCGAGCAGGAGTTTGCAGGTTTCGAACGTGCCTGCGCACAGGATGACCGTTTCAGCTTCCATTGAACCGGGGGTACCCGTCCTGAGCTCAAGAAACTCGACGCCACGCGTTCGCTTCTTTCCATCCATCAGTCTTCTTGTCACCGGCGATTTTCTATCGGATCGCCGACTATCCGGCCGAACGCGGAAATCCCAGGATGCCAATGCGGTCTTTCATTTCGATTGGCTGGCCCTCAACGTTCACGGACGGCTTTGCCGGGTTATGACTTGCTGTAAGTATCGAGACAGTTATCAACAGCAGCAAGTTGACGCCCGCCGCCATCAATTCCGCGGGCAAGAGTGTCTGCGCCACGTTCAGGTTCCAGTACTCGAGCACGAGCCAGCAGACCAGACCACCCAGCATGCCGGCGACCGCTGCCGTTTCGTTCGCCATTTTCCAATACACGGCAGCCGTCATCGGCACGAACAAACTGACCATCAGGATCGAGAACGATTTCACCATGAGCTGATAGACGTTCTGGAAGAACAGCGCGGTCGCAAGACCCAGGATACCGACGACGACCACTGCGACACGGCTGATGTTCAGCATTCGTGCCCCGTCGACATCAGGATAAACTGCACGCCAGACGTTATTGCCGAAAATACTCGCAGGCGCGAGCATTCCGCCATCGGCCGAGCTCATCAGGGCCGAGAACATGGCGCCGGCAAAAAGCGCCATACCGAGCGCCGGCAGGTACGCTTGTCCTATGGCCGGCAGCACTGCAGCGGGATCGGCGAGCCCTGGCAAGGCGATCGTACCCGCGATACCGATCAGCACCGGAATCATCGCGACGGTCAGATACAGCACGGTGCTGAGGTAAAGGCTCCACTGTGCAACACGTTCGTCGCGTGCACTGAACACGCGCTGCAGCAAGTCCTGCGATGCAATATTCCCGAGTCCGATGACCAGCAGTCCCTGCATGAACATGGTCCAGCCGTAGAAGGACTGTTCCGGCGCAATATCGAAGTGGCCTGCGGGCGAATTTTCAATCAGCGCCTGCCAGCCGCCAAGATCGCCGAGGATCAGGGGAAACAGCACAAGCAGCCCGGCAATGATTACAAGCGCCTGAAAAAAATCCGTGAGCGATACGGCCCACATCCCGCCATAGTAAGTGTAGGTGATCGCAATTACGGCGCCGGCCAGTATGGCTGTCTCCAGGCCGAATCCACCGACGACGTTCAGTACGGTGCCGAAGGCGACAAATATCGAACCCACCCAGCCGATATAAGCCGGGATTATGCTCAGTGCAGCGATGATCTCGGCGTAGCGACCGAAGCGTGTGCGAAACAAGTCCGGCAAAGTCAGCAACTTGAGTCGCCGAAATATGCGGGCATAGAAAATGCCCGCAAGCAACAGGCACAGTGCCGAGCCAAATGGATTTGCGAGTACGGCCCCCAATCCGCCCGAATAGGCCGCGCCGGCCGCCCCTATCAGCGTTCCGGACCCGAACCAGGTTGCAAAGACGGTAAACACGCACAGACCCAGCGGAAGCCTTCTGCCTGCAACGATGTAGTCCGTGCTGTTTCCGACACGTCGGCTCGCCAGTAAACCGATGAACATCAATATGGCAACGTAGCCGATGGCGCCAATGACAATGATGATCGACTGATTCACGATCGCCGCTCAGAAGAAGCTACTCATTCGGACATTGTCCTGTGGCACTCGGCGAGCAGACACAGTATTTCGAACATCAGGTTTGCTGCGACCAACGCGGTCCCGCCGGACGGATCCAGTGGCGGCGATACTTCCACGACATCGGCTCCGGCAATCGGGATTCCGCGAAGCTCGCGCAGAAAAACCTGTGCCTGCCTTGCGGAAATGCCTCCGGGTTCGAGCCCTCCGGCACCCGGCGCGACACCTGGATCGAGTGCATCGATATCAAACGTCAGGTAGCAGTCGCTCCCGGCAACGACGCGCCGTGCTTTCCTTGCGGCATCGACTGCGCCAAGCGCTTCGAATTCATCCATGTCGATGATCGTAATACCCTGCGCCAGCGCCCAATCCAGCTCGTCCACACTGAACAGCGTGCCCCTGATCCCGACCTGCACGGTTTTCCGTGGATCGATCAGGCCCTCCTCGATAGCGCGGCGAAACGGCGTGCCACTCGCGTACTTCCTGCCGAGCATCAGATCCTGGGTATCCGAATGCGCGTCGACCTGAATGATCGCAAGCGCCCCGTCTGCCGCCATCGAGCGGAGAATCGGCAAACTGATCGTGTGATCGCCGCCGACCGCCAGTGGCCGGGCGCCCGCACGCAAGACTGTTTGCACGAAATGCTGAATTGAACGCAGACTCACATCCATATCCAGGGAATTGACCGGCGCATCGCCAATATCCGCGATGTCGCACAAGTCGAACGGTGCGATCTTCGTGCTGTAATTGACTTCACGTATCAGGCGGGACATTTCGCGAACTTGTGCCGGCCCGTGGCGTGCGCCGCTACGAAAGGACGAACCCAGGTCGAGCGGCACGCCGAACATGGCAATGTCCAGTCCTTCCGGCGTATCGCGCAACTGTGAGCGCATGAAGGTTGCGACATTCGCAAACCGCGGTACGGCCGTCACGTCTGTTTGTTTAAGATCTGTCATATCGGGCAATCAAATCATACGAAGTTCCACGAATCGGCGGTGAGGGCGTGTGCAAACGGCCCTTGCCCGCTGTATGAGTTCATTTATTTTGTCTGCCGTCTGGTCATGTCTCGTTGGACAAGGCTTTCTGTTTACCGTACAAAGAATAAAATATACAATTGCTGAGGGACAGTTGGAGACGCGCAACAACTCTAAACGATGCTCGCTCAACCCTGACTTGTACGGAGGAGAACAATGGCCGGGACCCGACACTTCACAGGAACTCTGACAACACTTCCGATAGCAATCTTCGCTTTCTCGGGCACCTTGCAAACGGCGTGGGCACAGGAGGATGAAGCCTCGGAGGCGATGCTTGAGGAAGTCATCGTCACCGCAACGAGGCGGGAAATGTCCCTCCAGGACGTTCCGATGGCGATCTCCGCCGTGGGGCAGGATCAGATCGAGCAGTTGGGCATGACCAACATGGAGAACTATTTCCGCTCCATTCCCTCGCTCAGCCTGATCGACGGCGGCGGCTACCAGAAGCACATGATCATCCGCGGCGTTGCCGTCGAAACCAGTCCCGAGGAAAAGGCGGCCACCGGTGTCTACGTGGACGAAACCCTCGTTTCCGGCAATTTCTCCAACCTCGATCCCCGCATCTTCGACATGCAACGCGTAGAGGTACTCAGAGGACCCCAAGGCACCCTCTATGGCGGCGGATCCATCGCGGGCTCAGTCCGTTACATCACCAACAAGCCGAATCCCAATGAGTTTGAAACCAATGTCGCCGTCGACCTGAGTCAGACAAGCGACGCCGGATCCAACAATTCACTCGATGCGATGGTCAACATTCCACTCGCCGAAGACACCCTGGGCCTTCGGATCGTCGGCTTCTCCGCTGCAAATTCCGGCATCTACAGCAACCCGATATTCGGCTACGAAAACCAGTCGGCCTGGGACCAGAGCGGCGGACGGGTGTCCCTCATGTGGACTCCCACCGACAACTTCTCCCTGACCGCCATGTACATGAAGGACGACCTGATCCAGGACGGACAGGCGCGGGCGACGACCCCGCGCTGGCAGGACCGTGAGCAGACAAACATGGCGCACGAGGAATTGTCCGCCAAATCCGAGATACTGTCCCTGACGGCCAACGCCGATCTCGACTGGGCGTCCCTCACGTCCGTCACCTCGCAGCTGGATATCTTTTCCGTGTACCAGCAGGACAGGACGTGGCTGCTCAGCGAATGGGGAATCTCCGAGTGGGACCCGTTGCGCCTCGTCGTCTACGGCGGCCGCGATGACAGCTCGTTCACCGAAGAGATTCGCCTGGTTTCCGCTCCCGACTCCTTCGGGCGCTTCGACTGGATCGTCGGGTTGTACTATGCGGACCGGACGAACTGGGAAGAGTTCAAGGATTGCTACGCGATTGACGATGACGGAACCGCCTCGTTGAACGTCAATTACGAGAATGGCGGCGACCGGTTCGCCGCAGCGGAGCCGGGGCAGGGAGCGCTTCTGCCATTCGGGCCGAATCACATGGACCCGTTCGGCGACCAAGGCGATGTTTCCGAAGGCACCTATCCGGAGTGCGTCTATCGCGAAATCGAGATTATCGACGAGGGCGAATTGGCGCTTTACGGTGAGTTGAACTACCAGTTCACCGATCAGTTGACGGGCACGATCGGCTATCGAAGAACCGACGACACAAAGTCGTATGGCATCACGGCCCAGGTTGCGGAGGGTGAAGGCACCGCCTTCAATTTCAGCGGCGAAGAGCCCGAGTACAAGGAAGTTCACAACAACTTCATGGGCAACCTCTCCCTGCTGGTCAACGACAACGTCACTCTCTACGCCAGGGCCGCGGAAGGATTTCGCCTGGCGGCCGGGGGGCAGGCCGTACACCTTGAACCGGGTTGCACTCAGTTGGCCATCGACCAACTCGGCAGTTTGCCCGGCCCTGTGAGCTCCGACAGCCTCTGGTCCTACGAGGCCGGAGCCAAGATGGTATCCACCGATGGCCGCCTAGCCGCCAACGCGGGCTTCTACCGCAATGTGTGGACCGACATTCAGGTCGGCGTCATCGTTGTCGGCGAAAACTGCGGATGGTCGCAGTTCTTCCAGAACATCGCCTCCGCGACCGGCACCGGGCTGGAGTTCGACATGGCCTACGCGATGACCGATCAGCTCGAGATGGGCTTTTCCGGGTCCTGGCTGGACTTCACGCTGGACGACACACAGCCCACTCTCAACGCCGTGGAGGGTGATCGTCTGCCGGCACACCCGGACCTCACGCTGCACGGGTACGCGCTCTATGACTTCCCGGTCAGCGCCGGCTGGAACGGCTTCGTCCGTGGGGAGATTTCGTATACCGGGGAAATCGTCGCCAATTTCGTCGGCGACCCGAATATTCCCAGGCCTTCGACCGGTGAATACACGCTGGCGCACGTCCGCGGCGGCGTCGCCAACGGCCGATGGGAACTCGGCGTGTACGTCAACAACCTCTTCGACACGGAGGGCCACTCGTACCGCTTTGTGGACTGGACCGATCGTGAGGAGACCTTCGTGCTTCGGCCGCGAACGATCGGCGTGAGTTTCCGGACCAGGATGTAACGATGGGCAGGCCGGCGTATCTGGACGCGCCCGCCTTAACCCTGCTCTTCCGAAGCCCGTTGGTGAGTCCGACCATCGCGTTACAAGGCGCGATGCTCGTGCCTGGTCTGGCGAGAACCCGGACCGAAGGTTGAATCATGCTTGTTCGAGCCGTTTTGCCGTTTCTTGCGCTGGTTGTATTTCCCCACATGGGCGCCCGCGCTCAGCCGGCCATGGAGACGTTCCAGGCCCAGTGGCAAATGTCCTGCATCATTCGAAGGGACAAATTCGACCTTGTACTGCCCACCGCCATGCGCCGCAATGGCGTGGACATGTGGATCGTCATCGACCACGGACGCGGGACTGAGCCCCTGATGCTCGATCTCGGTATCGAGAGCGCCTACGGGCAGGGCATCTACATCTTCTATGACAGCGGCGAAGGTCGCGTGGAGCGGTATACCCTCGGCGGTCCCGGTTCATCCGACCTGAGTGCGCTGTGCGGCGCCTACGACCCTCTGCCGCCCATCATGGAGGGGGCTGACGGGGGCGAATTGAGCCAGTTACAGTCGATCGTGTTCGAGCGCGATCCACGGCGAATCGCCCTTAACATCGTTCCGGAGAACATCCAGGGAGAGGGTGTCCACGTGGCCGACGGCCTGTCGCACAAGGATTACAACGTCCTGTCCAGGGAGCTCGGCGAGAGGTACGTGGAGAGGTTCGTCTCCTCACTGAATCTCCTGACCGATTTCCACGGGGAACATGTGGCGAGCGAAATCGTCGAGATGTCAAAGGTCGCCGACATCACGCGCCGTGGGCTGGAACGGGCCCTTTCCAACGAGGTGATCAAACCGGGTCAGACCACCTACAACGACGTCGCCCGATGGCTGGAGGAATACCGCGAGGCCATGGGCCTGCGCCGGACCTGGTACCCCGGTCTCAGGTTCGTGAAGCCTGGGTCCACGGGATACAACGCACTTTCCGGCAATGGCATGGAGCGCGTCATCCAGCGGGGGAACCTGGTCTATGTGGACTGGGGCCTCAAGAGGAACAACTTCGCGACTGACCTCAAGCGAACGGCATACATTCTGGGAGAGGGCGAAACGGAACCGCCGGCTGATCTGCTGAGGGCCTGGGATGCGGCGATGGCGGTGCGGGAGATCATCCGCGGTCATGTGCGTGTCGGCAGGACCGGCCGCGAACAACTCGATGAACTCAAGAAGCTCGTCAGGGATGCCGGGTTTGTGTATACGGATCTGGAGGCCGCAAGCGATGTGCCCGGCGTCGAGGTCAACATCGGCATGCACGGCATGGGCAACCTCGCCCACGACGTGGTGGCGGGAGTATTTGAACTCTGGCCGGAGCTGACCGCCTACGAAATCCGGCCGAACGCCTTCCTGTCGTTCGAATACCGTATCTTCTCGCCCTCGGACCCTGACCCGGACTACAAGATTCATATTTCCATTGAAGAAAACGTGATGGTCACGGAACGGGGTATCGAGTGGCTGCACCCGCCCCAGGATCGGCTGCTTCTGGTTCGCTGATGACCGGCGTGGGCCGAATGTTTGCCGGATGCCGGCCAAGCTGTACCGGTGGAACGCGGGCCGTACCCGCACGGACCGGGGCCGGACGCGCCGGACGCAGATGGCTGGAGCTTATCCGGCGATTGCGTGCTGCGGCCCCGCTTGCCCTGCTCCTGGCGTATCAACCGTCCGCATCCGCGCAGGACCGCTACACCGACGTCATGCACGGCATCACTGACGCCAACTACGGCATCTTTGACGACTACAACCCCTACGCCACCGTAGAGATGTTGAACCACGTGCGGCGGGAGCGCTTCGACCTGATCCTGCCCCGCGTGATGCGGGACCACGGGATCGATATGTGGATCCACGTCATTCGCCCGTGGTCCTGGGGTGGAACGGACCCGATGCGATTCGAGTTCGGAACGAAGTCGGGCGTTCTTGTCTTCACCGACCAGGGAGGGGAGAGGGTCGAGCGCGTGGTCTTCGAAGGAGAGGTCGAGGATCCGACGGTTTACGATCTCGTCCTTGGCGAGAATCCCTTCGTCAGCCAGGAAAACTACGAGCTCATGGATCTCTTTCTCGAGCAGCCCGATCTGGTACTGGAGTCGGAACTGGACCTGAGATTCGCGGGTCTGGGCGAGTTTGTCGCCGAACGCGATCCATTGCGAATCGCCGTGAACTACGGCGAGGCCCTGTCGCTGCCCGAGGGCTCCGAGACGTTCACCATGGCCATGACGGACGGCATTTCCTACACTGACTACGTGCAGCTGTCGGAAGCGCTTGGCGAACTCTATGCGAGCCGGATGGTCTCCGCCGAGTCGCTGATTCTGGACTACCTGTCGAGGCGCGTCGTGAGCGAGGTGGTCCTCTACGCGACGTCCGGTGCGTTGCGCAGCGGCGGACCCGATTTCGGAGCGATCGTGCCGGGCGTGACGACTCTCGACGATATCGGCGCCTCGGACGTGTTCGACAAGGACGGCAACTGGCGCCGTGACGGGAGCTACGTCATTCAGCGCGGCGATCTCGTGAATGACAGACCGTACATGGGCTACGTCCTGCAGAACGGCGAGACCGGGCTTCCCGCGTACATGCGGCGCTACAACGAGGAGAATCGCCGAATCAAGCAGATTCTGCGGGACCACATCAGGGTCGGTCAGACCGGAGGTGAGGCGCTGGAGCTGGTAGCCACCGCGCTGGAAGAAGCCGGCTTCATCTACACGGACTACCAGGAATACAACAAGTACGTCGACGAGCCGCACAAGACCCAGGTGCACCTCGACATGCACGCGGAAGGAAAGGGGATTCTCGCGCCCAGGATTTCTCCCATGGGGCCCAAATGGCACTGGAACATCAACATGCCCCTGTTCCACACGTTCGCCGTCGAATACATGTTCTACGTGCCGGTACCCGAATGGAACCTGGGGAACAACTTCACCGGGCAATACGTTTACGGATTCTTCCATGATGGCGGCATACTCACGGGCCGCGGCATGGAGATTCCCTATCCTGACCGGTCCAACGAAATTCAGGTGGTCCAATGAAGCTGTCAGAAATTGTCGGTGTGCGATCCAGGCTGGCCGTAACTCTTCGGTCGAGTCGGGCCATACGCCTGCGGTCCAGGTTGCCGTTGCCCTTGCGGTTCATGGCGCTTGGTCTGGCGATTCTGTCCGGGAGTCTTTCTGCGCAATACCGGGCGCCGGACGCCGCGCCGGACCTTATGCGGCTGATTCGAAGCGAGAAACTCAACACGATCCTGCCCCATGTCATGCGGGACAACGAAGTCGATATGTGGATTCACGCGATGGGGCCGGACGATCCCCTCGGCTTCGAACTCGGTTCCGAACCGGGCTTCGTCATCTTCACCGATCGCAACGGCGGGCGAATCGAACGAGCGGCCTTCGGCGGACGCCGCGATCCCGAATTGTTCGACGTGATGGGAGGAGCGGATGAGATCGCGGCCTTCGTCGCGGAACGCGATCCCGTCCGGATCGCCCTGAACTACTCCGACATACCCGAACTCGACACGATTCCGGATGCTCACTTTGCCCTCATCGCCGAGGCCTTCGATGAAGATCTGGGTGAGCGAATCGTATCGGCGGACCGCCTCATTGCCGATTTCCTGGCGGGCCGCGGGATGCCCGAGATTGCACTCTATGGGCGGCTGCTCATGGACAACACCGCCGTCATCGAGGACCAGTTCGACCGCATCGTGCCGGGAGAGACGACCCTGAGCGATCTGTCCGGAGACGTCTACGTCGGTAATCCCGACATCAACGAGGAGCACAACAGCGACTACGTCATCCAGCGCGGGGACCTGGTGGGGATTTTCCATGGCGCCGAGATGATGGACTTCGCCCAGCACAACGGCTTCTACAGCTACGTGCTCCGCGACGGCGAGACGGAAGTGCCGCCGGAGATAGTCGGGCTCTGGGATCAGGCGATGGAGCTTCGGGACATCTTCCGGCGCAACATCGCCGCAGGCCTGACGGGCGAGGAGAACCTCGGCGCCATCGTCGCGAGCATCGAGGATGCCGGTTACATCCACATCGAGGAAAACAGTTACAACGCGACTGCGGATTCGGACGCGACCCAGGTCTGGATCGATTTCCACGCTCAGGGGCGCCTCGTATCCGAAGAGCACGCACCCCGAATCTCGGCAACCGGCTGGGGGCGGGCGCTGACGATACCGCTCTACCACACCTTCGCGCTCGCCTACGCGATCCACATGCCGGTTCCGGCCTGGGGTGAAGGCGAGCGGCTCTATCTCCAGATGCACGACGGAGCAACGGTTACGGAGCGGGGAGTGGAGTTTCCGGCGCCGCTGCCGCAACAAATCAGGGCGATTCGGTAGATGGCACCGTCCGGCGCGTCAACTCGTTTCCCCGGTGCCGAGCGATCGATTTCGCTCCTTGCGCTCCTGCTCTGTATCAGCGCTAACGCCGGCGCGCAGTATCCCGAAGCGATGCCGGGCATCAACGATGCCTATTACTCCGCCTTCGACTCCGACAACCCGTACGCGACGGCGGAGATGCTGGACCACATCCGCCGCGAGAAATTCGACCTGATTCTGCCCCAGGTCATGCGGGACCACGGTGTCGATATGTGGATCCACGTAATCCGGCCATGGACGTGGAGCGGGACCGAGCAACGGCAGCTGGAGGGGCTCGGCCTCAACTACAGCAACATCGACAGCGCCGATCCGCTTCGCTACGAGTTCGGGACCAACGCCGCGGTGCTGGTCTTCACGGATCGCGGCGGCGACCGGATCGAACGCACGGTCTTCGAGGGCGAGGTCGAAGACGTGGGCGCCTACGACATCGTCCGGCCCCAGTCGCCGTTCATCAACCAGGAAAACTACGAGATCATGGACTACGTGAAGGCCAATCCGGACCGGGTGCCCGACACGGAAATCGGCTATCGCTTCATGGGACTCGGAGCGTTCGTGGCGGAGCGCGATCCCCAACGCATCGCGCTGAACTACGCTGAGGAGTTGTCGCTCGCCGAGGGTTCGGAGACGTTCACCCTGTCACTGACGGATGGAGTCTCCTACGCCGATCACCTGCAGTTGTCGAAGGAACTCGGACCGGAGTACGCGGACCGACTGGTCTCCGCCGAGTACATGATCCTCGACTATCTGAACAACAGCGTCATGGCGGAGATCGTGGTGTACGGCGGCTCCGGCCGGCCACGCGAGATACGGGACCTGGGTTCGATCGTTCCCGGCGTCACGACGCTGAGCGACGCGGGCGCCGGCTGGTTCGTGACCCGGGAGGCGGGACACGTGGAAGAGGAGATGATGGACGCCCCGCTTCAGCCCGGGGACGCATTTCAGATCGGTCAGATTCCCTACTATCTGCTCCGGGAGGGCGAGACCGAGCCGCCGCCCGAGTACCGTCGCAGCTGGGAGCATGTCGTTCGCGTGCGTGAGATTCTGGCGGAGAATATCGTACCCGGAAGGACCGGCTGGGAGACGCTCGAGATAGTCGTTCGAGAGCTGGAAGACGCCGGCTATGCATACATCGATCGGGACCTTTTCGACCCCACTCTGGACCCGGGCAGGACCCAGGTCCACCTGGACCTGCACGCCATAGGCAAGGGCATACTTGCTCCGCGTGTTTCTCCCATGGGG
Organism: Gammaproteobacteria bacterium; assembly: GCA_022820625.1. Classification (GTDB taxonomy): domain Bacteria; phylum Pseudomonadota; class Gammaproteobacteria; order Steroidobacterales; family Rariloculaceae; genus UBA6522. Next base: position 37,239 of record JAJEFE010000114.1, on the reverse strand, counting down.
TCGCGGTGGCATTTCAACACGACGATCCCGATGCACCAGACACTCGGAATCGAGTACATGGTCCATTCACCGGTTCCTGAATTCGGTGAAGGCAGGCACTTCTACTACTGCAGCCTTCACGAGAGAGGTGTCGTCACCGAGCGCGGCGTTCAGTTTGCCGCGCCACCCGTATCGGGGATCCATAGCGTCAGGCCTTGAGCGGAGCCGCCGTCCGCGCCGGGTCGGTTCAATTCCCGGTTTGGTCCAGGAAGCCGGAAGGCGACAAAATCGAAACGCCGTGAAATGGAGACATCTCCAGGAGGTCGCCATCACCGGTGATGATGCAATCTGCATCGCCGATCAGTGCCGTCTCCAGGAACTTGTCGTCATCCGGGTCGCGACAACCCAATTTCGCGTTCGTGATCGATACCCACTCGGACACCGCCATGAGTTGGGCAAGATATACGGCCCTGATCGATTGACTGACGTAGCGGTCAAATTTCGGGCGACGAAGACGGCTACTTAGTTCGTGGCAAGTTTCGTCGGAAAAGAGCAGTACGCCATTACAGCGGTGGATGACATTGAGAACGCGGCGAGGTTTCCCCTCCGCCCGGAGCGCAGCGCTGATCAGTACGTTGGTATCGACGACCGCCCGGTCAACTTTCATTCGCTAGCAGCGCATCGAGTTTCGCGTCCGTCAGGTTGTTGCCGGACCCTTCCTCGCTCATCCGGTCCATGGTCGCCGCCAGACGTTCCCACGCCGCGCCGCGCAACCTTTCGTAGTGCCGCACCGAGAGCATTATCGTGACGGGCCGACCGTTCTTTGTGACACGCACGGGTGTGCGCTGCGCGGCATCGAGCAGTTGGCCGAAGCGGTTCTTGGCGTCTTTGGCTGTTATCTCATTCATTCGAGCCATAGTAGCTATTATGGACGGTTTCGGCAACCGTGGTGGCGTTCCTTACTACGATGCCGCTGCGTCCGTGCCGCAGCATCCCCGCTGTTCATCGATTTGCGGATGACCGATTCACGTCCCCGAACCGAGAAGTCCGCACGCGCGTCAATCGCCGTCCGGAATCACCGGCAGAATAATGTGTGAAGGATACTCTGCGGAGTGGTGAATCGTATTCTCCGCCACCACCCATTCCACCTCGTCGAAGTTGTTGCCTCCGGTGTTCATGTTGCGCTCGTAGAGCGGGAAGTTGCTGCTGGACACCTGAACCCGGATCCGGTGCCCCGGCGGAAACCAGTTGCTCGTGGCATCGACGTCGATTTGCAGTGCGTAGACGCCGCCTTCCTCCATCCAGACCTTGTTGATGAATCCTTCGCGATAGCGGGCGCGCAGGATCGAGCCCTGGAGGTTGTAGGCTGTTCCATCGGGGTATACGTCCACGAGTTTGACGGTGAAGTCCGTATCCCTCGCCGATGACGACACGTAAAGGATCGCGGTGATGGGACCGGTAAGTTCGACCCCCGTCTCCAGCGGCGGTGTCGTGTAGACCAGTACGTCCTGGCGTACCTCCACTCGTCCCTGGTCGACAGCGCCGGACTTGGTGCCCCACTCCGTGCCGCGCGGTCCGCCCGTCGACGGAACCGGGTTCCCAGGGTCGTAGACGAACGTGTCCGCCGGTTCGTCCCCCGGCGGTTCGGTGGAAAGCCAGCCGTCGCCATGGCGGCTGTTGGCGTCTCCCCCGCTCCGCAGGTAGTAGTTGGTGTACTGGACCTCGGGCAGCGGCCACTCATCCGCGGATCGCCACTCATTGCGGCCCATGGTGTAGTACCTGACCTTCGGGCCGTCCATGACCCCGTTGTCGATCCCCTTGAGCCAGTAATCGAACCAATCCAGGTAGATGGAGTAGAAGTCCAGGCGTGCATCGCCGATATCGCGATCGCCCACCAGCGTTCGCTCCGTAGCCTGCTCGTAGGCGCAGTGCGTGGACGGGGCCAGGATCAGGAACTGGCCGTTGGCGGCGGCTTCCGTAGTGGCGTTCTCCCGAAAATAGCCAGACTCGAAGATCGTCTCGTCGACGCTGATGTCGTACCAGGAACTCACGTGAAGGGCCGGTACCGAGATCGTCTCCGTGCCGTCGTAGTAACCCATGACGTCGTGCCACCAGGGGTCGCCGAAGTCACGGGTCACCAGTTCCAGGAAATCGTTCGGCAGCGCGCCCGCCTTGTTCATGATGTCCACCAGGGGCAGCGTCCACACGAGTTGCTCCCAGTCCGGCTGCGGCAGCCGAGACGGTGTCGGATCGTAGAATTCGCGGATCCTGTCGACGATCTCGTCCGACAGGCCCGGCGGCGGCTTGAACGAGTACTTGACGCCCGTTTCGAAATACCAGGGAAACGACGCCGCGAAATCCAGCACGCCGCCCTTGAACCCGGACCAGTACCGATAGCGGCCGTTGGCGGCGCCGATCATCGGGCCGTTGCGGGGGATCATCGTCGTGAGGTTCGGATGCTTCAGCGGGGCGGTCGCCGCCTGTACTTCAGCAGGGTAGGAGCAGCCGTGCATGCCCACCCGGCCGTTGGACCAGGGCTGAGACGCGATCCAGTCCACCGTGTCGTAGCCGTCTTCGGCCTCCTGGCCCGCGGGCGGAGAATAGATGCCTTCGGACTCGAACTTGCCGCGGCTGTCCTGGGTGGCGACGATGAAACCGTGGGAGGCGAACATGTGGGCGTCGCCGTCCGCATCGTCCCTCATCCGGTTCTTGTCGTAGGGCGTTCGAATCAGCACCACCGGAAACCGGTCGCCCTGCACGTCGGGAAAGTAAAGGTCGGTGGACAATCGGATGCCGTCCCTCATGGGCACCATTCGGCTTTTTTCCAGCCGGAACCCGTTTTCCGGCGCCGGCCGGGGTATCGGTTGGAGTTCCTGCGCATTGGGATCAGAGTTCGCCATGAGCGCACCTGCAATCAATGGGAGGACGGCCAATATTCTTGTAATTCTGCACACGATCACCTCCTGGCTCTTGCCACGGGCGCCAAACCGGACCAGCGCTACAAGGGCTTTTCGCCCGGCGCGGGACCCAGCCGGAAACCCGTTGGAAAAGGATCGCCTTCATACAGCACATACCGATGGTAACCGGTAATGAAGGCACTCCCGGTTACTCTGGGCGTCACGTAGGTGATGCCGTTCCTGGTCTGCGCCCGCGTCACCCGACCGGTGAAGCAAGTGCCCAGCACACCCTCGAACCGCTTCGACTCGTTGAGCCCGATCTCTCCCCTGCTGTAGAGGCAGGCGAGGCGTGCGCTGGTTCCCGTTCCGCAGGGGGACCGGTCGATGGCGCCGGGTGGCGACAGAATAGTCTGCTTGTAGTCGCCGGTGCGGGTCTCCCTGGACGTGAACTGAACCTGGTAGCACTGGTCGATGTATGGATCTTCCGGATGCACGACGTCGATCTGCTCGGCAACTGCCTCGCGAATCACCAGATACGCTGCAATCAGTTCCGCATCCCTGTCCGGGCGAAGCTCGAGATTGAGCATGTCGGCATCGACGATTGCGTAATAGTCACCACCAAAGGCTATGTCGGCTTCCAGGCGGCCGAACCCTTCAACTTCGATGGACGCCGCACTCCGATGCAGGAAGCAGTCCACATTGTCGAAGGTCACGGCCAACGCTCTGCTGCCCTCCCATTCCACGCGGCAGGTCACCTGCCCGGCCAGCGTGTCGAACCTGACAACGGTTTCCGGTGACTGCGCGGCCACCAGGCCGGTTTCGACGACGGTTGTAGCCGCACCGATGATGCAATGTCCGCTCATGGGCACGTAGCCGTCCTGCTCCATGATGATGACGGAAAAGTCTGAATCCGCATCGAGGGGCGGCATCAACAGCACCGCGCACATCAGCCCGCCGCCGCGCGGCTCGAAACACAGGATCCTTCGTAGCGCATCATCGTGCTCCGCCAGCCACTGCTGCTTTTCGAACAGGGTGTCGCCGGGAGGCACGGGAACGCCTTCCATGATCACACGGGTGGGGTTGCCCTCCGTGTGGGAGTCCACCGTTCGAACCGTTCGGCGGAGGCCGGAACGCTTGCGTCTGTATTGTTCGATGTTCAAGGTTCCGTCCGCGTTCGGGCCTGCATGGATTCAGTCAGGCAGTTGGTGGCGCTTGCAGGTTCTCCGACTATTCAGGCGCAAACCTGGGAATGCTGCCATTTCCGACCAGCATTTCCTGACCGCTGCCGTCCGCATTCATGATCATGATCCGGGATGATTCCCCGTCCTCGTCGCTGTAGGAATAGGCAATTCTTTGCCCGTCAGGCGACATCGTGGGCCAGGAAGCAGCGCCGGGCGTGTTGGTCAGGCGCACCTGCTCCGATCCGTCCACGTTCATGATGTAGATGTCATAGTTTCTGCTCAGCGGTTCGCCGTGCATGTCCGATGAGAAAAGTATCCGTGTTCCGTCGGGAGACCAGGTGGGGACTTCATCCAGCGCGCGTGTGAATGTCAGTCGTTGCTGGTTGGTGCCGTCGACGGCGTTGGCCAGGTAGATCTCCGGATCGTCCCGGTCGCGGTCGGCCTCGAACGCGATCCAGCGTCCATCCGGGGACCAGGAGAGAAAATTGTTCACGCGTCCGTGATAGGTGTCCTGGGTCAACTGGACCAGGTAGGCGCCCCAGTCACCCTCTTCCACATTCCGGCGCCAGATCTGGTCGCTGCCGCTGCGTTCGGAGTTGAACGCGATCATGGAACCGTCCGGCGACCAGGAGGCGCCATGATCTTCGGCCGGATGGGTTGTAAGCCTTGCCAGGCCGCTTCCGTCCGTCGCGCTCATGATGTAGATGTCGAGGTTGCCGTCGACCTCGAGCGTGATCGCGAGGCGCTCGCCATCGGGTGACCAGGTCGCTTCGCTGCCCGGGCCGAGCCTCCTGTTTTCGGAGCCGTCGTCGTACACCGACCAGATCTCCGGCCCGGCGTCCGAAAACACGGTGTATGCGAGCTTGAACGCCTGTTCCTGGCCGGCGGCGGGATTGCTCAGCGACAGCGACATCGCTGCAAGGACCGTTGAGGTGCAAGGCAGTAGCGCCGTCGATCCCGGGAAACTCCGTCGAACGCGATACGGCGGCGGTCCGATGCAGCCGAATTCCTGTCGAGAGCCGTCGAGGTCCATGCTCATGCGACCGGTTTGAATGCGCGAATCAGTCCCCTGCCCGTAGTCAGGATATGCGTCTTCAGAAGCTTCTTGGCACCGCGCTTGTCCCGCGCCCAACACAACCGCAACAGTTCGTGATGCTCTTCTTCCGCCCGGGAAAAATCGGCGACCAACTGGATTTGTATACGAAGATATCGGTCGCAGTTGGTATGCAACTGGCGGATCAGGCCCAGGGTTCGCTTCCTGCCCGACGGCAGATAGAGGCTTCTGTGAAACTTCCAGTTCAGCGAACCCCAGGCGTACCTGTCCGCGCCGGGCTTCAGCAACTCATCGAATTCCTCGAGGATCAACTGCGCAATTTCGAGGTCCTCTTCGGTGATCCTGTCCAGCGCGTATCCCAGTACATCGCACTCGAGAATTGCCCGCAGGCCGAACAACTCGCTGACTTCATCGACGGATATCTTGGTTGCCACCGCGCCCCGGTGGGGAGCGAACTCCACCAGGCCTTCGGCCTCCAGTTGCAGCAGGGCCTCGCGCACCGGTATCCGGCTGACGTTTAGTTCGTCCGCCAGTGCGTTCTGCCGCAACGGCGTGCCCGCTTCGATTTCGTGGGAGATGATCTTCTCTCGCAGTATCTCAACTACGGAGGAAGTGACGGTTTTCCGGGTAATCATGGTTGGTTTCACACGTACTCAGAGGTTTGGGGGGAGTCGGCTGCTCAATCGGATTCCTCGGCCCTGGTTGGCCCGATTTCCTCCAGGGTCGCGCGGCTGGGCGCAACCATGATCCGGTCGACTGTTCGTACCATCAACGCGTCCATCTCCGGCAGTTTGGCCCTGAGATCGTCCCTGTCGGTGACCTGCCATTCGACCTCCCTGGGACCGTAGTCCTCCTGGAGGTCCCAGGCGGTCGTTATCACCCAATAGGCGAACTCCTGTACCAGGACGCGCTCTCTTGTTTGCAAATCGTCGATATCCGAATATTGAGAGATCACATAATAGCCGTTATCCACTGCATCCCGCATGCCCTGAACTATCGTGGAATCCGGACTGAACCCCCATTCGTCCGGATACGCATAGTGCAGCCCGATATCCGAGACGTCATGGGACGTCCCCCGGCTCGTCTGTTTCAGTCTGTCGATGGCAGCATGATCCACATTTTCTGTCCCGTGCCCGGGCGAGGCGACAATCCGGACGTTGGGAACCGGGCTCATCTCCGGATCTGATCCTCGTGGGCGTTATGCGGAAATATCGCGGGGTGCGGGGCCGACGCGGTACCCCTCCGGCAACGGATCAGCCGGATCCAGCACAAACTGATGGTAGCCCGTGATGTAGGCACGTCCCGTGATGCGCGGCCGGGTAAAACGGATGCCGTCCCGCACCTCGCTGTTTACCGCCTCGCCCGCGAAACAGGTTCCCAGCGGCCCCTCGAACCGCTTCGGCTCGTTCAGGCCGACCTCGCCGCGCTGGTACAGCATCGCTACCCTGGCACTGGTGCCCGTACCGCAGGGCGAACGGTCGAGGGTGCCCGGGGGTACCAGCACGGTATGCCGATAGTCGCCGACCGTCTTGCGGCTGGATGTGAACAGCACCTGGTAGCAGCGATTGATGGTTGGGTCGTTGGGGTGGATGGTTTCCACCTGTTCTCCCACGGCAGCCCGAATCTTGAGCCATGCGTCGATCAGGGCGCCGTCGTTGTGGATGCCCAGGTCCAGCCCCAGCGCATCGCCGTCGACAAGGGCGTACAGGTCGCCTCCGTAGGCCACGTCGATCTCGATTCGGCCGAATCCCTCCACGTCGATCGGGGCCCGTTCCACCAACAGAAAGCTTTCGACATTCTCGAAGCTGACCGCCCCGATGGTGCCGGATTCAACGCGCACCTCACAGGCTACCAGACCAGCAGGTGTATCGAAGCGGACGGTGGTTACCGGTTCGGTGACGGAAACCATCCCTTCGGCAACGACGGTGGTCGCCGCACCGATGATGCAATGCCCGCACATGGGGACGTATTCGTCCTGTTCCATGATGATGGCAGCGAAATCCGCCTCCGGGGAGTCCGGCGGAAGCAGCAGTACGGAACACATCAGTCCAGAGCCGCGCGGCTCGAAATTGACCATGCGCCGCATGCCGTCATCGTTGGCCTTGAGCCAGTCCCGCCTCTCTAGCAGGCTGTCCCCGGGAGGCACGGGAACACCCTCCACGATAACCCGTGTAGGATTGCCCTCGGTATGGGAATCAACCGTTCGGATACGACGCAGGGAACGGTTGGACATGGCACCTGATCGGTGGCGGATCGTTGACTCGAATATACTAAAATCGTATACAGTATTCCACCAAGGGAGCTTGCCCGCCCTGGTTCAGGCTCCAACGATCAAGGGCCTCGACCGGGAAGGCCGGCCCTGCATTCATTGACAAGAAACCGGAGTGGACATGTCGGTACATCAGAACTTTATTGCGGGGGAATGGCGTGCGTCCTCCGAGACCAGTCGGAACATCAATCCCTCGGATACGGACGAAGTGGTCGGTGAGTATGCCCTGGCGGATACTTCGGATACCGAGCGCGCGATCGGCGCTGCCGCCGAGGCATTCCCCGGTTGGTACAACAGTGGTATCCAGCAACGATTCGATATTCTCGACGCCATCGGCACCGAGATTCTGGCCCGCAAGGTCGAGCTCGGCCGCCTGTTGGCTCGGGAAGAAGGCAAGACCCTGCCCGAAGCGATCGGCGAATCCGCTCGCGCCGGGCAGATCTTCAAGTTCTTCGCCGGCGAAGCCCTGCGCCTGAAAGGCGAATTGGTGCCGTCGGTTCGGCCCGGCATCAATGTTGAAATCACACGGGAGCCGGTCGGCGTGGTTGGCATCGTCACACCCTGGAACTTCCCGATCGCAATTCCGGCCTGGAAGATCGCGCCGGCACTGGCGTTCGGCAACTGCGTGGTGTTCAAGCCCGCGAGCCTGGTGCCGGGGAGCGCCTGGGCGCTGGCCGACATCATCAGCCGCTCCGGCCTGCCGAAGGGCGTATTCAACCTGGCCATGGGACCGGGTTCTATCGTGGGAAACGCCATTCTTGAGGATTCGCGGATCGGTGCCGTCAGCTTTACCGGATCGGTGGAGACCGGCAGACGCGTCGCCACCGCCTGCGCCGCAAGGGGCGCAAAGTTTCAGCTGGAGATGGGCGGGAAGAACCCATTGGTGGTCTTGAACGACGCCGACATCGACATTGCCGTGGACTGCGCCGTCCAGGGGGCGTTTTTTTCCACTGGCCAGCGCTGCACGGCGTCTTCGAGGCTCATTGTGGAGGACGGCATCCACGAGCAGTTCGTGGACGCGATGATCAACGCCACGCGGTCGCTCAGGGTCGGCAATGCCATCGAGGAAACGACGCAGATCGGCCCCGTCGTGGATCAGGCCCAATACGATCAGGACGTCGATTACATCGGTATCGGCAAGACCGAAGGCGCCACGTTGGCGATCGGTGGCGAGCAGGTTGAAAGGCAGACACCCGGCTATTACCTGTCGCCCGCCTTGTTTGTCGACACGCACAACGACATGCGCATCAATCGAGAGGAGATCTTCGGCCCGGTTGCGACGGTCATCAAGGTGGCCGACGAGGAGGAAGCCATCGCTATTGCAAACGATACGGACTTTGGGCTTTCCACGGGCATTTGCACTCGTTCCATGGCCGCAGCCGAGCGCTTCAAGCAAGCCAGCCGGGCCGGCATGGTCATGGTCAACCTGCCAACCGCAGGCGTCGACTACCATGTACCGTTTGGCGGGATCAAGGCGTCCAGCTACGGGGCCCGCGAGCAGGGCAGCTACGCTGCGGAGTTCTATACGACCGTAAAGACGGCCTACGTCAGTCCGTAGCCTTGCACCACGTCGGGCGTGTTGCGCGCACTATTTCGAACGCCTGCGCGGTAGGATCCACGTCCCCTGATTGGTCAGCGTTGGCCTCCTGGCCGGTCGACTCGCACGTACGTCCAGCCCGCAGCGGCAACTACCACGAGTAACAAAAAGCCATTGATGGCCTGGGTTGCCGCCACGCCGATGGCGGCCGCCAGTGCGCCGATTTCCAGATGACCTAGGGGCACGAAGCCGCGGCTGAGATTCCAGAGCCCCACCGACGCGCCCCGGTGTTCGTTGGCCACATTGAGTTGCAGGGCCGTCGGCAGCAGGGAATCGAGAACCGCCCAGGCCGCGCCGACGAACAGGATGACTGTGCCCGCTGCCAGCATCGAGCGGGTTGTAGAGAACACCATCAGTCCGATGGCGAAGCCCGCGGCAACCAGGAATACCGCCTTGGCCGGATTGATACGATGGGCGGCCCCCAGCAACAGCAGTGCGACAATGCCGCCCGCATTGAGCAGGCCGATCAGGTTGCCCATACTCCTTTCGTCCCTCAGCAGCACCTCCTGGGCAAAGGGCCCCCAGAGCACCTCGTTGGAATAGCCCAGGACCTCGGCGGACAGCGCTATCAGGGCCAGCAGCAGCACCACGGGATTGCGTAACAGGCGGATCACCACCCGCCACGGCGTCATGTCTTCATCCTGCTGAGGTATCGGCGAAGCCACCGTAGCAGAGAGACCCACGACCTTGATCCAGTTGAGCAGCAACCCCCCGAGGGTGTAGGACACGGCCATGGCCAGGTAGATGCCGCCGGCTCCCGTATGGAAGAGCAGCAGGCCGCCGGCAAAGCCGCCAAACATGCCGAACAGCTTGTTGGCGAGTTGTTCCATCGCCAGTCCGTTGACGGCTCTGTTTTGCCCGACCACGTCGAAGACATATGCCTTGGACCAGTTGGTCTGCGCGACATCGATGACCCCTGACGTGGCCGACGCGAACATCAGCGCGACGTAGCCGAACCACTCCTGGCCGCTTGCGATCGCCACGATCAGGGAGGATACGGCGCCGGCGTAATTGGCCAGCGCCAGCAACATCCTGCGGTCGGCCCGATCGGAGAGGATGCCGAAGGGAATGGCCAGCAACAGGCGCGGTACGTTGCGGGTGGCGAGTATGACACCCACCCCCAGCGGTGAACCGGTGAATTCAAGCGCCAGCCACGCCAGCGCGACGGAGTTCAGCTGGTTGCCGAGACTGTTGAAACTGATCGAACTCCAGGCATACCGGAAGGCGGGGACCCTGAAGGATTCGAACAGGCTCACAGAACGTGGCTACAAGTGGCGCCTAGAAGTAGAGATCGGAGTAGCCTGCCATGCCTTCGCCCGGATCGGTATTGACCAGACGCCCGTCCTTCATGACCAGGCGCACGTCCCGAACCGCCGAGATGTCGCGCAGCGGGTCACTTCCCAGCACCACAAGGTCCGCAAGCTTTCCGGTTTCCACAGTGCCCAGGTCATCGGCATATCCGCAGAGATCGGCGGATGTCCGTGTCCCGGCAATCAACGCGTCCATCTCCGGCATGCCCACCTTGACCAGGTACTCGAATTCCCGCTTGTTGAAATCCGAGATGGGCGGCGAATCGCTGCCGCAGGCGATCTTCACACCGGCCTCCATGGCCTTCTGTACGCTCTCGCGGTGCTTGACCGTCGCGGCCATCGCTTTCCTGATCTGGAACTTCGGCAACTCGTTGATGTGATCCACGTCCTGGGTCTGACAGATCGTCGGTATGTACCAGGCGTCGCGTTCCAGTATCAGGTCGATGGCTTCGTCATCCAGGAACCCGTGTTCGATCGAGTCGACGCCGCCGCGCAGGGCGGTCTTCACGCCTTCCTCTCCCCAGGCGTGCACGGCCACCCGCTTGCCCTTGTTGTGCGCGACTTCCGTGGCCGCCTGGATCTCGTCGAGCATGAACTGCGACTCCTCCATGGTCTCGCCCCGGGTCATGATTCCGCCGGTGACCATGAGCTTGATCTGGTCGGCGCCGTGCTTGAGATTCTCGCGCACCGCCTTGCGCATTTCCCACGGGCCATCCACCTCCAGGGCGCCCAGGGTGCCGTGGCCGTGCCCGCCCGTGATGGATATGCCCTTGGTGCAGACGCATAGCCGCGGGCCCTGCATCACGCCCTTGTCGAAGGCGCGTTTCCAGGCGACATCCACGAAGCCGTCTTCGCCCACGCAACGGATCCCCGTGATGCCCGCGCGCAGTCCGTCCATGGCGACACGGCCGGCTCGAATCGTGTAGTCGGTGAGGGCTTCCGTCTCAAGGAAGTTGTGCGGATCGGGGATGAGGTCGCCCAGATGCGCATGCACCTCCCACATCCCCGGCAGCAGGTAACCGCCCGCAAGATCGATCCAGCGGGAACCGTCCGGTAGCGGCCGGGGTTGCAGGCCGTTCCCCGGCGCGATGCCGGCCGGCGGGTTGAATCCGCCATTGGAGATGTCCGCTATCCGGTTGCCTTCGATGGTCAACGTCATGTCGGTCAAAGACCGGCCGCCCGTGCAGGGAATGATCGTGCAGTTGCTCAGGATCGTTTTCATTGGAGTCCCCCCAGTCCGAGTTCTTCGTTGAGCCGGTTGTTTTCACACACGATCTGACCGTCGCAGTCTATTTTTCCGGTCATCATGACCAGGTCGCAGTGCACGCCGCAGTCGGGCACGTTGCCGCCGAAATCTGCGTCCTGGTCGCCGAACCCGAACGTGATTGCCCCCAATACGTGTTCGTCCTGGTGGATACTTCCGGATTTCCGCGCCATCGGGTTGAGACCCAGGGTGAAATGACAGAGATGCGTGGCGATCGGGTCGCCGCTTGCCACAAAGTGCGCTCTCAACTGATTGGCATCGGAGCCGCCCTCGATCCCGCTGATGACGCCCGATTCCACGTGTACCGTCACGGGCGCGCTGACGAGGCGGCCCGGAGGAATATTCCCGTCAACGACTATGACGCCGTTGATCGTGTTCTCGATGGGCGCGTTGGCTACGGACACACCGGGGAAGAAGTTCGAGGTGCCGGGTTCGGCCGCGATGCCGTCGCCGATTTCGATGGGACGGCCCCGCATGTCGAAGCTGATGTCGGTGCCCAGGTCCGAGGTCACTCGACACAATTCGGTCTTTATCCAGATTTCTCCGATCCGTTTCGCGATGTCGACCATGAGGCCGTGGTCGACATCGCAGGTTCCTTCTATTGCGAAATCTTCCATTCCGATGATATCTGTCGAGGCGATACGCGTTCCGTTTGCCCGGGCTTGCGCGGTGGCGGCCTTCTCGATGAACATGGTAGGACAGATTGCCAATATGACGTCGGCGCCCCTGATGGCGCCGCTGACCGAGGCGTTGAACTCGGTGGTATCGGTCGGCGCCATGCGGGGAATCACCAGCAATTGCGTGCTTGCGCCTGCATTGATCCCCGCCGACAGGCAGGCTTCGGCGATGTCCATGTCCGTCCAGGTATCGGCCAGCACCAGCAAGGTCTCGCCGGGCTTGACCGCCGCCTTGTCCCGTACCGCGATATGAGCGAATTCTCCCCAACGCAAAGTTCTCATTGAACCGTCTCCCTGGTTTCAGATGGGTGGCGCGACGACGGGCAGGATACCAGTCTCGCTGCCCGGTTTGGACCGATGCAGAGAATAAAATATACAATTGGCGTCCGTGATCGGCAACAGCATGCGCCGCGAACTTTCCCTGTTTCTTCGGAGGTATTTCCATGGCTGAAAATCGAGTTGTACTGGTGACCGGCGCGGCCACAGGCCTGGGTGCGCAAATCGTGCGCAGTTTCGCGTCCCGGGGCTTCGGCGTGGTCATCAATCATCTCTTCGATACAGAGGCCGACTCGCTGGCCGACGAACTCGCACGGGAACACGGGACCGGGAAGGTCATGACCTGTCAGGCGGACGTGGCGAAGCGGGACCAGGTTCGATCCATGTTCGAAGCGACGATTCGGCAATTCGGCCGGATCGACATTCTTGTCAATTGTGCCGGCATCAACCTCGACGCCCCCTTCATGGAGATCACCGACGAGACCTGGGACGCGGTCATTGACGCCCATTTGAAGGGACACTTCGTCTGCGGTCAGGAATTCGTCAGGCACAACCCCGACCGGGAGGGTCTCATCATCAACCTGGGTGCGAACGCCGGGTCCATCGGCCGGAAGAACGGCGCCAACTTCTGCGCCGCCAAGGCCGGCATCATCGTACTGACCAAGTGCATGGCGCTTGAACTTGCCCCGAGAATCCGGGTCAACTGCCTCGTGCCCGGTTCTGTTCAAACCCGCGAGGTGATCGACCGCTACGACCTGGAAACCGAGGAAGGGCTCGAGAAGGAGCTGGCAACCTTGCCCATGGGGCGACTCGGCGAATTCGAGGATGTGACCCACATGGTGCATTGCATCGTCGACGCAAAGTTCACCACGGGCGCGAAATTCTACGTCAGCGGCGGCCAGTACATGCACTGACTCGGCATCCCGGAACCCGTTTCGCGGGGAGTTGGTGGTGGTACGATCCGATACGTGATTGTCGATTGGCTCCAACACCAGGCGCTACAGGACAACCTGCTTCATCCACGGCGCCGTGTTGTGGAAATTGGCCACGACGCTGCCCGGCGGTACGAGCGCATCGCAGGCCGCGCGAGTTTCATCATCGAGCCCCGTTTCCATTACGGGGAGAAACTCCGCCAATTGGTCCATTGTCTTCGGCCCGATCAGGGGCGCCGTGATGTCCGGTTGCTCCTTGACCCAGACGACCGCCAGTTGTGCGGCACTGAGGCCCATGCGCCTTGCGATCTTTGCAAATTCGATCCCGGTGTCGATGCCGCGCCGGGTGATCCTGTCGGCGTAGAATCCGCCTCGGAGCACCGCTCTTGAGTCTTCAGGGAGATTCTTTTCGTCCGTGTAGCGGCCGGCCAGTACACCCATGCCCATGGGCGCCCAGGTGATGACTCCCAGACCGTGTTCCCTGCACATGGGCAGCAGTTCGTTTTCGATGCGCCGGTCGAGCAGGTTGTACGGCGGCTGTTCGCAGACGATTCGCGCAAGTCCCTTCATTTCGCTGACCATGATGGAGTTCATCACGGCCCAGGCGGGATGGGTCGACGTGCCGATGTAGCGTACCTTGCCCTGACGCACCAGCGTATCCAGGGCGAAGAGCTGTTCGTCCCAGGGGATATGGGGGGACGGACGATGAATCTGGTAAAGGTCGATGTAGTCGGTCTGGAGGCGTTTCAGGGAGCCCTCACAGGCGGCAATGATGTTCAGGCGGCTGTGTCCATGCTCGTTGGGCCCGACGTAACCGGGGTCGTCCAGGGTGAAACCGGGCCGTCGCTTGCCATGGTCCACCTTCGTCGCGATCAGGACCTGGTGGCGCAGGCCGCTTTCTTTCAGCGTCTTGCCGATGATCTTCTCGCCGGCGCCATCCGCATAGATATCACCGGTATCGAGGAAGTTGATGCCGGCGTCCATGGCCGTGCGCAGAATTCGCGCGGATTCATCGGCCGGAGTCGGGTCCAGGAAGTTGTCGGTACCCAACGCGAAAGGCGATACCTTGATTCCGGTTCGGCCAAGCAGTCGATAGTCCATGGCAGAGCACTTCCTCAGCAGTTCAGGGGCCAGAAAAAAGCGGTATCATCGCGGCCGTCAGCAGGCGAAGGCCAGCCTGGTCCGGGGTGTCGGTGCGTCCGCACAGTGCACCGAAACGATGTATACTGTATACGTTAGTGTATATAATCCATAGTCGGCCCACAATTCAAAACACGGCGCGTGCAGGCGTCGATCAATAGTCCTGCAACTCGGGGATCGGGGAGGACGTTCGGGAGCAGTATATGGCACACCAAGAATGGGGCGGCGTGATGCCTGCCTTGATGACGGAGATGCACGAGGGCGGCAGCCTTGATATCGAGGGAACGGCGCGGCACATCGAATACTGCCTGCAGGGCGGTGTCGGCGGCATTATCGTGCTTGGAACGTTGGGCGAGAACAATTCCCTGCTTCCCGAGGAAAAAAACTCCGTGATGCGTGCGGCGGTTGAAGCGGTCAACGGCCGTGTTCCGGTGATCAGCGGAATAGCCGAGTACACGGTCGATATGGCCATTTCCGCTGTCAGGATGGCCGAGCGGGCGGGCTGTGACGGGCTCATGGTCCTGCCCAGCATGGTCTATGAGCAGGACTCGCGGGAAGCGATCGCACACTTCTCGAGCATCGCGAACGCGACCGACATGCCGATCATGATCTACAACAATCCCGTGTCCTACAAGCTGGATCTGACGCCGGACGACTTCGTGGAATTGGCCAGGATCGACAACATCGTTGCCGTCAAGGAATCATCCCACGACAGTTGCCGCATGACCGACATGATCAATGCCTGCGGAGATCGCTATCGCATGTTCTGCGGCGTTGACAATGTCGCGCTGGAGAATGCGGTTTGCGGGGCCGTGGGTTGGGTTTCCGGCCTGACGAACCCGTTTCCCGCCGAATCCGTGCAACTGTTCAACCTGGCCAGGGCAGGGAGGATCGACGAAGCGGTGGCCATGTACCGGTGGGTCATGCCTGTCCTGCATCTCGATACCGCCGTCAAGCTGGTTCAATACCTCAAGCTCGCCAACCAGATGACCGGAATGGGTGCGGAGTGGGTACGCCCGCCACGGCTTCCGCTGGTCGGCAAGGAGCGCGCGAGAATTGCGGGCATCGTTCAGAGCGTGCTGGACAATCGCCCCAGGCTGGCGGCCTGAGTCGCGGGCCTTCGCCGTACAGCGACCCGGTCAATAGCGCGCGGCCGGAAACTCTCCAGGGTGCACTGAATTGCTCATCGACTGGCTGGTCATCGCCGTCTACCTGATTGGCGTTACGGCCATCGGCGTGTATGCCACGCGCCGGGTCAAATCGTCCTCGAACTTCTTCATCAGTGACCGCAGTTTCGGCAAGTTGACGATGACGTTCTTTTCGTTCGGGACCGGCACCAATACCGACCAGGCCGTCAGCGTAGCGTCCAAGACCTACACCTCCGGCGCATCGGGAATCTGGTATCAGTGGCTGTGGTTGTTCTCGACCCCGTTCTATTGGTTGCTGGCGCCGCTCTTCCGGCGAATGCGCGCCGTGACTACGGCCGACTACCTGGTGGTTCGCTACGGGCAGAGCGTGGCCGTGCTCTTCGCAGTGGTCGGGATGATCCAGCTGGCCGTCAACATCGGCGTGGTGCTCAAGGCGTCCAGCGCCATGATTACCGCCGTTTCCGGCGGTTCGATCAGCCCGGAGATTGCCATTTTCGCGATGACCGTTCTGTTCGTGGTCTACGGTGTTGCCGGCGGCCTGAACGCAGCCATCATCACGGACCTGATACAGGGCGTCATGACCGTCATCCTTTCCTTCCTCATCCTGCCCTTCGCCCTGAGTGCGGTGGGCGGCATGAGCGGTCTGCGGGCATCGATCGACAATCCGGAAGTTTTCTCCATCGTTGCGCCCAGCGAGATCACCACGCTCTACGTCGTTGTCATTGCCGTAAACGGACTGGTCGGTTGGGTAACTTCGCCCTACTCGATGCCCATGTGCGCGGCCGGCCGGTCCGAGTACGATGCGCGTGTCGGGGTGGTGGCGGGGCACTTTCTGAAGAGGTTGTGCACCATCGCCTGGGTACTCACCGGCATGGTCGGGATTGCCCTGTACGTCGATGCCGGTACGAACCCCGATGAGGTGTACGGACTGCTGGCCAGGGACTTCCTTCCGACCATTGCACCGGGGCTGGTCGGGCTCTTCATCGCCTCGATGCTGGCGGCCGTGATGAGTTCCTGCGATACGTTCATGTTGTCCGCGGCCGCGCTCTTCACCGAGAACGTCTACAAGCCGCTGATCAGCCCGGGCCGCAGCGGGCGCCACTACCTGTTCGTCGGCAGACTTGCATCCGTCCTTGTGGTGGGAAGCGGCATTCTGATCGCATTCGGCCTTTCCAGTGTGGTCGCCGGACTGGAGCTGTTCTGGATCGTTCAGGCAATGATGGGCGTGGCGATATGGACCAGTTTCTTCTGGCGGCGTGCAACGTCGGCGGCGGCCTGGGCGTCAACGCTGTGCGGTTTCGCAACGTGGTTCTTTACCAGCGACGTCGCACTGGTCGGCTGGAGCTTCACCGACAATTTCGCCCACATGCTGCCGTCATTCATGCTCCATGAAGGTACCTTGTCGCTGCCCTGGCAGATGATCATTTACCTGGCCGTCGGGCTCGTGGTCATGATCGGCGTCAGCCTGATGACCCGGCCGCCGGGCAAGGAAAGGCTGGACCGCGTCTACGAGACGCTGAGAACCCCGGTCGAACCCGGAGAACCGGAAGTCGCGCCGCTCACGCTGCCGCCCGGCGTCAAGCCGGCGGAACGATCGGTCCTGATCGACCACCCCGACTTCGAGCTGATGAAGCCGACCACGACAACAGTAGTGGGCTTCCTGGTGAGCTGCGCGGTGGTTGGCTTGTTGATCGGGCTTTTCGTCTGGATACTGCAGCTCTGATGCGCACGTCACACTGGCGAAACAAGTTCCGTGTCAGCGCCTGACGCCTGACATCGAGATTGTAGCGTCGACTGTTGGCTGCAAGGAGAAAGCTCACGTACTGATGTCCTGGAAAATGACCCATTCAGTCGTTGCCCTTGTTCTTCTGAGCTCGTGCACCGAACGAGACCTGGCCACCCTGCCGGAAATCGACACGTCGGCCTCCACCAGCGGCATCGTGGCGCTGCCCGAAGACGTTCCCCAAGTGTTCAGGGACTACTTCGTGAAGTATACGAAGTACATCGCGCCGAACGGCAAGCCGATCCATATCCTGGCCCAGGACGGTTGGACCGATGACCAGATCAAGCACGGCCGCAATGTCCTGCGGCATCTTCTGACGGACTTTCCCGGTTCCCGTTACGGCCACGACAAGAGCCCGGTGGCGAACGCCATGGCTGATCGCAAGGCGACCATGGTCTTCTTCAATACTGAAGAGGACCTGATTGACGCGATGCGTGCCGGGTTGGCGGACGCGACGGACCTGAGCATGCAGGACCTGCGCGCCAACGAAAGCCCCGCGGTGGGCGACGCGGACTACATGGCACACGTGACGCGCGACGCCTCTTACGAGGAGATCTGGCACCTGATTCACGACTACGGGATCAAGCCGACGCTGCCGGACATGATCGCGGAAATGAGAACGGCGAGCGATGCGGCGGCGGCCAATGGCTGGAGAGCCTGGCCCGAGGATGAACCGGTGGAGCACCCGAACGAGTACGTCGGCGTCCTGCTCGACAACTATTACGATCTCTGGACCGTACCGCCGACCAGGTACGAAGGACGGGATATCGAGCCCGGGGATATCCCCGAGGGACACTCTCACTTCGGGCGCTACTTTGCGGGTAGCCGCGCCGCCATGTTGGAGCAGGACCCGCCAGGCTATGCACTGATCGAGAAGTTCGTACCTCCGTATCTGACCTACACGCCGGAATTGCCGGCCGACTTTGCCGGCACTTTTTCGATGCGGTTCAACCCCGCCGAACCCTATACATACAAGACTCGGCACCTCACAAGTGCGACCCTGACCGGCGACGAGAATGCAAATCTGATCGGCAATGGACGCGACAATGTCCTTTCCGGCAATTCGGGCAACAACATTATTCAAGCCGGCGGTGGCAATGACGAGCTCGACGGCGGCGACGGAGAGGATGCGGCCGTGTTCGCCGGCCCCGCCATGGATTACGAAATTGTATACAATCGTGGTTCCGTCATGGTGCGGGACCTCAAGGAGGATCGCGACGGGTCCGACCTGCTGCGCGGTATCGAACGGCTGCGTTTCAGCGATTCGTCGGTGCAGTTACGGTCGGAGGATGCCGCAGAAACAAATTGACAGGCAGACCTGCCGCAAGAACAGGAGGGGGACAAGAATGAATTCATCGAATGCCTTCGCGAGCGTCCGGCGACTGCCGGGCCTGATTGGTCTTTGCGTACCGGCCCTGGTGCTGGCGCAGCAGGCGCCCCTGGTGGACTACACGGAGGAGAACCACCAGATCCGCAGGGACAAGTTCGACCAGGTGCTGCCGCAGATCATGCGGGAGCGGGACGTGGACATGTGGATCCACGTGATGCGGGAAGCCGTGCCCGACTCCTTCGGCATCGACGAACTGGGCAGTGCCTCCGGCGTATTCGTCTTCACCGACCGCGGCGGCGACCGCATCGAACGGGCCATACTCGGACGCCGGTGGGGGGTCGCCCACCGGGGATGGGGCGAAAGCGACTACCGGGCGGTGGAAGAAAGCGGGGCCTACGACATCATCGCTCCGGCCGTTCGCATTCAGGAACCGGTTGGGGGGCCGTTGACGGAGTACGACTACCGGTTCCAGGGCCTGGGTGAGTTTGTCGCCGAGCGCGACCCGGAGCGCATCGCGGTCAATTTCATGCGCGAATTGGGCCCCTGGCCCACCTACCGGGGGCGTATCGACGGGCTTTCCCATACGGATTACGTCCTCCTCAGCGAAGAACTCGGCGGGGAGTACGCCAGTCGGCTGATCTCTGCGGAGTGGTTGATCATGGACTACATCAATCACCAGGTTCCCAGCGAGGTCGAGTTGCTGAGGCGAATGCGTCAGGACGAGCTTGTATTGGTGGAGCGGGCCCTGGCCGAAGTGGAACCGGGCGTCACCCGGATGGGCGACACCGACTTGACGATATTCCGGCGGATGTGGACCGGAGAGTCGCAACGCGGCAGGAGCGATGCCTGGACCGAGGATACAGTGGTGCAGCGCGGGGACATCCTGGCAGCGCCGAGCCAGGGCATCTATGCCTACGTGCTTCGCGAGGGAGAAACGGAACCGCCGCCGGAAATCCAGCGGCTCTGGGACCAATACCTTCTTGTCGACCGGATTCTCGTCGAGACGGTCCGTGCGGGCCTGACTCCGCGCGAGATCATGAGCGACTACGCACAGCGGTTCGAGGAGGCAGGCATCATCCTCCGTGACGACCAGCTTCACATGGTGGATGCCAGGAACGATTTCCCCACCTTTGCCGCCGGGTACGATCCGGAGAAAACGCAGCTCTCCATCGACGCGCATGGCCAGACGAAGGGCGCCCGGCCGTGGCATGTAGAAACCTATCTCGCGCCACGCATCGGTTCCTACGGCCCCGAATGGGCGTGGGATATTCCCCTTGCTCCGAACCATCATTTCGTGCTGGAGTATTTCTTCTACATGCCGTCGGAGGGCCCCCCGGACCGGGACCAGTACCTGTTCTGGTGGGACCACGAAGAGGCTATAGCAACCGAGAACGGCGTCGAGTATCTATCGCCGCCGCAGGAGGAGTTGATCCTCATCCGCTAGCCTGGCCAGTGTCCCCATGGCGTGCCGGACACGGCCGGAACGACGCGGATGCTTCATCCTCCCCGCAAGAAAATGAAATCCAAGCGGCCCATCGACGCAAAGACCGGATTCGACGTTTCCGAAGACTTCGAGCGTTTCGATCAGCGCAATGAAATCTATTGCCGCTCCGAGTGGGATCCGGAGATCAAGAGCGAGAAGGCAGCGGAATTCTTTCGCGGCCACTACATGCCGCACGCTCGCGCACGCAAGGCTGACGGCTTCAGCCAGCGGGACTACGCCCTGCGAAATGCCACCTGGCACGTGACGAATGTCCTGCGTGACGTGCGCCGTGAGAGTGACGATCGCAAGGAAGGATTCTTCGATACGTTTACGTCGCACGCAGAGGGCTGGCCCGAACCTTACGCTTTCGATTCGGCCGAAGCGGCGACTCGAAACCTTCGAAGGGCGGCAAAGAGCATCGGGGCCAGTCTGCTCGGGATATGCGAATACGATGAGCGATGGGTTTACAGGACCCGCTACAGCGAGCAGACCCAGAAAGACAAACCGGTCGATATTCCCGAAGACCTGCCCTACGTCATTGTAATCGGTGAGCCCATGGATTTCGATCTGACCGAGACCGTGCCTTCCGCGCTGTCCGGATCGGCAACCGGTTTGGGATACACCAACGATACCGTCATATTGCTCACCATCACGCAGTACATCAGGAACCTGGGCTACCGGGCGGTCGCCTCGATGAATGACTCTGCCCTGGCGATCCCGCTCGCCGTGCAGGCCGGGCTTGGAGAGGTCGGGCGGCACAGCCTGTTGATAACCAGGGAATATGGCCCCCGTCTCAGGCTCGGCAAGATCTTTACCGACATGCCGCTGGTGATTGACGAACCCATCCGGTTCGGCGTAAAGGAATTCTGCGACATCTGCCAACGCTGCAGCGCGGCGTGCCCGCCCAAAGCGATCCCACACAAGGCACCGTCACGAGTACCGCACAGCGTTTCGAATCTGAAGGGCGTACTGAAGTGGACCACGAACGCCGAGAAGTGCTTTCGCTTCTGGGTGGGCCAGAACTCGGATTGCTCCATTTGCATACGGGTCTGCCCGTACAATCGCGACTTCCGCAAATGGTACAACCGCCTGTGGCGCCGTCTCGCTGGAACCCGGTTGAGAAAACTCATGCTGCTGATCGACAAGACTTTCCAGCCGCGCGAACGCGCCAGCGCGCCGCAGTGGTGGGCGAAGCAACGGTAAGGCCGTCGAAGTTGGACTTGCCTCGAGGGCTGCCAGTGCTGTATCAGCCTTGAAACGCCGTATCGGTGGCCTCAGGCCCGCCCCGGGACAGGGCGCTATGTTTCCGAATCGCCCTTGAACGCTTCGGAAACGACAAACAGGTCCGTCAGCAAAGCCCGCAGGTGAATAGACCCATTGACGTTGTCGATGAGCATGGAGCTGATGTCGGGCCGCGAATTTACCAGCCGGACCAGGCCCAGGGTCTTGCGGGCATCCTCCGCCACGGCCTCGAGGAAATCCTCCACGCCGTAGTCGAGAGCGCCATGTTGTCGAACGGACGCCATTCGGGTGATCCCTGCCGGTCTGAAACTTAGCCCCTGCGCCCATCTTGACGTACCGGCGATTGAGTTATAATCGCAACGTGTCGGCAATATCCTGTGCGTCCGTAACCATGCGAAAACTACAGTTCACCGTTTCAGGTCTCCTGCTTTGCCTCTCTTTCGGACAGGTTTACGGGCAGAGTGACGCTGGCAGGCAGGAAGCGGACCTGATTCTGGATCACGCGACCGTTGTAACCATGGATGAGGCGTATCGGGTTATTGAAAACGGCGCAGTGGTCATAAGCGATGGATTGATTGTCGACATCGGGCAGCGCGACATTCTGGAACGCTATGAGGCGACGAACGTATTGGACGTGTCCGGCGACATCGTCATGCCAGGCTTCGTTAATACGCATACGCACCTGGCGATGTCCGTATTTCGGACGCTTGGCGAGGACATTGCCGATCGACTTCACCGGTACCTCTTTCCGCTCGAAGCGCAGTTCGCGGATCTGGAGATGGTGCGAATCGGGACGCGCCTGGGGGTACTCGAAAGCATCAAGGGCGGTACGACGACATTGGTCGACATGTATTACTTCGAGGGCGCAGTCGCTGAGGTGCTCGACAAGGCAGGTCTGCGTGGAGTGGTTGGCGAAACCATTATGACCTTCAAGACGCCGGATGCTGATAAGCCATCCGACGCAATTCAGCGAACGATAGACTTAATACATCAATACAAGGACCATCCAAGGATTTTCCCGGCCTTTGCGCCGCATGGTCCTTACACGAATTCCACTGAAACTCTACGGGAGATTGCTGCGCTATCAGAAAAGTATGACACCAGGGTTACAAGTCACGTAGCCGAGTCGGTAAGAGAATCTGAAGAAATTGCAGCACGTGGTGCACGCAGTTCAGTCGCGTACCTCGAGACCACCGGCTTGTTGTCTTCGCGCCTATTGATAGCTCACGCGATTCTCGTAGACGACGCGGATATCGCTTTACTCAAAAAATACGACGTGGGCGTAGGACATTGTGTGTCGGCGAATACCAAGTCAGCAAAAGGCGTGGCTCCGGTGCCGGCGATGCTGGCAAGAGGAATCAATGTCGGTCTATGCACGGATGGACCGATGTCCGGAAACGGGCTCAGTGTGCTCGACGAACTGCCGCAGGTTGGGAAAATTCATAAACTGAATTTGGCGGACCGGGAAGCGATGCCGGTACGCGACATAGTTGCCATGGCGACCATAGGCGGAGCACGCGCGCTGGGGATGGAAGACAGGATCGGCTCGTTGGAGGTCGGCAAGCAGGCCGACATTATTATTATCGACACGACTGCGCCAAATATGACACCAATTTTTGACTATTATGCGGCTCTTGTCTATTCGGCGTTGGCAACGAACGTAAAGCATATGATCGTGGCTGGATCAGTAATCATGAAAGATCGCCAAGTGTTAACGATGGATGAAGCAGACGTAATTCAAGAAGCGCAGGATCTTAGCGCGCGAATAGCCAAGCGCTTGTACAATGGCGGAGTCAGGATGGACAACAACTAGAGTTGCGGTCGAGAAGCGACCTACCCCGGGGGAAAACTATGAAAATAAAAATACTACTCGTTTTTTATTGCGATGCTGCCGCTCGCTAGTCAGGCACAATCTCTTGGTGACCTGAAAAAGCAAATGCCGACTGATGCAATGGAAAGTGCCACTCAGACAATGAGTGGGTCGTTATCCAGCATGTTGCAGGGTCAGCTTGGTATCGACCAGGATCAGGCCGAAGGCGGTATTGGTTCGATACTGACTCTCGCCAGTGAAAACTCGCTGCTGGAGATTTCGACAAACTGGCCGGGATGATACCCGGCGCAGACAAATACTTGCAGGCCGCTAAGGATCTTGGTGCGGTGACAGGGCCATTGAAGAATATTGACGGCCTGAATTCGGCACTTGCATCGCTGGGAATTTCTCCCGAATCAATTTCCAAATTCGTACCTATAGTTACAGACTATCTCGGCAAGCTCGGTGGTGACGACGCAGTAGCCACGTTGCAAAAAGTCTTCGGCACCTGACGAATTCGGCAGGTGCGCCACGATGCACAACCGAATCACGCAAAATCATATTGCCTGAAACTTTGCAAAAAGACTCATCTCCGAATGCTCCCATGTTTATCGTTTTTATTGACCATGTGCCGTTCCTTCAGAAACCGGCTGCATAGCCCAGCCGCCGCGGATCAGTCACACCGTGCAACTGCCCCGTTTCAAAGTCTCGCCAGACAAGCTGCACCGATCCAAGGTGCCAGTTGTAGTCCTCAAGCTCCACAACTTTGAATCCTGCCGCTGCCATTCCATGGACGACAAATTCGTCGATTCTCGATTCAATGGCCACCGTCGTGCCATTGTCCGACGGCTGCCAGAATCTTGGCGTATTCATACTTGCTCTAACGCACGACATGCCAGTCTTTTTGCTGCGACCGGTTCAGGTAGTGCAACCCATCCGCATCGGCGACGACGATCTGCCCCATGCCGAGCTCAATGCCCTGCGGGCCCCAGCCGTCGACCTGAACCCAGGTGTGCGGCTCGTAGGCGTACAAGGTGTTCTCGTGGAGTTGGTGATCGTTCGAAACGATGGAGCTCGGGTAATAGCCCGGGCCCGACGTCATGCCGGCAACGTAGGTCTTGTGCGAGAACATGTAGCCGCCGAGCAGATAACGCCGGAAGTACATCGGCGGCGGATGAAACGCCATTTCGGATTCGACCACCCGGTTCGGGCGCTCGATCTCGTCGGTGGCCGCAACGATCTCCTTGCCGGTGCGGCCAATTATGAACTCCTTCGCATACTCGTCCTGCAGGGCATTGACGATTTCGAGCGCCGTCTGCAGCGACGCCGGAACCTCGGTTTCGCCGTCGTCCAGGATATAGACATGCTGATGCGAGTCCGTCACGAGCCCGAGCATGAATATGTCGGAGTCGAGGGTGATGACGTCGCCCGGGCGAATGACGACATTCTGGCCGTTGCCGACGGCACCGTGCTCGAATTCGTGCGCTTCGCCGGCGTATTTCTTTATGTACTCAGGCCGCCGTTGCAGGCGAATACTCGGGTGATTCTCGTACTCGATATCGAGCTCCAGCATGCGCTGCCGGAACCACCAGTTCAGGTCGTCGGTGGTCGTAACGCCCGGCGTGATGGCGGCATTCGAAAATCCTTCGGCAATCAGTTCGTTGGCGATGCCCTGTACCGAGCGGTAGGCCTCAATCTGCGCGGGCACCATCGTCTCGAGCCAGCGCACGCCAAGCGTCCAACTGTCGACCAGGCTACCCCGATACGCCGTCAGCGCGTCCAGCAACCGCACGCTGTTGTCGTAGCTGATCGCAATGCGCTCCGGATTCAGCTTTTCCATCAGCTCCTCGAGTTCGCGCAAGTCACGTGGCTCGTGGTATTCGATGTCGTTACCGTCATCGAAAAACACCATGATGCGCGGCGTCGCCTGACTGCCTGGGGGCACGTGCTGACTGGGAAAGGTCATGCCCTCGTAGTTGGCAGGCAACAACGAGGTATAGACCGGCCCTTCGTTGTTGTAGTACCGCCCAGCTTCGTCATTCCTCACGATCCAGAAGTCAACGCCCTGTTCGCGCATGATGAGTGGCAGCACCTCTGCCTTTTTTTGTTTCCAGAAGGCTTCCATTTGCTGCACGCGCTCACGCATCGGTGCAATATTGCCGATGTAGCCGCCGCTCGAATCGGCGGCCGCCAGGCTCGGCAGCATCATGAGGAACAGAAGCCCCGCGCACTTCAGGGAGTTGTTTATCGTCTCCATAGTGTCGTTCCTTCTAGCGAATTAGATAGGGCTCATCCTGCGGCGGATGCAGCCACTCGACACACAGCTCGTGCTGTGCCCGCAGCGACAGCAACTCCGGCGGGTCCGTTTCTCGCTCGCGAATGCGGAAATTGCCGACGCTCGGCGCATTCGTCCGACCGCCCACAGCAGCATGCTGCATACGGCGGGAAAATGGGCCCTAGTTAAGGAGCGCACGTCGCACCAGGGGCAGAGGCAGCGGTCCGACACGAACGAAGGCGTCATGAAAATCCTTCAGCGATGCGCCGTACTTTTCCTGGTAATCCTGCGCCAGTTTCTGGATCTCGAGCTTGCCGTAGGTGTAATACAGGTAGGTCGGATCCCACGCACCGCGCTCCGCTTCCGCCAGCGCATTGGCGGGCGACAGGAACGACTTCGTTTCGAACATGTCGGCTGCCTCCTCGACGGTCATGCCTTTGGTGTGCATGCGTACACCCGCCACGTATCGCACGTCGCGGATTAGCGCTTCGGTCAACTGCGACATGCGGAAACGGGGATCGTGTGCATTGAAGCCCTGCTCGGTCATCATTTCCTCAGTGTAATGCGCCCAACCTTCCGCATTCATCGGCGACTCGACCAGTTTCCGGGTCAGCGTCGGAAACTCCTGCGCGTACAGGAACTGCAGGAAATGCCCCGGAAACGCTTCGTGGACATTGATCATCGCCACGGTGTAAGGATTGAACAAGCTCAAGTGCTCTTTCACGTGCTGCGGTGTCCACTCCGGTTCCGTCGGCGTCACGTAGTAGTAGGCTTCGGTGGCGAGGGTTTCGAACGCTCCCGGCGTATCCATTGAGGCAAACGAGCCGTCCCGCGCATACACCGGCGTCTCGGCAATGATCGGAATCACCTCGGACGGTACCGTCGCAATAGCGTTGTCGATGACGAAATCACGGGCTTCGTTGATCGAGTCCTCGATGGTCGACAGCAGATTCTCGGGATCGGGGAAGTCTTCCTTAAGCGCGTTGATAACCTCGAGTGGATCCCGGTCGGGCGAGATCTCGCGGGCAATGTCGATCAATGCCGCGTAATCTTTCTGCAGCTGCCGCTCGCCAATGGCCAGCAGCTCGTCGAGCGATATCGACAGCATGTCCTGATAGTAGAGTTTCTTGAGGAAGGCTTCCTCGCCCAGCGCAAAATCCAGTCGGGAGCGCGGCAATAGATCCTGCACCAGCCAATCGGCAAACGCGTCGGCGGCACTGCTCAGCTCCGCGGCGGCCGCTTCGTAGTCCTGCAACAAATCGGTGTCGTCGATTTCCGATGCCGTAACCCACGCGGACACGGAACGATCGATAAATTCGCGCGTGCCGCGGCTCATGTCGGCGGCAATTTCGACCAGTATCGCCGGCGGACTATCGAGATTGTTTTTGGCGGCCTCGAACACCGACGGCAACCGCTGCATGCGCGTCACCATCGACCTGAGCCGAGTCTCAGCCGGGGCATAGTCGCGGTTCATCAGGCTGCCGATCGCATCGCCGGGCACACCCGCATACTGCATCGGGTCCTGCTGCCAGCTACGCAGCGTCCCCAGATCGTGCAGTTCGCCCGCGATACGCAGCTCAAGGGCTTCGGCATCGATTCGGTCGTCGGACGACAACTCACCGTCGAGCAACCGCTCTAGTTGCTGCCCGAAGTCCCGTAATGCGGTTATTCGCGCCCGGTAGGCGGCCGCCGAGAAGTCGTCGATCCTTGTATCGTATTCGTGCAGTCCGGCGGAGGACGCCGAAAGCGGGGAGTATTCGAATTCTGCCTTGAAGAACTGTTCCTCGAAGGCGCGAAAGCTCTCGGCGGAACGCACGTCCGCAGCGTCGTCCGAAACAACCGAGCACGCCGTAACAATCAGCGCGAATATGCAAGTGGTTACGACGTGGTGGCGCCGCAACGACAAACGATTCTGCATTATTATCACCCCAGATCTCCTACTGGATTTTTCGACCAAGCCTATGTCAAAACCGTCTTGATTTACAATGGGTTCCACACAACCACAACATTTCCTCATATCGATGTATGAGCGCGCCGCGAATATGGATTTGAGTAGAAACTTACATCCAGCGAAATTGATATACCAGGTTTCGCGAGTCTGGCATTTTTCGCGAACTTCGAGCATCAAGCCGAGAAATCAGCGCCTGCGCAGTTTCAGGGAAGACATGCGCTGGTTACCGAAGCCGGCAAGCATGCGAATATTGGCTGCGTGCGATCGGAGATAATGGAATGAAGACCTCTGGGATAAGTACCGATCTCAACATCCTAACCATACGGGAAGGCGCGTGAATCGCGGCAATTCGATCGGGTCGTTGCCGCATCGAGCGGAAATCATGGGCGTGCGGTCGCCTATGTCGCCCAGCAGCTCGGAATCGCCGCTACCATTTGCATGACGCCGCTAGTACATCTTCAACATGATATTTTCGGATACAGGTAGTGGGTCAGTTTTCAACGCCGATTGACACCTGAAGGGCGTGCTCAAGTGGACCACGAACGCCGAGAAGTGCTTTAGGTTCTGGGTAGGTCAGAACTCGGATTGCTCCATTTGCGTACGGGTCTGCCCGTACAATCGCGACTTCAGCAAATGGTACAACCGCCGGTGGCGCCGTCTCGCAGGAACCCGACTGAGAAGACTCATGCTGCTGGTCGACAAGACGTTCTCACCGCGCGGCCGAAAGAGTGTGCCGCAGTGGTGGGCGCGGTAGAAGACGGGCGAGGAGATCATGTCATGAAACAGGCAACCCGAACGCCCTACCGCGTCATTTTTCCGGTCTGGATGCTGTGTTTTCCCGGTACGGCGCTGTTGGCGCAGTCGATCACGGCGGTGTCGTTCGGCGGTTCCTACGCGCGGGCCAGTCAGGAGGCCTACCACAAGCCGTTCACCGAAGAGACGGGCATCGAGGTCCTGCTGGAGGACTACAACGGCGGTCTTGCGCAGATTCGTGCGCAGGTCGATGCAGGGTCCGTGTACTGGGACGTGGTAGATCTGAACCTGGACGATGCCGTTACCGGCTGCGACGAAGGCCTGTTCGAATTCATCGACCCTGCGGAACTGGCGCCCGGTGTCGATGGTTCGAGCCCGCAGGACGACTTCTATCCCGACATGCTGAGCGAATGTGGCATGGGGCTGCTGTTCTTTTCCACCGTGGTCGCCTACAACTCGGAGTTGATCGGAGACACCGTGCCGCAAACCATCGACGACTTCTTCGACCTGGAACGCTTTCCGGGCCGGCGCGGAATGCGCCGTATCCCAGCCGTAAACCTTGAGTTCGCGCTGCTGGCCGACGGCGTGCCGGCGAACGACATCTACGCTGTCCTGGACACCGAAGAAGGGCTCGATCGGGCCTTCCGCAAACTCGACACCATCAAGGACCAGGCGGTGTGGTGGGAAGCCGGCGCACAGCCCCCGCAGATGCTGGCCGACGGCGAAGTGCTCATGACGACCGCGTACAACGGACGCATCTTCAACGCTCAGGTACTGGAAGGCCAGCCGTTCGTGATCGTCTGGGACGGGCAGGTACTGGATTTCACCCAATTGGCGGTGCTCGCCGGCACGCCCCGGCTGGCCGAAGCGATGCAGTTCATCGAATTCGCCTCACGGCCGTCGTCGATGGCCCGCGTCGGCGGATACATCGCCTACAGTCCGGTGCGAAAGTCCGCCGAAGCGCTGGTGACGACACACTTCGAAACGGGCATTGAAATGAGGCCACACATGCCCAACACGCCCGAGAACACCCGGCGTGCGGTGCACAGCGACTGGCGGTGGTGGAGCGATAACGGCGACGAACTGAACGAACGCTTCATCGTCTGGCTGTCCCGTTAGGGCAGCCTGGCGACTATCCGTCGCTTCCCCCGCCCTTGAATGCTTCGGCAACGACAAACAGGTCCGTCAGCAGCGCCCTCAGGTGAATGGACCCGTTGACGTTGTCGATGAGCATGGAACTGATGTCGGGCCGCGAATTGACCAGGCGGACCAGGCTCAGGGACTTGCGGGCGTCCTCGGCCACGGCTTCGAGGAAATCCTCCACGCCACGGCCCGAGGCCCCGTGTTGCCGGGCTGCCGCCGCAACTTCGTCGCCCAGTCCGTCCAGGGCGGTTTCCATCTTGCCGAGGAATTCCCTTAGCTGAAATCCCACGCCCGAACCGCCGGCGTCGCTGTCGGTGAGGCGGCCCTGGGCCGCATAAGCCAGCATGAACTCGTAGCCCGCCTCGATGGCGTCGATTCGTTCGTCAAGATTCAAGGTGCGCCCTCCGATGGCTGCTGGCACTCGCGGCGAACCCATCGGCACCGAGCGACAACCGGCATCCCGGTTGTCTGCATCCGTTTGAGTTCGGGTGGCCGCATCATCCGGTCAATCCGCATCCACGGCCCAACGAGCGCTGTCATGATGCTCATTGTACTCGCGCCGGGTGATCCAGCCGAGAAACATGGAGCGGGTGAAGTGCAATTTCTCTGGTCTCAGCGCGAAGTAGACGTGAACCATGACCAGCGTGATCAGTGCCAGCGCCGCGAGATCGTGGATCACGTAGATCACGCCGAAGACGTCCTCCCCGAGCCAGTAGGGATTGCGCTCCCACCAGGGGGTGTCGATCTTCACCATCATCAGCCCGCCGGTCACGATGGCCGCCAGTCCCGTCAGCGTGAACACATGGTGGATCAGCTTCTGCGCGAGCGAGTACTTGCCGGGCAATCCGGGCGGCCGGGCGCTCATGCGGAGGTTCCAGCGAGCCAGTTGCATGGTGTCGCGCAGGTCCGCCTTGTCGATCCACATGGAGCCCAGGTCCTGCCAGAAGGAGGCGCGAACCGTGTGCGCGATCACGAGCACGGTGAGGACGATGCCGCTGACCCAGTGAATGGTGACCCACGCGAACTCGATGCCCAGGATGGGCAGGAACGCGGTTCCCAGCAGGATGAGCGTTGAAATCGCCATTCCCCAGTGAAGCAGGCGATCGATCAACGCGTGGCGCGTCAGCCTCCGGGCGTCTTCCGGCATGCCCTACCTGGATTGGCCCTTCGGGGCCAGCAACCAGCGATACAGCAGGTGGCAGAGAATGATGGCGGCGCCTGCGCCGAAGAAAACCGGAATCAGATCCCAGGACATGCCCTGCAGGACCTCCTGGCCCCAGACGTCACGGCTGGTTCGCAACAACTCCATCGGGCCGCGCGCTCAGGAGAGAGCGTCCGTAATTCCGTGAAGGCCGCTGCAGGCCGTCACGAATCTCGAATGGCGCGCTTGACCAGGTTTTCCAGCAGCGGGATCTTGAAGTGGTTGTAGTTGAAGGGCGTCGCACCGCGCACGGCCGCCTGACCCGCGAGAGCCGCGGTCTCTTCGTCCGGCGCGCTGCCGGTCACGATTTCCTCCACAACGGAGAGCCGCCGCGGCACGCACTCCACCGCGCCGGCCGCCATGCGGATGCGTGATACCGCTCCGCCTTCCACGAACATGGCCGAGGCGATGTTCACCAGCGGAAAGTCCCAGGTGTTGCGGTCGGCGACTTTCTCGAAGTAGAACTGCGCGCCGGCCCAGTCGTTGGGAATGCGGATCGCGGTCAACAGGTCTCCCGGCTCCAGCACCGTCATCCGCTCGATGTCGATTTCCGGTCCGATGAAGAATTCCTCCGCCGGCACCTCGCGCTCTCCGTCGCCGTTCACGATCACCATGCGGGCATCCAGCACGACCAGCGCCGGTGCCGTATCCGATGGAGTTACGGCGATACAGCGGTCGGCGCCCCACAGGCAGTGCTCGCGGTTCTGGCCCTGCGGCGTATCCGCATAGCAACTGTTGCCGCCGGCGCGGTAGCAGTCCACGCCGTAGCGGTAGTACCAGCAGCGCGTGTCCTGGGCGACGTTGCCGCCGATGGTGCCGGTGTTGCGGATCTGCGGGCTCGCGACGCGGCGCGCCGAATCCGCCAGAACGCTGTAACGCTCCTGGATCAGCGGGCTGGACTCGATCTCGGTGAGCGTCGTCATGGCGCCGATTTCAACGCCGTCGGCCGTCTCTCGGATCCCGCGGAGGGCTTCCACCCCCGACAGGTCGACCACGGAGCCGGCATACTTTACCCGGTCCTTGAACCAGTCGAGGGTATCGTTGCCCCCGGCCATCGCCCATCCATCGGCGCCGAAACGGCCCAGTAGCTCAACGGCGTTTTCCACGCTGTCGGGTTGATAGAGTTCAAATGCACGCATCATGTCTTTGGACATGGCTTTGCTCCTTCAGGCTGTATTGACATCCAGCGGGCCGTGGGATTGTTCCCGGCCCGCCAGCGCGTTGACGATCATGTCGGGGGTCACCGGGGTGCGATTGAAGACGTGCCCGCCCATGGCATCGGAGATGGCATTGAGCACCGCGGCCAGCGCGGCGCCCATGACCGGTTCACCCACACCCTTGATGCCCACCGGATTTTCCGGGTCGGGCATATCGACCGCACCGGTCTGCATCTCCGCGGGCACGTCCAGGTAGGAAGGCGGCTTCGCCTGGTGGAACCCGATCGAGCCCGGCAGACCGTTCTGCCGGTCGTAGATGTGGCGCTCGTAGCGGGCCATGCCGATTCCCATCACCGCGCCGCCCTTGGTCTGGGTCGCAAGGCTCATGGGATGCACGACCGTACCGCAGTCAACCGCCCCGGCGTAATCGACGACCTCCACGTGGCCCGTCTCCAGGTCCAGTTCCACCATGGCGCAGCCGGCGACATGGGCCGCGGGCTGCCCGTTCAGTTCGATGTTGTCCCTGGCTACGCCGATCAGGCCTGTGCCGGCCAGACCCGCGACGGCCATCTGCGTGGTGGGGTTGATGTCCTCCGGCGCCTCTTCGCCGGAAAACTTGCCGCCCAGTTCGATCGCCCTCCGGGCCGCATCCGGATAGGTCAGGAATTTCGACTCGTCATCCGTGGCGAAGACGCGATGGCCGCCGATGTCGTAGTCCTCGGGCGATCCGCCGAGGTCCATGGCGGCGATCTCCTTCAACTTGGCCACCGCGTCCATTGCCGCCACGTAGTTGGTGCGGCTCATGGTGAACGAAGTGTTGCTGCCGAACTGCCCCTGGTTGTGCGGCAGGTGGCGGCGGCTGTCGCCGCGCTCGATGATGCAGTCGGCCCAGTCGCACTTGAGGATTTCCGCGGCCACGCGGGAGGTGGCGCTGTGGGAGTAGGTGCCGAGATTGCCCACACCGGTGTGGATGTGGAGCTTGCCTTCCGGCGTCAAGCGCACCAGCCCGTCAAAGCCGTTGTTGCCGGCGGGATGGTATGCCAGGCCGACGCCCACGCCGGTCACCTTCGAGCCGTTGCGCTGACCGCTCAGCGCCCTGCGCTCCTCCCAGTTGAACTGCTCGGCGGCCATGGTCAGCGCTTCGGGCAGGAACGCGCTGGTCAGCGGAGTCCGTTGCGGACCCACCGTGGCGCCCTCGCCCGGTGCATTGATCATGCGGATTGCAAGGCGATCGAGATCCAGTTCCCGCGCCGCCTTGTCGATCAGCGGCTCGATCGCAGCGGACATTTCGTTGTAGCCCGGTCCGCGCTGGGCCATGCGCGGCGGTGTATTGGTGAACACGCCTACGCCGCGGAAGCGCATCGACTCCGGCTGGTACATCGCCGACACGCCCGCAGCGGCGCCGGTGAGGTTAGGGAACCCGGCGTGAGGGCCGTTTTCCTGGATCAGGAACAGGTCAGCGGCCGTCACCCGTCCCTCCGCGCTGAATCCGAGGCGAATCCGGCCCTGCAAGCCCGTCCGGGCGAGCCCCAGGTAGTATTCCTCGTGGCGGGTCAGGCGCATCATGACCGGGCGGCCGATCTTGCGGGAGAGATTGACCGGTATCGCCATGCTGGGGAAGGGCACGGCCTTGGAACCGAATCCGCCGCCGCAATACTCCGACACGAAGACGATGTCTTCCTGCGCCATGTCCAGCATGCCCGCCAGAATCGGCATGGAGAAGCTCTGGCTCTGAACCGAGCCGTGGAGATGGCACTTGCCGTTCTCCCACCAGGCCATGGTGGTGCGCGGCTCCATGCTGTGATGGGCCAGTCCCGCCGTGACGAAGCTCTCGTCCAGTACCAGCGCCGCATCGGCGAGCGCCTGATCGACGTCGCCGTAGGACCACTCCATGTTGGGTTCCCCGGTGGGAAGCTGCCCGTCACCCGCGGCAGCGAAGTCCTGCGCCGTCCAGTGCCGGGTCTCCACGACGGTATTGCCGTAGTTGACAACGGCGGCGTTGCCGTCCTGCCGAGCACTGGGGCCGCCCGGATAGAGCGCCTCAAGCGGATCGACGGTGAACGGCAACGGTTCGAGGTCGTAGGTGATGCCGTCCAGGGCGTCCGACGCGATGGTTTCGTTCTCGGCGGCCACGGCCAGGATCGGCTGGCCCACGAAAAGCGGCTCGTCGGTGAGCGCAGGCTCCACCGGCGGCGGCGGCGCCCGCAGCTCGGAAGCCTGGAGGACGCCCAGAACGCCTTCCATCTCGAGCGCTGCGGAGACATCCACGTTGACGACGCGCGCATGGGGCGCGGGACTCAGCAAAAGTTTGCAGAACGC
This sequence comes from Gammaproteobacteria bacterium, assembly GCA_022820625.1. GTDB lineage: Bacteria > Pseudomonadota > Gammaproteobacteria > Steroidobacterales > Rariloculaceae > UBA6522. The sequence goes on along the minus strand of JAJEFE010000114.1, from coordinate 3,068 downwards.
CATGCCCTCAGCACGGAAGTCCTCGGCATACTTGGCACCGCCCGTAACCTTCGCCCGCACATCCGGCGGGGTGAAGTCCTTTCCAAGCAGTGTATAAGCCATCTCAGGCGCTCTGCGCAGCGCGCATCACGGAATTCAGATAATGATCGTAGGCCCCGCACCGGCAGAGGTTGCCCGACAGGGCAAACCGCGCCTCATCCCGGGTAGGGCTTGGGTTCGCCTCCATCAGAGCCACCGCCGCCATCACCTGGCCCGGCGTGCAGAAACCGCACTGCGGTCCCAGCTCGTCGATCATCGCCTGCTGCACCGGGTGCAACTCGCCATTGGGGCCTTCCAGGCCTTCGACGGTCCGGATGGCGCGGCCTCGCACGGTGTGCGTCAGCGTTGAGCACGAATACGTGGAGACGCCGTCCAGCAGCACCGTGCAGGCACCGCATTCGGCCCGGTCGCATCCCAGCTTGGTACCGGTCAGACCCAGCTTGTACCGGAGCGTCATGGCCAGCGTTTCGTAGGGCAGCACGTCCACGCGGCGGGTTTCGCCGTTGACGTTGAGGCTGATCAGCCGCTCGACGCCACCGGCCATCGGCGCCTCTTCGGTCGCGCAACCCGCCATGCCGCCGAATACGTACCCGGCGGAACTTACGGCGGCTCCGGAGGAGATTACCCCCTTGATGAACTGACGCCTCGACGCACCGACCCTGCCGATCGACCCGAGCACGCCGACATCGTCCGTGCCGGACGCGGGCGTGGGTACATCAATTCCTGAAACAAGCGTTTTTTCGTCGGTCATTGAAAGCCACCTGAAAATAGTGTTTGCAGCGTGTTTTTATTTAGTCGCATCGTATGAAAATTTGCCCGAATAGACAACCATACGCGCGATGAATACACGATCTCATGCGATGTTTGGCGGTATCGCCCGATTCCGTCCCGCAAACTCCGGCGAGACGCTGAATCATGCGTGGCCGAGACCGGCCGGCCGCGCCACGTCTACAGCGAGTAATCCGGATACAGAATCTCGTCCGGGAGATTGACGTTGCCCTGCTCGTCCAGGTAGCCCATCTCGCCCAGCGCCTGAACCGTCTCGGCGCCGGCCCGGGCGGGACTGGTGCCGTTGATGTTCCTCGTCGGGATGATGTGCTGCTCCGCCAGCGTCCCCTTGACGATATCCCGCAGATCGGAGAACCGCAGCGTCGACTGCATCGCGCCATCGTTGACCGAGATCGCCCGTATCTGGAACAGCGGCTGGCCGCGCAGGTGGAACCACCCGTACACCCTGACCTCGTCCCCCTCATTGAATTCATCGCTGCGGAAGCCGTACGTCCCTTCCATGATGTTGACGGGGTGTGTCGTGAGGCGCCAGTTCTCGCCCGCCTCGACCTCTCCGCCGGAGGTCACGATATTGATGAAGATATGCGGATTGTTCCACAGGACCCGGCTGATGGTGCCCTCGATGTAGTGGGTCGGCGTACCCGAGTCGCCGTACTCCGCCGGTACGCTGTGATGGGAGCCGGCGAGCGCCGGCACCAGGACGCCCAGACCAAATAGAAACACCCTGTAACACTTCATGACGCTTGACCCGCTGGTGAACTGTCCGTATCGATACTTCGCTCTGCGCCGGACACCCTGAGCTTTTGGTCAGCGTATCCGCGGCGCGAGCGCTATTTCATCGGTACTAGTTTGCCTTTCCGAACCTCGAATATCTGCTTAGAAATGTGAAGCCCACAAGACATTTGGACCGCGAAGGGCGCGGAAAACAGCCAACCTGTCTTAGAATCCCGTGAAAGGACTCAGCGAGAAGACGTACCGATGAACCGGGTGAAATCGATTTCCTGCGCCGCTGGCGTCGCCGGGCTGGCCTTTGCCGCGGGATCGGCGGCACATCACTCCCATGCGAGCCTGGACAACAACAACGTGCAGACCAAGGCGGGCGTCGTGGCCGAGTATCTCTGGAAGGTGCCCCACGTGTACCTGATCATCGACGTACCGGACGAAAACGGCGACGTGGTCCAATACACCGTGGAGTCCATGAATCCGCCCTCGCTGGCCCGCCTGGGCTGGGCCGCCGACACCTTCCAGCCCGGCGATCCGATCATCTGGAGCGGCGCCCACGACCGCGACCCGGACCGCCCCTACATGGGCCTGGACTGGGCGCAGTCCCTCGATGGGCCGCGAATGTTCGCCGATAACCGCTCATTGCAGGCGTACCTGGAAGAAACCGGCGCGGAGCCGCCGTCCGGTTCCGTCGTCAACGCCGAAGTCCCGCCCGCGGAATCCTTCCCCTCCGGCTTCTGGACACGCACCGTCAGCCCCTACCGCGAACCCCCGGCGGACATGCCCCTGAACGAAAGGGGTATGGCGCTGGTCGCCGGGTTCCACGAGTCCCAGAACCCGCTGAACGAATGCATCTACCCGGGGCCGCCGCGCATGATGATGATGCCCATGGCCTACAACTTCCGCTGGGAAGACGCGGACACCATCATCATCGACCGCGACCTCTGGCCGCAACCCCGCGTCGTCCACATGAATCCGGATACCGCCCCCCCGGCGGAACCCAGCGCCTGGGGCCACTCCACCGGCCACTTCGAAGACGACGTACTGGTCATCGAAACCACGCACTTCGTCGACGACCGCTGGGGCATCCAGATCGGCCTGCACTCCAGCGACCGCAAGCACCTGGTCGAACGCTACCGGCTCGAAGAAGACGGCATGGCGCTCAAGGGCGAATTCACCATCACCGACCCCGAATACCTGACGGAACCGCTGATCATCCAGCACTCCTGGGCCAAGGTCGCCGACCGCCCCATCCTGCAAGCCGAATGCTCCATGGAAGCCGCCTGGTTCTACATCACCGCCGGCTACACCGAAGACGAGTACGAAGTCCCGGTCACCCTCCCCCAGCCTTAACCAGCAACAAACCTGGAATCCACCACTAACCTGGCGAGGTCGTGCGCGGACTGCCCTTGACCGCGTCGTGCGCGCGGCGCGGGGCCATGGATGGCCAGGAGCGTCGCGCGCCGATTTGGGCCCGCCATGGAAGGCGGGCGAAATTATTAAGCGGTCAAGGGCAG
>JAJEFE010000085.1 GCA_022820625.1 Gammaproteobacteria bacterium | reverse complement strand
GCGCGGGCGCCCGGCGGCACGTGCATCCACACCGCGCTCAACCAGATCAGGTCGAAGGTGAGTTTGGAACGCAGCACCTTTTCCGCCGCAGGCAGCGCATCGTCCATCCACCGGATATCGGGGGAGCGGTGGAGCGCTTTCGCCGCACGGCGCATTTCTGCCGCGGGCTCGGCCGCGACGACACTGTAGCCGTTTGCCGCGAACCAGGCCGCATCTCGTCCGGTGCCGGCGCCCATGTCGAGGACGCAGGCGCCGACATCTGGAAGGAGGTCGAGGACTGATGAGTGAACCTGCTCGAAGGGGAGGTCTTCGTATTGGGGTGCGAGGGTGGGGGCGGTGGTGTTGTAGCTGGCTACTACGTCGCGGACGGTGAAGGGGGCGTGGTTTCGGTCGGGGTCGCGGTCTCGGTGTCGGTCGCGATAGCTGTCGCGGTCACGGTCTCGGGAATCTGGCGGTTGGCGGTTCTTCATTCTTCCCGCCTATTGTACGTAATCTGCTGGATCAAGCTGGCGCGCCCGGCGTTGGCTGATCCCCGCCGACGGGTTCGACTCCTGGCTCGCCGGCCAGCCGGTCGCCCTCGACCTCCTATCCCTCCGAAGCGATGACGCTCCAGCCGGTCTCGACGTGGGAGAACAAGGCGTCCAATGATGATGCGCGGCGCGTGGAGGCGGTGGGGGTGCAGCAATTGATGCCGAATCTCTTGGTTTGCGAGAGATTTGGCGGTGGACGGTAGCCTGGGAAATCTTGTTCCATTAGCGGACTTGGAGTCTTTACACAATTCTCAAGAGGCGCTTTTCATGGTCAAGAACCCACCAGGCAGTTTGCTGACTTGGCGAGAGTCAATCTCATCGGCGACTACTTTTATTGATTGTTCGCACTCTATGCGCTTCCGCATGTTGCCTGCGGGCAACATGAACGGTAGTATCCTTCAGTGAGATTGCTGGTTTACGAAACGGATTCTGGACGACAGCCATTTGTGAAGTGGTTCGAGAGTCTGGACGGGCAACACCAGGCTGCTGTGCGGAGACGATTACGTGCGGTTGAAGAACACGGCCACATGGGAAACTGTTCGTCGCTGAGAGACGGTTTGTACGAAATGCGGCTGGCTGGCCGTATCGGACTGCGCGTGTATTTCGCAAGAATCGACGGAGCAATCGTGCTTCTGCTCGGTGGCTCGGGAAAAGGCAATCAAGAGCGCGCTATAGAACGAGCCAGGGAAAGGCTGAAACATTTTCGGGATCGAAACGGTGAGTCAAATGGTTAGAGCAGCAGCATCCTGGAACATGAAGGAGCAGCTCTACGAGGATCTTCGCGATCCCTCGTACGCAGCGGCGTACATCAATGAAGCGCTACTCGAAGGTGACGAGGTCGTATTCAAGACAGCGGTTGCGGACGTTATTCGCGCCCGCGGCGTCGGCAAGGTTGCCGAGCTTGCCGGAATAAACCGGGTCACCGTGTTCAAGACCCTAAAGCCCGAAACTCGCACCTCGTTTACAACGTATCACTCCTTGTTGACAGCGTGCGGAGTTGGCTTTGCAACGCGCCCTTTGGAGCGTGAGGAGCATCTGCGCTGAACTCTGGGGGGCAAGCCCTGCCAGGCCGAAGACTACTGAAGACAGCGCGCTTCCGGCTTCGTCTTCGAACTGAATCCTGAGAACGATGTCGCGGCGATAGCCCAGGTCCCACCATTCGAGTATCCAGGACTGGGACCGCGCCGGTGCCATCGTCCGGGAGCCGGAGCCAGATGACCTCCCACGCGATCCCGTCCCGCCCGAGGAAGTCGGGAACGCGTTCGCTGCGAACCGTCTGAAGGCCGTGCCGCCGGGCCAGCGCTTCCACGTCGGCGGCGGTGGCCGGCTCCATCGGGCGATCTGCAGGAGGCGGCCCCCATCCGGTAAACGCACTTGGGATGCCAGTCCGCTGGCATCGGCGTTGGGTTTACATTACCATAAATGATCTTCTGTTTGTCAACCACTGGTTTCGATGAAATTGGAGAGAAGCTCATGTTTGGACTACGTCTCCGCCTCGCGCGTAAGCGCGCAGGACTATCCATGCGGTCATTGGCCGAGCTAGTAACCCCACCGGTAACTGCACAGGCAATCAGCAAGTACGAATCCGGCAAAATGATGCCCTCGTCCGCCGTACTCGTCGGCCTGGGCAGGGCGCTCAACGTGTCGCTGGATTTCCTCTTGAGTTCCCAGGTGGACATGCTCGACGGACTTGAGTTTCGCAAGCACTCCGGCACTTCCGCCCGTGACCGGGCGAAGGCCGAAGCCATAGTGATCGACAACCTGGAACGGTATCTGACTGTCGAGGATATTCTCGGAATCGAGCCGGATGCCGACTGGTTTGAAGGGCTGCGGTGCCAGAGCATCCTAACTGACAATGAAATTGACGCCAGGGCCGACCTGCTCCGCGAACGCTGGCATCTGGGCGTGGACCCGATCCCCAGTATGTGCGCGCTTCTCGAAGAAAAAGGCATCAAGGTCGTTGAGGACGACCTTCCCGAGCGCATCAGCGGCCTGGCGTGCCACGTACTGCGTGGCGGCAAGCCCGTCGCAGACGCCGTCGTGGTTTCCAGCCGGGCCAACGTGGAGCGCAAGCGCTTCAACCTCGCCCATGAGCTAGCCCACAGGATCATCCTATCCACCGGAGATTCCGCCATTAAGCTCGAATCCGCGATGAACCGGTTCGCTGGTGCCTTTTTGGTGCCGCGCGAAAGTCTCCTTGAGGAGGCAGGCCCCAGACGGAGCCGAATCGCTTACTACGAGATCATTCGCCTCAAACACATTTACGGCGTTTCCGCCGCTGCCCTGCTCATGCGTCTCGGGCAAGTTGGCATACTCCCCGCTGCTACCGTCCGGTATGCCTTCGCCACCTTTGCCCGTTCCTGGCGCAGGAACGAACCGGAACCGGTCCGCGGCGACAGCGGTTTCGCTGCCTTCGAGAAACCGCGACGCTTTGAGCAACTCGTATGGCGAGCGGTAGGCGAAGAAGTGATCTCACCGGTACGGGCGGCTGAACTTCTCAACCAACCCCTTCGCACCATCGAACAGAGACTTAGCGGCCCGGGTGTCCAGTGACGTGCGTCTTTGTCAACGACGCTTCCTGCCTGATCGATCTTCGCAAAGGAGGATTGCTTGAAGTCCTTGGCGCTTTGCCGTACCGGCTCGTGGTTCCCCTCCCGGTGCGCGAGTCGGAGATGCTCACATTCGCTGAACAGGATTGGCAAACCCTCGACTCAGCCGGCTTGGAGATATGCGATCTCACTCCGCGAGAAGTCCAGGAGGCCATCGCCGTCAAAGCGCAGCACTCCACGCTTTCGGCCAATGACCGTTTCTGTCTGGTCGCAGCGCGCTCTCAGGGCGACAGTTCAAATTGCCTGCCTTGTGCGTTTCGCAAGACGGAGAAATGTCGATGATCGAGTGTGATGATACGGTCGGTGTCGAGGCGCATCGCCAGCACGGCCACGGAGGCATCCACGGTGCCCAGCGGTAAGTCCGCGTACTGGCGAACGAGACCGCCTATGTGAACCCAGTCGTCCGGATCCGGGGCAATCACTGGAAAATTTGCAAGCCCTTCCAGAAAGTGGGCTTCCACTTCTGCGCTGTGGCGTTTACCGAGGAAATAGGCTACTTCGGCCACGCACAGCGCCGGGATGACGATGTCGGCGCCGCTTCCCGACAATGCCTTGACGCACGCCGCATGATCGGGATCCGCAACGTCAACCGACGCCAGTAACGGACCGCTGTCAGCGATCGCCAACAATGTCGTTCGCCCAGTCGCGATCCAGTTCGGCGTCAAGGTCCCGCGCGGCGGGGGCGCCGCGGTTCACAATGCCCTGCCATGGCAGTTTGCGCCCCCGGTGCCTGTAAAGGTGTTGTTCGAGAGCCTGGCGAACCACTGCCGAAAGGCTCACGCCGCGGCGTTGCGCCTCGCGTTGCGCCATCTGGGCGAGGTCCTCCGGCATAGAGATCGTTGTTCGGGCCATGATATTCATCTTGTATGAAGTTATGAATAGCATACTCCCTTTGTGCCTTGTGTGGCCATCCCCACGCGGACCCAATGGACGCGAAGACACTTCGGCGCATCTCGTGGGAGGAGCTTGATGCAGCCGGCTGAATTAGACGCCCCGATAGATCAGGCCAAGCACGAGCGCGAACAGGCCGAACTGCGCGACGAGATACCCGGTTTCCATCACGATGAAGCCGCGCGCGTTCGGCACATTCTGTTTCGCGACCAGGGCCAGTACATGCGATGTCCAGAAAAACAGCCCCATGAGGCCTGCGAATTGAAAGGCTCGCAAGAAGCCGGCACTGCCCGAATCGAATAGCGGATAGATCAATGCCAGGACCAGGCCCTGGATGACAATCGCCGCCAGGCCTGCGGGGACATTCGGCTCCCCGTCGAAATAGCCGAAGGCCTGATACTTCTCCTTGAAGAGCCCAAGATGCCAACCCAATGCGAGTGGGAAGACGATCACGACATAGCCTGCCGCCGCCAGGAGTATCTTTGTCATCGCTCGTATAGAATCCGCTGCTTGCCGGCCTGGATCGGCAGGCTATCGGGGATTCCCCCAAACAACAAGATTGAATTTCGTGGAGCAAGACGACCATGACCATGAATGTGAGCGAACGGAATCGCGCAAACGACCTGCTCGACAAATCCCTCCCAACCTACCGCCAGGCCTACAGCGACCGTACCGCATGGCTCATGGCGTGCCTGTCGGAGTTGGCCTACCGCAGATTCAATCCCCTCTTCTCCAGCGGCGATCAGAAGGAGTGGTTCCTCGAGAACATCGCAAAGCTGATCGACGACGGCCGCAAGGTGTCCCTCCTGACACTTATCGACAGCGTTGGCTACGACGCCGAGGAGGAACGGAGCATCCTCGAGGGTTCGCTGAACTCCCTGAGACTGGAACTCTCGGCAACGTTCGACAGGGGCGGGACCCAGGCCATACTGGTTTCCGCGGACAGCTTCATCGTGCTGGCATTCCGGGGGACCGAAGCGATGAGCATCCGGGACATCAAGTCGGATGTGAGGGCCAACAAGCGAGCCTGCGAATCGGGCGGGAAAATGCATTCGGGCTTCCATGACGCCTTCGAGAATGTACGGGTGATGGTGGAGGCAGCCATCAACGACCCGGCGCATGCGGACAAGCCGCTCTACGTGACGGGACACAGCCTGGGCGGCGCGGTGGCGACGGTGGCCGCCAAGAAACTGGTGCATCCGGGCGGCATCGCGGCCTGCTACAGCTTCGGGGCGCCGAGAGTCGGGGACGACGACTGGATCGCCGAAATCAGGACGCCGATCTACCGGCTGGTCAATTCGGCGGATTGCGTGACGATGCTGCCGCCTTCGAGCGAGTCCGTCGCGCTGATCGCGTGGTTCCTTCGCCTGGTATCGAAAGCGCACATCCCCTTTGTCTCGCCTGCGACCGGTTGGCTCGCCTCAAGGTTGCGCACGGCGTTCGGGGGCTACCTCCATTGCGGCGACATGCGCTATCTGACCAATTGCCCCGCGGGGACCTACGGCCAGGTCAAGCTCCTGTACGCGGTCGGCCTGTTCCGGCGGCTGTACGGTTTTTCGGTCAAGAAATGGCCGCTGCGAAAGTTTCTCGCGGACCATTCCATCAGCGTCTACCGGAGGAAGTTGATGGTTGTGGCCGAGAGGAGGAATTGAGAACGGTAAAGGTATTGTCAGTGTTCCACTGAGTCGGACCAAGCATGATTTCACGCCTGCTCGCACTTGCCACGCTTGCGTTCCTGACCGCCTGCGGAGGAGATGGCGACCTTCGGCATCACGCTCGACGGCATCAAGCTGGAACGCGATACGATGGACCGCCTGCCGGTACTTTAGCACCATGACATCGCTCCGCCTCCTCACCCCCCGGGACCGCCCGGCTCTGGACGCCTTCCTCGACGGCCACCTTGCCTCGTCCATGATCCTGCGCGCCAACCTGTTCAACAGCGGTATCGAAGACGGTCCGGAGCCCTTCCACGGCCTCTACATGGGAGCCTTTGACGGCGAAGTGCTGACGGACGTCGCTGCTCACTATTGGAACGGCAACATCATTCTGCAGGCCCCAACCCAGCCGGTAGAACTGGCGCTGGCCGTTGCGCGCGAATCCGGCCGGCCCGTCGCCGGCCTGCTGGGTCCGTGGCCCCAGGTCAGGGCGGCCGAGCCGCAGCTGGACCTCGACCGCACACGGCTGGGCAAGGTCGTGCCGGAGTACCTCTACCGCCTCGACCTCGCAGAACTGACCGTGCCGGAGACGTTGTCCTCGGGCCGGATTGCGTGCCGCTACGCAAGCGACGCCGATCTGCCGACATTGGTACCGTGGCGGCGTGAATACGACATGCGCACCATGGGTTTTTCCGCGCACAGCATCGATGACGCCGCCAATCGGGACACGCTGGCCCGCTTGATCGAAACCAGGCGTCTTTGGGTTCTGGAAGAAGCAGGCCACGTGGTCTCCATGACCAGCTTCAATGCCACCCTGCCGGACATGGTGCAGGTGGGTGGTGTGTTCACGCCGGTTGAGTGGCGCGGCAGGGGCCATGGGCGCGCCGTGGTGGCCGGATCATTGCTGGAGGCCAGGGCGGGCGGTGCGGCGGAAGCCATCCTGTTCACAGAAGCGGAGAACTATCCGGCGCAGAGGGCCTATGAGGCGCTCGGATTCGAGCGGATCGGTGATTACGGGATGGTGATGCTGGATCCGGTCGTGTAGGGAAATAAGTCGCCGTTTCGAGATTACTGGTCGCATGGCGGCGTGCGCGCCACTTGTACGCCGCAGGTTCCCCGCATCAAAGTAGCGAGGATGCCGCCAACCGCGTCAGGCTGGCAGTGTGGCTCGAGCCAACCGTCCTTTGTTACTGGAAGAGGCAGCAGGAGACGAACGGTGCAGGCCTTCGCCCCCATCGCGGCGCTGCTGTTCAGCGCCGCGCTGTTGCTGACCGGAAGCGGCCTGCAGGGCGCGTTGCTTCCGGTGCGCGCCTACGTGGAGAACTTCACGACGCTGCAGGTGGGCATCCTCGGCGCGGCCTACTTCCTGGGCTTTGCCGCCGGATGCCTGATCGGCTCTCGTATCGTCCGCCGGGTCGGCCACATCCGCACCTTCACGGCCATGGTTTCGCTGGCCTCGGCCATGGTGCTCGCCCATGCCATGGTGCTGGAGCCGGTGGTTTGGTGGATCTGCAGGGGCGTCACCGGACTCAGTTTCGCCGTGCTGTTCATGGTGATCGAGAGTTGGCTGAACGAGCGGTCCACCAACGAGAACCGCGGCCGCATGTTCTCGATCTACACGTTCATCCACTTCACCGTGGTGGCGGTGGGGCAGATGATGCTGACGCTGGCCGATCCGCGGGCGTTTACGCTGTTCGCGGGCGCGTCCATCCTGATTTCCCTGGCCGCGCTGCCCGTGGCGCTGACCCGCGCCGAGGCTCCGGCGCCCCTGGAGGCGGTGCGGCTCAGGTTGCCCTACCTGTACAGGTGCGCGCCCATCGGGTTTGCCGGCGCCGCGGTGGTTGGACTGGGGAACGGTGCGTTCTGGTCCCTGGCGCCGGTCTATGTCCTGGAAATCCCCCTTGGGGGCGGAGCGGATATGGTCGCCATCTTCATGAGTCTCGCCGTGGTCTCCGGAGCCATCGCGCAGTGGCCGTTCGGACAGGTTTCCGACCGGGTGGACCGGCGGGTCGTGATCCTCGTATCAAGCATCGGCAGCGCGGTGGTGGGCATCGCCATGGGGCTGTTCGCCCACCGGTGGGCCGCCGGCCTCTGGGTATTTCCGTGCCTGTTCGGCTGGTTCGTGTTTCCGCTCTACGCGCTGTGCGCGGCGTACATGAACGACTGGATCGAGTCCGGCGAGTTCGTCGAGGCGGCCGGCGTACTGCTCCTGCTGTTCGCGGCGGGCTCGGTGGCCGGCTCCATGGCGGCTGCGGCAGCGATGCAGGTTCTGGGCCCGAGCGGGCTGTTTTTCTTCACGGCAACGGCCCACGCACTGCTCGCACTCTTCACCGTGGCACGGATGCAGGTCCGCGCCCCCCTGCCCGTCGCCGAGCAGGAGCCGTTCGCCGAGAGCATCCAGGCCGCCTACACCGTCGCGCCGATCGATCCTCATCCGATTGAAGGTGATTTCGATACTGCCTGTGGGGATTAGCGAGGACAGGACCTACGCCGCGCCCGGGGAGGGCATCTTTCAGGGCGGTTGACTCAGAACGGGATGCGTCCGATTCCTTCGACGAGGTCGAAGTGCCTGTCGTTGCTCAGTATTTGAAGGGCGTGCTGACGGGCAAGGGAGGCGATCCATACGTCATTTGGCGGAATGGGGGACCCCAGCCGTTTCAAGTCAAGGCGAATGTCGGCATACGCATCCGCCGTCGCGGACGTGATCGTTGCGATTTCCGTCTCCGGCAGATATCGGGTCAGCCAATCTTCGTAGCGGCGACGGCGACGCGATTGGCGGATACCGAAATAGTACTCGCCGAGAACGACGCTGGGGATCACCAGCCGGTCGGCTGAGCGAAGCGGCGCTTCGATCGCGGCAAGCCCCTCCGCCCAGGCGGACAAGGCGTTGGTGTCAAGGATCATGGGAGATGTTCTGGAGAGAGTTTCTCAAACTCCTCTTCGATCAATTTGAGGATATGGCGGTTTTCGTCGGCCATGTCGGCCAGGGCTCCGAAACCCGCCATCCAGGGAGGCTCGGCGCCGCCGTTGCGGGTCTCTGCCGCACCGCGCCGCAACCGTTCCTCAAGCGCTTCGGTGAAAAACTGTTTCAAGGTGATTCCACTCGCCGCAGCGACGGTCTTGGCCTGTCGGAACGTCGCATCGGGCAGTTCTATCGTTGTCTTCATAGAACCATATTCCCATAATTATGGCTTTTGCTCAACGTGTTGTTCGGATCGCAAACTCGATAGGCTGACAAGCCGAACAGCCCGGATCCAGTCGAAAATCCAGGGACTTCGCCGGGTCTTGGACGCGCGGCCAGTTCGAAAGACGCTGCGCTCCAGCATCATTCAGACAGATCATCCGGCGCAATTATTGGATTGCCTGCAACGATACAGGCTACGATCGAACTGATTCGATGTAGTCGGCGATGGTTGATTGACTTGACTGGCGATCAACCGGAGGGGTGATGAAAATGGGTAGGAGCCCGGGGGTCTTGCGACGGACGGGCGGTTTGTCGTGTGCGGCGCTAATGGTGGGATGTGTCGTGTCGACCGACTCACCGCCCGACCAAACTTCACCTACGGGAAGCGTTGCCCGTAATGTGATCCTCTTCATCGGTGACGGCATGGGCGTATCCACCGTGACGGCTGCGCGAATATTCGACGGGCAGTCGCTCGGCCTGAGTGGCGAAGAGCATGAGTTGATCTTCGAAACGTTTCCGCGCGTCGCCCTGATCAAGACTTACAACACCAACCAGCAGGTGCCCGACTCCGCCGGTACCGCGACGGCGATGATGACGGGCCGCAAGACCCGTGCCGGGGTGATCAACATTGGCCCGCAATCCCGTCGGCGCGACTGCCAGGCGTCGCTTGAGGACCCCCTGAAGCCGCTTGGCGCGATCGCCAAGGAGCGAGGCAAGTCCGTGGGTATCGTGACCACCACGCGCCTGACTCACGCGACACCCGCGTCTGTGTTCGCACATTCGCCCGAACGCGACTGGGAAAGCGACCTGTACCTGCCCGAGGCGGACTGGGTGCTGGGTTGCCGGGACATTGCGTACCAGTTGACCCATTTTGATGTGAATGGCGGCCTGGACGTGGTACTGGGTGGTGGCCGCGCCGAGTTTTACGGTAGCGGGTTCGGTGGTAACCGGGTCGCCGAGCAGGAAGACTTGATCCGGGAATGGCTGGATGCCGGTTCCGGCCGAACGTACATCACGAGCCGGGATGAACTGGCGCAGTTACAAGCGGCGCAACTGTCGGAGCAACAGGTTCTGGGCATTTTCTCGCGTTCGCACATGACGTATGTCGCCGAGAGGGCGCCCGATACAACCGAACCCACACTGGCCGAAATGACCTCGGCGGCAATCGATCTTCTCGCGGAAAACGAGGATGGATTCTTCCTGATGGTTGAGGGCGGCCGAATCGACCACGGTCACCACGACGGTAAGCCGGGTTACGCATTAATGGAAACGCAGGCGTTCGCGCGCGCCATTGAAGCGGCGCTCGAGAAAGTCGATCTGGAGAATACGCTCGTTCTGGTGACGGCGGACCACTCCCATGTATTCACCATCGCCGGTTACCCGGTGCGGGGAAATCCGATACTCGGTCTGGTGGTCGAGAACGACATCACCGGCGAGCCGTCACCCGGGACTGCCGTGGATGCAACCGGCACGCCGTACACGACCCTGGGCTACGCGAATGGCCCCGGCGCAGCGGCGGGCCAGTCGAGGCCGGTTCCCGAAGTCGGTGCAGGCGCCGTGTACCAGGCCTTCGTTCCCGTCGAGCATCCACGAATCGACGGATCGCTGGACTACAGCGAAACTCACGGTGGCGAGGATGTCGCGCTCTACGGAATCGGGGTCGGATCGGATCGGGCAGGAGGCGTCATCGAACAGAATCTCGTCTTCGACATCATGATCCAGGCGTTCGGCTGGAACGAAGCGGACTGAGCCCCTGCGAGTACTGACTCCGTCAGAGGACTGAGCCGCTCCCAACTACCCGCACCCGCAAGACTCGGCGTCGGAGGGGATTGGATCCGACTCCGTCGATTGGCCGCGTCGTGGCAGAATGGATCGGGAAAACGAAAGTCAACCCAGGAGCAGGCTCCAACATGAACAAACCAACCGCTTTACCAGTATCGGCTGCCGTTGTGCTTCCGCTCTTTCTTGTTGCGCAGGTCGCCGGTTCACAGATCACCACACCGGTTATGGAGGTGGTCAAGGCCGAAGATATCGAAGTCAGGGAGATGCGGGACGGTCGCGTCACACAGCGCATTTCGGCGGCAACGGTCGGCCTGATCAAGGTCGAATGGCCGGCCGGTACGTCCACGACGGCGCACAACCATGCCAACGAGTTGGTGCTGCATGTCCTTGAAGGGCGCCTCAGAGCCTATAGCAGCGGCGAGGAATTTGTCGCCGAAGCCGGGGACGTCATTGTCATCCCGGCGTGGGTGGATCATCGCTATGAAGCGCTGGAAGACTCCGTGACGGTGGAAGCTGCCGGACCTCCCTAGGAGGCTGCGCCGTAGGAAATTAATGAGATAATTGTGTCGCAGTTTGTGGGAGATTGCGATGCCGACGACGTTTCGTCCCTATCATCCGGATCAGGGTTTGTGGCTGCCGTCCGATATGAGGGACTGGTTGCCGGAGGGTCATCTGGCGCACCACGTAAGCGACTTGGTGGACGGATTGGACCTGACGGCGTTTTACACCCCTTACGAGGGGGACGGGCGCCGCAAGTCGCCGTACGAGCCGGT
>JAJEFE010000044.1 GCA_022820625.1 Gammaproteobacteria bacterium | reverse complement strand
ACGCCGATGCACCCGTGGAAACTCGAACGCGTTCTGGTAACATTGTGTCACGGCAAGGTCTCCTTCGATATCAGCCTAAGTAACTGAATTATATCGAACTATAGGAGCCTTGCCTCCTTATTGGTGCAATATTCGGGCTAGTGTTTCAGAATATGGAAATTCTTGGAGCGATGATGGTCCATGATGTTGGTGGTGAACCCGCCCACCCAGGGCTTCGCCATTCGCGCGGTCACGTAGAAGTAGAGCGGCATGATGGGCAGGTCTTCCAGGAATATCCGTTCGGCCTGCTGCAGCAGTTCCGCGCGGCGCTGCGGATCGCCCTCCGCGGAAGCGGCAGCGAGCAGCCGATCGTATTCGGGGTTCGAATATCCGGAATCGTTCAGCGCACCGTCGGATTGGAACAGTTCCGCGAACGTATAAGCATCATTGTAATCGCCGATCCAACCACCACGGTACACCTCGGTGTCGATCTTCTGCCGGCGGGTATCCAGGAACACTTTCCATTCCTGGTTGAGGATCTCGACCTCCACGCCCAGTGTCTCCTTCCACATCGAAGCGATGGCCACGGCGATGCGTCTGTGATCCTCCTGGGTGTTGTAGATGATCTGCGTTCGCAGCGGATTCTCGGCCGAGTATCCGGCCAGGGCGTAGAGGCGGCGCGCCTCTTCGTTGCGCTGTTCCTGGGTCCAGGCGGCTTCGGGCATCTGCTGCCCGGTATAGTTCTGCACCGGCGGCACCCAGCCGTACGACGGAACCTCACCGGCGGCGGTGACCTGCCCCGTGATGATGTCCCGGTCGACGGCCAGGGTGAGGGCGCGGCGCAGTTCCGGGCTGCCCCCGAAAGGCGGACGGGTCATGTTGAAGCCGTAGTAATAAGCGCCTAGATAGGGCGCGATCACCAGTTCGTCCGCCAGGTTTTCCCGAATCCAGCGCAGCTGGCGCTTGGGAATCGTGTTGGTGAGGTCCAGTTCCCCGGCCCGGTAGCGGCTGAGTTCGGCGGTCTGGTCTTCGGTTGGGTAATACCAGACCTCGTCAATGGTGGTGTTGTCGTTATCCCAGTAGTGGGGATTACGAACCACCTTGATGTGGGACTGCACCACCCATTCATCCAGTTGATAGGCGCCGTTGGACACCAGGTTGCCGGGCCGGGCGTACTGGTCGCCGTGAGCCTCGACGCTGGGCGGATGAACGGGATAGCTGGCGGAATGGGTCAGTAACCCGAGGAAATAAGGTGTGGGATTCTCCAGTTGGATCTCCAGCGTGTGCGAGTCCACCGCCTTTACGCCCACTTCCCCGGTGGGCAGTTCGCCCGCCGCCGCCGCCTCGGCATTCACAATCGGATTCAGGATGAAGGTGTAGCGGGACAAGGTCGCCGGATCCAGGCTGCGGCGCAGGCTGTAGGCGAAGTCGTCGGCCGTCACCGGGTCACCGTTGGACCACCGGGCATCGCGGCGTAGCGAGAACGTGTAGATCTTGCCGTCTTCGCTTATTGTCCACGACTCCGCCGCACCACCGATCACGGTCCCGTCCGGAGCCTCGCTCATTATCCCTTCGAACAGATCGCGAGCAATGTTGGAACTCGGCACGCCTTCGCTGCGGTGCGGGTCCAGGGACTGCGGCTCGGCGCCGTTACCCCATCGGAGCACCTGTTCGTCCGCCAGTTCCTGACCGCTTACACCACCGATCGGCTGAGCCTGCTCCGTTTCCGCGCCGCAACCGCAGAGGACGGCCGCCACCAGTGCCGTGGCTGCGAAGTGGTTTCTGTTCATGGACTTACCCTCGATGCGCGCTCAGGCGCTCTCTCGATATTCACGTTTCTTCAGATGAATGAGCAGCAATGAAACCGCCGCCGGCGTGACGCCGGATATGCGCGACGCCTGGCCAATGCTCGCCGGCCGCACCCGGACCAGCTTTTCGCGCACCTCATTGGACAGTCCACGTACGCTTGCATAGTCCAGCCCGACGGGCAAGGGTGTGCTCCGGTGCCTGCGCTGTCGTTCGATATCGCGAGCCTGGCGCTCGATGTAGCCCTGGTAGCGGGCCTGAATCTCCAGTTGCCCGGCCACCTGCGAATACATCTCGCCGTTGAGGCGCTTGGTGTCTTGGCTGCCACCCACTCGCGGCAGCGCCACCAGGTCATCGTAGCGGCACTGCGGCCGCCGCAGGAGCTGCTGGGCCGAGGTATCGCGCCGCAGTAGCCCGATCCGGCTGCCGGCCGGCACGTCCTGGGGCCGTACGACAATCCCGGCGAGCCGCCCGGTCTCCGAACGAATGACGCTTTGCTTGGTGTCGAAGCTTCGCCAGCGTTCATCGTCGACGATTCCAAGCTCCCGGCCCCTGGGCGTCAGCCGCAGATCGGCATTATCCTCCCGCAACGACAAGCGATACTCGGCGCGAGAGGTGAACATGCGATACGGCTCCAGGGTGCCGTTGGTAACAAGATCATCGATCAGCACACCGATGTACGCCTCGTCGCGGCGCGGATACCAAGCCTGAAGGCCGCGGCTCTCCCGCGCGGCGTTGAGCCCGGCGACAAGCCCCTGGGCGGCGGCCTCTTCGTAGCCCGTGGTGCCGTTGATCTGCCCGGCGAAATAAAGCCCGGCGACGGCCTTGGTGCGCAAGCTTGGCTGAAGTTCCCGGGGATCGAAGAAATCGTATTCGATCGCGTAACCGGGGCGGGTGATCCGCGCCTTTTCGAAACCGGCGATGGAACGCACGAACCGATATTGCGCATCGAACGGCAGGCTCGTGGAGATGCCGTTGGGATAGATCTCGTGCGTGTCCAGGCCCTCGGGCTCGACGAACACCTGGTGCGAGCCCTTGTCGGCGAAGCGGACCACCTTGTCTTCGATGGACGGACAGTATCGGGGACCCGCACCCTCGATGGCGCCGCTGAACATGGGTGAGCGATCCAGGTTGGCGCGGATGATCTCGTGTGTTCTCTCCGTAGTATGGGTGATGTGACAGGGCACCTGCCGCGGATGATCGGCGCGGCGGCCCATGAAGGAGAAGACCGGGGCGGGATCGTCCCCCGGCTGCGGCTTCAGCCTGCTGAAGTCGATGCTGCGCCCGTCGATTCGCGGCGGGGTTCCGGTCTTCAGCCGGGCCACCTTGAGATTCATTTCGCGCAGCCGCTCCGCCAGTCTGACCGACGCGGGATCGCCGGCCCGGCCGCCGGCATGGCTGGCGCCGCCGACGTGGATCCGACCGGACAGGAAGGTTCCCACAGTCAACACCACGGTCTGCGCGAAGATCCGAAGCCCCATGCGGGTCACCACGCCCCGAACCCGCCCGCCTTCCAGCAGCAGATCGTCCACGCCCTGCTGCAGCAGGCTGAGCCCGGGCTGCGTTTCCAGCATCCCGCGAATGGCCCTGCGGTAGAGAACCCTGTCCGCCTGCGCCCGGGTGGCGCGGACCGCCGGCCCCTTGCTGGCATTGAGCGTGCGGAAGTGGATGCCCGCACGGTCCGCGGCGCGCGCCATGGCGCCGCCGAGCGCGTCGATCTCCCGCGCCAGGTGACCCTTGCCGATCCCGCCGATGGCCGGATTGCAGCTCATCTGCCCGAGCGTATCGAGGTTGTGTGTCAGCAGCAGCGTGCGTGCGCCGGCCCTCGCCGCGGCGAGTGCCGCCTCGGTGCCGGCGTGGCCACCGCCCACCACGATACAGTCGAATTGATCCGGATACTTCATGATCTACAACAATTGCAGAGCGGAATTCTACCAGTCCGTGGCAAGAGCCCCGCTGCATGGGCCGTACCGGCTGGCCGAAGACGGCCGATCGACCGGCGAGGCGCCCGCCCAATACCGGGGATTCGCGCGGGCGCCTGGTCAAGGCCTATGTTTTGCCCGGACGCAGGCCGCTACGCGTTCCGCTATCGGCACCTTTGCAAGCGATAGACGAAGGCCGGCGGCAGGTTCATGGGCGTGAACCGCAGCAAGGTGGCCTCAAGGCCGAGACGCCGCAGGACCGCCCGTTCAACCGGACAACGTCCACCGTAGGTAAATTGGTGAAACGCCCCTTCCTCACTCAAGACCGAAAACACCTGGTACAACAGGCGGAGTTTGCGCCCGGGCGTGAAGAGCAGCAACGGCAACCCGCTCACCACGAAGTCCGCGGGTCCGGGTAGCGCGCCGGCATGCCGATTGAGTCCGAGTGCGTTGCCGGTTATGACCCCAATCCCCGGAAATCGTTTCCGCAACATTTCGGAAAATGCTTCATTCTGCTCGATCACCAGAAGGTCGGAGGGCTCGACGCCGGCATCCAGGATCGCCCGCGTCAGCGACCCCGTTCCCGCCCCCAACTCGATGACCCGCGAGCCCGGCACGATGTCCACCGCCATGTGATCGGCCAGCCGCCGGCTGCTCGGCGCCAGCGCGCCCACCGACAACGGCTCGTTCACAAGGGTACCCAGGAAACGCCGCTGACGGTCCAGCGAAGTCGACATACCTGAAAGCATGCGGTTACGGTAACTCGTCATCTACTTGCCGATACAGAAGCTTGCAAATATTTCACCCAGCAAGTCGTCGCTCGTGACCTCGCCGGTCAGCTCACCCAGCGCGCCCTGAGCGGCTCGCAATTCTTCCGCGGCCAGTTCCAGCGCCCTTTTCTCCTTCAGCTGTTCGAGCCCCGCTCGAACATGGCCCCGGGCCCGTAGCAGCGCGTCAAGATGCCGCGACCGCGCGCTGAAGGTGCCGGACGATTCCCCTCCGAAGCCCGAGATTACCTTGAGATGTTCCCTGAGCAGTTCGGTTCCCTCTCCGGTGAGTGCCGAAAGCCGTATCACCGAAAGCCCGTCATGATCTTCGAGGCCGGGCCCCTGGGGGACCAGGTCCACCTTGTTCCGTATGACCGTGAGCGCGACGTCGCCGGCGACTTCCGCATGGGCGCGAGTCACCTCGGCAGGCAGGTCCTCGCGAACGTCCACCATCCACAGCACCCGGTCGGCGTGCTCTACCGCCCGCTGCGCGCGCCGCACGCCCTCGGCCTCCACGGGATCGGTAGACGTCCTGAACCCCGCGGTATCGGTAATGCAGACCGGCAATCCGTCCACCGACAGGTACTCGCGCAGCGGGTCCCGTGTCGTGCCGGGGATCTGCGTCACGATGGCGGCGTCGTAACCGGCCAGCCGGTTCATGAGGCTCGACTTGCCTGCATTGGGTGGCCCGGCGATCACGACGTTGAGGCCGTCACGTAGCACGGCGCCCTGCCTGGCTTCGCCCAGCAGCCGTTCGAGCAATTCCGACAGGGCGCCGAATCCGGCATCGAGGTCGCCGTGGGGATCCAGCTCCAGTTCCTCGTCCGGGAAGTCCAGCCAGGCCTCCAGGCGGACTCGCAAAGCGGTAAGCGCTGACTGCAGTTCCCGTACGCGCTCCGAGAACGCGCCGCACAGGGAACGGGCCGCCGCCCGGACCGCCGCACGGGAGCCGCTGTCTACCAGGTCCGCCACGGCTTCGGCCTGGGCCAGGTCCAGCTTGTCGTTCAGGAACGCCCGCAGCGTGAATTCTCCGGGTTCCGCCGGCCGCGCACCGAGGTGAAAGGCCTGGCTCAACAGCCAGTCGCTCACCACCACGCCACCGTGTCCGTGTAACTCGATCACGTCCTCGCCGGTGGACGACCTCGGGCCGGGGAAGAACAGCACCATGCCCCGGTCCACGGGAAGGCCTGTCTTGTCCCTGAACGTACAGACATGAGCATGACGGGGACTCGGCCGCAGGCCGGCCAGTTCCATGCCGATGGTCAACGCTTTCGCGCCCGACACGCGCACGATGGAAACCGCACCCTTGCCCGGCGGAGTGGCCAATGCCGCTATAGTGTCGTCGTACACCAGGGATCCGGTCCTCCGCTCGCACGGCGGGTTGCAGTCACATTATCCGGACGGCGCGAAATCCTTCAGTCAGCCGCGATGACCTTGTTGATCCGCCACTGCTGCAGGATGGAAAGCGCCGTATTGGTGAGCCAGTAGAGAACCAGGCCGGCCGGAAAGAAGGCGAAGAAGACGGTGAACACGATGGGCATGATCTGCATGATCCTGGCCTGCATCGGATCCGGCGGGGCCGGGTTCAGCCGGGTCTGCACCAGCATCGCAGCCCCCATGAGCAACGGCATGACGAAGTAGGGGTCCCGCGACGACAGATCGTCGATCCAGAGCATGAACGGCGCCTGGCGCAGTTCGACGCTTTCGATCAGCACCCAGTAGAAAGCGAAGAAGAAGGGCATCTGGATCAGGATCGGCAGACATCCGGCCGCCGGATTGACCTTTTCCCGCTTGTACAGCTCCATCATGTGGCGGCTGAGTTGTTCGCGGTTGTCCTTGTAGGTCTCCTGCAGGGCCTTCATGCGCGGCTGCAGCTTGCGCATCTTCGCCATGGAGCGGCCGCTGGTCTCGGTGAGCTTGTAGAACGCCAGCTTGATCAGCAGGGTCGTGATCACGATCGACCAGCCCCAATTGCCCACAAACCCGAAAATCTTGTCGAGAACCCAGAACAGCGGCGACGCCAGGAACGTGAAGATCCCGTAGTCGACGGTTCGTTCCAGCTCCGGCCCGGCGGCGGTCAATTGATCCTGCAGCTTGGGGCCGACGAACAGGGTGAACTGGAAGTCGCGGCTTTCGCCGGGCGCTATCTCGACCACGTTGGTCACCGCGCTCAGAACGTAGTCCGCTCCCCGGGCGGATGCCTGGTAGTGCATCTCCTCCAGGGGGGGCGGCACCGCGGCCGCCAGGAAATGGTGCTGGATGCTCGCGTGCCAGCCGCCAGCGAGACTCTGGGAGACGGGTTCGGTCAGCAGGTCGTCCACGTCGAGCTTCTCGAACCGGTCGCCGTCGTAGAGCACGGGACCCGTGAAGGAGTAGGAGTCGACCGAGGTAAACGAGCGGCCCACCGGGTTGTGGCGCCTCAGGAGCTGCGCGTAGGCCGCCCCGTTCCAGGCGGCATCGGCGCCGTTCTCCAGCACGATGTCCAGGTCCACCGCGTATTGGCCGCGCCGGAAGGTATACACCTTTCTGGCCCGCACCGGGCCGGCCCCCTGCCAGTCCAGGCTGACTGTGAGTTCATCCGACGACTCGGGGAGCAGGTATTCGCCACGGGCGGCGGAGAATGTGCCGAGATGATTCGGTTCATCCTCGCCGGACAGGCTGCGCAGCCCGGTCTGGTAGACCCACCGGTCGGCGCCCGCGAAATCCAGCAGCCTCACCGGCACCGGCGGTTCGGCGTTCTTGTCCACCGGGTAGTCGAGCAGGTCGACGCGCACCAGGTCGCCGCCCCGGCCGTCGATGATCGCGTCGAAGACGTCGGTTCGGACACGGATCGGGCGGTCGGGCTCGGCGCCCTGGCTGGCGGGCTGTGGAAGTTGGGGCGCTGCCCCATCCAGCTGGTCCAAGCGCGGCAGGTCCGCTTCTCCGCCGGTGGCGAGATCGTCGGACGCTTGCCCGGCCGGGGCCTGCTCGACCGGCGCTTCAGGCGGATACTCGAGCAACCAGGCCCGATAGGTGAACCAGAGCACAAGCCCGAAGGTCGCCCAGAGTATCAACCGGACGTTATCCATTACGGCCCGCCTCCGCCCTGCGGGCGATGCGTCTGAAGTGCGCCTTCAGGCTCCGTTGTAGCACCCTGTTCTCCACGCGGGGAGCGCCGGCTTTAGCCATGACCACAAAATCCCAGGCCGGCAGCTCGAGACAGCGAAAGGTTTCGCGGCTCAGCCGCCGCAGCCGATTCCTCCCGCAGGCCGTTTTGGCCACCCTTTTCGAGATCGCCAGCCCCAGGCGGGGATTATCGCAGGTACCGGCCCGTGCGAGTACAGTGAAATACGCGTCCGAGGAACGTACGGGGTGGGCGAATACACGCCCGAACTCGCGGGACAGCGTCAGGCGTTTCCGGCGGCTGAATGTTGCCGACGGCCGCATGGCCACAAACGCTGCTAGGGCGTGAGCCGTGCGCGCCCCTTCGCTCGCCGGCGCTTGAGCACGAGACGGCCGCCCTTTGTCTTCATGCGCGCCCTGAACCCATGGTTCCGCTTGCGTCTGAGGTTACTCGGTTGAAAGGTTCTCTTCATGGGTTGTCCGCGTCCCGGTCATGGCCGATCAGAAAAAGTTTCAATCAAAACAAGGACATGTGCTTTTCGAAAGAGGGCGCAACTGTACGCGCGCGGCACCGGCCTGTCAATAGCGGCAGGCAACATGGTTGTCCCGGGGCCGGATTCTCCAAGCTGCTGAATAGTGTACACGGAATTGTCACGAACGCATCCTGGTCGGAACCTTCGCCGCGAAATTTAGGCTGGATAGTCGGCGCCCTTGGACTGTACACTGTAGTGGCTTCAGGGGCACCAAGCACTTTTTCAATTTTCGCTGACCGACAATAACCAACGATCGTGGCATCAGCACCGCAGCCATCGCTCTGGAACCAGTGCCTGCAAGCACTGGAACTGAAGCTTACGGAACGGGAATTCAACACGTGGATCCGGCCGCTGCAGGCGGAACAAACCGATCGTGGCCTGCGCCTGTTGGCCCCGAATCGATTCGTCATCGACTGGGTCCGCCAAAACGGTCTTCCGCACATCGTTTCCGTCACCGGAGGATTGCGCGTGGTTCTGGAGGTAGGCAGCCGTCGACCGCCGCTGAAGGCCCAGGCCATCGCCGACGCGCCGATCAGGCGGCGCACCTCCTCGATGCCGGGCAGCCGGCTCGATCCGAATTTCACCTTTGACAACTTCGTCGAGGGCAAGAGCAATCAATTGGCGCGAGCCGGCGCCATCCAGGTGGCCACGGCCCCGGGCAGAGCCTATAACCCGCTGTGCATCTACGGTGGCGTGGGGCTGGGCAAGACGCACCTCATGCACGCCATCGGCAATCTGATCCGTGAACGCGAATTCAGCACCAAGGTGGTGTACGTACAATCGGAAGACTTCGTCAGGCACATGGTGCACAGCTTCCAGAAAAACACCATCGACGCGTTCAAACGGCACTACCGTTCCCTGGACGCCCTCCTGATCGACGACGTCCAGCTTTTTGCCGGCAAGGAACGAACCCAGGAGGAATTCTTTCATACCTTCAACGCGCTTCTGGAAGGACAACGCCGTATCGTCCTTGCCTGCGATCGCTACCCGAAGGAAGTGTCCGGGCTTGAGGAACGCCTGAAATCGCGTTTCGGCTGGGGCCTGACGGTGGCCATCGAGCCGCCCGAACTGGAAACCAGCGTGGCCATCCTGATGAGCAAGGCCGACGCGGAAGGCGAACAACTCCCCGAGGAGGTCGCTTTCTTCATCGCCCAGCGCATCCGTTCCAATATCCGCGAACTGGAAGGCGCCCTGCGCAGGGTCATCGCCAACTCCCGCTTCACGGGACAACCCATTACGCTCGAGTTCACCAAAAACACGCTTCGCGACCTGCTCGCTCTGCAGGCGAAACTGGTCACGATCGAAAACATTCAACGGACCGTAGCCGCTTACTTCAAGGTCCGGGTCGCCGACATGCACTCGAAACGCCGCAGCCGCTCCATCGCCCGTCCGCGCCAGATCGCCATGGCTCTGGCGAGAGAGTTGACCAACCACAGCCTTCCCGAAATAGGCGATGCGTTCGGCGGCCGGGATCACACGACGGTGATCCACGCCTGCCGCCGGGTAAAGGCTCTGAAGGAGAGCGAAACCAGGGTCGAGGAGGACTACAGCAACCTGTTGAGAACGCTGACGGGCTGATCTGGAATAACTGTGAATAACTCGAACGTTGAGATTCATCCACAGTTAAGTCACAGGAAAACCGCCTGGAACGTGAAGCACCAAATGTTAAGTAAGTTATTGATTTATATATAAAAATAGGCTTTATTCGAGTTGTTCCAGCCATTAACAGTAACTACTCTATAAACATTAACCAACTATTGAACGGGTACCGAAAACGATGAAGCTGAGTGCACCGCGGGATGCAATCCTGAAACCCCTTCAGGCAGTAATCGGCGTGGTAGAGCGCCGTCAAACCATGCCTATTCTCGCCAATGTTCTGCTGACGACACGGGAAAACCGGTTGCGTATTGCGGCAACGGATCTGGAAGTGGAATTGGTAGCAGAGACGGAGGTGGAGATCGATACGCCCGGGGAGATCACGGTACCGGGACGAAAGCTGCACGATATATGCAGGGCTCTTCCCGATGGAGTGGATGTTGAATTGAGCGTTGCCGGAGACAAAGTCACGTTGAAGTCCGCCCGCAGCCGGTTCACCTTGTCCAGTCTCCGAGCCGAAGATTTCCCGGTCGTGGAAGAGATCGCTGCACAGCAGGATGTGCGGGTGAACCAGCACGGCTTCCGCAAACTGCTTGAGAAAACGCACTTTTCCATGGCTCACCAGGACGTCCGCTACTACTTGAATGGGCTGCTGCTCGAAGCAGATGGACACACGCTGCGCGCGGTCGCGACGGACGGACACCGCTTGGCCCTGTCTGAACTGCAATTGGACATGCCGGCTCAGAAGAACGAGCAAGTCATTCTGCCCCGTAAGGCAGTGCTGGAGTTGATGCGCCTTCTTGACGGGGATGGTGAAGTGGCCCTTTCCCTGGGAACCAACCACCTGCGGGTACAGCTCGGCCCGATTCGATTCACTTCCAAGCTGATCGACGGGCGCTTTCCGGAGTACGGCCGCGTTGTCCCAACCGATGTCGGCAAAGTCATCACGGTGGACTGCAGCATCATGCGACATTCCCTGCAGCGCGCAGCCATTCTGTCGAACGAGAAGTTCCGGGGTGTGCGGCTGTACGTCAAGGACGCTACGGTTACTATCAAAGCGAACAATCCCGATCAGGAGGAAGCCGAGGAGAAGCTGGAAGTCGAATATGACGGAGACGAGATGGAAATCGGCTTCAACGTCAACTACCTGTTGGATGCGCTCGGCGCCGTGGATGAGGACCGTGTCCAGTTGGGGTTGAGCGACGCGAATTCCAGTTGCCTGATCAACTGCCCATCCACGACGGATACCAAATTTGTGGTCATGCCCATGCGGCTATAGTCATCGCCACGCGGGTAGCGCTTGCCGACCAGGTGTCGAGTCCGGCGAGAAACTGGGTTCGACCGCCGGTGAACGCTCAGGACCGACTTCGCCGTTAGCCGAGGGACCCGTTGAGTGCCGCTCAGTCGACTGAGGATCGAGTTCTTCCGCTGCTTGACGCATGTCGAGGTGGCCCTGGACCCGGAGCAGAATTACTTCTTCGGGCCCAACGGAGCAGGTAAGACTAGCCTTCTGGAGGCGATTCACGTCCTCGGGCGAGGCCGGTCCTTCCGGCTCAGGCAGAACAGGCGGTTGATTCAATACGATGCTCGCGGTTTTACCGTGTTCGGCGAAGTTCACTACAACGGCCGCGCCCACAAGCTCGGAATCACCGTTGACGGCGACGGCCGACAGCTCCGGCTCGACGGCCAAAAGGGGCCGGCGATGACGGAGTTGGCGCATATCCTCCCCGTATTCATCATCGAACCCAGCGTCCACTTTCTGATCGAAGGTGGTCCCGGCGAACGGCGCCGTTTCCTGGATTGGGGAGTGTTCCACGTGGAACCGGACTATATTCCCGCCTGGCGGCGCTACCGGCGGGTACTCGGGCAGCGCAACGCCGCTTTGCGCTCCGAGCAGTACCCCGAGAGCTGGGACAGTACTATCGTGGCCACAGGGATGCAGATCACGCAGGCCCGTGCGCGATACGTGGAGGAATTGGGCAAAGTGCTGGCTGGATTGGGGGAGGCGCTGCTGGGGCAGCCGCTGGAGTTGAACTATCGTCCTGGGTGGCGGGCGGAAAGGACACTGCAAGATGCGCTGCGGCAGTCCCGCCAGCGGGACCGGCAAACCGGCACCACACAGGTGGGTCCGCATCGCGCGGATTTGGAGATAAGACTTGGCGCTCGAGGCATTCGCGAAGAGATTTCAAGAGGCCAGCAAAAGCTGGCAGCGGCGGCACTGGTATTGGCGCAAGTTTGCGTGTTGGCGGGGTCGAAGGGACATGGCGGTACGTTGTTGGTGGATGACCCCGCTGCCGAACTGGACGAAGCGGCCCTCGGGGCGCTTTTGTCGGTTCTGGATGCGTTACCCGCCCAAAGGATAATCACGGGTCTTACGGAGGCCTCGCTCATAGGATCGCAACCGCCCTCGACGTTCCACGTGGAACAAGGCTGCGTGCATCCGATGTTATAATGAATCGGTTTGGGCAATCGTGAGTCGCAGGATGGTCTCCGACGACTATACTTCCAGCAATATCAAAGTGTTACGCGGACTCGAAGCGGTCCGCAAGCGCCCCGGAATGTACATCGGCGACACCGATGACGGCACGGGACTGCACCACATGGTCTTTGAGGTGGTTGACAACTCCGTCGACGAGGCTCTGGCGGGTTTTTGCGATCGAATCACGGTAACCATTCACTCGGACGAATCCATCACGGTTACGGACGACGGCCGTGGAATTCCCGTGGACGTTCACCCGGAAGAAGGCCGCTCCGCAGCCGAAGTCATCATGACGGTTCTGCATGCCGGCGGGAAATTCGACGACGATTCCTACAAGGTTTCCGGCGGTCTGCACGGGGTCGGCGTATCGGTGGTGAACGCCTTGTCGGACGAGCTGGTCCTGAAGGTATTTCGCGCAGGAAAGGTCTATCAGCAGACTTATCGCCTTGGGGAACCAGCCGGCCCTCTGCGCGCGGTAGGCTCAAGCTCGGGTAAAACCGGCACGACCATACGTTTCAAGCCCAGCCGGACAATTTTCTCCAACATCGAGTTCGACTATGACGTTCTTGCAAAGCGTCTCCGGGAGCTTTCCTTCCTTAACTCGGGCGTTCATGTCCATTTGCGGGACGAACGCGACGGGCGCAACGACGTGTTTCACTTTCAGGGCGGAATCCGGGCTTTCGTAAACCACCTGAATCGCAACAAGACACCCATTCACCCGACGGTGCTGTATTTTTCCGAGACACGTGGTGACGTGCAGGTCGAGTTGGCATTGCAGTGGAGCGATGGCTACCAGGAAAGAACGCTCTGCTACACCAATAACATTCCGCAGCGTGACGGCGGTACGCACCTGGCAGGGTTCCGCGCGGCCCTTACACGCACCTTGAATGCCTACATGGAGCGCGAAGGCATCCGGCGCAAGGAAAAAGTGTCCGCCACCGGCGACGACGCGCGGGAAGGGGCGACCGCCGTACTCTCGATCAAGTTGCCGGACCCGAAGTTTTCCTCCCAGACCAAGGACAAGCTGGTTTCCTCCGAAGTCAAGGGCGCCGTGGATTCCGTGGTCAGCGCCCGTCTGGAGGAGTTTCTCCTGGAGCATCCGGCCGAGGCGAAGGCGGTGGTGGGCAAGATCATCGAAGCGGCGAGGGCAAGGGAAGCGGCCCGCAAGGCCCGGGAAATGACGCGCCGCAAGAGCGCACTGGACGTGGCGGGTCTGCCGGGGAAACTCGCCGACTGCCAGGAAAAGGATCCCTCGCTTTCCGAACTGTTCCTGGTGGAGGGCGATTCCGCCGGCGGTTCAGCCAAGCAGGGGCGCGACCGGCGCACTCAGGCGATCCTGCCCCTGAAGGGCAAGATACTGAATGTCGAGAAGGCCCGTTTCGACAAGATGTTGCAGTCGACCGAAGTCGGTACGCTGATCACTGCACTGGGTTGCGGGATCGGCCGAGCAGATTTCGATCCCGACAGCCTGCGCTATCACCGGATCATCATCATGACCGACGCGGACGTGGACGGCTCCCACATCCGCACATTGCTGCTGACCTTCTTTTACCGGCAGATGCCCGAGCTCATTGAACGGGGTTATGTATTCATTGCCCAACCGCCGCTGTACAAGGTGAAGCGAGGCAAGCAGGAACACTATGTGAAGGACGATGCGGAACTCAACGCCTTGCTGCTGGCAACCGCCCTTGACGGCGCACAACTGCATGTGAGCGCCGGCGCGCCGCCCATACAGGGAGAGGCGCTGGAAGCGCTCGCCCGGAAGCACACCGATGTCAAGTCCATCATAGCGCGCTGGGGGCGGCGCTACGATGAGAACGTGCTGCGCGCGATGATGTGGTTACCCGGAGTCACCCAGGCGGATCTGGACAGCGAGGTGGCGTTCGAGGACTGGTCGAAGGGCCTGGAGCGGCAATTGCAGATTCTGAACGGGAGCGGACCTCGCTACCTCGTTCACACGGTGTCCACGGAGAACGATGGGGACGGCGAAGAGGAAGGGGACGACCCCGAACCGGCGTTGGTGGTTGAACGGGAGCACCATGGCACCAAGTTGGAGCGCGTGATTCACGGTGGGTTTTTCCTTTCCCCGGAGTATGAACTCATCGCCGCTACCGGCGCCGAGTTCAAGGAACTGATCGAGCCCGGCGCATACGTTACGCGCGGCAAGCGGCGAGTCGACGTCAGCCGCTTCCCCGACGCCATCGAATGGTTGATGGATCAGGCCAAGCAGAGCCAGAGCATTCAGCGCTACAAGGGCCTCGGTGAGATGAACCCTCAGCAACTATGGGATACCACGGTCAACCCCGAGACCCGGCGCCTCACCAAGGTGCGTATCGAGGACGCCGTCGCGGCAGACGAGATCTTCAGCACGTTGATGGGCGACCATGTCGAACCCCGGCGCGACTTTATCGAGCGTAATGCCCTGGCCGTCGCCAATCTGGACATATAGCAGCCGCAGCGAAAGCCCCGCCGCTTATGATTCCAATAATACTCTTATAAAACAATAAGTTAAGTCATTCAACAGGTTTCTTGATCATCCTGCTGCCGGATACTCTCAAGGGTGGTCTCAATCCAGGATTCGACATCCCGATTGACATCGCGGGGTGAACGTCCGGCTGCTTCGATCGGTGGCCCGATGACCATGCGAATGGTGCCGGGTCGTTTCATCAGGCCCCGGCGTGGCCAGAAGTCGCCGGCGTTGTGTGTCACCGGGATCACCGGCAGTTCCGTCAGGGCGGCCAGCAAGGCCCCGCTCAAGCCGTACCGGCGGCGTTCACCCGGCGCCACCCGGGTGCCTTCGGGAAAGATGATGACCCATCGGTTTTCCTCCAGCCGTTGTTGTCCCTGCCGCAGTACCTGCTCCACGGCCTGGCGCCCACCCTTTCGATCGATGGCGATGGGGCTGAAGACCGCCAGCGCCCACCCGAAAAACGGTACCCAGAGAAGCTGCCGTTTCATCACCCAGACCTGTTTGGGAAACAGGATCAACTGGGCAATCGTTTCCCATGCCGACGAGTGCTTCATCAGCACCACGGCCGGTTGTTGCGGCAGGTGTTCCGTCCCCTCGACACGATGCTTCAATCCGCAAAAGATGCGCAGCAGGGCAATCACCGTGCCGGCCCACGAGCGCGCCACTCGCCAGGCGTGGTCCCGTGGGGTAAGGGGGGCCGTGAGAAGAACCCAACAGCTATACGGTACGACCGATACAAACAGGTATACCGTGAACGCCACCGAACCCGCAGCCTGGCGCAACCTGTTCATGGCGAATCTTCCCGGATCAATGCCGCTGCGGCCTGCGCGAGGTCCGCGAAGA
This sequence comes from Gammaproteobacteria bacterium, assembly GCA_022820625.1. GTDB lineage: Bacteria > Pseudomonadota > Gammaproteobacteria > Steroidobacterales > Rariloculaceae > UBA6522. Next base: position 33,974 of record JAJEFE010000044.1, on the reverse strand, counting down.
CGTCCAGATGCGATTCGGTCAGCTCGGCCAGCGTACTTGTGCCGTAGCCCGTACGAACCAGGATGGGTCGCGAGCCGACGTTTCGGGCAAGCTCAATATCGGAAAGCTTGTCGCCGATCAACGGGGCCCCGCGCGCGGAATACCCCAGCTCGCGCTCCATTCGGCGAACCATCCCGGCAGCCGGCTTGCGGCAGCCGCAACCTGCGTCCGGCGTGTGCGGGCAGTGGTAGATTCCCGCCAACAGGCCGCCGGCTGCAGCAACTGCGCTGGACATTTTGGTCTGAATCCGTTCCAGCACGCGCGACGACAGCAGTCCTCGGCCGACGCCGGACTGGTTGCTGACTACGACGGGAGCGAACCCGGCGGCGCACAGTGCGGCAATGGCCTCAAGGCTGCCGTCGATGGGTTTCCATTGCTCCGGCGTTCGTATGTATTGGGGGGAATCGTGATTGATCACGCCGTCGCGATCGAGGATGACGCATCCCCTGGAGCCCGGCTTGGTCGTTTGAGTCACCGTACCTGTCCGCCCGCCGACCTTAAGCTTCGATACGCTCGGCGATGTAGTTGACGATTTCCGGGCCGGGGATACGCACCTGTTCGCAGCTGTCGCGCTCGCGCACGGTGACGGTATCGTCGTCCAGGGTTGTGCCGTCCACGGTGACGCAGAATGGAGTGCCGGCTTCATCCTGGCGGCGGTAGCGCCGGCCGATGGCGCCTTTCTCGTCGTAGACGGCGTTCAGTTTCGAGCGTAACGCCCGGTACAACGCAAGCGCCCGTTCCGGCATCCCCGCCTTTCTGATCAAGGGAAATACCGCCGCCTTCACGGGGGCAAGGCGCGGATGGAGCCGGAGAACCGTGCGTTTATCGCCACTGACCCGATCCTCGTCGTAAGCGTCGCACAGAAATGCGAGCGCGGCCCGGTCGGCGCCTGCGGAAGGCTCGATGACGTGCGGCAGATAATGCCGCCGATCGCGGTCCTCCTGCTGGACGTCGAAATAACGAAGATCCTTGCCGCTGGCGTTCATGTGCCGGCCCAGGTCGAAGTCGGTGCGGTTGGCGATGCCTTCCAGTTCGCTGGCGCCGAAGGGAAACTCGTATTCGACATCCGCGCAGGCCGCGGCGTAGTGGGCCAGTTCGTCGGTATCGTGCTCGCGTAACGTGAGTTTGGCCCGGTCCAGTCCAAGGTCCACGTACCACCGGAACCGGCGGTCCCGCCAGTACCGGTACCAGGCGCCCGCGTGCTCCGCCGCACAGAAGAACTCAATCTCCATCTGCTCGAATTCGCGGCTTCTGAACGTGAAATTGCGCGGATTGATTTCGTTGCGGAATGCCTTGCCGATCTGCCCGATGCCGAATGGAATCCGTACTCGCGACGTGTCGCAGACTGCCTTGAAGTTGACGAATATTCCCTGGGCTGTCTCCGGCCGCAGGTAGGCAACGCTGGAAGCGTCCCGCAAGGCACCCACATGGGTCTCGAACATCAGGTTGAATGTCCGGGGCGGCGTCAGGGTGCCGGGTTCGGAAGCGCCCGGCGCATAGGTCCTGCTTCGCAGCTCCTCGTCCTCCAGCGCGCCCGGGACGGCCGCCAGGCGGTACCCGCGGCGGTTTCTGACCAGGCGCCTGAAGCGCTTGCCGTGTGCCGCGGCCAGTTCGGCCTCCGAAACAGCGCCGGACTCGCCGGGCACAGAAAAAAGCGGCCCGGTGTCTGTGGCGCCGGGATCGTCGTCGCCGTCCGGTACGATGGCGAAGACCGCAAGCTGGTCGGCGCGAAAGCGGCTCTTCGTTTCCCGGCAGTCGACCATTGGGTCGTTGAAACCGCCCACATGTCCGCTGGCTTCCCAAACCCTGGGATTCATGAGGATCGAGCAGTCCAGACCCACCATGTCGAAGGCAGCGGGGGCGCCGTCGGCAGGCATCGTATTGTCGTGGCGGCTCACCATGTCTTCCCACCAGGCGTCCTTGACATTGCGCTTCAGTTCCACGCCGAGCGGTCCGTAGTCCCAGCAGCCATTGAGCCCGCCGTATATCTCGCTGGAAGGGAATATGAATCCGCGACGCTTGGCGAGCGAAACCAGCTTGTCCATCGAAACCATCATCGTTCTCCCATTGCGGCGACGCCCGGTGAGGCGCGCAATCCCTGGCGAGGCGCGCAAGTATAGCGAGTCGATCATGGAGCGGGGATGCGCATATCTGTGCGATTGTTCCCTATACGCACCAAAATAGGGCATTATTAGGAAGCGCGCGCACCGTTCTGGCCCGCATGCCCGTTGAATGCGCCGATCGAACGCTACCGTGTTCGAACCGGTGGATTCGCGGGCGTTGCTGGTTAAGGCGCGGTTCGCCGGGGTGCTGCCGCGGGGTGGTGTCGGGACGAATATACCGGCCCGCCAGCGTTTGGCACGAAACCTGCATCTGATCAAGCGCTGGAGACCGGGATAACCGCGCGGCGTCTTGCGCCGGGGTTGTTCTTGTGTGAATAACCGGCTAGTGGACACGGAATAACGGAGGAAAATCATGTCTGCGGACATTCTCAATCTGATCAAGGAAAAGAACGTCAAGTTCGTCGATTTACGTTTTACCGATACACGCGGCAAGGAACAGCATGTGACGGTTCCCAGTCATGTCGTCGACGAGTCGTTCCTCGAGGACGGCAAGATGTTCGACGGTTCGTCCGTCGCCGGATGGAAGGGCATCAACGAGTCGGACATGATCCTGATGCCGGACCCGCCCACGGCCGTGCTGGATATTTTCGCCGAGGAAACGACCCTCAATCTGCGCTGCGACGTCGTCGAGCCCATGACCATGCAGGGTTACGTCCGGTGCCCGCGGTCGCTGGCCAAGCGGGCCGAAGCCTACATGCGTTCCACCGGGATCGCCGACCAGGCCTATTTCGGGCCGGAGAACGAGTTCTTCATCTTTGACGATGTTCGCTGGAACGTGGACATGCGCGGCTCGTTCTACGCGATCGAATCCATCGAGGCTCATTGGAGTTCCGCCACGGAGTACGAGGAGGGGAATATGGGCCATCGCCCGGGCGTCAAGGGCGGCTACTTCCCGGTCCCGCCTGTGGACTCGCTGCACGACATACGTTCCGCGATCTGTCTGGCGCTGGAGGAGATGGGGCTGGTGACCGAGGTCCATCATCACGAGGTGGCCACGGGCGGCCAGGGCGAGATCGGCGTCAGGTTCGACTCCCTTGTCAACAAGGCCGACGCGGTGCAGATTCTCAAGTACACGCTCATGAACGTGGCTCACAGCTACGGCAAGACCGCAACCTTCATGCCCAAGCCTCTGGTGGACGACAACGGCAACGGCGCCCACGTTCACCAGTCGTTGGTGAAGAATGGCGAGAACCTGTTCACCGGCGACGGCTACGGGGGTCTTTCCGAAATGGCCTTCCACTACATCGGCGGCATCATCAAGCATGCGCGGGCGCTCAACGCGTTCACCAACGCCTCGACCAACAGTTACAAGCGGCTGGTCAAGGGATTCGAGGCGCCGACGCTGCTGGCCTATTCGGCGCGCAACCGCTCCGCCGCCGTCCGCATCCCCTACGTGGCCAATCCGAAGGCGGCCAGGGTCGAAGTGCGCTTCCCCGACAGTTGCGGCAATCCGTACTTCCAGTTCGCCGCGATGCTGATGGCGGGCCTCGACGGGATCACCAACAAGATCGATCCGGGACCCCCGGTCGACAAGGACCTGTACGACCTGGCGCCTGAGGAGGAAAGCCAGATTCCCACCGTCTGCTTCTCGCTGGACCAGGCGCTGGAGGAACTGGATAACGACCGGGCGTTTCTCAAGGTGGGCGACGTCTTCAGTGATGACCTGATTGACGGCTACCTCGAGTTGAAGGAGCAGGAACTGACCTTGCTGCGGAAGTCCACGCACCCGGTGGAATTCCAGTTGTACTACAGCCTCTGATCCGATCGGGTCAGGCGCTGTCTGACGGAGACGTGCAGCGGGGCTCGACGAGCCCCGCTGCCGTACGCCCTGGCATCCCGTAGTTGAAGCGCTGCCGGGGCCTTCGTCCGAAAAAGTCTGCCGACAGCGCCGGGAGCAAGGATTGGCGGGGCATGAACAAGTGGCTGATTGCGGTTTGGCTTTTGGGGTCCGCGGCTCAGGCGGTGCCCGTGTATCGCTGGGTGGACGAAAACGGCCAGGTGAACTACTCCGACCGTCCCGGCCCCGGGGCGGTGCTGATCGAATTGTCCACAGGCGTGCCATCCGTTGATACCGGGCCTTCCTCGCCGCGAGGGCCACAGCGGGCGATGGAACCTCAGACGCCTGCCGTCGCGGCCTACGAGACGCTTGCCGTGCTCGAGCCGGCTTCCCGGGAAACCCTTTGGGGGACGGCCGGAAGGGTCGAGATCGCCATCGGTATCTCACCCGATCTGCAGCCCCGCCATAGTCTGGCGCTGTACCTGGATGGAGCGCTTGCGGAGTTCGGGATTCACACGACGGGATTCGCGATCGAGGATGTTCCCCGGGGCGAACATACCGTTCAGGCGGTGGTTCTGGACGAAGCCGACAGGGAACTCCTGCGAAGCGCGCCGGTGACCTTTTTCGTTCAGCAGACCAGCATCCACTACCCCCGGAATCCCGGCAGAGTCCGGTAAGGCGGTTGGACCTTGAAGGGGGCGCCCAGAACTCCGGACGCCGACCGCGTTCTCCAGGGGCTGACCACGGCCGTGGTCGTTGTCGATGGGGAGCTGATCGTCTCAAGGCTCAACTCGGCGGCTGAGCACCTGCTGAGTGTCAGTCGCCGATTGGCGGCCGGGCGGCCGCTGGACAGTTTCTTCGATCCGCCGGAGGATCTCATTGGCCTTTGCCGCAGGGCGGTCGCCACGGGGGCGACCTGCGGCGCCAGGGAGCTTGCCGTGCGGGTCGGCGGGCGGTCGATGCGCCTGGACAGTCGCGCGGCGCCGATGGACGGCCAGGCAGGCAGCCTGGTACTGGAACTGGTGGACACCGCGCTTGATCGGCAAGTGCGCCGCGATGCCGAACTGATCGCGCAGCGCAACGCCAGCCGGCGCATCATTCAGCAGTTGGCGCACGAAGTCAGAAACCCGTTGGGCGGGTTGAGGGGAGCCGCGCAACTGCTCGCCCGCCAACTCCCCGACAGCCGGCTGCAGGTCTATACCGATGTCATAATTGACGAAGCGGATCGATTGGCATCCCTGGTGGATACGATTCTCAAGGCCGGAAGGCGGCCGAAGCCATCGTCCATCAGTCTGCACGAGGTCACCGAACATGTCGCAAGGCTCATTGAAGCGGAGAAGCCCTCCGGCGTGAAACTCCTCAGGGACTACGATCCGAGCCTGCCGCCCACTGTCGCGGACAGGGATCAACTCATTCAGGCGTTCCTGAACCTGGCCAGGAATGCGCTGCAGGCCGTCGGCGAGGAGGGCAGACTCATCTTCAGAACCCGTGCGCTGAGTAATTTTTCCCTGGGTGGCAAGCGCTACCGTACGGTCTTGTCGGCCGAAGTGGAAGATTCCGGGCCGGGCATTCCGGAGGAGTTACGGGGCACCATATTTTTTCCCCTGATTACCGGACGGGCCTCCGGCAGCGGCCTCGGCCTTACCATCGCTCAGGACTTGGTGAGCCGCAATGGGGGGCTCGTGGAATTCGAAAGCGTTCCGGGCGCAACGGTGTTTCAGATGCGGCTGCCGGTAGTGGCCGCTTGGGAAGGGTCCGGCTGATGGCAACCGGCGGCATCTCGGTGTGGATCGTCGACGATGACGAGTCCGTACGCTGGGTCCTGGCGCAGGCTTTGACGTTGGCGGATATGGCGCCCCGATGCTTCGAGTCGGGAAAGACGTTCTTTGAAGCGCTCCGCGACGAACAGCCGGAGGTCATCATCACCGATATTCGCATGCCCGACATGAGCGGTCTGGAACTCATGGAGCAGCTGGCACGCAGCCACGCCGCCATCCCCGTCATCGTAATCACCGCCTTTTCGGATCTCGACAGCGCGGTGGCCGCGTACCAGGGCGGGGCGTTCGAATATCTGCCCAAACCCTTCGATATCGACGAGACTGTCGCGCTGGTTTCCAAGGCGGCGCGTCAGAAGGGCGGTGAACCGGCTCCGGCCGGCCCGCCCCGGGGTCCCCGGATGGTGGGCCGGGCGCCGGCGATGCAGGAAGTATTCCGGGCCATCGGCCGATTGTCGCGGTCCAGCATGACCGTTCTCATTACCGGTGAGACCGGCACCGGCAAGGAGTTGGTGGCGCGAGCCCTGCACCAGAACTCCCCGCGCGCCAGGAAGCCGTTCGTGGCGCTGAATACGTCAGCAATAACGCCCGAACTGCTGGAATCGGAGTTGTTCGGACACGAGCGAGGCGCCTTTACCGGGGCGGAAAAACGCCGCCTGGGACGATTCGAACAAGCGGACGGCGGCACCCTGTTTCTCGACGAGATCGGCGACATGTCGCTTGCGTTGCAGACGCGGCTGCTCCGGGTGCTGGCGGAGAACGAGTTTTTCCGGGTCGGCGGGCAGATCTCCGTGCGCGTGGACGTACGCGTCATCGCCGCCACGCACCAGGACCTGGCTGCGGCGGTAAAGGAGGAGCGCTTTCGAGAAGACCTCTATCATCGCCTGAACGTCATGCAGTTGGCGGTCCCCCCGCTTCGCGACCGCAAGGAGGACATCCCGGAACTTGCCGGCGTGTGGCTCGAACGGGCGGCTGCGGAACTCGACATCGCGCCCAAGCGCCTGAGTGCGGACGCAATTGCAGCGATGATGGCCTACGACTGGCCGGGCAACGTCCGTGAACTGGTGAATCTGTGCCGTCGATTGACGGTCAACTGCGCCGGGCAGGAAATCAGCCTGGCGGACTTTCCCTCCGAGCCCGGTCTCACTGCATCAGGAGCGATACAGGCCGACTGGACGTCGGCCCTGGCCGCTTGGGCTGAGGGCCGAATCGCGGCGGCGCCCTCGGAACCGCTGCTGGCCGAGGCGCTCCCGGAATTCGAGCGTACCCTCATCCGGACCGCGTTACGGCAAGCGGAGGGGCGGCGCATGGAGGCCGCAAGGTTACTGGGTTGGGGCCGCAATACCCTGACTCGCAAGATCAGGGAACTGGGACTGGACACCGACCCGAACTGAGCCGCCAATCAGCTCCGCATGGAGCGGGCCTCGATGTCGGCGATGATGCGCTCGGCGACCTCCAATGCCAATACGCCGTCGTGGCCGGACACCTCGCAGGGCGAACGAGTGCGAATGGCATTGCAGAATGACTCCACTTCCGCCAGCAGCGCGTCGCCCTTCGCGAGGCTCCAGCGCTCTTCCCGGAGCGCCGGCCCTTCATCCGACTCGGTACGGCTGACCAACTGGACCTCGCCCTCGCCGAAGTCGATGGACAGGTAGTGGCCCTCGTGGAACACGCGAAACTTGCGTTGCGCCGTGGTGGAAACCCGTGACGCGGTAACGTTTGCGATGGCGCCGGTGTCGAACTCGATGCGAGCGTTGGCTATGTCCGGCGTTTCGGTCAGCACGGGTATGCCTACCGCGGAGATGCGCACCGGCTTGTTTCCGAGGAGCGACAGGATCAGGTCCAGGTCGTGAATCATCAGGTCCAGAACCACGTTGACGTCCGCCCCGCGGTCCTTGAAGGGCGCCAGCCTGTGGCACTCGATGAACTGAACCGATGACAACCGCTCCCGGGCCGAGAGCAGCGCGGGATTGAAGCGTTCCACGTGGCCGACCTGCAGCCGCAGGTCGTTGCGTTCGGCGATCCGCGTCAATTCCCGGCCCTCCTCGCTGGTGGCGGTCATCGGTTTTTCCACCAGGACGTGGACGCCATGCTCGAGAAAGAATCGGGCCAGCTCGAAATGGGCCGAAGTGTCCGCGGCGATGGTGACCGCATCGACGCGGTCCGCCAGCTCGCGATGATCGAATACCGGCCTGGTGTCGTGAACGGCCGCGACTTCCAGGGCACGGGCATGATCGACATCGCACACCGCGACCAACTCCACGTCGTCCAGGGCCGCATACTTCTGGGCGTGAAACCGTCCCAGGTGACCGACACCGACGACCGCCGCGCGCAGAGTGGTCATGCCCGCGCCAGCCCCCGCCGCGAGCTGGCGGCAAACTCCGACAGCCGCCGGATCCAGTCATCCGCCTCGCATTCCTCGTCGATGGCCTTCAAGGCGTCTTCAACAGTCAGCGAGGTGGTCAGAAGGCGTTTGATTGCCCGGCGGATGTTGCGCAACGCTGCAGCGGGGATCCCTGCTCGCTGCAGCCCCACCCTGTTGACGGCCCTCGACGTCGCCCAGCGCCCCTCCGCCACCGTGTAGGGCAGGATGTCCTTGTTGACGCCGGACCGCGCCGCCACGAAGGCGAATTCGCCGATTCGCACGTGCTGGGTCACGGCAACCATGCCCGCGATTACGGCGTTGCGCTGCACTTCGACATGACCCCCCAGGTGGGACAGATTGGTCAGCACGACGTCGTGGGCGAGACGGCAGTCATGGCCGACATGGGTACTGGCCATGAGGAAGACGCGGTCGCCCACTGTCGTCACGCCCCCGCCGGACTTGCTGCCGAGGTTGAGTGTTGCGCCTTCGCCGATCCTGTTGTGATGGCCGATCACCAGGCGGCCGCAGTCGTCCCGATAGTCCCTGTGCTGCGGGGGGCCGCCTACCACCGAGCCGCTCTGGATGTGGTTGTGCTCGCCGATGATCACTTCGCCGTAGGGGCTGCCCAGGCGCACGTGGGACTCCACGACTGTATGAGCGCCGATCTCCACCTTGCCCGCGACGACACTGAATGGACCGATTTCCGCCTCGGGCGAGATCAATGCGTCGTCCGGGACGATGGCCGTGGGGTGAATGCTCAATACCGGGCTCGCGTGGTGGCGTCAGCTGTCTGATACACCAGAATCGTTGTAATGGGCAAGTGTGGGCGCATGCCCCTGATGCATAATACGCAGCGTCAGGGAACGCCATGCCTGCAAATCTCAGCCCAGAATACAAGAAAGCCGAGCAAGCCTTCAGGGAAGCCTCCGACGATCGGGACAGGCTGCTCAGGCTGCGCGACATGCTGCGCACCATCCCCAAGCACAAGGGCACGGAGCACCTGCAGGCGGACATCAAGAGCCGCATCAAACAACTCACCGAAGAACTGGCCGGCCCGAAAAAGGGCGCGGCGCGCACCGGGCCCGTACACACACTGCGGCCGGAGGGCGCGGCGCAGGTTGCGCTGCTCGGCCCGCCCAACGCCGGCAAGTCCAGCCTGCACGTCAAGCTCACCGGGTCCAGGGCCGATGTCGGACCCTATCCTTACACGACGCACGAACCCATGCCCGGCATGCTCCCGTACCAGGACGTTTCCTTTCAGCTCGTGGACCTGCCGCCGATCTCCGAGGACTACATGGAAGGCTGGTTCGTCAACGCGCTGCAACCGGCGGACGCGGCTTTGCTGGTGGCGGATATATCCGCCCCCGAGTGCATCGATCAACTGGAGGCTGTCGGCGTTCGCCTGGACGAGAAACGAATCTCCCTGATCGAAGACTGGCCGGGGCTGATCCGCGAGGCAACCGTCGCGCCTGGCGGGTTGGCTGCTGCGCCGGATGACGAGCTTGACCCGTTCAGGATTCGACTTCCCACGTTGCTGGTGGTCAACAAGATCGATCTCGCGCCAGACCCTGAGGAGGTGGCCGTGTTGCAGGAACTGCTGGATGCCAACTACCCGGCAGTGGCGGCGTCGACGGTGAGCGGGCAGGGGCTGGAGGACATCGGGGAATTCCTGTTCCGGGGCCTGGAAATCGTCCGCGTGTACACCAAGACGCCCGGCCACCCCCCGGAAATGGACCGCCCCTTCACGGTACGACGCGGCGCCACCGTCATGGACGTTGCCCGCCTGGTCCACAAGGACATCGCCGGTTCACTCAAATACGCCCGCGCCTGGGGCACCGGCGTCTTCGACGGCCAACAAATCGGCCCCGAGCACCCCCTCTCCGACGCCGACGTGGTCGAACTCCACATGCGTTGAATCGGAACCGCGTCGAGATGTTGGGGGCGTGTGGGTGCGCGCAGACCTCTTGTCCGCTCAATCTCGCCCGCCATCCATGGCGGGCTCGAATCGGGTCGCGGCGCTCCTGGCCGTCCATGGCCCCGCGCCGCTCCCACGACGCGGACAAGAGGTCTGCGCGCACCCACACGCCGGCGCTCGGTGTAACAGATTTGCTAGCCGCTGGTCGGCGAGTCCTTCAGACCTTCGCTGTTCATTCGGCCCACGAGGTCAGTCACCGAGTCCAGACCGTGGCGGGTCAGGTAGTCGTCGATGCCGGCGTTGATGCGTTTGGCCGCCAGCGGATCGTAAAAGAGGGCCGTTCCCAGACCCACAGTGGTGGCGCCCGCGAGCAGGAATTCGATGGCGTCCTGCGCCGTTTCGATTCCCCCCTGGCCGATGATGGGAACGCCCCTGGGCCCCGCGACTTCGTAGACCTGGTGCACCTTCAGCAGAGCTATGGGCCGGATCGCCGGTCCCGAGAGGCCACCCTGAACGTTGCCGATGATGGGGCGACGGGATTCCACGTCGATGGCCATGCCCATGATCGTGTTGATGACGGCAAGCCCGTCAGTGCCCGCCTCGATGCAGGCGCGAGCGTTGGCCGCGATGTCCGTCTGGTTGGGGGACAGCTTGGTGATCAGGGGTTTTTCCGTGACCGCCCGACAGGCCTCCACCACCCGAGCCGACATATCCGGGTAATTGCCGAATGCGACACCACCCTCCCGTACGTTCGGACAGGAAATGTTGATTTCCATCCCGTCGATGGGGGAATCGTCGAAGCGCCGCGTCACGTCGGCGTACTCTTCCACCGTGGAACCGCACACGTTGGCGAGGAAGCGGGTCTCGGAAAAATCCAGCGTGGGCAGGATTTCGTCGACGACCTTTTCCACCCCGGGGTTCTGCAGTCCGATGGCATTGAGCATCCCTGCCGGCGTTTCCCAGATGCGGTGCGGTGCGTTGCCGAGTCTGGGCTCATAGGTCGTACCCTTGAGGACGATGGCGCCCGCGTCGCGATTGGAGAAGCCCGCGATCCGCGTGTATTCCTCGCCGAATCCGACGCAGCCGGACAGCAGTACCACGGGGGAAGACAACTGCAGACCGCAGAACTCGAGCGAGAGACGGTCGGTCATGTTGCGGGAGGCACGGGCATCGTCGCGGCCATTATGGCGAACGCCCGCGGTCAAGGCCATAGTTCCTGGTGGCGCGCTGCCACAATGGCGCCGCAGCGGTCGCAAACGACGGGACTGTTACCACGCGCTGCCGCGTGGCCGTTGCTCACTCCGCGACCAGCGGGCGGTTCATCAATGCGGTGACGGCCTGCCGCGGGGCCATACCCTCGTAGATGATCCGATAAATCTGTTCAACGATGGGCATTTCCACATTGAGCCTGGCCGCGACGAGACGCACGGCGTTGGCGGCATAGTAGCCCTCGACCACCTGACCGATCGCTTTCCTGGCCTCGTCCACGGTGGCCCCCTGCGCAATTTTCAGGCCAAAGCGCCGGTTGCGGGACTGATCGTCCGTGCAGGTCAATACCAGGTCCCCGATACCGGACAGCCCCATGAACGTCTCCCGCTGGGCGCCCAGTGCGAGCCCCAGCCGGGTCATTTCCATCAGACCGCGGGTTACCACGGCGATCCGGGTGTTGGCGCCGAAACCGAGGCCATCGGATATTCCGGCGCCGATCGCGAGCGCGTTCTTGGTCGCTCCCCCAACTTCGACTCCGACGATATCCGGCGATGTGTAGGCGCGAAAGGTCGTCGTGCTGATGGCATTGGCCAGGCGCTGCGTGTTCTCCTCGTCGGCGGAGGCAATCGTCACGGCACTGGGAAGCCCCGCAGCGACCTCGGCCGCGAAAGTGGGGCCGGAGATCACGGCGGTGGGAACGCCTGGGTCCAGCATGCGCTCCGCGACCTGGTGAGGCAGCAACCCGCTGTCGGTTTCGAATCCCTTGGTCGCCCAGGACAGGTATCCGGGCGTGATACCGGAATCCCCGATGCGCTGCAGCGTTTCCCGGAATGCGTGGCTGGGAACGACGATGAGGACGTCCTCTGCATCCCCGAGTGCGTCATCCAGTCGCGTCGTAACTTCCAGCCGCTCGGGGAAGGGCACGCCCGGAAGGTAGGCGTCGTTGCAACGCTCCCGGGCCATGGCATGGATCTCGTCGCGCTCGATTCCCCACATGATCACGGGACGGCCGGTGCGCGCGAATTGTATGGCCAGTGCCGTGCCCCACGATCCGGAACCGAGCACGGCAATGCGGTTCATGAAAGTCGACCCGAACTAACGCAGGAATTCATCCATGAATCGGGAGCAGCTCGAGTATTCAGACCTGTGTGTCCTGCCTAGTGCCCTTGCTGGGGTACTTCCACGGGCTCTCCGCCGTTGCTCTGTTGCCGTTCCCGCAACGCCTGGGCGTAGAGCGCGTCGAAGTTGATCGGCTGGAGCAGCAACTGCGGAAAACCGCCCCTGGACACCATGTCGGAGATGGCTTCCCGCGCGAAGGGATACAACGTGCCGGGGCAATAGCTGCCCACGAGCATCTGTTGCTCGTCGGGGGTATAGCCCTGAATCACGAAGACCCCCGCCTGCTCCAGTTCGATCAGGAACAGAGTCCTCTCCTCGTCCTTTGCCTCTACCGTCAGCGTGAGCGTCACTTCCTGTGCGCCTCCGGAGACCTCCCTGGCGCTGGACCGGATATTCAACTGGGTCTGAGGGGTTACCCTGGTTGCAAAGACATCCGGCGCCTGCGGCGACTCGAACGAGAAATCCTTGATGTAGATTTTCTGCAGCATCAATTGCTTGGATGCGCTCTGGGCCTGGTCTTGTTCTGCCATGATGTCCTCGAATTAATCCGTCTCAGTGCCGGAATCGGCTCGTCAGCAAAGCGTAAATGACTTAGCGCCCATCCGCCAGCAAGGCATCGAGTTCGCCCGAGGCGTCGAGGGCGCTCAGTTCGGTGTAGCCGCCGATATGTCGCCCGCCAACGAAGATCTGCGGAACGCTGCGCCGGCCGCTCAAATCGATCATTTCTTGCCGGCGTTCGGGGCTGCTCAGGATGTTGATCTCGATGAAATCCGCGTTCTTGTTCATCAGCAGGCGTTTTGCGGCCGCACAATAGCCGCAGAAGGGAGAGGAAAACACGATGACGTGACTGGCGCTGGGGTCGGGGAGGCTCATTTCACCAGTGGAAGGTTCTCCGCGCGCCATTGCGTCAGGCCGCCCTTCAGGCTGAAGACGCTTTCGAAGCCCGCCTTGCGCAGGCTGCTTGCAGCCTTGCCGGAATTGATTCCGTTTTCGCATACGGTGAGCAGGACCTTGTTCTTCCTTTTCAGGGGTGGACGATCGGATTGAAGGGCTTCCAGAGCGATGTTGCGGGCATTGACGATGTGTCCGTTGCCGAACGCCTCGGCAGGCCGAACGTCGATGATCATGGCGCCCTTGTTGATGATGCGAAGCGCGTCTGCCGAGGATACCTGGAACAGCCCGCGCGACTTGAGCTTGATTTCGTAAAACATGACGGCCGACCAGGTCGCCAGCAGGGCCAGAACGAGAAACAGGTTGTTTTGGGCGAATTCGACCAGGCGCTCCATGTAAGTTCCACGCTAGTAACCCCTCCATCGGGGCGCGGCATTATAGCAATGCCCCGTTCCGGGCGGCGTCGCGTTATGCTATGTATCGCCATGATCGCTGTTCCTCCGGCCGTGCATGCGACTGTACCGTCAAGGGATTGGCGGCCCATGCGAATCCGGGTCGCGTTCGGCCTGTTCAACGCGCTTGTCCTGTTTGCTGCGTTACTCCCGCCGGTTGGCGCGCAGGAGGCCGGAGCGCCGACGGTCGAGGCCGTGCAAGCGGAGATTCGGGCTCTGCAACAACGCCTCGCCCGACAGAATCGGGAACTGGATGCCGGACAGGAGGCGTTGCGGGATCAGGAAAGGGCGATCGCAGCCCGCGCGCGCGAATTGGCCGGAATTCGAGACGACGTTGAAACTCAGAGTCAGCAATCCCGGCGGCTTCGCGAGCAAGCCGCTGAAGTGCGCGACCGGCTCACCGTTGAACGCCAGGTTCTGGCGGAACAGGTGCGCATGGCGTATCTCTCCGGGAGGCGGGAGATGGTCAAGCTGTTGCTCAACCAGGAGAGTCCGGCCCGTCTGGGGCGCCTGCTCGTCTACTACGACTACCTTAACCGTAAGCGGACCGAGCGCATCGGGGCCGTCGGCCGCGATCTCGAGGAACAGGAACGCCTGGCGGCGCAGAGCGAGCAGGCGGCGGCGGAACTGGCTTCCCTGGAATTTGCACAGACGGATGAACTGGCGGCCCTCGAGAGCGACCGGGAGGAACGGCGGCGGATCCTGGCCAGGATCGAGGATGGCATCCGGAGCGCGGACAGCGAGCTGCAGCGACTCCTGGAAGAGGAACGGCGGCTCACTGAAGTCGTGGCCGGGGTCGACGCCCTGGTTACGGAATATCCCGCCGACATGGCGCTGGACTTCAGGGATGCCAGGGGACAGTTGATGTGGCCCGTTCAGGGCGCATTGATCAACGACTATGGCGATTCCCGCGTTGACGGCCGATTGCGCTGGAACGGCGTCACGGTCGGCGCGCCGCGGGGCTCGCCGGTTCGCTCGGTGCACGCTGGAAGGGTGGTCTACGCGGACTGGCTACCGGGACTGGGATTGCTGGTCATCGTCGACCATGGCCTGGGCTACATGAGCCTCTACGGCCACAACGAATCCATCCTGACCGAGTCGGGAGCCGGCGTCGCGGCGGGGCAACCCATCGCGCAGGTGGGCGACTCCGGGGGACAGCGGCAGAGCGCGCTGTATTTCGAGATCCGCGAGGACGGCGATCCCGTCGATCCTCGTCCGTGGATGAATGCCAGGCTGCGCCGCTGATCCGCGATGATCCGCTGATCAGCGTCTATTCACCAACCGGGCCGCCTGTGTTATGGTGCGGGGTCCGGACCAAATGGCGCGATTGGTCGCATACCATTGAATTTTAAAAGATTTTCTCCCGTCTTGCTGGGTTCCGTCTTGGGATTCGCGGCGTTTGTCGGTTTCTATCTGTCGGACGGCGAGCCGAGCCGGCCGGAATCGGACGACCGGTCCATCGACCAGGTCGAACTGTTCGCCGAGGTCATCTGGCGCATCCGCGACGAATACGTGGACGCCGTGGACGAGGCGGACCTGGTGGAAAACGCCATCCGGTCGATACTCGCCGACCTGGACGAACATTCCCGGTTTCTCGACGAGGAGGCTTACGAGGATACCCTCATCAGCGCTTCCAGCCATTACTCCGGAGTGGGTCTGGACGTGACTGTGAACGACGGCAGGGTCACGGTGGTGGCGCCGCTTGCGGGCGCGCCCGCGGAACGCGCCGGGATCCTGCCGAACGACGTGGTCGTCTCGGTGGACGATATCCCAGTCGACCCGGATGACGCGCGGGACGCCATCAGCCGAATGCGCGGTGAGCCGGGCACCACCGTCACGCTGGGCGTGATGCGCGATGGCGTGGAGGATCCGTTGCGCTTCGCGCTCACCCGCGCCGAAGTCCGGTTGACCACCGTGCACACCGGTTACCTGGGCGACGGCTTCGGCTACATAAGGTTGTCCAGTTTTACCGACGGCACCGGCGAGGAACTGCACAGGGCGGTCGAGGAACTGCTTTCCGAACACGATCTTCAAGCGGTCGTTCTGGATATGCGGGACAATCCGGGCGGTACGCTGGGCGCGGCCGTGGATGTCGCCGACGCGTTTCTGGAAGAAGGCCTGATAGTTCGCGGCAGCGGTCGGATCGACGAGGCGAGATTCGAGGAAGACGCGACCCCCGGCGATGTCATCGGCGGCCGAAAGCTGATGGTGCTTGTCGACGGCAGATCGGCGTCGGCGTCGGAGATCGTGGCCGCGGCGCTGCAGGAAAACGGACGCGCCCGCGTGGTGGGCGAGCGCACATACGGAAAGGGGTCGGTGCAGACCGTGATACCCCTGTTGGATGGCGGTGCGCTGAAACTCACGACGTCCGAATACTTCACGCCGAACGGCCGCTCGATCGACGGCACCGGGGTCGAACCGGACCTGGTG
This sequence comes from Gammaproteobacteria bacterium, assembly GCA_022820625.1. Taxonomy (GTDB): domain Bacteria; phylum Pseudomonadota; class Gammaproteobacteria; order Steroidobacterales; family Rariloculaceae; genus UBA6522. The sequence goes on along the minus strand of JAJEFE010000044.1, from coordinate 17,879 downwards.
GTGCAGGGCGGGCGGCGGTACCGCGGTCCGGGCGGCCGTATCGCTCCGGATGACGACATCCAATTGACCGAGGCGCTCAACGCTGCGGGGTACAACCTCCCCGGCAGCCAGTGAGGCGCCGCCGGTCGCAAGCACGGGTCAGGACCATTTCCAGAGTAGTCATCAAGTACTGCGGCCGCTGAAATTACCTGCCGCGCGCCTCCGGTCTGGAGGCGGAATTGAACGACGATCCTGACCTTGAGGTGGAACTCGTCCGGGGAGGGGGCGGCGTGTTCGACGTCTCGGTTGACGGCAAGGTGCTGTTTTCGAAGCACAAGCAAGGCCGTTTTCCGGAGCCGGGCGAGATTCTGTCCATGTTGAGGGCCAGGAGGGACAATACCGGGGAGATTCAACCGACGAGCCACCTGGCCAGCCGCGATACGTCATCGCCCGAACAGCCGCCTACGGCGAGGCGGTCTTCCGCCCCGAGCAGCGGGACTTGTACCACAGACTGCTGTAGCGCCGCTGCCGGGGAAACCTGAGCCGATGTCGCGCCGGGTGTTTCCGGTCTGGGGGGTTGCCGGTATTCCGGTTGGCGTCTTTATCGGCATGGTTGCGGGTGGCGGAGTGGGCACCTGGTTCGGCAGTCCGGGGATCGGCGCGATCGTCGGTGCCGCCCTGGGTGTATCTGCGGGTATGGCGTTGCTGGCTGCGGCGATCGTGATCGCTTCGGCCCGTTGGCGCTGATGCGGTATTTTCAATCGGATAGAGCACCAGTGTCGTGGCAAACCAGACCGGATTGTGGGGTTGCTCCGCGGCGGACCGTAACAAGGGGCCCATACTCGAAGTTCTTGAGGAGGTGCTTCCCGAACGGGGGTTGGTGCTTGAAATCGCCAGCGGCGCCGGCCGGCATGTGGCGTACTTCGCCGCTGCGCTTGCCGGCCCGGTCTGGCAGCCCAGCGAACCGGACGCCGAACTGCGCCGGATGATTTCCGCCGCCGTCGCCGGGATGCCCAACGTGCGCGAACCGCTGGATCTGGACGTGTTGCGGCGGCCCTGGCCGATCCCGGCCGCGGACGCCATCGTCAATATCAACATGATCCACGTCACGCCGTGGGACGCCACAGAGGCGCTGGTGGGCGGCGCCGCGGAAGTGCTGGCGGATGGTGGAATCCTGTATATGTATGGACCCTATCGGCGCTTCGGAGGCCATACCGCGCCCAGCAACGCTGCCTTCGACGAGCGGCTTCGAATGCAGGACGGCCGGTGGGGGCTGCGGGATATGGAAGACGTGGAACGTCTGGCCAGCGAAGCGGGCCTTGCCCTGGAGAGGCGGGTGGCGATGCCCGCGAACAATTTCAGCCTGGTTTTCCGACGTGGCCGGCGTCGTGGGTCCTTCTCACCGCGAACAGGCAGGTAGCCTGGTTCCTTACAAGGTGGATGCAATGACCGTGGAGATTCGCGAGGCAGACTTGAGCGCGGCCGACGATGCGGAGGCCGTGGTCGCACTGCTTGACGAGTATGCGCGGCACCCGATGGGACAGTCGCAGGCGCTCTCCGGGGACGTACGAGCGCGGCTCATCCCCGGACTGCGCCGGCATCCGGGCGCCTTTGTCCTGCTCGCGTGCGAGGGTTCCGACAGGATTGGCGTCGCGGTCTGTTTCCGGGGGTTTTCGACGTTTGCCGGCTTGCCGTTGATCAATATTCACGATCTCGCCGTGACCGCGGCTCATCGCAGCAGGGGCGTGGGGCGGGCATTGCTGGAGGACATTCTGCGCCGGGCCCGGGACTCGGGGTGCGCAAAGGTCACCCTGGAAGTGCGCGACGACAACGCCTCCGCCAAACGGTTGTACAAGCGGATGGAGTTCGGGCCCTGGGGCACACCCATGCTCTTTGTGAGCCGATGGCTGTGATGGCAGGCCGGCAACGCACGTGAGACGCCCGGACCGGTTGGTTGCTTCGGTCGTCTGCTTGGCATGGGCGGCGGCGTTGGCGCTTCCGGCACTGCAGCCGGGAGAAAGCGAACCGCTGATCGGATGGACACTGCTCACCAACGGATGGAGGGCCGCGGATGCCGGAATCTGGGCGTGGTTCGCGAACCCCCTGTTTCTCTGTTCGGTCGGGTTTTTACTGGCAGGATGGAAAAGGGCGGCGCGAGTCCTCGCCGCGCTCGCCCTGCTGCTCGGGCTGTCGAGCCTGGCGGCTGGCCCGCTGGCGGCGAGGGCCGGATATTCTATACCTGACCTGTCGTTCCGTGCCGGTTTCTGGCTTTGGCTGATGTCCCTTCTCGCTCTCTGCGCCTGGACCTGGGTGGCCCCGAGTCTTAAGAAAAAGCAATGGTAATGTTGTTGACCCCTTGCTGGATCACCCGTACAGTGGCAGGGGTGCACCGGTCCGTACTTCCAATCGCCTGGCGGGGTGGAGTGTCGGGCCGGCGCGGTTTTTGTGCGCACGGGCAGCGTAGCGTTGAAGGCATGGGACAATGTCGTCCAGCAAAGGTTGGCGTGGGTGGATTCTTGAAGCGTTCGGTCTGGTGCCGTTGGTCGAGTCGCTGTACGGACGATGAACGGCGCGAGAGTTGGTGTTAATGAATATCTATTGTGGAAATTTGTCTTACGCGCTGAGCGAGTCGGAACTGCGGGATGCCTTTGCAAACTACGGGGCAGTGTCTTCGGTAAAGATACTGACTGACCGGGAAACGGGCCGGTCAAGGGGTTTTGGTTTCGTGGAAATGCCAAATCGGGCGGAGGCCGAAGCGGCGGTCGCGAACCTGAATGGCAAGGATGTCGGCGGACGTCCGCTGCGGGTGAACGAGGCGCGGCCACGCGAACGACGCTGAGCAACCCTTGCCCTGCGGACGGTAAACACGTTTTGCGCCCGTAGCTCAGTGGATAGAGCACTGCCCTCCGGAGGCAGGGGCCGGGGGTTCGAATCCCTCCGGGCGCGCAATCCTCTGAAGGCGTGCTGACGGAACCGGCGGCCCCCGATCAATGATCATTCGCGGCGAAGCGGACGTGACCCGCGCGGTGCTTCGGGTGATGGAACGCACCGCGGATCCGCGGCTGCGCGAAATCATGGTTTCCCTGATCCGGCATCTGCATGGCTTCGTTCGCGACACGAGGCTCACGGAAGAGGAATTCGAGACGGCCGCGGCGCTGCTCAACGAAATCGGCCAGCAGCAGACGGACACCAACAACGAGGTCGTACTGATGGCCGGCTCCCTTGGCGTGTCCTCGCTGGTTTGCCTGTTGAACACCGGCGACCAAACCGAAACCAGCCGATCGATGCTGGGGCCGTTCTGGCGATTGAATTCGCCGCGTACCGAGAATGGCGGTTCCATCGTGCGCTCGCCGACGCCCGGGCCTGCGGTATTCGTGGAGCTGCGCTACGAGGACACGGCGGGCGAGCCGGTCGCCGGCGTCGAGGTCGATATCTGGCATGCGTCCACGGTGGGGTTGTACGAGAGCCAGGACGTCGGCCAGGCGGACATGAATCTGCGCGGCAAGTTCGCCACGGACGGCGAGGGCTGCATCCGTTTCGTATCCATAAAGCCGGCGGGCTATCCGATTCCCACCGACGGGCTGGTGGGGAAGTTGCTGGCAGCCCAGGGCCGCCACCCGTTCAGACCGGCGCACCTTCACGCTTTGGCGCGCAAGCAGGGCTACAAGACGCTGATATCGCAGATTTACTCGGCCGACGATCCCAGGCTGGACGACGATGTTCAATTCGGGGTCACGGCCGCGCTGATCGGTCACTACCGGCGTCACGATGAACCGCATCCCGACGACAGATCGATAGAGTCTCCCTGGTATACCCTCGAACACAGGTTGACCCTGGAGCCCGGGGCGTCGCGACTGCCCCGGCCGCCCATCAGGTAGCCGGCGGGGAACGCGCCGGCAGTCAGTGGTCGCCGGCAGGAAGCGCGAGGTCGTTCCCGAGCAGTCCCTCCGCGGCGTAGCGGCTCAGCAACCGGTCGTCGTGGGAAGGTACGAGCACCAGCCCCTGGTCTGCCAGGCTGTTCAGCCACACGAGCTGCGCCATCAGCGCTTCGGGATCCTCGCCGATGCGCGCAATGGTCTCGGCGGGACGCAATTTCAGTTCGGTCACGTTTTCCATCAGCCAGCCGACGTCGCCGATGAAGAGGTATTCGGCCCCCTCTGCCAGGCGGACGTACACTATCTGATGCCCTGGCGTATGGCCGGGGGCCTTTATCAGCACCACTCCGGGCGCCACCGGAAGGTACTGCCGATAGTCCACGACCCGGTAGTCGCGCGCCTGTTGCTCCGTGATCCCGATCTCCGGCAGTTGCGGCGCCGTGTTCAGCGTCCGGACCTGCGCTTCGGTCAGGATGGCCTTGGCCGCGATCGCGTCGCGGTCGGAGCTGCGCAGGATGCCGGCGACGTGATCGCCGTGTTCGTGGGTGACGACGATCAGGTTGGCTGCCGACAGAGCGGCCTGAACCCTGTCGTTACGGTCCCGCCAGTAGGGCTCGTCGCGGCCGAATCCGTAGAAGCGGTGGACGGCCTCGTCCATGCCCGCGTCGATCATCAGACTCCCGTCGGGATAGACGACCTGAAAGGCGGTCCGCGCCGAAACGAACGGCTCGTCCGATCCGCCGTCGATGACCGCCGCAAAGGTGCGATGGCTCTCGGCAAACTTGATGAAGTTGATGGACTCCGGCGGCGCCCCCGGCACATCGTCCGCTGCCTGGCGAACGCGTTCCAGCAGGTCCTCGGGATAGCCGGAAACCTGGCCATGTACGGGTACAGAGAAGGTGGCCGCCAGAACGGCCGCCCACAGAATTCTCAGCATGTTTGGGGTTGGGCGGGGCGTGACTCTTGCCACGGACTGCTACAGCTGTACTTCGTCAAGCATGAAGGCCAGCGCCTCCAGTATCTCCTCATCGCTGAGGTCCGTTCGTCCGCCCTTGGGCGGCATGACGCCCAGTTCACCCTGGTAGCCGTTGATCACCCGTTCCGTGAGTATGTCCTGTCCCTGGGCGATTCGGGGCGCCCAGGCTTGCGCATCGCCGAACACCGGGGCGCCGCCGACACCGGGCGCGGCGTGGCAGAGGTAGCAGTTCTCGTTGTAGACCTGCGGCCCCGACATGGGCGCGCTCACGCTGTCTGCCACCGTATGCACGACCGGCCGGACGCCGACGTCCGGGTCTCCGATCAGCGCGACGCGGCCGATCGGGCGAATTCGCTCGTCGGTGGCGCCGATGAAGTCGGGGTCGTCGAAACGCTCAGCGCCGGCGCCAGCCGAGAAGGCCTTCATGAAGACGATACCGGCCAGCACGCCCACAAAGACGCCGAGGATCAGCATGAAGCCGTCGTAAAAGCGTTGATTCCTGGTGGACAAGAACGGCTCCCGTGGCGTGGGCCGCAGAGTATAGCCATTCTATTGATCTCATCAAAGCAGCCGGTCGAGGCACCGCAGATGGATCGCTTCGGCCACGTGCTCCGGGGCCAGCGCCTCGGCTTCCGCCAGGTCCGCGATGGTGCGCGCAACCTTCAGAATACGGGTAACCGTTCGATTGCTGAGCTGCCAGCGGTCGGCGGCCTTCATCAGCACCCGGCGCGCCTGCGGGGTGAGAGCCGCGATCCGCCACAGTTGCCGATTCGTCAGCCTCGCGTTCGGCGCGCCGCTGCGCTCCAGTTGCCGCCGAAGCGCTGCGGAGGCCTCGCGGGCAAGGGCCGCGCTCTCCCCCTCGCCGAGGGGTTGGACGAGTTCGCCGAAGGGAATGCGGGGTATCTCCACCTGAATGTCGAAGCGATCCAGGATGGGGCCCGAAAGCCTCGAACGGTAGCGGTCGAGGCGCGCTTCCGAGCACCGGCAGCGATCGGTGCCGTCACCCAGGTATCCGCAGGGACAGGGATTCATGGCCGCGACCAGTTGGAACTCGCACGGGTACTGCACGCGCTGGTTGCTGCGCGCGATGCTCACGGTGCCGTTCTCCAGCGGCTCGCGCATCGCCTCCAGCGCGCCGCGCGAGAATTCCGGCAATTCATCCAGGAACAAAACGCCGAGATGGGCAAGGGAAATTTCACCCGGTTTCGGGCGGGTCCCGCCGCCCACCAGCGCCGCCACGGTCGCCGTGTGGTGCGGATTGCGGAATGGCCGCTCGGCCCGGAGGATCGGCGCAAGCGGTGCGCCGGCGACGGAGGCGATGCTCGCCACGCAGAGCATGTCTTCAGCTGCCAGGCGGGGCAGCAGCGTGATGAGCCGCTGGGCGAGCATGCTCTTGCCGCTGCCCGGCGGACCCAGCATGAGAAGATGGTGCGCGCCGGCCGCCGCGATGAGCAGAGCGCGCTTGCCTTCGCCGTGCCCGCGCACTTCCGAGAGGTCCACGCCGAATGGCTGTGCGGGATTCGGCGCGGACGGCTTCAGCGTCTTGAGCGGAGCATCGCCGTTGAGGTGGCGCACGACCTCCATGAGATGCGTGGCGGGGTATACGCGGGCGTCCCTGACCAGCGCGGCCTCGGCCGCGTTGCCGGCCGGCAGGATCATCGCCCGGCCCGCGTCGCGGGCGGCCAGCACCGCCGGAAGCACGCCCAGCACCGGCCGCAACGCTCCGCTCAACCCCAGTTCGCCGATGAATTCGTATTCGTTTACCGGCCACTTCCACTTGTTTCCCACCTGCAGGACCCCCAGCGCGATGGGCAGGTCGAAGCGGCCGCCTTCCTTGGGGATGTCCGCGGGACCGAGGTGCACCGTGACCCGGCTCGGCGGTATGGGATGCCCGCAGGTCTGAAGCGCGGCGCGCACCCTGTCCCGGCTCTCCCGGACGGCCGCCGCCGGGAGACCCGCGATGGTGAAGGTGGGCAGGCCGCCCGCGACATGGACCTCGACAAGGGTCCGATAGGCTTCCATGCCCATCTGGCCCCGGCTGAACAGGTGGACCAGACCCACGGTCAACGTACCGGGATGTTTCGTTGGTGAATCAACCGTCTTTGGCGAGGCGGTCTTCCACCCCATGCCGCGGAACCTACGCCGCGGACGGCCAGGTCAGTCGGGCGCGTTCTCCTCCAATGCGGCCAGCCGGGCTTCAAGAGCCTCGAGTTTCTCGCGGGTCCTGGCAAGCACGGCCAGTTGAACGTCGAATTCCTCACGGGTCACCAGGTCCATCCGGGCCAGTGCCGACTGCAGCATCGACTTGAAGTTGCGTTCCATGTCCTCGCCCATGGACTTGATGTTGCCCGGCACCGAATCAGCCAGTTTGCGGGCCAGTTCGTCCAGCTTCGGACCATTGAATCTCTCAGTCATCGCCTTCCCGTATGGTTGTCGAACAGGCGGGCACCTGGAAGGTGCATTTCTCGCCAATCCTCGTGGAAATGCGCCCTATGATACTCTCGCTTTCGGGGTTCAGCAGGTCAGTCGTACGCATCATGAACGACAAGGATTCAACAGAGAAAGCCGGCGAAGTCGAGAAGGCGGCGCCGAAGCCGGCCTCGACGCTGGCACCGGAAGCCCCGCCGCAAAAGCCCGCCGCGGAATCACCGCAGCCTCGGCCGGTCCCCGGTCCGCGCGGCCGGAAGGGACTGTGGTTCACGCTCTTGTTGGCCATCGGCGTGTCGCTGGCTGCCGCCGCCGCCAGCGGCCTGTTGTGGTGGCAGCAGAGGCAGCTTGAGGTGGCGCTGGCCCAGGGGGACAGCGCGGCGGCCCTGTCGGTGGACGAGATTCGCGCCGCCATCGAGTCCCTCGGCGAGGGCGTCGGCACGCTGCAGCGGTCGGATGCCGCCCAGCTTGAAGCGTCGGCCCGAGTCAGCGCCAATGTCGACGAACTGTCGGTCCGGTACGAGGCGCTGGAGTCCCGTGTCAACGACTTTCAGGGCGTCACCGGCGATGCCCGGCGCCGCTGGCTGCTGGCCGAGGCGGAGCATTATCTGAACCTCGGCAACGCGGAACTCGCCCTGGGCGGGCATTGGGAGACCGCGATCATTGCACTGGAACTTGCCGATGACGCGCTACGGCAGTTGGCCGACCCGGCGCTTGCGAGGGTACGTCAACAGATATCCGCGGACCTTCAGACCCTGCAAAGCGCCGAACTGGCCGACGTGGAAGGCCTGAGCTACACGCTCGGCCGCCTGGCCGCCCGCGTGGACGAATTGCCCATGGGCGCCGCGGTGCCGGCCAACCTGATCGCGGAACCGGATGGGTTGGAGAATGTGGAATCCGGCTGGAACCGGGTCTGGCTGAGTATCCGGGGGGCGATTTCCGGCATGATCAGCGTGGAGCGCAGCGACGCGGCGGAGTCGCCTGCGCTGACCGCGCGCGAGCAATCGCTGCTGCGCCGGCAACTGGAGTTGGAACTGGAAATGGCGCGCCTCGGCCTGCTGCGCAACCAGACACAGGTCTTCCGCACCAGCGTGGAGACGGCCCGGGATCTGTTGACCCGGCACTTCGATGGTTCGGAACAGGCCGTGCAGAGCGCTGTGACGCTCCTTGAGGACATGGCGCAACTGGACATCGAGCCCGAACGTCCCGATATCAGCGGCTCATTGAGCCTGCTGCGCGAACTGGCAGCCAGAGACGGCTGATGCGCGCCGGGTTCTGGGGCATTGCCGCCGTTTTCGTCGGCGCCTTTGCCGCGCATTTCCTGCTCCGCGACCGCGGCTACGTTCTGGTCAACTTCCTCGGCTACGTCATCGAAATGTCGGTACCGGTGCTGGTGCTGGTGCTGATGGGCGCGTACTTCGCCGTGCGCCTGCTGCTGGCGGTGTGGCGGGCGCCGCGCCGGCTGGGCGAAGTCGTGGCCGAGCGGCGCCTGAGGCGCGCCGGGGAAAAGCTGACGAAGGGCCTGATCCACATGGCCGAGGGTGACTGGTCGAAGGGCGAGCGCCTGCTGGCGCGCAGCGTCCGGGGCACGGACTCGCCGCTCATCCACTATCTCATGGCCGCGCGGGCGGCCCAGTTGCAGGGTTCCGACGAGCGCCGCGACGACTGGTTGAAGCTCGCCTACGAGGAAATGCCGGAAGCGGAGACGGCGGTGCTGCTCACCCAGGCGGAACTGCAACTGGAGCACTCCGATTACGAGCGGGCGCTGGCAACGCTGCAACGCATCCAGGAAGCCCACCCGGATCACCCGGTGGCGCTGGCGCTGTTGGCCCGGATCCATCACGCGCTTGAGGATTGGGACCGGCTCCTGGCGCTGGGCCCGCAACTGGCGGACGCGCGGATGGATTCGGACGAACTGGAGGGCATTGTCGCCTCGGCGCTGGAAGCGTGTACCACGGGGGAAGGCGTCACCCGCGTGGACGTGGACCGCCTGTGGGGGCGCCTGCCGGCGGCGTTGCGCAAGGCGCCGCGGCTGATTGCGCAGCAGGGGATTGCGCTCAACGCGCTTGGGCAGGGCGAGGAGGCGGAGAAGAAAATCCGCCAGGCGCTGAAGCGCGGCTGGGAGGAGAGCCTGGTGCTTGCCTACGGGCGGGTACGCGGCGCCAAGGCGGACAAGCAGTTGCGGCAGGCGGAGGACTGGCTCAAGGACCGGCCGGAGGACCCGGCGCTGCTGTTGACGGCGGCGCGGCTGTGCATGGTGCTGGAGTTGTGGGGCAAGGCTCGCAGTTATCTTGAAACGAGCCTCGCGATTGACCCGCGGACCGATGCGTACGCGCTTTACGGGCGCTTGCTGGATCAATTCGGGGAAGCTGACAATGCGGCGTTGGCTTTTCGCTCGGGGTTGAGCCTGGTGGTGGGGGCCGCCGACGATCTGCCGGCGCTGGGTGCGCCGGATGCGGTTGCCAGAGGCAAGCGGGAGAATCGTTAGCTGGGTTTTCGCTTTGAAGCGCCGGCAGCATTCAGCCGGAATTGCTCCGATTGTCGCCGGACTCCACGCTCTGCACGGCGCGCACGAGCATGGCGACCGAGCGCGTGCCCATCTTCTGCATGACGTTTGCCCGGTGAATCTCCACGGTTCTCTGGCTCACCCCGAGATCCATCGCGATGACCTTGTTCGATTGCCCCTCGACCACGCGGTGCATCACTTCGGTCTCGCGCGGCGTGAGCGTTGCCAGGCGCTTTCGGATCGTCTCGACTCTCTGTTCCTCGGCGCGCCGTTTCCGGTCCTGCGCCAGTGCCTGGTTCACGCGGTCCAGCAGGTCCTGGTCGCGGAACGGTTTCTCGATGAAATCGAGCGCCCCGGATTTCATCGCCTCCACGGCCATCGGCACATCGCCGTACGCGGTAATGAAGATCACCGGTATGGGCGCGCCGAGGTGCTTGAGCGCGGCCTGCAGTTCCAGTCCGCTCATCCCCGGCATGCGGATGTCGGCCACCAGGCACGCGTGCTGCCGCGGATCGTAGTGTTCGAGGAACTCCGCCGCGCTGCGGTACGCCTGCGCCTTCAGCTTCACGCTCTTCAGCAGCAGCGTCAGGGAATCGCATACCGCCGCATCGTCGTCCACGACGTAGATCAGCGGTTCACTCCTGTCCATGGTGCCCGTCCCCGAAGGCGCGCTTCTGTGGCACCGAAAAACCGAAAATCGAACCGCCCCCGGGATTGGATCGGTAGTACAGTTCCCCGCCGTACGTCCGCACGATCCGGCGGCTGACCGCGAGGCCGACCCCGAGGCCCCCGGGCTTGGTGGTCACAAAGGGCTGGAACATCTCGTCGGCCAGTTCCCGCGGGTAGCCGTGTCCGTGGTCGATGACCTCCACGCCCACCGACCGGCGCCCGGACCGCTGCGTGCGAATCCGAATGCCGTGCTCCTTCCGCGGCCCGTCGCGCATCGCGTCCACGGCATTGCGCGTGAGATTCAGCAGCACCTGCTGCAGGCGGATGGCATCGGCCACGATGGGGGGCAGGTCCGGCTCGTACTCGGTGTGCACGGCAATCCCCGCCGCCGTCGCGTCGGCCTCCACCAGATTCAGCACGTCCTGGATGGCCCGATTGAAGTCCACCTCGTCCTCGACCACCTGCCGATTGCCGACAAAGTTGCGCAGGTTGTGAATGACCCGGCCCGCCCGCAACGCCTGCTCGGCGATAACCCGGCACGTCTTGCGCAGCGCCTCCGTGTCGGTCGCCTCATCCGACACGATCCGCTCGCCGGCCTGCGCGTAGGTGGCGATGGCGCTCAGCGGCTGGTTGATCTCGTGCGCAAGGCCCGCCGCCAGTTCGCCCATCAGGCTCAGCCGGTCCACCTCGACCAGCCGGTCCTTCAGCCGCTGGTTCTCTTCCTCGGCGGCCTTCTGGGCGGAGAGATCCCGAACGATGCCGATGAACAGGCCCTCGGCGCTGCCCACCGAAAGCTGCATGGGGAACGTGGCGCCGTCCGCGCGCTGCCCGGTCACCTCCCGGCCGATGCCGATAATCCGTGCCTCGCCGGTCCGGAGATAGCGCGCGATGTACTCGTCGTGGCGCGACCGGTCGGGCTCGGGCATCAGCCGGGCCACGTTCCGCCCGACGATCTGCCCGGGGGCGAGTCCGAACATGCGCTGCGCGGCGGAATTGAAGTCCAGCACCGTGCCGTTGCGGTCGATCACGACGATGCCGTCGGCGGCGGCGTCCATGAGCGCACTGAACCCGTGGCGCGTCAGTTTGTCGAGGCGGTCGCGAATCGGGTCCGTGTCCATACGTAGTTTCCACAGAGCGCATCAGTGGTTTGCACGATTGTGGCCTCCGCCGGGACCGAATACAAAGAATGTCTCCGGATTGAAAGGCGACGGCATGGCGCCACCCCGAACAGCCCGGTGATCGAACCGGTCGAAGTGCAGCGATTCGCGATGGCGGCCCTGTCGGCGGGCGCCGTGGTGCTGTTCGGCGCGTGCTACGCGGTCTTCCTGGCTTTGGGCCGCCTGAACGACTTCACGCTGCTGCGCCGCCTCGCCAACGTCTCCTATGCCGCGCTGGCTGCCTCCGTGGGCGGGCTGGCCTGGTTCCTGCGCCTCGACGGCGCCTGGCTGGCGCTGGTCGCGCTGTTGCTGGCGGGCTATTTCGTGGCGCCGCGCTTCATCTGGCGGCTGTCCGTCGCCACCCACGATTCCGCCGATGAGCAGGGAGGACACCGTGTCTGACACCCCCTGGTGGGCCAGCCAGGACTTCTGGCGCAAGTGCGCGATCTTCGTGACGGCGTTCATGGCCGTCATCCTCATCATTCTGACCTTCGACACCGTGGACGCCATCACCAGCGGCAGCGACCGCGTGCCGGCCTACGACGTCATCAACTACCGCATCGGCTACGAGTTCGACGCCGAGCGCAACATGTACGCGCCGGTGATCGGCGGGGAGGCGCCCCTGTTCGCCACCATGCACACCGAGGAGGAAGCCCGGGCGCTGGTGGACCTCGGCAAGCTGACGGTGCAGGCGAAGAACTGCATGAACTGCCACACGCTGCTGGGCAACGGCGCCTACTACGCGCCGGACCTCACCAAGGCGTGGCTGGATCCGGGCTGGGGCAACGAGCAGTCGCGCGAACTGCTGATGACCCTGTTCCTCACCGACCCCGTGAGCAATGCGCGCACTTTCGGCACCAACCGGCGCATGCCGGACCTGGGTATCACGGACGAGGAAGCGCGCGGCGTCATCGCCTTTCTCAAGTGGCTGTCGGCGGTGGACACCAACGGGTTCCCCCACGGCTTCGAGCCGCTGCCGCAGGGAGGGCCCTGACCATGTCCACGGCCGTACTCGACGCGCCCATCGCCGCCGCGCGCGCGGCCGCGTCCCCGGCGCTCAGCGCGGGCCAGCGCCTCGCGCTCAAGTATTTCCTCGCGGCCATGGTGCTGTTCCTGGCCCAGACCGCGTTCGGGCTGCTGGCCGGGCTGCAGTTCATCTACCCGGAGTTCCTGTTCGGGGTGCTCGACTTCAACGTCAACCGCATGGTGCACCTGAACGCGATGATCGTGTGGATGCTGTACGGCTTCATCGGCTCCATCTACTGGCTGGTGGAGGACGAGGCCGGCACGGAACTGGTCGGCGCCAGGCTCGCCAACGTCAATTTCTGGATCCTGACGGCGGCCGTGACCGTGGTCGTGATCGTGTACCTGGTGGTGCAGGTGGGCAGCGGCACGCGGGCCAGCATCTGGCTGATCAACGAGGGCCGCGAGTACATCGAGGCGCCGCGCTGGGCCGACATCGGCATCGTGGTGTGCATGGGCGTGTTCTTCTACAACGTGGCGGCCACGTTCATGAAGGGCCGCTGGAGCGGCATCTCCGGCACCCTGGTGCTGGACCTGATCGCGCTCGCCGGCCTGTACCTGGCGGGCATGTTCTACACCACCAACCTGTCGGTGGACCAGTACTGGTGGTGGTGGGTGGTGCACCTGTGGGTGGAGGCGACCTGGGAGGTGCTGGTGGGCTGCATCATGGCCTGGGGCCTGATGAAGACCCTGGGCGCCCGGCGCAGCATCGTCACCACCTGGCTCTACATCGAGGTGGCGCTGATGTTCGGCTCCGGCATCCTGGGGCTCGGCCACCACTACTTCTGGATCGGCACGCCGGAGTACTGGCTGGCGCTCGGCGGGTTCTTCTCGGCGCTGGAACCGATCCCGCTGGTGGCCATGGTGGTGCACGCGGTCTACGACGCGGGCCGGCACGGCTTCCGGAGCAACAACCACCCGGCGCTGGCGTGGCTCATCGCCCACGCGTTCGGCAATTTCCTCGGCGCCGGCGTGTGGGGCTTCATGCAGACGCTGCCGCAGATCAACCTGTACACCCACGGCACCCAGTGGTCGTCGTCGCACGGCCACCTGGCATTTTTCGGCGCCTACGCCACCATCGTCATCGCCTTCATCTACATCGCCCTGCAGAAATGGCGCGGCGACGTGTGGATGTCGGCCGGCCTGCCCGACGGGGGCTGGAAGTGGAAGTGGTCGCTGGGGCTGCAGTGCGTGGGGGTAATGGGCATGACCATGGCCATGCTGATCGCCGGCTACGAGCAGGCGTTTGTCGAACGGGCCATGGGCGGCTCCACCTGGCAGGCGTACTTCGAGGGCCAGACACAGCCCTGGTTCATCCAGGCGATGTACTGGCGCATGGCGTTCGGCGTGGTGATGACGGCGGGGATGCTGATCCTGTTCTGGGATCTGCTGACCATCGGCCGGAACGAGACCCGGCCGGCGAAGGATGTGCATGCGCCGGATGAGGTGTAGGCGCTCTGGACTGGAGGCACGACGATGAAGCGTGGTTTGGTATTGGTGCTCGCCGCGATGGCGGGCGTTACGGCGGCCTGGGCCGAGGGCGATGCGGAGCGTGGCCAGTCCATGGCGGCGCTGTGTTCCGCCTGCCACGGACCCGACGGGGTCAGCGTCAACCCGCTGTGGCCCAGCCTCGCCGGGCAGCAGGAGCTTTACCTGGTCAACTCGATCAAGGCCTACCGGGACGGCGTGCGCGAGGACGTCTCCATGCAGCCGTTCGTCGCCACGCTGACCGATCAGGACGTGGAGGACCTGGCCGCGTACTACGCGTCGCTGTCGCCCTGCCCCGATCCCTGATCGGCCGCGGCGGCATGCTCCCTTGGTTCTGCGCGCAAGCTCTGTCCGCGCCAGCCCACGCTTGTGGTTATTCCAGCCTCAGTTCGCTCCACAGGCGGTCCACTCGCTTGATGACTTCTGGCGTCATGTGGATAGGCTTGCCCCAGTCTCGCTGGGTTTCGCCGGGCCACTTGTTGGTGGCGTCGAAGCCCATTTTCGAGCCCAGGCCGGCGACGGGGGAGGCGAAGTCGAGATAGTCCATGGGCGTGGACTCGGCAATCACGGTATCCCGCGCTGGGTCCATTCGGGTGCTGACCGCCCAGATGACGTCCGGCCAATTGCGGGCATCGATGTCGTCATCCACGACGATCACCAGTTTCGTGTAAGTGAACTGGCGCAGGTACGACCAAACGCCGAACATGATGCGGCGGGCGTGCCCGGGATACTGCTTGCGGATGCTGACCACGGCGATCCGGTAGGAGCAGGCCTCGCTGGGCAGGTAGAAGTCCACGATTTCGGGGAACTGGGTCTTGAGAATGGGTACGAACACATCGTTGAGCGCGAGTCCGAGGACGGCAGGCTCATCGGGCGGACGGCCCGTATACGTGGTGTGGTAGATCGGATCACTCCGGTGGGTGATGCGGTCCACCGTCATCACCGGGAAGCGCTCGGCTTCGTTGTAGTAGCCGGTGTGGTCGCCGAACGGACCTTCCATGGCCGTGTCGCCGGGGGCGATGTGGCCCTCCAGGGTGATCTCGGCGGTGGCGGGGACCCTTAGATCCGAGCCGATGCACTTGACCAATTGCGTGCGCGCTCCCCGCATGAGGCCGGCGAAGGCGTATTCGGACAGGGTGTCGGGAATTGGCGTGACCGCGGCCAGGATCGTGGCCGGGTCCGCGCCGATGCTGATGGCGACCTCAAAGGGTTCCTCCGGGTGGCGGGCGCACCAGGCCTTGTAATCCGTGGCTCCGCCCCGGTGCGGTAGCCATCGCATGATGATGCGGTTGCGGCCGATCACCTGCTGGCGGTAGATGCCGACGTTCTGGCGCTTGCCCACCGCCTCGCCCGCGGGGCTGCGGGTGGTGGTCAGCCCCCAGGTAATCAGCGGACCGGCATCCCCGGGCCAGCAGGTCTGGATGGGCCACGCGCCCAGGTCGACATCGTCTCCCTCGATCACGTTTTCCTGGCAGGGACCCCGGCGAGCAGTCTGCGGCGCCATCTTCAGCACTTCCTTGACCAGGGGCAGCTTCTGCCAGACTTCGCCGGCACTGCGAGGCGGTTCCGGCGCGCGCAGCGAGGCCAGCAATTGCCCCAACTCGCCGAACACGTCGGTTGAATCGGAGCCCAGCGCGGCGGCGATGCGGCTGGCCGTGCCGAAAAGGTTGCCCAGCACGCGAACATCGCTGCCGGTGGGGCGCGTGAACAGCAGAGCGGGACCCTCGCGCTGCAGCGTTCGCCGGCAGATTTCCGTTAGTTCCAACTTCGGATCCACCGGCACGTCGACACGCCGCAGTTCGTCGCGGGTTTCGAGATGGTTCAGGAAAGCCCTGAGATCCTCAAACCTGGTCTGGGTTACGGCCCACATTTCTTATCCGAATGCTTCCTGCAAGGTAACGCGTTGATAGGAATCTCGGCGCATACAAGCAGCAGTTGATTTGCGGCAAGCATAGCGCAAGCGGATGTTTTCCTCGCCGCAAATGCGAATGTGGCCAGGGATCGAGGTATGGCTAACGTGGCAGAGCGAACGGGGCTGGGCCGCGAAAGTCTCCACAAAGCGCTCAAGTCTGGAGCCAAACCTCGCTACGAAACAATAATGAAGGTGATTCGCTGCCTGAATGTCAAACTTTCCGTTGAGAGGGAAGTTCGACAAGCAACAGCACCATAGCTCTCTGCGGGGTGCTCGTAAACGACCGCTTTGTAGCGCATGCAATACTGCCGCTTAATCTCACCTACGTACAGAGTGTAAAGACATAGGGCCGTAAGTACTTCCAGATTCCTTTGTCAGCTGCGTTTGTGCGGTGGGACCGCAGCTGTACGCCGTTGTAGACTGTCGCCCCGACGGGCATCTAGGGAAGGTACGTGACATATGACCAGTAGCTCCTACAAGGCGACCGGCACGATACGAATCCGGTACGACCCAACAAAGACAGCAAGCCGAATAATGTTCACGCCGCACGCCGACTCGACTTTACGGCAGGATGGCAAGGAATACGCAATGTTCAGCGCCATGACAGATACGGGCGGGTGCGCTCGCGGTGCAGTCCTGCGGGATTCTGGAGTGGAAATTGAGATCAGCGTGAAGGCGGATCATGCTGGATTGTTGGCGGCGGCGGCGCAGCAGATGCTCGTCGAAGTGGAGGTCGTGGAACGCAAACCGACATGGGAGTTGAAGGCCATCACCGTCCCCGCGCCCAACTATAAAAAGTGACAAGCAGCACGCGCACGGTGCTGTTTTGGGGAGCTGGTGCAACAGTATCTCTAGGCATTCGCACGACACAGCAGGAGGCGGAGTTTCTCCGCCAACTCGCCCCTGCTCCTGGGAGAGGAAAAACGCCCTCCCTGCGCCGCCGCGTTCGCAGCGCTCTTGGGGCCGGTTTCCCGAGGCGATGGGTTGATGCGCTGTATGACTTGTTATGTATTCTCGGAGACACAGTTACCACGCCCGGACGGACGCCTGCCCACGGAAACATCGGTGTGGAACAGCTTGAGGCCATGGGCCGAAACTGGGAGTCGAGGGACGAGGAGGAGTTGCGCAACCGCATTGTTAAATTGCGCGGCCTCTACGACTGGCCGGCACTGGTCGGTGCCATCAATGCCTGCCCGGGCCAGACCTCCGGAACTGTTTCGGGTTCACATGCTTCATCCTCGGCTACAGGCTTGAAGCTCTTGGACCTGTTCAACCTCTTGGATATGCACCTGCAGAGCGGTCACGGCTTCCGTGGCGAGGACGGCATGTTTCTACCTTATCAACGCGTCCTCGGAGCCCGTGGGGCGTTGGGACTACTTATCCAGTCGATGTTCTATGTCGACTGGCATGTACGGGCCCGATCGAATGCGGACCTCAAGCACCATTACGACTTCGGGCTCGAGCTGGGCCGGCGGATGCAGATTCGGGGTCAGAGATTGGCCGATGGGGTCCGGCCCGAGACATTCGAGGAGCGCGAGTTCGTTTTAGGCGACGTAACAGTTTTGAGTATGAATTGGGACCCAATTGGGCTTTGGGCCCAGATTTTGGCGAACCGCCGCCTGAACAGAGCTTCCAATGTGCCGCATGTCGGCTCTCCGGCTCGAAGGATGCAGTTGTATCACGATCTGGGATACTTCATCGCCGGTCCGAGGGTCGAGAAAGACCATCTAGACATCATGGATTGACCTGCCCTGGCCTCAAGCATCGTGGGTTATGTTTGGGGTCGGAGCCTTTAGCACAGAGCCACATTGAGGAGGGCAGGCCATGAAGGAGTATAACGCGTACGTGGGTTTGGACGTTCACAAGG